>JAVBLG010000134.1:0-20189 GCA_031553655.1 Desulfovibrionaceae bacterium | reverse complement strand
TTCCCCCCTTACCAAAAACTTTTGTTTTTGAGGCTGGATGTTTCAGACCATAAATGTATTTATGCACATATAAAAATATTACCCTCATAAACAGGAAGATTGAAGCAAATGCATTTATCGGAAGGAGTGTTAAGTCTGCCGGTAATAGTAACCGGAGCCGCCGGGGCCGCCATAGGCCTGTGGCAGGGTCTGCGTCGCACCTCAGGAGAGGACGTGCCAAGGCTGGCCATGATGGCGGCGGTATTCTTTCTGGCCTCCTTCATTCATTTTCCCATTGGCGTTTCCAGCATACATTTGATTTTAAGCGGACTTACAGGCATTTTTTTGGGTTGGGGAGCCTTTCCGGCCATTTTCACCGGCCTGCTTCTCCAGGCCGTGCTGTTTCAGTTCGGCGGGCTGACCACTCTTGGCGTAAATGCCGTGGCCATGGCCGGTCCTGCCGTTCTGTGCTCCTTCCTGTTTGCCCCGCTGCTGCGCCGGGGCGGAAAACACGCCTTCTGGGGCGCTTTTTTCGCCGGAGCCTGTTCCATAGCCCTGGCCGCCACGCTTATGGCTCTGGCCCTCGCCCTTTCCGGCAAACAGTTCCTTCCGGCCGCAAAGCTGCTTCTATTCGGCAACAGCCCGCTCATGGCTGTGGAAGGCCTGATCACCGCCTCAATTTACAGTTTTGTACTTAAGGTGAAGCCCGAAATAATACCCTCGACACAATTTACCGTAGAAAGAGAAAACATAAGATGTACACCAGAAAATTAGCTCTTTCCGCAATCGCGGTCCTGCTTGCGGCCATGCTGTTGGCCTCTGGCCAGGCCTTGGCCCACAGCATTCATATTTTCGGCTGGTTTACGGACAAAGTGCTGCACACCTACAGCTACATATCGCGCGACAAGCCTTTGCGTGGCGGCGAAGTTATTGTAAAAACCGCCAATGGCAAAGTTCTGGCCAAAGGTAAACCCGATGAAAACGGCATATTCGACGTGCCCATCTCCACCATTGGCGACGAAAAAAAGCTCACTCTGATAATCGACATGGGTGACGGGCATAGAGCCGAATTCCCCTTGGAGCGCTGACTCATGGCCGCTATTATCCCTCCAATTCCCATACCGCCGCTGCCGGGGGAAGATGTCTGGCTCATAGCCACCAAAATTTTCATCGGCCTGGGCATTATAGCACTCCTGAGCTGGCGTTTGTATAAAATCAAAAAGCGCCGCAAGTAAACCGCATAATAAAAAATGCAGCTTTCAGCGGCGGATATTTTCAAAAGCGAAATACTCTAAAATGCGCGGCACTTATTTACAAACTCTGGATGCACGGCCAAAAATGCTGGCCGCGCTTGTTCTGGCCGTTTTTTGCGCCTTTTCCGACTCTTTTTTCGTTCCGGCCGCAATAGCGGCCTATGCTCTGGCGTTGCTGGCCGCAAGCGGCATATCTCCCTTGTCCGCCTCCGTAAAAGTGGCCCCCGGACTGATTTTCGCCCTGATCCTGCTGCTCACCCTGCCTTTTTCCACCCCCGGTGAAACCGTTTACAGCCTGGGCTTTTTGCAAATCACCGCCGAAGGCCTTTCCCTGGCCATGCTGCTGTCGCTGAAAGCGGCCTCAGCCCTGCTGGCCATGCTGGCCATGCTCGGCACTTCGTCTTTGCCTGACCTCGCCCATGCCCTGCACCATTTCCATGTCCCGCCCAAAATGGTGAATATTTTTTTCATGTCCTTCCGCTATTTCAAGACTCTGGAGCAGGAAGCGGCGCGCTTGAGCGCGGCCATGAAAACCAGAGGATTCACCCCCAAAACAGATATGCATACCATAAAAACCTATGGAAACTTTATCGGTATGCTGTTGATCCGTTCCCTGGACCGCGCCGAAAGAATACGCAAGGCCATGCTCTGCCGGGGATTCAAGGATCATGTGTGGCTGCTCGGACACTTCCGTTTCAAAAAAAATGACCTGTTTTTCTGCCTGCACCTTACCGCTCTGATCGCTATTTTGCTTTGGATACGCCCATGCACAACATAATTGAAATAGACGGCCTTGATTTTACCTATGCTTCCGGTAGGACCATTTTCAAAAACTTTTCCATGGCCCTGCCCGATAACTTGCTGCTGGGCCTGTCCGGCCCCAACGGCGCGGGCAAAACAACCTTGTTGCAACTGATCATGGGGCTGGAAAAGCTCCAAGGCGGCACAATACGCCTGCTCGGGCAAGTATGCCGGGCCGAAGCCGACTTCAAGCCGCTGCGCCCCAAGCTCGGCTATCTTTTTCAGGATCCCGACGATCAGCTTTTTTCGCCAACCGTGCTGGAAGACGCGGCCTTCGGCCCCTTAAATATGGGCCTTAAACAGAAAGAAGCCAAGGCAAAGGCCCTGGCTTCTCTGGAACTGGCAGGCATAGCACATCTACAGGCGCGAGTTTGCTACACCTTGTCGGGCGGCGAAAAAAAACTGGCCGCCCTGGCAGGCATTCTGGCTCTGGATCCTGTGGCCCTGCTACTGGACGAACCCAGCGCCGGGCTGTCTGAAGATTCCACCCGCGACGTGGCCGCCCTGATCAAAAAATTGAGCCTGCCCGGCATTGTTGTTTCGCATGATCGCGCCTTTTTGCAGGCTGTAGGCGCGAGCATGGCCACTGTCACCGAAAACGGACTGGAGTAGCGACGGCAGTTTTGCGTGATACTTCGTCAGGCGGCATTTTCCGCTCGGGTCGAGTACCGTAAGAGTACACTCCCCTCGCTGAAAATTTGCCTTCCTCGTCTGACGCCAAACTGCCGCCGCTACTCGAAAATTGCAAAAAATATACTTAAGCTGGCAATACTTGCGCAACTAATTAGACAAAAACGCATTTGGCCCATTATTTCACTTTAGCGCCCTCGGCAATACGCTCCTTGAGATATTCCGCGAAATCGCCCGGATCTCCTTCCACGTCAAAGCACAGGGCGTCTTTATCGCCTTCAAGGCCCTCGGGAACCACGTCGCCGCGCTCTTCGGGGTCGCTTACCAATTCGGCGTAAAAGCAGGCCGAAATCCAGCGGCTTTCCGGTTCATCATCAATAATATCCAGAACAGCGAAGAAGGGCCGGTCTTTCTGTTCCTTGCTGATCAGACGCACGGAATGGCTCACCCCGGGGCGGCCCTTGTAGTTCAATTCCACGCCGGGCATGGTTTGGGCATAGTCAATAAGCTCCACAAAAAGCGGTTTGACCTTATTGTTGTCCACAGCCCAGCCGTCCAAAAACGCCTTAAGTTCATCGCACGACATATCAGCCTCCTGTGTTTTATAGAATTATTCCCTCCCGCCCATCTTGCGCGGGGATTCCTTGCACTATGGGCTTTTTATGCCGTGCGCGTCAAGTTCCGCTGAATTCAACCACTGGGCAATTGAATGCTGTCTGTTACGAGATGATCTAGCGGCTGTCTCCAAATAGCGGATTTTGATTCAAGGGCAAGGAAAGCTGGCCTTTTTGCGTAGCGAGTGTACTCCTATGGGACTCGACCGGAGCAAAAAGGCCTTAAAGCCGACGGCAGTCGCGCGGCGTGCCGCGCCTTTGAGCCGCCAAGCCGCGTCGGTCGGGCTTCGCCCGCCGACATCCAATGCGGCGCAGTGCGGCGGATAAATGACGTAGCCATTGTACAAAAGACGCATTTAGAGACAGCCCCTAATGGCCTATCTTAAAAATCAGCTCCTCATTCTCCACACTAAGCAGCACATGCTGACCGTTTTCAATTTCGCCCTTGATAATCTTTTTCGCCAAGGGTGTTTCCACCGCCTGCTGTATGTAACGTTTCAGCGGCCTGGCCCCGTACACCGGATCATAGGCGGCTTCGGCAATGAAGTTAAGCCCGGCGTCATCAAGGCTGAGACTGATTTTGCGTTCTTTGAGGCGCTTTTGCAGGCTGGCCAGCTGAATGCGCACAATCTGGGAGATCTGATCGCGGCCCAGTGGGGTGAACAATACTGTGGCGTCCACACGGTTGAGGAATTCCGGTCGGAAATGGCGACGCAGCTCATCCATGACCTTGTCGCGCACATCCTCGGTGAGCACGGCGTTTTCGTCTATGCCGTCCAGCAGCAGAGGGGATCCTATGTTGGAGGTCATAATCACGATGCTGTTGCGGAAATCAACGGTGCGGCCCTGGCTGTCGGTAAGGCGACCGTCATCCAGCAGTTGCAGCAGCGTATTGAAAACATCCGGGTGGGCCTTTTCGATTTCATCAAAAAGAATTACCGAATAGGGCCTGCGGCGCACGGCCTCGGTAAGCTGCCCGCCCTCGTCATAGCCGATATAGCCGGGAGGCGCGCCAATAAGCCGCGATACGGAATGTTTTTCCATATATTCACTCATATCCAGGCGCACCATGTTTTCTTCGGTATCAAAGAGGGCTTCGGCCAAGGCTTTGCACAGCTCGGTTTTGCCAACCCCGGTGGGGCCGAGGAAAATAAAGGAGCCGGTGGGCCGCATGGGGTCGGACAGCCCGGCCCGCGAGCGCAGCACGGCATCGGCCACGGCGGTTACGGCTTCGTCCTGGCCCACCACGCGCTTGTGCAATTCCTCAGGCAAGCGCAGCAGCTTTTCACGCTCCGATTCCATAAGCCTGGTAACCGGTATGCCGGTCCAGCGGGCCACGATTTCGGAAATGTCACTGGGCCGCACTTCTTCCTTGAGCAGGCGCGGGCCGTCGCTCTCGGCCTTTTCAGCGGCCGCGAGCTGTTTTTCCAGATTGAGCAGTGTGGAATATTTCAATTCGGCGGCTTTATTGAGATCGTAAGCCCGCTCGGCTTGCTCAATGGCCAACCGAGTCTGCTCAATGCCTTCCTTGATCTTGCGCACGGAATCAATGGAACCTTTTTCAGCCTCCCATTGTTGGCGCAGATTGGCTTGATTGGCGCGCAGTGTTGTAAGTTCATTTTCCAACAACTCAAGACGCTGGCGCGAAGCGGTATCGGTTTCGCGTCTCAGGGCCTCGCGCTCGATTTCCAACTGCATGATCTTGCGGTTCACTTCATCCAGATCGGCCGGCAGCGAATCGATTTCAGTGCGGATCATGGCCGCGGCCTCGTCAATGAGGTCTATGGCCTTGTCCGGAAGTTGACGGTCGCTTATGTAGCGATGCGAAAGCACCACCGATTCCACAATGGCCGAGTCGCTTATGCGCACTCCGTGATGCACCTCGAAACGCTCTTTCAGACCGCGCAAAATGGAGATGGTGTCTTCAATGTTGGGCTCTTCAGCCAGCACGGTTTGAAAACGCCGTTCCAGGGCCGGATCTTTTTCAATATTTTTGCGGTACTCGTCCAGGGTGGTGGCCCCGATGCAATGTAATTCGCCCCTGGCCAGCATGGGTTTGAGCAAGTTGCCCGCGTCCATGGCCCCTTCGCTTTTGCCCGCGCCAACTATGGTGTGCAATTCGTCGATGAACAGAATTACCTGCCCGGCGGACTTTTCCACTTCATTGAGCACGGCTTTGAGGCGCTCTTCAAACTCGCCGCGATACTTGGCCCCGGCAATAAGCGCGCCCATGTCCAGCGAATAGATGGTTTTGCCCTTCAGGCCTTCGGGCACATCGCCCTTGACTATGCGGTGGGCCAAGCCTTCCACTATGGCGGTTTTTCCCACTCCGGCCTCGCCTATGAGCACCGGATTGTTCTTGGTGCGCCGGGAAAGAATGCGTATTACCCGGCGAATTTCGGCATCGCGCCCGATTACCGGGTCGAGCTTGCCCTGTCGAGCCGCTTCAACCAAATCGCGCCCGTATTTGGATAGAGCCTCGAAAGTATCTTCGGGAGTGGCCGAAGTTACGCGCGCCCCGCCGCGCATTTCCTGCATGGCCGAGGAAAAACGCGCCCTGGTCAAATTATATTCGCGGCATACCCCGCCAAGCGGCCCGGAAGCGGCCTGGTCCACAATAGCCGCAAAAAGATGATCAACGCTTACATACTCGTCTTTCATCTTTTTGGCTTCTTCCTGAGCGTCCACCAAAGCTTTGCCCAGGCGCTGCGTAACTGTAATTTTGTCGGTGGAAAGCCCGCCCCCGCCGCTGACCGAGGGACGTTTGCGCAGCAAACCTTCCACAGCCACGGCAAAGGCGCGCGGCGCCACCCCCATATGCTCCAGAATGCGCGGAACTATGCCCTTTTCCTGATTCACAAGGGCCAGGGCCAGATGATCCACGTCCACTTCCTGATGGCCCATGCCCATGGCCAGATTCTGGGCCTCGCTGACCGATTCGCGCGCTTTTTCGGTAAACTTGCTTATGTCCATATGCTATCAACCCTTATATGCAATTGTTCGCAACATTTTTACCGTTTGTTCCAAGGAGTTGATGCGATCCAGAAGATCCACAATGATCATCCCCCCGAGCGACGGCAATTCAAAATCGGCGCAGATGCGCTCAAGTTTTCTGGTGCGGTAAATGTCGGTCTCACGAAAATCCCAGCTCTGATCCTCGGCCCGGCGAGTCTCAAGCCAGCCCATTTCCACAAGCTCGCCAAGCCTGACGGGATGAACTTTCGTGGCCTGCACAAATTCCGCAAAAGCAACATAGTTGGCCGCTATTATGATATCTTGTTCTTCTTTGCTCATTTTTGCCCCCCGCAGGATTCTTCGGCCAGTTTTTGCCAAAGTTCTCTGGATTTGTCGGAGATATTTTCAGGCATTTTTATCATTACCCGCACCAGATGGTCGCCGCGCTTCCCCCCGGCCCCCAGGCCGCGCCCGCGCAGACGAAATTTACGCCCGGAACTGGTGCAGGGCGGAATATTAAGCTCAATTTCTCCGTCCAGGGTGGGCACACGCATCTTGCCGCCAAGAGCGGCTTCCCAGGGGGTAAGATTGAGGTCGCTTACTATGGTGTCGCCATCAAGCTGAAACTGATCGTGAGGCAAAAACTTGATCTGCAAAAACAGATCGCCGGGCTGGCCGCCGGGAGAGGAGTCGCCCTGTCCAGCCAGGCGCAACTTGGCCCCTTGCCGTATTCCAGCCGGAATATTTACTTCCAGAGTGCGTCCGCCCCCTGCTCCACTGAGGGTAATAGCCCGCCGCGCGCCGCGATGGGCGTCTTCAAGGGAAATGGAAATTTCCGCCTCCACATCGCGCCCGCGCTTGGGCCGTGAAGAAAAACCACCAAACGGGTCCGGGCCGAAAGTCGGCCCCCGCCCTGCGGACGAACTAGTCCCCTGGCCGAAAAGCATTTCGAAAAAGTCAGAAAAACCGGCTCCTCCGAATTGCTGGCCGTTGAAAGAAAAATTCATGTTCTCAAAACCAGGTGCGCCCCTGAACTGCTGGCCATCCTGCCAGTTGGGACCCAGCTGATCATAAAGCTTGCGCTTTTCAGAATCTTTTAGAACTTCATATGCTTCATTTATATCTTTGAACTTCTCCTCGGCATCTTTGGACCCCGGATTGAGATCGGGGTGATGCTTGCGGGCCAGCTTTTTATAGGCCCTGGAAATTTCCTCGGTGGACGCGCTGCGGGACACATCCAGAAGTTTATAATAATCTTTGTAAGATACAGCCATTTTGCTCTCCGTTTGCCGCTGTCTGTGAAGCTTAACCATGCTCCGCTATAATAGATAATTCTTTAGCCGGTTCAGTCAATGCGTATTTGTCCGTCGCGCCATATATACGACTTTACCAAGATTATTGACAAACTCTGCCATAAAATTTTCATGTCCGGACGTATAGTTTGCAGGCTCGACCTTACCGTGTTTTTTCCCACTCGACATCCCCCAGCCTTGTTAATTTTTACACAAAGCCAGTATATATGCTGAAAAAAACATATTTAATTTCAATAGGTTCCGTTTATTTTTATAAAAAAAATGTCACTGTAACTCATTGTCTTCTCAAAAAAACTTTCTCCGACCAATCGTTCAATCCTCCCTCCCCCCCTATACGTAACTATTTTTGCGTGTTACGGTATTTTGGAAATTAATCCGTTCCATGTACCTTGTATAACCATCTAATATATCACGGCGTTAACGCATAACGCCAACAATCCGGGCAAAAGGCTGATTGCGGCCAAACGCGGTATGGCAGCAAAACCATCCGTTGCCCGACTCGCAAGGAGCGCACCTATGGACGTAACCCGCAGAACCTTTTTGAAGCTTAGCGCAGGGTTTTCCCTTGGCACGGCTTTTGGGGGGCTGGGCCTCAACTTCACCGCCCTGGAAGCCAGGGCGGCCGAATTCAAACTGAAACAAACCAAACAGACTACCTCAATATGCTGTTATTGTTCGGTGGGATGCGGATTAATCGTAAGTACTTCCGAAAGCAAGAACGGCCGGGCCGTTAATGTTGACGGTGATCCTGATCATCCCATCAACGAGGGCTCATTGTGCGCCAAAGGGTCGTCCACCTGGCAATTGGCCGAAAATGGCCGTAGACCTAAAAAGCCTTTGTATCGCGCCCCCGGCAGCGACAAGTGGCAGGAAGTGGAATGGGATTACGCCCTTACCGAAATAGCCAAGCGCGTAAAAAGAGACCGTGATGCGGGCTTTATGGCCAAAGATGCCGCCGGAAATCTTGTCAACCGCACCGAAAGCATCGCCTCTTTCGGCTCGGCCGCCCTCGACAACGAAGAATGCTGGGCCCTACAGGCCATGATGCGCAGCCTGGGCCTGATCTATATAGAGCATCAGGCCCGGCTCTGACACAGCTCCACTGTAGCGGCTCTGGCAGAGTCGTTCGGACGCGGCGCGATGACCAACCACTGGAATGACCTGGCTAACAGCGATTGTGTGCTCATTATGGGCAGCAACCCGGCCGAAAACCATCCCGTGGCCTTCAAGTGGGTTTTAAGAGCCAAGGACAAGGGCGCAAAGCTCATCCATGTTGACCCCCGCTTCACCAGAACAACCTCCAAATGCGACTTGCATGTGCGCCTAAGAAGCGGCACCGACATCGCCTTCCTCGGCGGCATGATCAAGTACATTCTGGACAATAAACTTTATTTTGACGACTATATGCGCGACTACACTAATGCCGCGCTCATAGTAGGCGGAAAATTCTCTTTCAAAGACGGTCTTTTCTCCGGCTTTGACCCGGCCAAAAAAAACTACGACAAGAGTACCTGGGATTTTGAGCGCGACGAAAAAGGCGTGCCCAAAAAAGACCCGGAATATAAAAATCCTCGTTGCGTGCTTAATTTGCTCAAGGCGCACTACAGCCGCTACGATCTCAAAATGGTATCCAGAATCACCGGAACCCCGGAAGCGGATCTTGAGGCCGTATACAAGTCCTATGCCACCACCGGCAAGCCTGAAAAAAGCGGCACCATTCTTTATGCCATGGGTTGGACCCAGTCCAGCCACGGCACCCAGAACATCCGCACCATGTCCATGGTCCAGTTGTTGCTGGGCAATATCGGCGTGGCCGGCGGCGGCGTGAATGCTCTGCGCGGCGAATCCAATGTGCAAGGGTCCACCGACCAGGGCCTGCTGGTGCATGTGCTGCCCGGCTACATGCCCACCCCCAACAGCAAGCTCACCACTCTTGATGCCTACAATGCCACCACGCCCAAGTCTAACGATCCCATGAGCATGAACTGGTGGAAAAACCGGCCCAAGTACATGGCCAGCATGCTGAAGGCCATTTATCCCGGCCTGGAACCAGCCAAAGCTTATGAATATCTGCCCAAGCTCGACGCGGCCGTGCCCATGGTCGACAACTTCTGGCAAGGCATCATCGACAAGATGAGTAAGGACAAAATCAAGGGGCTTTTCGCCTGGGGCATGAACCCGGCCTGCGGCGGACCCAACTCCAACAAGCACCGCCAAGCCTTCACCAAGCTCGACTGGATGGTTAATGTCAACCTGTTTGACAATGAAACCGGCTCATTCTGGCGCGGCCCCGGCATGAACCCCAAAGACATCAAAACCGAAGTCTTCTTCCTGCCCTGCTGCGTTTCCATTGAAAAAGAAGGCTCCATCGCCAACTCCGGACGCTGGATGCAGTGGCGCTATCGCGGCCCGCATCCTCTCGGCCAAACCAAGCCCGACGGTGACATCATCGTGGAATTGATGCTCAAGCTCCGCGATCTTTACAAAAAAGAGGGCGGCCCGGTTGCTGACGCCATTTTGCAGTTCGGCCTCGACGGTTGGATGGATGGGCATGAGTTCTCGCCCACCAAGGTAGCCAAAATAATGAACGGCTATTTCATCAAGGACGTGACCGTTGGCGGCGTGACCTACAAGGCCGGGCAACAGGTTCCGGCTTTTGCCGCGCTCCAGGCCGATGGCTCCACGGCTTCGGGCAACTGGCTGCATGCCGGTTCCTTCACCGAAGCCGGAAACATGATGGCCCGCCGCGATCCCAAACAGACCCCGGAACAGGCCAGAATAGGCCTTTTCCCCAACTGGTCCTTTGCCTGGCCGGTAAACCGCCGCATCATTTATAACCGCGCCTCAGTGGATAAAAACGGCAAGCCCTTTGCCCCGCAGAAGTCCGTTATTGAATGGAAGGACGGCAAGTGGGTGGGTGACGTGGTAGACGGCGGCGGCAACCCCGGTACCGTGTCCCCCTATATCATGCAGGTAAACGGAGTTGGCTCGCTTTTCGGCCCCGGCCTCAACGATGGCCCCTTCCCCGAACATTACGAGCCTATGGAATCACCCTTCAAGAGCCAACCGTTGTCTTCGCAGGTGGTCAGCCCCACAGCCTGGGTCGCGCCCGGCGAAAAACTCAGCCGCGACGATCCGGCCTATCCTTATATCGGTTCCACCTATCGCGTAACCGAACATTGGCAGACCGGGCTGATGACCCGCAATACCCCTTGGCTGCTTGAAGCCGAACCGCAAAACTTCGCCGAAATAGATCCGGTTCTGGCCGAAGCCAAAAAGATCAAAAACGGCGACATGGTCATTTTGTCCACCCCGCGCGGAAAAATTGAAGCTGTGGCCATGGTTACCGAACGCCTGAAGCCTTTCACCGCCAACGGCAAAACCGTGCATATGGTGGGCACCTCCTGGCATTACGGCTGGAGCGCCCCCGAAGGCGCTGTGTGCGACGCAGCCAACCTGCTCACAGCCGCGGTGGGCGACCCCAATATGGGCATCCCCGAAAGTAAGGCGTTTATGCTCAACATTGAAAAGAAAGCCTAACGGAGGTGATCCATGGGCAAAATGTTCTTTATTGATTTGACCCGCTGCACAGCTTGCCGGGGTTGCCAGATCGCCTGCAAGGCCTGGAAAAATCTCGGCGTGGAACCCACCAAAAACACGGGCTCGCACCAGAATCCGCCGGATTTGTCGGCTACAGCCCTGAAAGTGGTACATTTCAAAGAAAAAATGGATAACGGCAAGATGCAATGGCTATTTTTTCCCGAGCAATGCCGCCATTGCGTGGAACCGCCCTGCTTCTATCAGGCCAATATGGACGCCGACGGCGCGGCCATTATGGACGAAGCCACCGGCGCGGTACTGTACGACGCGGAAAAAATGGCCAAAACCGATACCCAGGGCGTGCGCGAATCATGCCCCTATGACATACCGCGCCTCGACCCCAAAACCAAAAGTCTGGCCAAATGTGACATGTGCATAGACCGTGTGCGCGAAGGGCTGGTGCCGGCCTGTGTGAAAACCTGCCCCACCGGAACCATGCACTTTGGCGATGAAAAAGACATGGAAGCGCTTGCCAAAAAACGTCTGGAAGAAGTTAAAAAGGAGTTCCCCAACGCAATAATCGGCGACTCCGACAGCGTGCGAGTACTCTACCTGTTCCAGGAAGACCCCAAGTCTTACGCGCCCAAAGCCATAGCCGAGCTGAAAGCCACACCGCAAACCCGCCGCGAAATGCTGGCCAGATTTGCGCCCGCCGCCGGCCGCTTTGGCGCATAAATAATTAAATGAGTGCGGGAGTTCCATCAGCTGTAGGAACTCCCGCACTGTTGCGCTCGGCCTTGTTCTATGCTAGACAGTTTTCACAACGCTTCCATAAGGCGCCCGTAGCTCAGTTGGATAGAGCAGCTGCCTTCTAAGCAGCTGGCCAGGAGTTCGAATCTCTTCGGGCGCGCCAGAAAAAACAAGGACTTGCGATTAAAAAATCGTAAGTCCTTTTATGTTTTATACCCTGAGGGCATAAATATTAATTTCAGGTCACATAAATTTGACTATCCACATCATTTTACTAAAATTTCCCAGCACTGTTCCTTTATAATCTCCATATTGTCCACAAGCAACCGTACAATTCCGTGGGAAAACTGCCTCTCCCTCTGCGAGCGTATGTAACTTAGCACCTGTTTCTCGGTTCGCCCCTCGCGGTTATCAATATTGAGTTGCCGGTCATATTCGTTTGCAACGGCGACGATCTGCGCCTCCATGGGAATGTCGTATCCATGCAGCCCGCGCGGATAGCCCGATCCGTCCCAATGTTCGTGGTGGCACAGGGCAATGCACTCGGCCATCTGGATAACAGGATTTCGAGAACCAGACAGTATTGCGCCGCCGATAGTAGTATGCGCCCGCATTTGCGTGTGTTCTTCCGGCTCAAGCACCCCAGCTTTCATGACCAGAGCATCGCGTACCCCTATCTTGCCGATATCGTGCAGCAAGGCCGCCGCCCTGAGCATATGGAGGCGCGCATTGCTCCAGCCGAGACGTTGCCCCATGACCGCGCTCATGATGCCCACGCGCTGGGCATGGGCGGCCGCTTCCGGACTGCGGGCCTCCATAATTGCCAGCAGGCGGTTGATGATTTTTTCCTGTGTCTCCCCTATGTCGATATTCTGCTCAAGCGCCCTGATTTCCAGGTTGCAACTGCGCGCGCGTAAAGCGCGCTCCGACTGAATCAGGCGGCAGGCCACCTGCAAACGCAAGCGCAGCTTTACCGCGCTGAACGGTTTGACCATATAATCGTCAACCTGTCCCTCCACAAATCCCTTGATCAAATCCGAGTTGTCGCCTTTGATGGTCAGAAGAATTATATAGATATAACTGGAATTTTTTGTAAGTTTGCGCACTTCTCCGGCCAGATCTATGCCGTTCATAAGTGGCATATCCCAGTCTGTAATCAGAATGTCGATGCTGTCCGGGTTGTTAACCAGGTATTCCAAAGCGTCTTTTCCATTTGTGACGTCCACTACGGTATGGCCGCAACCACGCAGGTTTGAGGAAACAATAAATCGGGTTGTATCTTGATCTTCGGCAATAAGGATATTCATATGTCTTCACATCGTTTTGTTATGAACAGCGTTAATATAATTGGTTATATCCGACAACAGCGCGGTAATGTTCTCATGTACCGCCGCAAACAGGCCACACGGCAAATCATCCTCCGATCCCAAGTGTCCTTTCTCGCCTATCTCCTCCAGTGCGGCGAGGTCTTTTTTCAGTTTTCCGTCCGTATAGTATGAAGTTATTCCTCCCAGTTTGTGCGCCGTAGCCCGGAGAAGTTCCTTGTTTTTACTTTTTACGGCATCCTCCATCTCATTTATAAGTCTGGTCGCTTCATTCATGTATATCTGCATGGCGCAAACTATATCTTTAACATTTGATCCCGCCGCTTCCTCAGCAATGGATATGTCGAGTATTATCGCTTTCCTGTTTTCATATGATTCATATTTTTCTTTTCCGGACCGCGCATTACCCGCGGCTCCGAAGGCATTTTCAACAAAAATCTTATCCAGGGCCTCGACAATGCTGCGCATATATAGTGGTTTTTCTATATATCCGTCCATGTCGGCAATCATATATTCTTCTTTCTTGTGCCTCATGGCGTGCGCCGTCATGGCTATGATCGGCGTTCTGCCCGGAAGAAACCCGTTTTTTTCCATCTCCCTGATCTGCATTGTGGCTTCAATTCCATCCATCACGGGCATTTGCACGTCCATCAGAATGACGTCATAAACATGATCCGCAAGAGCTTTCAGGGCGGTATGCCCGTTATCCGCAATGTTCACCTTGTGCCCCATGGCATTGAGCATTTTTTGAGCGACGAATTGATTGGTTTCCGAGTCTTCAACAAGGAGAATGTCGAGAGACGCGGTCGGCGCGGCCCCGCTTGGCCACTTATCGCCATCGCGGCATATACATGTGGAGCGACTGGCTGGTTCCGTCAGAACGCGATTTATGGCGATAAACATATCTTCCGGGCGAATGGGCTTTACAAGGCAGTCCCGATACGGGCGTTTTTTCTCAATGCCGGTGGGCACCAAGCCCGAAGAAAGCAGAATGACGGGAATATTCCGAAGTTCTTCTTCCACATCCATGGCACAGATCAGGGCGAGCCCGCCCTTTTCCGGCATTTGCAGATCAGCAAGAACCAAATCAAAAGGTTTGTTCATGGTTACGGACAAATGCAGCTGACGCAAAGCCTCGTCAACATTATCGCACTCCCGCGCCTGCGCGTTCCACAGCTTGAGCTGTTCCATATAAATTAGACAGGTTGTGGCATTATCGTCCACGATGATTATGCGCCTGTTCTTGAGCGCTTCGCTTGAGGCGCGAGTATTCAGCGCGGAAGCCGATTCCAGCACCGGAAGATCCAATTCAAAAGAAAAAATGCTGCCTTCACCCGGAACACTTTCCAGCTTCACTATCCCGCCCATCATGCCGAGCAGCTTGCGGGTGATGGACAAGCCCAGCCCAGTACCGCTGAAACGGCGCGTGGCGGAATTGTCAACCTGCTCGAATACATTAAAAATTGTAGCCTGCTTTTCAAACGGAATGCCTATGCCGGTATCTCGCACATGAACGCGCATACGAACAGCTCCCTGCATCAGAAGGACGCATCGCACCTGAAGCTCAACCTCTCCGCGCAGGGTAAATTTCAAGGCATTGCTCAGCAGATTCATGATCACCTGCCGGATGCGCACAGGATCGCCAAGCAGATTATCCGGCATACCTGAGTCAATTCGCACCAATAATTCAAGGTTTTTCTGGTGGGCGACAGGCGCCAGACTACGCACCGCCTCAAAAACCGTGTCGCGCAGGCTGAACGGCGCCAGTTCCATGCGCATCTTCCCGGCCTCTATCTTGGAAAAATCCAGCAAATCGTTGAGTACAGCCATCAGGCTGGCTCCGCTGCTGGTTATCGTAGCCATCATGGATGCCTGATCCATGCTGAGTTCCGAATGCGAAAGCAGCTCGGCAATACCGATGATCCCGTTAAGCGGGGTGCGTATTTCGTGACTGATATTGGCAATAAATTCGCTTTTAGCCCGATTGGCGGCCTCGGCGGCTTCTTTGGCAACGCGCAATTGCCTCTCTCTTATTTCAATGGCTTTTGTGCGTTCCAGAACGCGTTCTTCTAAATCGCGGGTAAGGGAACGCAATTCCGTTTCCGCCTTGTCCCGCTCGTCTATGCGCAGTTTCAGTCTGGTAACCACAAAGCGCATGCCTCCCATCCCGCACAGCCATAGGCTGAACAGGGACAGCAACGTATTTTTTGTGCTTCTCTCCATCAGGTTCAGATAAGGAGTCATGGGCACGGCCACGCTTACCATGCCGATCATTTCTCCAGAGTTGGCTCCGAATGCCGCATGGCAGATTATGCAGCTTTCTTCAGCCAGCAGCGGCCGAATAAAGCGCATCTGATCATCCCCGTTAAAAATCATGCGTTTGGAAAAATTTTGCGCCACCCCGTCTTTGAGCGAACTCAACACCACTTCTTCCCATTCATCCACGAAACCGTCGAAATTCATGTACCCAAGGCCCGCAGACGGGCCAAGAATGAGGGCCGGCACGTTTTCGCGAACATAAACCAGCCGGCCAGACGTCAAAGGGGGGTGAATACGGTCGAAAACCCTGTCGGGCGCGTCTCCTATGGCGTCACCGTAAGCGCCCGTAGCGGACGCGGGCACAGCAGCGCCGAATTTCGCATTCCATTTGTGATCAGCTATATATTGTTCGCAAATAGCTTCGGCCTGCATACGGGCATAATCCTCCGCGCGTACAGCGTTGGAATGTATGATATATGCCGTGTAAAAAAGCACGAGAAAAGTCCATACAAACATACATAGCACAGCTACCCTTGAAACGAACAGCCACTCTGGAGAAGATGCGGAACTGGCTTGGTGCGGTATCAGGGGCGAAGGCGGGGTTGAGGTTGGGTAATTCGAACTTTTCATACACGTTCTCTCATAAAGACAAATTTGTTATAACTACAGGTTTTATCAATCAAAAAAGCACGTGTTGATTCAAAGAACGTGGTAATTAATTTTCTGAACTGTTAATCTATTTTTTAAATTTTCTCTAAACTTTTTTAGACTTTAACAAATCAAAATATGCCCCATTATTAATAATGATGAAGCACTTCCGATTCACCTCCACGCGCGTTTTTAGCCACCCTGGCTGGCATAGAGTGAATATCGAGAATTTTACGTTTTTATACCGGAGTTCTTTTTCAGCAAACTTTTATATATTTATACATATCGACTATTAAATAATAGACTATATACCTAAGTGCAAAAACAATGCATTAATATTTGAACAACAAATCATTTCGGATATATACAGACGAAACAAAAGAAATAGGCTTTATGACCTTACCATCGCGCGATGGCATAGAGCGTTTTGCGAGTGAAATTAGCGAAATGCTCTGACGGCCCGTGCGTTGTCAGGGCCGTCAGAACGTGTAGCTTTCGTAATGTAGGCAGCGAAGCCACCGTAATAACATGCTATATGGAGCTGGATTTGCGGGAAACGGCCGAAAAGCCTCTGGGGTGCGGTTGGCAAAGCCTTGCCAAGTTGAGCTGTAAAAAATACTTGGTGTGGAAAAATTTGAGCAGGGAGTAGCCTCACAGCTATCCCCTGCTCAAATGAAATGAAAACTGTTTTCAGTCAGGTTATTATCTGGGCATACCGCAAGCCGAAAGTTCGCGATGGGCTTCCTGCAACGTTTCGATAATGGCTATTTTTTGCGGGCAGGCTTCCTCGCACTGGCCGCACTGCACACAATTGGCCGCCGTTGATTCGGTAGCGGCCATATTGGCATTATACATGCCGCCGCACCAATTTTTGTCTCCAAACAGGCCGTACTCATTGAACACGCGGAATATGCCGGGAATATTGACCCCGGAGGGGCACGGCATGCAGTAAGCACAGGTCGTACATGGAGTCTTGAAGCGCGAAAGGAAAAGTTCACGCGCCCGATATATCAGATTGAATTGGGCATTGGTCATGGTTTGGGTGACATGTTCGGAGGCAATGCGGCAATTTTCTTCCATTTGCCTTTTTTCGTTCATGCCCGAAAGCACCACGGAAATTTCCGGTTTGTCAAACAGCCAGCGTAAGGCCCACTCCGCGGGGCTGTATTTGGTTTGCGCGCTGTCCCACAGAGCCTGAATTTCTTCCGGGGGCTTGCGGGCCAGATTGCCGCCACGCAGGGGTTCCATAACTACAACGCCCATGCCTTTTTTGGCGGCATAGTCCAGTCCGTCGGTACCGGCCTGGAGTTCTTCATCAAGGTAGTTATATTGAATTTGGCAGAAATCCCAATCATAAGAATCGACAATATCTTTAAAAACAGACAATTCATCGTGGAAAGAAAAACCCACATGCCCCACTCGCCCCTCTTTTTGCAGCCTGTGCAAAAAATCGAGAGCGCCGAGCTCGCGCATTTTAGCCCAATGGGTTTTGTTGATGTTGTGCAGCAAGTAAAAATCGATATAGCCGCTACGCAAACGGGCGCATTGGGCTATAAAAATTTTTTCCATGTCATTCTGGCAAGTTATTTCCCATGGCGGCATTTTGTCGGCTACAAAAACAGTGGAACGGGCCTTGTGCATATCCAAGGCTTTGCCTAAGGTCGCTTCGCTGTTGCCGCCGTGATAGCCCCAGGCGGTATCAAAATAATTGATGCCTTTTTCCAAAGCCATGCCCACAAGGGCATTGGTTGCTTTTTCGTCAACTTGGGCGTTGTTGTCGCCGACTACCGGCAACCGCATACAGCCGAACCCCAGCGTGGAAACTTTTTGACCAGTCTTACCAAATTCTCGGTATTGCATTCCAGTCCTCCCGGCCCCTGGCCTTGGCTAATTCTGACTACGAATTACGGTTTTTTCTGCTGGATCATCCACTCCTTGCGATGCGAAAGCTGCTGCTTTCCCCACGTTTTGGGCCGCATGAACATCCATAACACAAAAGCAGCCAGGAAAAATACTCCCAAAATGATCAAAATCACTTTGATATTTACCTCAGCCGCGCCAAAAGAATCAAAAAAATTTTTTAAGCCTGTGATTTCCATGGCTTTCCTCTTTTGTTTTTCAAAAACAAAGTAATATATCTCCAAAATATTTCAACCAGGCGAGTCTATATTCAAGTTATTTTTTAGGCTTGGACACAACTTTGCCGTCGCTTACGTGCAGCCATAACACCGCCTTGATTTTAACCGGCTTTTGCTGTCCGTCGGGTCCCTTCAAAGGATCGGCAAAAGCTGTTGCTGAAATGCTCCACCACCCCGTGGAAGAGCAAAGGCTATAAAAATTTCCTCCGGAATCAGCGCGCACAAAATCATTCTCATAATAAATATTGGGAACAGCGCGCTTTTCCACATTAAGCTTTTCAAGTTTTACCAGAGCGCCAGGCATGGGCTTACCGTTGAGTTCAACTCGGCCGCCGAAAACGGCAGGATAAAGCAATCCATAAGGTCGGCTCATGGGAATAATTTCCATCTTCAGACCGCTGGGCGTCTCCCACCCTTCCCCGGAACTTTGCGCCGGAAAAATTGTTTTTACGAATTGTTGGGTAAAAATGCCCGCATCCTCGTCCCAAAATGGCCTGGTTTCCATAACAAGCTGATAAATGCCGCTACCGGCCACAGGAAGATTTACCGCCCAAGCTTTTTTGTCCAGATAAGAAATTTCCTCCAAATCGCCCAACAAATCAGTTCGTTCGGTTTTGGCTTCGCCTTTTTGCTCAGTACCAGCCGGGGCGGCCGGAGCCGGGACCAACGGCAATCGAATGGCCGCAAGCATCTGGGGGCGTTCCATGTCGATGCCGCGCTGGGCAAAAGGGTAACCGAATGCCAAAAGAATGCTTATCTGCTTGGTATCCTTGCCTGCGACCGCTTCAGACGGTATAAGGTGGGCGACTTGAGCTTCTGCTTCAGGCAGTGGAGCTAAAATAAGGGCCAGAAGTAAAAACAGGGAAAAAATGGGAAAAGCGCGCATTATTGCTCCACGAACGTGGTGTATTAGGGAAAATTTTTATAATCAGGCCGTTATTTAGCTGTACTCGTCAATAATTAACTCCGCCCTGACAATTAACTTTATATATCTAGCAAAAAGATTTGAAGTATGTCAAACCGGAGAATGCCGTCGGCCACGTTTTTATGAGGAACCGTTACGGATCGCCCTTTCCTGAGGGAAAAGGCAGCAAAAAGGATTTCCTATACTTTGCCGTCTTGTCAATCAATTTTCCCTCTTAAAGGGGGAAGTTTCGGACTATAAAGGAAATTTTAATGAAATATGTTATTTCCCTGAGTGGAGGGCTGGACAGCGCCACCGCCCTGGCCCTTTTGTTGAACCAAAACCCCGATGCGGAAATTCGGCCCTGTTTTTTCCATTACGGGTCAAAGCACGGCTTCCACGAGGAAAAAGCCGCGCATGACATAGCCGGCCATTATCAATTGCCACTACGCATTTTTGATTGTTCAACGATTTTTCATAATTTTTCCAGCGCCCTTCTGGCCCACGACAAAAGGGAAATCCCCAGATCAGGCTATGATTTGGAAAGCATGGCCGACACGGTCGTGCCCGGCCGTAATTTGATTTTCGCATCTATAATGGCGGCCTGGGCCGAAAGCAATGGCTTTGATTGTGTGGTCATGGGCATGCACGGCGGAGATCATCAACTGTACCCCGATTGCCGCCCCGGTTTTGTAGACTCGCTGAATACTACCCTCGCGGAAAGCACGGACGGCAAAATAAAGTTGCTAGCCCCCTTTTTGTACTATTCCAAAGCCCGGATAGTGGAAGCAGGTTTGAAACTGGGTGTTCCCTACGAAAAGACTCGCAGTTGCTACCAGAATCACGAGCTGGCCTGCGGTTCGTGCGGAACCTGCCGGGAACGTCTGGAAGCGTTCGCTCAAAACGGCGTAAAAGATCCAATTTTGTATCAGTAAAAGTCGTGGGGGAAAAGGAGTTGCGGGGGGGGGGGGGGGGGGGGGGGGGGGGGGGGGGGGGGGGGGGGGGGGGGGGGGGGGGGGGGGGGGGGGGGGGGGGGGGGGGGGGGGGGGGGGGGGGGGGGGGGGGGGGGGGGGGGGGGGG
>JAVBLG010000118.1:0-3206 GCA_031553655.1 Desulfovibrionaceae bacterium | reverse complement strand
GTGCGCTTGCGCATGCCGTATTCGATGTCGCTCAAACTGGGACGTTTCATGCTTTTCTCCTTAAAATGATGAAAGAATTTAACACAAAACTATCCTTTTGACGATCCCTTCAGGGGACATTAAATCAGCGCTTCCCTAATTTATAAAGCTATAATTTCTATTTTTCTTTCACTTTGATGTTGCGGGCATACAAATTATTGAGACTTATCATTCTGGCCCACAACGTACCCTGAGGGAAAAAGGTCACTTCCAGAAGCGCGCCCCCGGCCTCTGGCCGCAATTGATCGAAAAGAAAATTACCCAGTGACCAGGCTCTTATGCCACGACGATCCGCCTCCAGAGCACCTACCCGGTGAGAATGCGCTCCGACGAACAAATCCACACCACGTTTTTCAAGCTTATCGGCCAGAGCGCGGGAGCGGTTGTCCGGCGCGATCCTGAATTCAAAGCCGTGATGCACCATAGCGATCAACGGCTTAAGACGGCGCGTAATATTCTCCAAATCACGCGCTTTCAGCAGCGGGCGGGACAGATTATTCTGCAAATCGGTAAGGGCAACCAGGGAAAACAAGGAAAAATCCCGCGTTTCTCCCTGGGTTAAAGCGGCAATTCCGGCCTGTTCCAGCATTTTTTTGGAATATTCGAGGCCTGCCGCGCCAAAGTCGCTGCTGTGATTATTGGCCAGGCTCACGGCCATGACCTTCATTGCCCGCAGCAGTTCCAATGTGGGGCCTTCAGGCATGCACAACCGGGGCGCGGACGGACGGGCGAAAGATCGCGCGGAAGGCTCTCCCGGGCATTCGGGGCTTAACACTCCTTCAAAATTGAGAATCAGCGGTGCTCCGCCGGTAAGCTCCAGCACATGCCGCGCTGTCTCGGCGCGCCAGAGGGGATCTTCCACATATTTGCGCAAATTACGCCCGGTAAAAAAATCTCCGCCAAAAAATACTGTGGGATATGTGGAAATTTTCGGCAAATATTCGCGACTGTATACTTGAGCAATATAGCTGGTGGTAGATTTCGGGCATTCATCACCCAGGCGCAGATATTCGCAGGCGTTCCGGTTGGCAAAAACCTGCGCTTCGGCATTAAAGACCTTTTTCTGCAGAAACAGTTGCAAATATTGTCCGGCTTTGGAATCGAGATGCTCGGGTTGTTCGAGCTCCAGTATCAAATCGGGGCGGTTCGCGGCTATTGCCCGCAAGCTCTCCCTGTCCTTGCGCGTCGCTTCCGTCCAAGGCAGATAATGGGAAAAATCCGTACTCTGTACCAGCAGGGTATCAGGCGTGAGCAACGGCAGTATACTCTCCGCTAGTTTATCCCATTCCCATTGACGGGAATACGGGCTGATGGCTATAGGCAACACCACTGTACCGGGAAAAAAATGAGCGATAAACGGCAACAGGGCTTGCACCCCGTGTTCTCTGGAAAATAGGCCCGAGTCGGTAACAAGTCCGTTCTCAAGCAAGGTGGCGGCTCCGACGCGATCCAAAGGCACCGGACCCAGGCAGGTGGCAAAATCGCGGCCCGGTATGCTGAACGGCGTTTTTCCGCGCCTGAAATGTTCAGGGCTGAGCAAAATTATGCGCTCGTACTTTTGTTCTCGAGCCAAGGCGAACCCGTGAGCGATCAGATCCGCCGCCAGAAGATGATGGGGAAGAGTAAGCCCGGTTATACGCGCCGAAGCTCCAGGCAATCCCGAAGTTTCGGCCAGGGCCTTACGGAACTGACCGGCCTGTGCGTAAAAGGGGGAGAATGGCTTCTTGCCCGCCGTAACGTGCTCCGTGCCCTCTCCCCCTGCGCAAAACCCGGCTCGTCCATGGCAGCAAACCAGAATCGCCACCAGAAAAACTGTTGCTATTTTGACAATATTCACAATTATAGCATGTTGTTTTTGAAGTTATCCATTACCTGAAACTGCTTTTTAAGAATTAAGGCTGATTGTCCCGCGCCGCCTTTCACCGGCGGCTCGAAATAGGTTGTTATTACTGCAAATTTTTATACCAAAAATTCTTCGGCGGCAGAGGCTTTTTTCCCCATTTGTTTTCGGGCTTCTCCCAGCTGAACTTGTCGCCGTAAACAAGCTTTTTCCATTGATTGTCCGTAAGACGCGGTCCGTACGGAGCTGTGAATTCACGATGGTCGAAGGCCATGCCCACAGTCACCCTGGGGCTGCCTTCATTCCCAACCAACACCAACATGATCAACGGCTCGGCCAGAGCTTCGTATACAATGGTGTCGGGCTTGGCCCCCGGCGCGGGGCCGGAAGTCTGCACATCAACAATCAGGGCCGACTGTATTTGATCGTCAGTCAAATTCCCATTGCCGAGCGGCATAGCCATCTGGTCAAGGTGCATGCTGACGCGCAATTCTTCATATTCCTCATCCGTTATCTTTTCGCCGCGCAGCTCTTTTTCAGCCAAATTGGCGCATATGGCCAATTGCAGCCTGAACTCGCTCAAAGTGCCATTTTCTTCCAGGTCGTGGAGAAAAAGTTTATAATGCTCAAAACCGCCCGCCATATAGTCCACCAGACGGATCATGCCATGCCAGAAAGGAAGATTGGGTTCCACAAACCCCTTGACTACCGGAGGAATTTTGTCGTTTTCGCCGCCTTCGCCCGCTTCGGAGTAGTTAGGCTTTTCGTAAAGCAGGGTGTCGTGGCGCAATTCGGTATACGCCCCCATGAAACTTTCAAGCTGTTTGGCCCGGAACATGGGGCCGCGCATGTAAAGGGGGTAGCCCGCTCCGTAATCGGGAGTCAGAGTTCCCAAAAGACGCATCCATCCCGACCCGGCCGAGCTGAACCATCCGGCGTCACTTTCTCGGCTAAGGGCCAGGGTAAGCTCGGTTATGCGTTTTCTAAGGGCGGGCACAACTTCGGGCAATCTGCTTTTATCGCGCACGGACAATTGCGCCTGCTTTTCCAGAAGTTCCCCGGCATAGACGCTGCCCATGGCCGAGGCGGTCCACAGGGCGGAAAAAATATCTGGAAGATCGCGGCGATCCTCATCGTCGGCATAGGACAATTCGCCGGCTACGAGCCAGGGCACAGTAAAACGCTGGGGCAGCACCCGCAACATGCGCGGCCCCGCGCTTGCGCCGCCTTCCCGCTTTTCGGCTTTCTCGCGCAAAACGGCAAAATGGGGTAAGCTTGCCTTCAAGCCGCCAAGCCCGGCCTGAAGGCGTGCAATCACCGCCGTATC
>JAVBLG010000010.1:0-51951 GCA_031553655.1 Desulfovibrionaceae bacterium | reverse complement strand
TAATCTCTATTGGGGTTTGGGGTCAAACATTTTCCAAAACTGTTCCCCCCCCTTCCCCAAACCCCAGGGCTGACGCATCTTGTTTTGCATACTAACAAAATCATTCGTTTAAGGTAATTAATCGCAGCGCTTGCGCGATTTGAGTACGGCGTCGCTACGCTCCCGCCTAGTTACGAATGCTAACGCATTCGGGCACTTGCTGATGCAAGCGCCTCGGGCCTCCGCGCTGAGGCGCGTCAGCCCTTCCCCAAACCCCATCCCCTTTTTCCAAAACTTTTATTTATCAAACCGCCAAATACCGTAACTATACGCCAAAAAAACTCGCGCACATATCGCTCGTGAGAACGTGAATGGCGATTACGCGGCGGTTCCAAGCGGATCGCCCCCCAACGGAGCAAAGCGGAGTGGGGGAAGCCGCGCAGGAAAAAGCCGTGTACGCCAAAGAGCGTACGTGGCGAGGGACTCGTTCCAAAAAATAGCAGGGAGTTTACGGCCAGGAAGGTCTATTCGGGGTGCAGGGGCGAAGCCCTGCCGCGCGGGAGTGCAGAGGGCCGCCGCGCAGCGGCCCTCTTGCCCCCACCGGAGGTGGACGCCCTACCAGGGCGAGCACCTGTCAACATCGCGCGTAAGCGCGTAAAAGCTGAAGATTTTCTTTTACTTCTTGGAAACCATAATATCGAGTATAACCTTATCCGTTACCGTCATGCCCTCACAGGCCAGCCGACCCAAATTCTGAATGCACTCTTCCAGGTCAAAAGACACAATGCCGTCTTTGCCGCTTACGGCAAGTTCGCTCATGCCCATAAAGGCCGCCTGTATGGCTGCGCTTACCGAAGAAGCGACCTTCAAGGCGCAACTGGTTTTGGCCCCGTCGCAGATCATACCCGCAACATTACCTACCATATTCTTGACCGCATTGCCGATTTGCGGCAAACCGCCGCCAAGCAGCATCACAATTCCGCAACTGGAACCGGTTGCCGACACCGTGGCCCCACAAAGCGCGGAAAGCCTGCCAAGGTGGTGTTTAATATGTATTGAAGACAAATGGCTCATAATCAATGCCCTGGCCATTTGCTCGTCCGAAGCGCCCAAGCGTTTGGCAAAAGCCACCACCGGCACGGTGCAGGTAATGCCCTGGTTGCCGCTGCCCGAATTGCTCATGACCGGAAGCATCACTCCGTCCATGCGGGCGTCAGAGGCGGCGGCGGTGAGCTTCATGGCATAGGTGCTGGTATCATCCGAAAGCAGTTTTCTACCTATATTTTCTTCTATGACCTTGCCTACCTGCAAACCGTATTTGTTGCGCAGCCCTTCCTCGGCAACGGCCATATTCATTTCCGCAGACTTGAGAATAAAGGAAATCATCTCCATGGGGGCCTGGGTGGCAAAATCGTAAATTTTCTGCATAGTCAACGGCCAGGAATCGCTTTCTCCACCAACTCCGGCCTCGACTTTTTCAGAATAAATAATCTGTCCGTCTTTTTCCACATGAGTTATCTTGGTGTGTTCCTCACGCACCACAGCTTTGGCTGTGTGCCCTCCGCCATGCAAGGTAACTTCGGTGAACAAAAGCTCGTCCGTATCGGCCAGCTTCACCTCCACCTTGCCCTCGGCCAGCATTTTTCTGCCCTGCTCGGCCTGTTCCGGAGTAAGATCGCGCAGCACCTCAAGGCCAAGATTGGCCTTTCCGCCAATTGCCCCCACAGCGGCGGCAATGTCCAACCCTGTGGATCCGGTACCGGGTACGCCAACCCCCATGCCGTTTTTAAGCAAATTGCCGCTCACGGCAACCTCAATGCGTTCCGCCCGGCAACCAAGAGCCTCCATTGCCCTGGCCGCAGCCAGAGCAATGGCAATAGGTTCTGTACAGCCCAAAGCCGGAACAATTTCCTTATTCATAATAGCAATAAAACCCGCCCACTCAGCGCGAATCGCGTCTGTAGTAGTCATAAATACCTCTTAGCTACTTTTATTCGCCGGTTTGGAGGTCTTTACCCTCCGGGTTGAAAATTCCATCCACCATCAGGGCTATGGCGCCGTCGCCGGTAACATTGCAGGCCGTACCGAAGCTGTCCTGCAAGGCAAAAATGGCCAACAACAGAGCCACGCCGTTTTCCTGAAAGCCCAAAACGCTTATTACTATGCCGAGCGAAGCCATAACCGTACCGCCAGGCACGCCGGGCGCGCCAATGGCGAACACGCCGAGCAGTATTGCAAAAAGAATCATGGTGCCGAGGGCGGGCATGGCCCCCGTAAGCAGATAGGCAATGGTCATGCAGAACAGGGTTTCAGTGAGTACCGAGCCGCACAGGTGAATGGTGGCGCCAACCGGAATGATAAAGTCAACCGTGTCGCGGGAGAGCACTTTGGACTTGCGGGCACAGGACAGGGAAACCGGCAGGGTAGCCGCGCTGGACATGGTGCCGACGGCGGTAAGATAAGCGGGGCCGTAATGCTTGAAGACTTCCCTGGGGTTACGCTTGGAAATCATGCCGCCAATAATGTAAAGCAGGGCCAGCCACACAAAATGGCCGCAAATGGCAATGAGGATGATCTGCAAAAAGACCGGAAGCTGGCGGGTGAGGCTGCCTTCAAAGGCGAGCTGGGCAAAGGTTCCGGCAATAAAAAGAGGCAGGATGGGAATAATCATTTTGGAAACCACAGCCATCATGATCGACTCGAATTCGGAGAGCAGTTTTTCCATGGTCGCGGCTTTGGTCCACAGAGTGGTTATTCCCAGAACGATCGCGGTAACCAGGGCGGTCATAACGGACATGATCGCAGGTATGTTCAGCACGAACAGGGTTTTGGGCAAATTGAGCAGCCCCGCCACTTCTTTGGGAATGCTGAGCATGGGAATAATGGTATAGCCCACAAGCATGGCGAAGAAGGCCGCGCCTATGGATGAAACATAGGCGATCACAATGGCCGTTGAAAGCATTTTGCTGGCATTATGCCCCAATCTGGTGATCGAAGGGGCGATAAAGCCTATGATCACCAAGGGCACGGCGTAGAAAATCAACTGCCCGCAAATATGTTTGACCGACCCCACAACCTGCATGATGGAGTTGGCCGTTCCAGTGGCTTCCGTAGCCCCTGGCCCCACCATTGTTCTGGCGATAAGCCCCAGAAGCACCCCGGCCACAATGCCGATGGCCAGTCTGATAATCAAACCGAAATCACTCTTTTTCCCATTCATATCAGAACTCCCTCTATGATTAAGTGTTTGCTCCGTCTTTGCCCGTACCCGGACGTTCCGGGTGGGCCTGACAAATAAACTTTCCAGCAGCTTAAGATATACATTATGGTTTTTCAAGGGAATAAAATAATGCGGTGATAACGCGTAATTTTTATCTAAAAAATTACGGCGCGGAGGAAACTGTCCCCCGCGCCGTATTCTATTTTACCAACCGCATGCCGCCCTGAGGCGTATCAGCGGCCCGCGCTTTCCAAAGTTGGTTACGCGGTTATTATTCTTCTTCACCTTCGAACTTGATGAAGCCGGGTTCAAGGTCGGTCATAGCGTTGCAGATCAGTTCCACAAGGCCGCCGTAAGCGAAGTTGTAGCGGGTGTACATGTCGTTGTGTTCGAGCATTTCGCGGATCTGGCCCTTGCAGTTGGAGCAGGGAGCGCAGATGTACTTACGCACGCTCTTGTCCATGCAGTCGGAGAAAGCGCCCAGGATCTGCTGCATCTTTTTGCGGCCGGAGATGTTGCCGCGCCATTCTTCAATATTGTTGCGGGTCATGATGGCAAAGCCGCTGCCGCCGCCGCAGCAATAGTTTTCCACGCCATGGGGGGCCATTTCGCGGAACATCGGGGCGATGGCGCGCACGATCTCGCGTTGCGGCTGCACAATGCCCATGAGGCGCACGATATTGCAGGGGTCATGCAGCGTCACCGGGAAGTTGTTGCGCGAGGGGTCAAGCTTAAGCTTGCCGGACATAACGATGTCGCGCAAGGTCACATAGCAGCTTTCGCGCGGAACCTGCATTTCGTGAGGGATAACGCGGTCGGCGATAACGGTGAGGGCCTTGTGGGCATGGCCGCATTCGCCGATTACGATTTTCTTCACGCCGAGTTTTTTGGCGGCCTGCATGTGCATAAGAGCCACGCGGGCGAACTGGGCGTCGTCGTAGAATACGCCGTAGTTGATGCCGTCATAGGCGGCAATATCGCTGCTCAGGGTCCAGGAGAGTCCGGCTTTTTCAAAAATGATGGAGAAGGCGGCAATGTTTTCGGGCCAGGCCATAACTTCGCCGGCATTATGGATCAGCAGGACATCGGCGCCTTCCACGTCCCACGGGGTGTGGAATTCAAAGCCGGAGCTTTCGGAATAATCTTCATCGATAAATTCCACGTTATCCTTGACCACAGCCGGGGTCATGCCGGTGGAAGAACCGGTGCGCATCTGGTTCATGGAACCCTTTTCATGCAGTTCCGGCGGATAGATGCCCATTTCCTGGCTGAAAATCTTGCGGATTTCACGGGCGATCAGGCCGTTGTCCACGCCGATGGGGCAGGTCTGGGCGCAACGACGGCACAGGTTACAGCGGTAAGCCAGTTCACCAAGGCGGGCCACGGTCATCCAGTTGAGGTCAAAGTCGCCATAGCGCCATTTGGCAAAGGGTTCTTTTTTTACATACTGCTTGTAAATGCGCCGAAAAATTTCCGAACGGAAATTGGGGCGGTACATTTCATGCTTGCCGGCGGATTCATAAAGATGACAGGCGTCAGTACAGGAGTTGCACTGGGCGCAGTAATCCATGCTGGTTTCGAGCATGGACAGAAAGGTCCAGTTGTCTTCGCGGCTGAACAGCTTGCGCATGCCGTCGATGAACTTGTTCACCAGCGCTTCTTCCTCGGCCTTGGTTTTGGGCTTGGGAATGTTGAGCACCATCACATCGTCGAGAATGCAGCAGCTGTTTTCCTTCTGTTCGGGAGTAAAGGGCTTCCAGGGGTGCTTTTCTTCTTCGATGGGCAAATTGGGTATATCTTTAAGGTCGATAGTGGTCATCTGACCAACTTCGGTGGAAACATCCTTGAGTTGCAGATCGTCGCTTTTCAACATTGTTATTCTCCTTTGTCTTCCTTGGTCTGAGTGGGATTGGTGGTAGCCACGTCAACCCAGGTTTTCTTGCCCTCACCCTTGATATGAGAGGCGGACCAGGAAACGGGGTACTGCAGAACCTTGCCGATGGCGGTCTTGAACTTGTCGCTGAATTCGGTAGGCTCGTCGCCCCAGCGTATATCGTGATAGGTGAAGTATTTCATGAAAAGGTGCCCCATATGGGACGCGGGAATCCAAACCATAATCAACAGGCCGAGCAGCACATGCAGGGTGAAGAAGCAGCTGGCCGAGGGGCTGAAGGTGAAGGTGAACAGGCTGTAAAAGAAAGCCTGGGTCAGACCGTGGAAAGAGGGATTGCTCATCCAGGCCAGCAGCCCGAGCACCGCGAAAACCGCGAAAATGCCCAGGTTGAAATAGTGTTCGTTGGTGGTGTACTTACGCAGGCCGGGGTCGTTGCGGCGGCGCAGAATCAGCGCCACGGAACCGCCAAGGATGCCGAGCAGGCCCACAAGGCTGATGGCGTTGACCACATTACCGAAGAAAATCATGATGCCACCGGGCTGAACGCCCGCTATATGGGCAATGGTGGTGATGATGGTCAGGAAGACGCCGCCGAAGAGCATGTAGATACCGAAGTGGAAAGGATAGGAACGCAGCCAGAGCTTTATATTGTGCTCAAAAGTGGCGTGCAGGAACAGGGCTTCCATGAGAAAGCCTTTAAGTTCACCGATAAGAGAAGCGTGACGGCCTTTTTTCCACCAGTCGCCCTCTTCCATAAAACTGCCGCCGTAGCTGGCTTTTTCGCCTTCATGAGCCACGGGGTAAAGGTCCCAGCGCACATGCGCGGGGTTACCCAGATAGTGACTGATTTTCTTGAACGCAATGCAAAAACTGGCTATGATTGCCACATAGGCAAACACAAAAAACAAAGTGTACATAATGTCCTCTCTCCCTGTTTCAGCCTGTATGTTTGTTGGGCGGTGACGATTGCTCACCTTGGAAAGCAAGCGTTATAATCCTGGATACCTTAGAGACCAACTAGCATACTTGGGAGGAAAAGCAAAGTGGGCTACTGCGATTTTTTCTCATATGATAAAAACTTTTTTCACAATGACAAGGGCTGAAGGCAAAAAAATAGTAAAGTTTCCTGATAAGCTTTTTGTAACAACATAGTCTGGGAGGAAAAAATGGAGAAAGAAGGCTGGACACCTGGAAAGTTGCTCGCCACATCCGGCATGTTCTGGTCGTCATGCGCGATCCACGCCGCCGTTGAACTGGATGTGTTCACCTTTCTGGACACCGAGGGCTCCTTGACTGGCAAGGCTCTGGGCCGATTATGCCGGGGCAAGGCCCGCGCCATGGAGCCGCTGCTCATATCCATGACCGCCATGGGCCTTTTGCGCAAGGACGAAGACGTATACACGGCCACCGACTTTGCCCGAAAGCATCTTTCGCGCAATTCGGGCGACTATCTCGGACACATAATCATGCACCACAAAAATCTGGTGACTGGTTGGAGCAAATTGGGCAAGATAGTGAAAAACGGCAAGCCCCACAAGAGCATTCCCACTTCCAAGGTGCAGCGCGACTCCACAAGGAAGGCCTTTTTAATGGGCATGTTCAACATAGCCATGCGCCAGGCCCCGGCCGTTTCGCACGGCATTGACCTTACCGGGCGCGCCAGATTGCTCGATTTGGGCGGAGGGCCGGGAACATACGCTATTTTCTTCTGCCTGCAAAACCCGACCCTGCGCGCCACAGTCTTTGATCTGCCGTCAACAAGACCTTATGCCGAAAAAACCATAAAAGACTTCAACCTGGCCTCCCGCATAGAATTCCGCGAGGGCGACTGTGTAAATGCTCATCTGCCCCAGGGGCACGACATTGTATGGATTTCGCAACTGCTGCACTCCTTCGGCGACGACGAGGCCTTCAGGGTACTACAGAGGGCTGTGGCCGCTCTGGAGCCGGGCGGCCTGCTGCTGATACAGGAATTTTTTATGGACGACGATCGTAGAGGGCCGCTGCATCCGGCGCTTTTTGGTTTGAACATGCTGATCAACACCGCCTCCGGCAAGGTTTACACCCCCGGAGAAATCAGCGTCATGCTGGAAAAATTGGACATGCACAGGATAAAAACTCTTGATCTGCAATTGCCCAACGGCTGTAAGGTGATCAGCGCCGTAAAATGATTGGGAACGGCTTCACCCGTTGAGAATTGCCCGAGCCGCTTCGTCTTGCATATCGCTGATGAAGGGGATGCCGGTGGCATCTTCCGTGGCGCGAGTTGTGGAGGCTATATCGCTTCTGGATATGTCTTGCAGCGAAAAAGCCCTGGCCCCGGCCATAAACTGCTGTAGTCCGGCCCCCAGCTTGTCTATCAACGTCCACATGGCTATGGCTCCATATGGAATATTGGACATTTCTTCGTGCCCGACCTTGTCGCGCACATCGTGGTAGCAGGCAAAAATGGCTTCGGCGCTGCCGCCTATCTCGGATACCGACTTGGGCAGGGAATCCCAATTCCCGTTAACGGTTCGCCGCCGCTCCGGCCTCAAAACCCCTTCAATATTGCTGCCCAGAAAACCGGGAATCATCATGGCCCGGCCCATGCAGACCATTTTGACAAAAGGAGATCCAAGGGCCAGAGCCTTAAATATGCGTCCGGAACGCGCCAGCCCCCCGGCAAAGGCCATATCCGCGGGTTTTTTGCCGCGTGTGGCCAGAATAGAAGCATATTCATAAGCTTTGGAATGCAGCAAAATGGAAGGAACACCCCAATTTTCCATCATATCCCACGGGCTCATGCCGGTGCCGCCGCCGGCGCCGTCCACGGTCAGCAGGTCCAGCTTGCAGTCGCAGGCCAGCTTCAGGGCCAGGGCCAGGGCCTCCATGCCGTAAGCGCCGGTTTTCAGCGAAATGCGTTTGAATCCCAGGCGGCGCAAGTAGGCCGCCTGCCGCCTGAAATCAGTTTCCACCTGTTCGGCGCGGTTAAATTTAGTGTAGCCCATGCGGCTGTGCCGGGCAAAACTCCTTATGCTCCCCTTCTCATAGGCTTCTTTTACCGAAGGCAGCGTAGGGTCGGGATCGACCAGGTAACCCCTTTCGCTCAGGAATCGGGCGTAGCTCAGGGAATTGACCTGTATTTCTCCTCCGATATTCTTTGCTCCCTGCCCCCATTTGAGTTCCAGCACCACCTGATCGCCAAATTTGTCGATGAGATATTCAGCAACCCCGTTGCGCGTGTCTTCCACATTCATCTGCACGATAATAGCGCCAAAGCCGTCATGATAACGCAAATAAGTATTGATTCGCCTCTCCAGTTCCGGAGATTTTACTATGCGTCCATTTTCAAAAACCGATTCCTGATCCACCCCCACCACGTTTTCGCCGATCACAATGGGTATGCCGCATAGCGCGCTGCCCACGGCGAAAGACTCCCAGTATTTGGCGGCGATAAAGGTGGAACCAAGAGCCCCGGTCATGAAGGGGTAACGACTGGTTATCGGATGCCGCGCCCCAAATGAACTTTGCAGAGAAATATCGGTAAAAAGTGAATCCCCGGATGCGGCCTTTTTGCGCTCCGCGCCTCTGGCCCCATACAAAAAACCGTTAACGCGCAAATTGACATACGAAACGCCCTCGCCGCAGCCTCTTCCGCTTCCGGCGGTTATCATACCGAAGTCTCGCGGATAAAGCGCATTGCGCCCCAGCATGGATGAAAGCCAAGTTTCGCATTTGCCTTGACAATCCGCGCGGCACAGCGTGCATAGCCCGGAATCGCAAGGGTTGCCGCGATTCGCGCTGCCGATAACATCGTTGCTTTTAAGAGGTTGTGCCATAATGCCCCCATGCGGCCATAAGCCGCTGTATAAGTGTTCTACTTTTTATCTTTACCTCCCATTTTTATTTCGCACAATAATTTTTGGTTGTTTTATCATTATTTTACAATTAGTTACTACATATTCCACTACATTTGCTTTTCAACTCGCGCGGCTATAGAATCCGCCTATGAAAAAAGCCAAATTGACCTATGCTCAGGAAGTTTGCGTTAAATCGGCCGGACGGGCTATGCAAATAGCGCAAATGTCCCACCCCGGCGCCAGAATAGGAGTGGCCGTGTCCGGCGGAGTGGATAGTTTCGTTCTGCTCAGAGTTCTTAAAATCCGCCAGGCCATTGTGCCCTTCAAATTTGAATTTATGGCCCTGCACGTCAACCCGGGGTTTGACGCGCAAAGCCACGCCCCGCTTGTTCCCTGGCTGGGCGAGCACGGCATTGCCGCGCATATTGAGGTTACCGATCACGGCCCTCACGCCCATTCCGACGAAAATCTGCGCAATTCCGCCTGTTTTCGCTGCTCATGGCTGCGCCGCAAGCGGCTTTTTGAGCTGTGCGCGCACTATAGGCTCACCCACCTGGCTCTGGGCCACAATCTGGACGATCTCACCAACACCTTTTTTATGAACATGTGCCAGAACGGCCGGGTGGAAGGCATGTCCATGAACGAACCTTTCTTCGGAGGCAAGCTTAACATTATCAGGCCGTTGCTGTTGTTGGAAAAAAAAGATATCATCCGCGCCGCCAAGCAATGGGGCCTGCCGATATGGCAAAACCCATGCCCTTCGGCGGGAAAAACACGGCGTAGCGACATGGATGAGGCTCTGAAAAGCCTTTATGCCGTGAATAAAGACGCCAGGCGGTGCGTGATGAATGCGCTGGCCCGCTGGCAATCTAAGCTTAGCAAGAAAACATAGGCAACGGCCGAGTTTGCCGTGATACCGCGTCAGGCCGCGCTTTTTGCTCCGGTCGAGTACCGTAAGAGTACGCTCGCTCCGCAAAAAGCTTGCCTTCCTTGTCTGACGGTAAACTGGGCCGTTGCTGTTGCCGCACGGGCGGAATTTGGCGGAATGACCTATTCAGATTTTTGAGTGAAATTCCTGACGGTCTCAAGCACTTCCTCGGCATGCCCGGCAACCTTCACGTCGGGCCAGACCCGCCCCACCGCGCCGTCAGGGCCGATCAGCGCCGTGCTGCGCTGTACGCCCATATATTCGAGACCGGCCATTTTTTTCTTCTTCCAAGCGCCACAGGCTTCAAGCAAAACATGATCCGGATCGCTCAAAAGGTTGAACGGCAACTCAAGCTTTGATGAAAAATTCTTATGGCTTTTCACCGAATCGGGGCTCACCCCTACAATTTCGGCTCCACAATCCGCAAAATCCTTGTGCAACGCGGCGAAACTCGCCGCCTCGCTCGTTCAGCCGCTGGTATTATCTTTGGGATAAAAATATACCGCCAGCCACTTTCCGGAATATTCCGCCAAAGTATGCTCTCGGCCGTCCTGATCCGCCAGAGTGAAATCGGGAAAACGCGCGCCTTCTTCCATTTTACCTCTCCGTTATTTAGAGCGTTTTGCGAATGAAATTAGAGAAATACCCTGACGGCCCGTGCGTTGTTAGCAGCTCTAACATGCGGGCATGTCTCGAACAGTAGGGCCGTCCGCTCAATTCCACAGGATGTGGAATTGGACGTTGCGCAGCAACGCCAGCAGCAAAATACTATATGGCATAAAATATAAACCGGGCTGAAACTTTTTGCAAAAGCTGTCAGCCCGGTTCAAATTATAATAAACTCTGCGAAATTTTAAGACGCAGGCTCCCCAACCCTCCGCCGCCTTTCAAAAGTGCGGCACCGTCTAGTCTGTTTCGCTGTATACGACAGTGCTATACGACTGTATCCAATTTCTGTCCTATTCCGCGTTCCTGCATGGAACTCTGCAAAACAGCATTGGTGGCGGGATCGCCCTGGCCGGCAGCGCCAAGAAGGGTGCCAACGGCGGAAGCCTGGGTGCTCAGCGCGCCCTGCAAAGCGGTGGCGGCAGCGGCAGCCATCGGATTGTGACCCAAAGTAAGACCATCCATGGTAATTCTCCAAATTTAAGATTTTGGCGAGGCCGACTGCCTTGTCAGCCTGATGCCATTACGTAAGAAAAATCGACTCATTCTGCTTTTACTTTAGGCTTTGATCAAACTTTGGCTCTTTTCCGCACCCGCGCGCCTTCCTCATTTTCCCGCGCCGTGCTGCCACGCACTTCCTCTTCCTTCAACGCCGCCAGCAATTCACCGAACAATTCCAACGGCTCCATGCCCAATGCTTCGGACAGCCAGATAATTGTATCGATTTCCGGTGCGGTTTTGCCCCTTTCCAACTGGCGCACCTGGCTTGTTTGCCGCCCTCCGGCTTTAGCAACTTTGTACTGGCTTATTCCCCTGTCAGAACGAACTCTAACAAGCACCGCGCCAAAAGGATGCGGCGCATCTCTTTTTTGTCTATTTTTCATTTTGATAAATTCTATACTGCTATACCGTGAATATAAGTAGATGGTTACCTCAAATAGTATAATAGTATGGCCCTAAATAAAATAGGGTACTTTCTCAATCGGTATTGATATATATTTAAATATTAAAAAGAGAGGATGGAAGGATTAAAAAAATGGCGTTTCCAAGACAGGAATGGACTTTCGTACACCCTGTCCCGGAAGCGCCATTTAAAGCAACCAGTGAGAAAAATACTCGGCTACAAGCAGGCCTTGGCGGCTTCGAGTACCGCGTCATAGTCGGGCTGATCGGCAACTTCATTGACCACGTCAACATAGGTGATCTTGCCTTCGCGATTGACTACAACCACGGAACGGGCCAGCAGGCGCAGAGGCTTGATCAGCACGCCATAATCGCGCCCAAAAGAGGCTTCGCGGTGATCGGACAGGGTAACCACATTGTCCACGCCGGCCGCTCCGCACCATCTGGCCTGGGCAAAAGGCAAATCGCAGCTCACGGCCAACATGATAATATCTTTGGAAAGCTTGGCGGCCTCACCGTTAAAATAGCGCACTTCCATGTCGCATACGCCGGTGTCCAGCGAAGGCACAGAGGCGATAACCAAAATCTTGCCCGCATAATCTTTTAGCGAACGCGGGGTCATATCTTTGGCCAGCAAATTGAAGTCAGGGGCTTGCTGCCCCACGCTTACGGGATTCCCTTCAAGCTCCAACGGAGCTCCTCTCATGGTCACGGTTCTCATGCTTACCTCCTTGAAGGCGGATGTTTGGCAAATAAAAAAAAGTTAAAGAACGGCATTGAGCCGTTCTTTAACTAATAAGACCTGTTTTTAAAAAGTAAATACTTTCCTATATGTTTCAATCCACCGTCTGCGGCGGATAGAAGCCGTGCGGATTACCCCTCCCTGCACCTTTTCAACAGGGGCTGGCTCTAAAAAAGCACCTCGTGGATGCGCTTAAGCGCCTCCTTCAAGGTGTCGTCGGACACGGCATAAGAGAAGCGCACGCAGGTGTCGTCGCCAAAAGCCGCGCCGGGCACCAGGGCCACATTGGCCTTTTCCAGCAGGAATTCACACATCTGGCTGGAGTTGGCCCGGCCTTCTTTATACAGGGCGCTGAAGTCGGGGAAAATGTAAAACGCGCCTTCAGGCTTGGGGCAAACCACGCCCGGCCAGGAAGACAAGGTGGAGTGAATCAAGTCACGCCTGCGAATAAAGGCTTCGCGCATTTCAAGCACACAATCCAGAGGGCCTTCAAGGGCGGCCAGAGCCGCTTTCTGTGCTATGCTGCAAATATTGGCCGTGGACTGTCCCTGCAAGCTGATCAAAGCTTTGGTAAGGGCCGGGTGAGTTACGCTATAGCCCACGCGCCAGCCGGTCATGGAAAAAGACTTGGCCGTGCCGTGGGCTATGGCCACTTTTTCCGGGTAGCGCTCCCACCAGGAAAGGGCGCTGGCCTTGCCTTCGGCCGCATAGGTAAGCATGTCGTATATTTCATCGGAAATTACAAAAACGTTGTTATCCATGGCCCACTGCATAATGGCGTCAAGTTCGGCCTGGCTGAGGCAGGCCCCGGTGGGATTGGAAGGAAAATTGAGCACCAGGGCGCGGGTTTTGGGAGTAATCTTTTTCTGCAAATCCTCAACCGACAATTTGAAGCCGCGCTCTATCGCGCAAGGCACGGCCACGGGCACGCCACCGGCCAGCAGCACCATGTCAGGGTAGCTCACCCAATATGGCGCGGGCACAAGAACTTCGTCGCCGTCATTGAGTATGGCCATAAAAATGTTGAACAGGGCCTGTTTGCCGCCGTTGGTGACAATTATCGATTCCACAGGCGGTTCAATGCCGTTGTTTCTGGCAAAATATTTGCTCACGGCCTTGCGCAGCTCGGGCATGCCCGGCACCGCGGTATAACGGGTAAAACCATCGTTCACGGCCGCGATGGCCGCGTCGCATATATGTTTGGGAGTGGGAAAATCTGGTTCGCCCACGGAAAGGCTGATTACCTTCACTCCCTTGGCTTTCAATTCCAGAGCCTTGGCATTGACAGCCAAAGTGGCCGAAGGCTTGATCTTGCTCATTCTGCTTGAAAGTTGCATTTGCCGCTCCTTAATATTGTATAACTTCGAATTAACGCAATCCACAATGCTATTGCAGGGGGGCGCAGGTCAAGATAATTTTCAAAGATCACCCAAGATTGCCGAGAAAGCTATAAAAAAACGCATTTTGCTCCCTGGCGCGAAAAGCGCCGTTTTTGAACCGGGAATAGTACTCCTATGGTACAGTCACGGTTCAAAAACGGCGCTTGGCAAAGCCAGGGGGCAAAAGACTCTTTTTAAAACCTGGAAGCCATGAAACGAATAGACCTCGGCTGCAAATAAATAAGACACTGACGGCTTATGTCCTTTTCCCTGGTCACAAAATCGGTTGCCTTCAACTGATAGATGGCGTCCGGCTCGTGGCTGCAATCAAAAAAAGGAATAATATCGTCCTCCACCTCATAGGCACAGGTCCAGTGCTTGTTCATGGGCGGCATATCCGGGGTCATAAAACGCAAAAAGCGAAAAACGGCCGCGCGTTTATCTCCGCCCTTCAGCCACGCGGCCACGGTATTCCAGACAACTTCCGGCGAAGGTTCCTCGTGATCGGCAAAAGGCCGTTCCACCCGTATGGGAAAAGCCTGGCTCTGAGCCTTGAGCATGGCGTCCACCACGGATATATAGTCGGTGTTCTGATCCAGTATGGCCCGGAACACGTTGGGGTTGGCGCTCACTACCATAAGCATGTCATGCAGAATATCCCTGGCGCGAAGCCCTCTGATGCCGCTGGTCACCTTCATGCCGTTAAGCACGGCGTAAAGAGCGCAAAATACATCAAGCTGTCCCTGGTAAAACGGTTTCATAGCCATATCGCCAAACTCAATTATTTTTGGCCATATAAGCCGCGTTAACCACATTTACCGGCTTGCCGTCAACCCAACCGCGCAAATTTACCGCTGAAAGGCGTATGATATTGCCGCGGGCCGTACGAGTTACCGCGGCTATATGCGGAGTTATGAGCGTATTGGGGGCCGAAAGCAGCGGATTGTCCGGCGAAGCCGGTTCTTTGGACAGCACGTCGGCCCCATATCCGGCCAGCCGCCCGGAATGCAGCGCTTCGGCCACGTCCGCCTCGTTCACCAGAGGGCCGCGCGCGGTATTGATTACTATGGCTCCGCGTTTCATTTTTGACAGGCTGTCGCGATTGATCATACCCCTGCTCTGCTCTGTAAGCGGGCAATTCAGGCTTATGACATCACTGCGGCTGAGCAGTTCGTCCAGAGAGACAAAGGCAAAGGGGCGATACCCCGGATCCTTGTCCGCGCCGCGCTTAAGAGCCAGAATTTCCAGGCCAAAAGCATGGGCAAGCTCGCCTATGCGCCGCCCGATATTTCCGAAGCCCACAATGCCCATTGTTTTTCCGCTTATGTCCACCTGCTCGGTTTTCCAGAAACACCAGTCCGGGCTGGACGCCCATTCCCCGGCCTTTACCGCGGCATCATGCAACGAAGTGCGGCGGCAAAGTTCCAACAGAAGGGCCATGGCTTGCTGAGCCACGGAATCAAGACCGTAGGCCACCACATTGCACACCGCTATGCCTTGCTTTCCGGCCTGCTCCAGATCTATTACGTCATAGCCGGTGGCCAGGACGCCTATGAACTTCAGCTTGGGAAGCTGTTTCAGAATTTCGGCCCGCATGGGCGCTTTGTTGATGAACACGGCTTCGGCGTCTTTGGCCCGCTCCACAATCTGCTCAATCGGAGTGCGATCATACACGACAAGTTCGCCGAGGGCGGAGATTTCATCCCAGGAAGCGTCGCCGGGATTTATGACATAACCGTCGAGTATAACTATTTTCATGATGATGCTCCTTAAAAATTACAAATCAAAAATATCTGCTATCGGCAAATCTTTAACGCCGAGTTCCTTCCCGGTCCAGAGTTTAATTTGCTCAACGCCCTGAGCCAGAAACATTTGCATTCCGCCCAAAACAGCCCAACCGGCGGCCTCGGCCTGAATCATAAACAAGGTACGCGGCGGATTGTAAATGAGATCGTAAGCCAGACCGCCTGATTTGCCGAACCCTTCCAATGGAAAGGCCGTTTCTTCCTGATATTTGCCCTGCATCCCCAACGGCGTGGTATTTATTACCATATCCGCGCCAACCTGGCCGCGATTCTCCCAGGGCACGGCCGTCACCCCGAATTCGTCGGCAAGCTTTGCTGTTTTGCGGTTATCGCGCGCTGATATGCATATTTCTCCCTTAAAAATTTCACACAGCCCTACCAGTACAGCTCTGGAAGCCCCACCCGCGCCGAGGATAACGGCCTTTTTCAAATGCTCGTGCCTGCCGGCTAAAGGAGCCATAAAGCCGGCTATATCTGTATTATCGCCATGAATTTTCCCGCCGGACCAGTAAAGAGTGTTCACCGCCCCGGCTTTTCCGGCTCTGGCGCTGACATGATCAATAACGTCCATAATCTTTTCCTTGTGCGGAATGGTAACGCTTACACCAGCTATGGGCAAAGAACGCATTCCGGCAACAAAATCCGCAAGCTGATCCGCGTCTATTTCCCACGGCAGATAAAGCGCGTTCATTTCCAGTTTGGAAAAGATAAAATTGTGCAGAGCCGGGCTTTTGCTGTGCCCGACAGGTTTACCGATCAGTCCATAGAGGCTTACAGGAGCGGATATATTGACTTTATGCTGCATGGAATTTTTCCTTCCCGCCATCGTTTACACTGTTGCTGGTCTTGTATACTATCGTCAGGCTGGCGCGTCAGCGCCGGTTGGAGCATTTTACGAACTAAACGTAAAAATGTTCCAGGGCCTGTCAACATCGAAAAACCATACGGAGGATGGAATGCGTATTTTTTATATAATTATGCTCATAACGGCAATATCCCTGTCCGGATGCGCGGGCATGGACAACCCGTTCGCGCAAAAGCCAAGCAACCCCGAAGAAGTGGCTTACAGCCAATTCAACGACATTCCCGTGCCCAAAGACATGGCCCCCGATACCACGCGCAGTTTCATCAATTACGCCAGTGACGGTTCCAAAACCGGCCTGGAAACCCTTGAAGGCAAAATTGATCCCCTGACCCTGTCGCGGGTCATGATCAACAACATGACTCGCGACGGCTGGCATCTGCGCTCCACTTCTTCGGGCGCGGCCAAGCATATGCAGCTCTATGAACGTGACACCCGCTACGCCGTTATCTACTACTATGCCCAATCCTTCAGCAATGCCATGGAAATCTGGATCAGTTCCAAGCTGGCCGACGGTGTGCAGCCCAGCCCAGGAAGCTCCGCCTACAGCACACCGGCAGGCGCGCCCGGCTCAAGCTCCGCGGGAAAACTTCAGGAAAGGAACCTGCCGTGATTGAAACCCCGGCTCATCTGGACTTTCGCCATTTAAAGGGCAAACGGCTGCACCTTGGGGTATGCGGCTCCATTTCGGCCTATCGCCTGCCCGACATAATGCGTCGCTGGCAGCAGGCCGGGCTGCAATGTTCGGCCACGCTCACCAGAGCCGCTGAACGCTTCATTACTCCATTAACTTTCGAGGCTCTTGGCGCATCCCCGGTATATGGAGATGCTCCCGATGTTTTTATGTCGCCCTTCGGACATCTTGAGCCTGGGCAAACCGCTGACGCCATGGTCATTGCTCCGGCTTCGGCCAATACCATCAATCGGTTGGCTGCCGGCCTGGCCGACAATATGCTCTGCTGCCAGGCTCTGGCTTTTTCCGGGCCATTGGTAATTGCCCCGGCCATGAATCCGCGCATGTGGATCCATCCGGCCACCAGCTCGTCAGTTGCCGCGCTGACCGGACGCGGGGCGGAATTTGTGCTGCCCGCCTGTGGCGGCACGGCCTGCGGAGACGAGGGGCAAGGCAAGCTGGCCGACCCCAGGGAAATTTTTCTGGCCGCGCTTAACATCCTGTCTCCCAAGGATATGCGCGGCCTGAAGGTATTGATTACTCTGGGTCCCACCAGGGAAAAATGGGATGCCGTGCGCTTCTGGAGCAACCCTTCCAGCGGAACCATGGGCGCAGCCCTGGCCGTGGCCTGCCACCTGCGCGGAGCCGAGGTGCATGCCGTTTGCGGCCCCACAGACATATGGCTTCCAGGGGCTATCAACCGCTACAACACAGTGTCGGCCAGGGAGATGTACGAGCGAAGCGCGGAGCTTTGGCCGGGTATGGATGCGGGCATTTTCACCGCGGCCGTGGCCGACTTTTCGCCTGAGCCTCATGGGCCGGAAAAATTCAAAAAAGCCGGAGCGGTTGAGGGCTTTTCCATAAAATTCAAGCCAAATGCCGATATACTCAAAAATCTGGCATCAGGCAAGGGCAAGCGCAAAGTGGTGGGTTTCGCCGCCGAAACCGTGGCCGATCTGCCCGCCGCTGTCAAGATCAAGCTTGCTTCCAAGGGCGCTGACATGATTGTCGGCAACAGCATTTCCGTCCCCGGCTCTGGTTTTGGCTCGGCCACCAATGCCGTTTTTGTCGCCGACACCTCCGGCAGGGCCGAGGAATGGCCTAATATGCCCAAGGCCGAAGTGGCCTACAGGATATGCTCATGGCTTTTGAGCCTGTAAATCCCCTGTTACGTTCCCTGTGCGGCCAGGGATTGCAGTACGTTTTGGCCGATTGTGACGCTCCGCCGGAACTTTCGTTGTTGCAAGGGCCGAAAACGCAACAAGCGGTAAAGCCAAAAAGCCCGCGCGTGTCCCCAGTCAAAAATTGGGATGCGGCGGAGCAGGACGCGCCCTCGACTTCAAGCGCGAAACCGGCCCCTAGAGCCCAGCCCAGGCCCGATCCTTCGTCATGGCCCGAAATATGGCAAAAGCGCCTGAAAGCCACGGCGGTAACCCCTGTAATATGGACATACGCCGCGCTGAAAGACGACCTCGGCGGCGCGCCAAGTCCGGCCAGACGGGAGTTTTTCAAAAAGCTTTTCAAGGATCTCGGGCATCCTCCGGGTACTCATTCGTTCTGGCCCTTTGTGCTGCGCCGGAACGGCGAAGACGACGAACGGCCGGACATTTTCTGGCAGGCCATGCGCCTACGCCGGGCGCGGGCTTTGGTGCTGGTGGACGCGCAAACCTTGAAAGCCCTGGATTTGCCGCAAAGTTTGCAGCCATTGCATTTTATACGCAAAAACGGACTGCATATTCTCATGGCCGGAGACATTGATGGGCTTATCGGCGAAGAAGCCGGACGCTATGAAGCTTTGAGCGGCTTTTTGCGGCACAATCTGCGCGCCTACATACGGCTTTAGAGAAAAACTACTCTTTGCCAATAATTTAATTGCCAATAAGAATTGAAATTATCCATTACCTGAAACTGTTTTTTTAAAATTAAGGCTGATTGTCCTGCGCCGCCTTTCACCGGCGGCTCGGAATATGATGTTATAACGGCGGCTTCGCCGCCTAAGTTACGGACACTTTGTGAGAGACTCGGGCCGTCCTGGCCCTCGCCCTGCGGGCGTTGCTACGCAACGTCCAATTCCACATCCTGTGGAATTGAGCGGACGGCCCTGACAACGCACGGGCCGTCAGAGCATTTCACTCATTTCATTCGCAAAACGCTCTAATGCGCATCAAAACAAAATTCACCAGGAGGATAAAATGTTCAGAATTTTCGCCGCCATTTTACTGACCATGGCTTGCTCCATTCCTGCCTTGGCCGCCGATGCTCCGGCCCGGCTTTCGCCTCAGGAAGCCATGACCCGTCTTAAGGAAGGTAATACACGTTTCGCAAAAGGTTATATGACCACCTTTCCCTTTGCGGAGTTGCGGAAAGCTACCGCTGATGATCAATATCCCATTGCCATGGTGCTGTCTTGCGCCGACTCGCGCGTTATTCCCGAATACATTTTCAATCAGGCTCTGGGCGATCTTTTTGTAGCCCGCGCGGCCGGAAATACGCAGAGCGCCGGAATAACGGGCACTCTGGAATACGGTGCGGTTAAAATGGGCATCCCCCTTCTGGTGGTGCTTGGGCATACCGACTGTGAAGCTGTGGGCCTGGTTGTAAATAAAGAGGAAACCAGCGGTAATATTCCAGCTCTGCTTGCGCCCATAGCCCCGGCTGTGGCCAAAGGTGCGCAACTGGCGGGAACCGGCGACCCGCAGATAGTTCTGAGCAAGAGCATTTCGGAAAACGTGGGCCAGAGCATGGAAGACTTGTTCAAGGCCAGCCCAGCCATTCGCAGACTGGTGCGCGAGAAAAACCTGATGGTGGTCGGCGCGCTGTATAATGTGGAAAGCGGCGAAGTGCGCTGGTTTGGCCCGCATCCCACGGAGCAGGCACTTACAGCTGATTAATCTTACTAAAAACAAAACCGGGGATAAACCTGTTGCGGTTTTATCCCCGGTTTTGTTTTGCCGTTTCCTTATCGGAATGCAAAATACATTCTTTATAGCATATTGCTAACGAAACGAAAAAATACTTTAGGCGTCCCCGAGCGGCTCAGTTTCCAGTGGGCCGTGATAACGGCTTCTAAGATATTTGTGCCCGGCCCAGGCCAGGATGAGAATGATGGGCAACGCGCTGAAAAACCAGGAGCAGAAAACCGAAAGGCCTTCTTCCGGACGCTGAGAAGCCTGGTACATGCCCAGCACGGTAGCCGCCAGCACCATAACATTGGCCATGACGGTCACCAGTTTCGAGTACAGAAAGTAGCTGTATTCGCTCATGGTATTTCCCTGCCTATTTAAAGCTTGTTTTATTTTGAAAGGTGGGGGCCGGCGCGCGGGCGCCGGCCCCCTTTGCTTCGCCTAGCGGCGGAAGATGTTGGTCTTGGAGATGTTCATCAGGCGGTTGGCCTGGCCTTCGGCCTTGGTGTAGATGCGGATTTCATTGCCCGCTTCCCAGGTGGCCGGGGGCAGATCCATCAGATTGGCGGGCACCACAAAGGTGCACAGCATCTTCTGACGAGCCGAGTATTCGGTGATCGAATTCTTTTCCTTGTCGATCACGGGGAACTTCTTGCCCTTCACCAGGGGATGATCACGGTCAATGTTCTTCTGCACGTCAGTAAAGTTGACGGCGATTTCTTCAATGGCCTTCTTGGTGGGGTTGTAGATAATCACAACCTTCTTGTCGGCGTCAATCTTCAGGCGGCCGCCGGGGGTGGGCTCGGGGCCCATTTCACCGGGAACGACGGGTAGCTTGTAGGTGACAATCTTGCCGGAATATTCAGGATTAAACTGGTCGTGTTTCACGTCCTGAACTATAGTTACGGTTTTGCCTTCTTTGTCAAAGGCCACGGCGCGGCCCTGATCGACGACGCCGAATTCGGTACATCCCGCCAGGCCGAGGGATAGAACCATTGCCATGAACAGAATAAAATAACGGTTCATATTTTGTTCCTCCCTGCCTTACTGCTTCTTCTTGGCGGCCAGCTCTGCAGAGGCGCCCTTGAACATGTTGACGGCAATGTACACAGAAATGGCGGTAACAAAGCCAAGCACGGTAACAGTGGCCAGACCGTCGAGGAAGCCTCTGAGAGCCGGAACCCAGGGCTGAACAAGCTTCATAAGAATGGAAGCCATACAGCCGATAACGGCCGTGCCGAAGGCTATGCGGATGCCGTAGCCCTTGATGTACTTGGTGGCCACAGCGCCGATCTGCGCGCCGATGGAAGCGCCGATGAGCATGATGATGGCGGCCACGAGTTCGGTGCGGCCCTTGAAGGTGTAGGTGCCGGCGCCGTAAAGGCCGGAAATCATAACTTCAAAAAGGTCGGTGCCGACGGCCACGTGGGTGGGGCAGCCAACCATGTAAATAAGGGCGGGCATGCGGATAAGACCGCCGCCGATGCCCAGGATGCCAGCCAGCCAGCCGGTGAGGAAGCTCACGAAAATGGGCAACCACGCGGAGCAGTATATGCCGGCTTGGTCAAAGTGCATCATCGGGGGAATTTTGATGGCGTGCAGGGTCTTGGCCCATTCAACGCCGGTGGCTTCTTTGGCGAGCTGTTCGCCGCGAGCCTTGGCTTCGGCTTCCTTCTTTTTGCGAACGTTCACGTCATGGAAGACCATCCAGGTGATGAACGCAAGCAGGGCTACATAAAGCCAACGCACGACTTTTTCAACCGAGCCGATGCGCTCCAGCCACATAACCATCTGCGCGCCGACTTCGAAGCCGACAACCGTGCCGACGATCATGATCATGCCGAGTTTGTAGTCAACGTTGCCGAATTTGCCGTGGCGCATGGTGGAAACCAGCGATTTACCGGCCATGTGGGCAATGTCGGTGCCGATGGCGAAGGCCATGGGGAAACCGAGGATGTTAAGACCGGGGGTAACCATCCAGGCGCCGCCCATACCGAAGAAGCCGCCGATAATGCCGACGCCGACACCGAGAATAATCAGGCCGGGCCAGAAAATGGTCACGCCGGAAATGGGCATCAAAATATACAGCCAATCCATTGCATTCTCCTTTTCGGCTTAGTGTTCCGCGAGCTCGCGGTTTTTGAGGTCAATCCCGATATGGCTCATCACGATGTCGGCCAGCACGCCGAAAATTACGCCGGTGACGGGAATCAGGACACAGGTGAGAAGGGTGAAGTAGGCGTGGCTGTCATTGTAAAGATTGGCCCACCAAGCCATAATGCCGCTCAAGCGGCGGGTGTCGGCCACGATGGTAATGGGCGCGCCTCCGCCCCCGGCCGCCATGGCCTCAACGGGCAGGGTCAGCATCAAACCCAGGGCCAGAACCCACAGAGTATGCAGTTTTCTCATGCTTTCCTCCATTAAAATTCGATAAAATTTTCCGGCTGACGTACGCGCCTTCCGGCTGCCTCCAAAAAACATCTCGAATCGCGTAAAAAACGATTCATACTGGCGCTTACTATAGCAACAGACGTGCCAATGACCATATTTTCAATTATTTCAACATACAACCTGTATATTTTGCGTGATTGCATGATTTTAGCGAAAAAGACATTGCGCATTATACAAGCCGGTAAGTCATGTTTTTCGCATAAATGTCTTGCGCGAGAAAGTTAAATAATGCACAATCTTTGCGGCACAGGCATTTTTGCATGCGCGATACGGAGGCTTGATATGCGTTTTTTCAGCCCTCTGCCCCCAAATGGAATCTTTTCCCAGGAAACACGTTTTTCCAGATGGGGCATCGTAAAGCTGGCTCTACTGTTCGGCCTGCCGCTGGTAGGCCTGGTATTGGCGGGGGCCTTCATTGTTGGAGGCAAGCTGGCCGATGATGTGGTTAGTCGCGCAATATCACGCAATCTCAATTCCAGAGCCATGGCTTTAGGCTTGGAGATTGAGCGTCTGCTCTCCGAAACGCGCACTCAACTGCTTTATTTGGCTGCCGGCCCCCCCGACAGACAGGATCTGGCCCGTCGCTTCAAAATGCGTTTTCAGGGCGACGGTATGCATTATCGCGAAGTCGCCTTCATAGGGGTAAAGGCCGAAGACCGCTTTTTGCTGCTTAACTATGGCGGCGAAGTGGTGAATGTGCTGCCCGAAGACGTCAAGGAAACGCGCGGCAACCTCTTTGAAAGCATCTCCTCCGAGCGCCGCCCCGGATATGTATTTGTCAGCGCGCCTCAGGAAGTAATATATTCTATGGTGCCGATCCAGGGTGTAGCCCAAAATCTGCCCATGTATGTGATGCGCTTCACAACGCCGGTATATGACCCCGATGGAAGCTTTTCCGGCCTGCTGATTCTGTCTCTGGATCTTTCCGCCCTGCGCGACCGCCTTTCCTATTTCCGCGCCGACGACTCCCCTTTTGCCTCCGCCGGAGACAGCCCCGGCCGGGCCTTTCTATTTGATATAAACGGCTGGATGCTCTTTCAGTCCGAAACAACCGAAACCGCCAACAGTCCCTTGAGCTGCGAGGCGGTGCGCACCGGGCTGCGTGGTGATTTCGGACGGCCTGGTTTCAGCATAGGTTTTCGCCCCGCACCGGAGCATGAATTTTACTGGGCCATGGTTTCCGATGTGCAATCCGCGAAGCATGGGCAATTTGCCGCGCGCAGCCGCTTTGAATGGCCGCAGTTGCAGTTGGGCATGGAATATATAAACTATACTCCCATACGCTTCAAAGGCGGGCCGGACAGCCCGCCAATAGTCATCGCGGGCCTGGCCTGCCTTGACCATGGCGACTCCTCCATGCAGTTCACCATGCGATTAATCAGTTATCAGGCCATGGGCTTTTTCGCCGCTCTCACTCTGGTTGGACTTACACTTTTGATCATGGGTAAAATACTTTCCAGGGGAGTAAGACGAATAGCCTCTGCCGTGCGCGAGCAAAATGAATCGGATAAGCCGCAAATGTTGAATATGGGGTGCCTGCCGATGGAATTGGACGGGTTGCGCCTGGAAATAGATCGGTTGCTGGAACGGCTCATTATGGTCAACAGGGAGAATATGGCCCAAAAGGCCGCCGCCGACGCCGAACGCCAGCGCATGCCGGCCATAACCGCCGATGCCGACATGGCCCTGCTCCCCTTCACAGGAGTAGTAGGCAACAGCCTGGCCATAAAAGATCTGCGCCTGCGCATCCAGAAAGCTGCCCAGGTTTCAGCCGACATTCTGATCACCGGCGAAACAGGAACGGGCAAGGAAATGGCCGCCGAAACCATACATCGCGAAAGCGAGGTTCATGACGGACCGTTCATTACCATCAACTGCGGCGCCCTGGACGAAAACCTGCTGCTCGACACTCTCTTCGGCCATGTCAAAGGCGCGTTCACCGAAGCCCGCAATGATCGCAAAGGCGCATTTCTGGCCGCCGAAGGTGGAACCCTGCTCCTTGATGAAATAGGCAATGCCTCCCTCAAGGTACAACAGGCTCTTTTGCGCGCGTTGGCTGCTAGGCGCATCCGCCCCCTGGGCAGCGATCAGGATATCCCCTTTTCCGCGCGTATAATCGCGGCCACTAATGAGGATCTGATGGAAGCGGTAAAAAACGGCGCTTTCCGCGAAGACCTGTATTACCGGCTGGCCGTGATTACCGTAACAACGCCGTCGCTGCGCGAGCATAAAGAAGACATCCCTCTGCTGGCCAGGCACTTTTTGAACATGTGCGCCGCCGAGTTGAAATGCCCTCCAGCCGTACTCACCCAGGGCGCGCTGGAAAAATTGTTGGATTACGATTGGCCAGGCAATGTGCGCGAAATCAAGAACTGCCTCACCAGGGCTGTCACTTTCAGTTCCACAGGCTTTATCTATGCTGAAAATTTGAGCTTGAACGGCAACACCATAGATTCTCAGCTGGAAGCTCCCCTTTATGCCTCTGAAGAAGACGGAAATTCCCCGGCCCGTGACGAATACGAAGGGCCGGCCCTGAATCGTCGACAAAAAGCGGCCTGGCCGTTCATAATAGCCAACGGCGGCATATCGCGCCAAGAATATCAGGAAAAGGCCGGCGCGGAAATATCCATGCGCACGGCCCAATATGACTTGCAGGATCTTGTGGTGAAAGGCATTCTGATAAAAAAAGGAAAGGGCCCGGCTTCAAGCTACATGCTGGCTGATGGAGTGAAGTAAATCCAAAAACTTTTGATTGGTGGTGTGAAATAAAATGAGCCTGCTGGACACATTCAAGAGCATTTTCGGAAAAAAAGAAAAAATTCCCCGCGAAGAAGTTATGCGCGCTTTCAAAAAGCGCTACGTTTCCTTCAAAGAACTTCTGCAATCCAACACCGACCTGGCCACCACCATGGCCGTGCTTGAAACCTCCCTGCGCGGCGAGGATGCTTTCAGCATAAGCAATATCCGCAGTGAGGCTACGAAAGCGGTTTTTCACGCAATGCGCATGGTCGTAAGCCTCAATGCCATATCCAACGGCAAATACCAGAAACTGGCGGAACGGGTAGAGGAAATAGACAAGAATATCCGCTCCGAGCTGGAACAGCGCCTTGTGGAAGAAATTGCGGAATTGACCCTGCCGCTTTCCGCAATATCGTCCGAGCATTCTTTTTATGTCGGCGGCAAAAGCGCCAACCTCGGTCAGATCGGCAAGGTGGACAAAGTGGTTATACCACGCGGCTTTGCTGTTACCACTACCGCCTACCATATCTTTATGCGCCATGGCGGACTCATGGACGAGGCCCGCAAGATAACTCGCAACATCAACCTTGATCAGCCGGAAAGCATTGTGGAAGTAGCGGAACGCGTAAGCGCCATTATCAATGCCGCGCCCTTGCCCCTCGAAGTGCAGGAAGCGCTCGACAAGGCCTGGGGAGACACTTTCGGCGACGATCCCAAAGTAATTACCGCAATGCGCTCCAGCGCAATTTCCGAAGACGGAACAAGCTCCTTTGCTGGGCAATACCTCACCGAACTGGGAGTGCGCCGCCAGGATCTCGCCAATGCTTACCGCCGAGTGGTGGCCAGCCTGTTCTCCTCGCGAGCCATCACTTACAGGATGCGCCAGGGTTTTGTGATAGACCAGTGCGCCATGGGCGTATGCTGCCTGGAAATGGTCGATGCCGTGTCCGCCGGGGTGGCCTTTTCGCGCCACCCTGTTGATCCGTCCTCCGAAGACATTGTTATCAACGGTTTGTGGGGTTTGGGCGAATTGGTGGTGGATGGAGCGGCCGAGCCTGACTCCTGGCAGGTATCGCGGTCGGAAAAACGTATAACCTCAGCGCATGTTGCCGATAAAAACGAATATATGCATCTGACGGACGACGGTGGAACCGCTGTTTCTCCCGTGCCCGAAGAAAAGCAAATCACTCCTTGCCTGCCCGCAGACAAGGCTCTGGAAGTGGCCGAAATGGCTATGGCCCTGGAACGGCACTATCATCGCCCTCAAGATCTGGAGTGGGCACTAAATAAAGACAATAAAATAATATTGTTACAGTCAAGACCTATGATGTTGGCCGAAGGTGGCGCACAAAAAAGCAAATTGCCGCCTGTGCCCAAAGACGCGGAGCTTCTTTTGTCCGGCGGCGAAACAGCCTCGTCCGGCATCGGTTGCGGCGAAGTTTTTCTGGCAGAACCTGGAGACGACCTCAGCCGTTTTCCGGCCGGAGGCGTGCTGGTTACCCGCCACTCCTCGCCCAACTTTGTGGTGGTTATGGACAAGGCCGAGGCCATTGTAGCTGACAGAGGCAGCATAACCGGGCATATGGCTTCGGTTTGCCGTGAATTTAACATACCTGCCATTCTTAACATAAAAGGCGCTTCAAGCACTCTGAAGAACGGACAAAAGATAACTGTTGACGCTTTTTCCGGGTGCGTCTACGCCGGGGAAGTGGCCGAACTCACAAGTTTGAAAAAGCCGCGCTCCGTTACCTTGAACGAAACCCCGGTGCATGCCCTTTTAAGGCGCGTGTCCGGCCACATTTTGCCTCTGCACCTTATTGATCCCAAATCGGAGTTGTTCAGCCCGGAAAACTGTATGTCGCTGCACGACGTGATGCGCTATGCCCACGAGCTGAGCTATGCGGAAATGTTCAAACTTTCCGACAATGCCTCCGAAGCCGGTTCCGTGTCCTTGCCCATGCGCTGCAAGGTGCCCCTCGATCTTCATGTAATCGACCTTGGCGGTGGCATTGAGGATGTTGAGAACAAAAAATTCCTATGTCCTCCCGATGTGTCTTGTGCTCCCTTCAAAGCTTTGCTCAAGGGCATGTTGATGCCCGAAGTGCATGCCAAAGGGCCGCGCCCAGTGGATATGCAAGGTTTTATGCATGTCATGGGCCAGAGTATGATCGGCGGGCACGGCCAGGGTGAGCGCTTTGGCGACCGCAGCTATGCGATCATATCCGACCGATATATTAACTTCAGCTCTCGCGTGGGCTATCACTATGCCATACTCGACGCCTGGTGCGGCGAGACTATGAATAAAAACTACATCAGTTTTAAATTTGCCGGTGGAGCTGCCGACACTATACGCCGCGAACGGCGGGTGCGCTGTATAGGCGTTATATTGAAACGCCTGGGGTTCAATATAGACATTTTGGGTGATCGCATCCAAGCCCGCTTTCAGAAATACCAGCGTCATGAAATTGAAGACCGGATGGATCAACTGGGCAGATTGCTGATTATGACCAGGCAAATGGATATGCTCATGATCAATGAAGCGGCAATTGAAACTTTTGCCGACAATTTCATGAATGGAAACTATCATTAATCGACAACAGTATTTGTACCGCGCGAGCGATTCACGTGAAACACTACTCAATGCCAATGAAATATTCGTTGAACAGTATGCGTGTTTGGAGAAAAAAAGTAACACCGGAGAGATATCTATGTCTATGCATCAGATGGAGGCCTATATCGAAGAAGCGGTGCGCGCTGTGGCCTTGTCCGATTTACCTGTTCAGCACAAGCGCGATCTTATTTATTCCCTGTTTGATATGGAAACTTACGGCGATTGCGGTTTTACCAATTTACGAACTATAAATGAAATGCTTGCTTGCAAATATACCTTTGTTTTTGCCCCGGAAGAAATGCACGACTATGGCGAGCGGCGTGATTTTTATGACAGGGGCGATACAGGAATAGTAAAAGAAAATGATGTGTACATTGTAGAAAATGACGAACCTGATTCGCCAAAAAGGATATATGTGGACAGCGGCACTCCCGCCTGGGACGCTATGGTTAAATCCGGGGCTATAACAGGGGAAGGTGCATTACCGGTGCGACTCATCGACAGCCTTACAGTGCTTAAAGAGGTAAATCCTTTGCTCGGAGACATTTTGGATGACGAGTACATCAGGGAAGGCATGATGGCGACGGCGTTCCTCACCGGGGCGGTTGATGATATGAACGATGAAGAAGTTCAGGAAATTATGGGTATGAGTAGAGAGGAGCTTGAGGATATGGCCGATTAGGCTGGATAAATAAGCACTGCATGAAGAGATTGTTTTGCCCAAAATTGTCCCCTAAAATTGATTCCGGCTCCAATAAAAACTTGCTGAAATAAGCCCCGAAAATAAAAAGTCCGACCCTCAGGTCGGACTTTTTATTTTCGGGGCTTAGAATGCCATTACGGGCGATTTTGGCAAAATACGCCAAAAATACGACTAATTTCAGATAAAAATTGCTCGTACGCCGAATATCCCTATAGTCTCACATCACCTCGCCATCAGTGCGAACACTCCCCATCCAAGATATTCACGTACGTACGCAGCATAGCGTTTTGGCTCTGAAGTCAGTTTGGTTCTAACTTCTTCCGCGAAATCGTCGTCGGGGTTAGCCTTGAGCCATCGGCGCATGGTGAGCCACTTGGCCGCCTCGTACCTGTCCCAGCTATTCTGGTCAGCCAGCACCATTTCCACAACGTCGTAGCCGAGGTCGCCGAAAGACGCGATAAGTTCCGGAAGCATGAGAAAGTCGGAAATAGAATTGGCAAAGCATTCTTTGGCAACGTCTTCCGTTGGTGGCAACCGCAGCCAATATGGTTCACCAATGAGGATTATTCCTTCACTTCGGAGACTCTTCGCCAAAAGCTCGATGGTGCCGGCGAATCCCCCGCCGATCCACGTGGCGCCGATACAAGCTGCCACATCGAACTTTTCGACTGCGACATAGCCGACAGCGTTGCCATGGACGAACTCGACTCGATCGGCAACTTCGAGCTCTTCAGCTCGGAGTTGCGCTTGCTCAGAGAACAACTGGCTCATATCTATGCCAACGCCGGTAATTCCATAATCCCGTGCCCAGGTGCACAACATCTCGCCCGAACCACTGCCGAGATCGAGCACGCGAGTTCCCGATTCCAGGCGCAATGCCGCGCCGAGAGTGGCTAATTTTTCTGATGTGAATGGATTATGGATGCGGTGAGCACTTTCGGTAATGTTGAAAATACGAGGGATGTCCAATGTGGAAACTCCTTCAGCTTTGATTTTATACTGCCGCCCGCGCCCTCTCAAGCCACGCCGCAAAAGCTGTGCGCGCCCGAACGGAATATATTTCCTTGCGGTTCTTCTTTGCGACTTTGCCCTCCAATTCCGGCAGCAGTCCAAAATGGGCATTGGAGGGCTGAAAATGCTTGGCCGAACTCTTGAGGTGATTCAACATGCCTCCCAACAGAGATTCCGGCGGGGGCGGCGGCAAATTCGCTCCTTTGGCTTCCGCGGCGAGTAAAAGCCCCAACCACAAACCGCAAGCCGCTGATTCCACATAGCCTTCCACACCGGTGATCTGCCCTGCCAGGCGAAAACGCCTGTTGCCGCGCAGGGCCAATTCGTCATCAAGCACTTGCGGCGCATTCACATAGGTATTGCGGTGCATACTGCCATAGCGTACAAATTCGGCTTTTTCAAGACCGGGAATCATGCGGAAAATACGATCTTGCTCCTTGTGCAGCAATTTAGTCTGGCAGCCCACAAGATTAAACATGGTCTTATTGCGGTTTTCAGCGCGCAATTGCACTACCGCATAGGGCCAACGCCCGGTGCGTGGATCGTCCAACCCCACCGGCTTGAGCGACCCGAAAACAAGGGTCCGTTCGCCGCGCGCAGCCAAAGCTTCAATGGGCATACAGCCTTCGAAATGTATTTCCTTTTCCGCATTGTGGGACGAATAAACCTGACCGCTAAGCAGGGCGGCATGAAAAGCCTGGTATTGCTCTTTGTTCAGGGGGCAGTTTATGTAATCGCCCTCCCCTCCCCTCTCAGCTTCGGGAAAAGTTTTAGCGCCCTTGCTCTGGCGGTTGGCCTTGAAGGCCACGCTCATATCAATGGAATCACCATACACAATGGGGGCGATGGCATCATAAAAATACAGGCTTTCCGCGCCTGCGGCCAGGGACAGGGAACTGGCAAGAGAGTTCGAGGCCAAAGGCCCGGCAGCCACCACCACCGTGCTGAAATCTTGCAGGCGGGCATCGTCAAGTCCAGATATTTCTTCACGAATCAGGGAAATTGCGGGGGAAGACTCCACAAGCGCGGTAATTTCTCGGGAAAAAAGCCCGCGATCAACAGCCAGAGCCTTGCCGGCGGCAATGGCGCATTTGTCGGCCGTAGCCATAAAACAGCTGCCAAGCTCGCGCATTTCCTGTTTCAAAAGACCTATGCCGCTTGTCGGCTCATTGGAACGCAATGAATTGGAACATACCAGTTCGGCCAGATCGGAATTTTGATGCGCTTCGGAAAAGCTGTGAGGTTTTCGCTCGAAAATGACTGACTCAAGCCCCAGTCGGGCCAGAGTGAGCGCGCATTCGCAACCGGCCAGCCCCCCGCCGACTATGGCTATTTTGGAATTTTTACTCAAAATAAACTCCCTTCCAAAATCGCCTTATGGATGCGGACGATTTTTATGCGGGTTTACAAAAAAGGCGTAGTTTGTTTTCCGGCAAGTAAAACGGTCTTTTTGAGCCGGGGGTAGAACGTTTGCGGTTCATCCCCGGTTCAAAAAGACCGCTTGACGCATCCGGAAGGCAAAATGTGCCTTTTTTAACGAAGGCTGGCTATGGCCGTTTTGGCCAACTCAAAATTGGGGTCTTGCTGCAAGGCGGCGGTAAGACATTCCATGGCCACCTCTCTATCGCCGGTCTGAATATAAATCAGGGCGATATTGTAAGCAATGTTGGGCGTCACATTAATAATGCCCCGGTTCATGGACATAGCCTTGCTCATATAGCTCTTAGACTCTTTGAAGTCTCTACCTTCGGCACAGGCCATACCCATGTTGTAGTACAAATTCTCATCGTCCGGGGCAACTTTGAGAGCTTTTTTATATTCCACAATAGCCTCGCGCCACTTGCCCTGGTTGCGTAGCGTGATGCCGAGCTGGTTGAAAGTGGCGATGTCTTCTCTGGACAAATACGCGCCCTTGGCATCCAAAGCGCGGCGCAGATATTTTTCCGATTGCGCCGGGTCTTTTTCCTCATATATTTCGGCAACCCTGGTTGCTACTTCGCTGATGTGGGCCATGGCTTCTTTGCTGGCCACAGTTACGGCGGAATCAAAAAGCTGTCCGGCTACTTCGTTATTGCCCATGCGCAGATGAATTTCGCCCATGTCCAGTTTGCGCTCCACATTCAGAGGCGAGAGTTTATCAAGTTTTTCAAGATACAGCAGCCGATTTGGCATGTCGCCCAGCTCACCATGCAAATCGGCCAGTTTACGCAGAGGCTCAAGGTACATTTCCGCATGTTTGCTGGCTTCTTCATAAGCTTCCCTGGCGCGTTCGGGCTTACCCAGCTCGCGCATGGCATCGCCGATAATCAAAAAAGCCGCCGCCGAATTGGGCTTCAGGTCTAGAATGACCTTGCAGACCTTAAGGGCGTTTTGTGGATTATTGAGCACCAGGAAGTTGCGGGCCTGCTCTATCAGCTGGCCCAACTTGCCCTGAGGCTTGACCGTATAGGCTATTTTTTCGATAAGGCCGTTGATGGAAACCGGTTTGGTAATAAAATTGTCCGCACCGGTTTCGTGCATAAGCACAAGGCGCTGGCGGTCAGTTTCACTGGTAAGCACAATTATCCGCAAGTCCGGATAGGCGTTTTTAAGCTGCCGTACCAGATAACCCATATTTTTACCGGCGATCATTCTTTCCAGAATAAGCAAAAATGCGTGCTTGCGCGAAGAAACTTCACGCACTATGCGCAAAACCTGTTCCACGTCCGAAGTGGAGGAAAGGCTTTCTATAGTCTGCCCCAGCTGTTTGAGCATGGTAGTACGCAACAGAGTGGTAAACTGAGTATCATCAGTTGCGCAAATAATGTGGCCTTTATTATTCAAAAAATCTACCACTGTCTGCTCATACTGCTTCGCTTTGAGTCTTGCATCTAACGTGGACATGGAAACCCCTGAAATATACACTTAAATTGTGAACACTACAAACGTAACAAAAAACGAATACAGACGGCTGCCGCATTTCAAAATTTGAAGCAACCGTCCAACGCTTATCGCATTTTTCTTCTGAAATTATCCCATAACCCAGCAAGATGCTCTAATTTGCGCGTAGCGCCTTGCCAAAACAGAGTTCAATTATAATCAGGGAGTGTAAAGCTAATAGTATATCCTGGTCAAGGTTAAACCTTGAGCCGGGGCAGTTGCCGGAAATAATTTTCTGTCACGCCGGGACAGAATGCCTGAAATTCTTTCGGGAGCCAGCTTGCCCCTCCCCACTTCTACCAGTAAACCGATAATATTACGTACCATTTGTTTCAAAAATCCGTCAGCGCTCACCGTTATGATCAGAGAATTTTCCCCGGGGGCCAATACTCCGGACGGAGTTCGCACCAAACTATATATTGTTCTCACGGTTGATGATATGTCAGTACCGGCATTTTGCAGGGCGGCAAAATCTTTTTGCCCAACAAGAATAGACATGGCCTGGTCAATCAGATCCAGGTTCAGTGGGCCGCAGGCAAAGGCAAATGGGTACAGGCGTGGAGAAATGAAGTTACGTTCTAACCACAATTGGTAACTGTAGCTCTTTTTTACAGCGGAAAACCGGGCATGAAAACCTTGAGGAGCCGCCCCGGCTTCCATAATGGATATGTCACGCGGCAAAAGAGCATTCAAAGTTTTGCGCCAATCAAGCCCGGCCTTGGCCTCGGGCACATCCATATGCGCCACCTGCCCTTCCGCGTGTACCCCGGAATCGGTACGGCCCGCGCCGTGTACCCGAACCTGCCGACCGCAAACAATGGAAACAGCATGTTCAATGCAGCCCTGAATGGTGGGCGGAGGGTTGGGCTTTTCCTGAATTTGCCATCCGCTGTATTTGGCGCCAACATAGGCTACCACCAGCTTTATTCTGACGCAGCCCTCTTCGACATGGTTGTGATTGCGGTCTTTTTCCACAGAGTCACGCGGTGTAAGATCCTTAAACGTGCTGACGCCGTTTTAATTTCCAGGCATGTTCATACGGGTGATCAGCTCGGACAGCTTGGCGGTTTTCTTGGGATCGGCGTAACTGAGTATTTCTCCGGCCTCCTTGGGGCTCATTCCAGACAAAATTTTGACGGCAACGCGTTCTTCCATTGACGCTAGTGCCTGGGCCGCCTGCTTGGGCTTCATATTGCGATACATGTTTATGAGACTCTTATATTTGGCATCTTCCGCAGCCTTGGCATCCTGGAGCATATCTTGAATTTTCTTTTCGGCGTCGCGCAGATCATTGAGGCGTATGTCCATCTGTTGCTTGAGCATCAGCACTTCCTGCTCGCGCCTGGCCAAATCTTCCTGCTGACGCAATACATTGGAGTTGGCGTATCCGGAAGGCGTTCCCGAGGCAACGGGAGCAGACCTGGTCATTTGCCCGACCGAACCTGGAGTGGCGGCATTTTGGCCTTGAGGCCCGGCATTACGCAAGGGCAGAATCCGGCCTTCGGAATCTTGGGCATTGGGAATAACCGGCATCTGTTCCGAGGGCGGCATAAAAGGTGACGGATTGCCAGAAGGCTTTACCGACGGCGCGGGAGGCATATCAAGCGAAGCGGCATGGGCAACCTGCTCCGCACCCATGCGAGGGATAGGTAATTTATTGATATTTAAAATATTTTTCCACCACTGTCCGCTTTTTTCCCCTTCTTCCGGTTTAGCGGCGACGGTATCCGTAGCCGGGGCCGTGTTCATGCCCAAAACCGGATCTCTGGACAAATCAATATCACTTGAAACAAGAAGTTCGCCGATGCTCGGCTCAGTTGGAACTTTCGGAGCGGACTGTACAACAGTTTTTTTCTCTTCTTTTTCAAGGTAGGCGGCAAGAGGCCGGTCCGGTTCCATTTCTTTGGGTTCGGCTTTAATTTCGTTATTTTTATAAGACTTGGCGGCTTCAATGGCGGCTGCCCCTTGCGGCTCGGGCCTAACTTCAGCCAAGGGAATATCGTTAACATCGTCTTTGGCTTCAATATTGTTCACCGGGGCAGTCCACACGCCGGATACCCTAGTTTCCGCCGGCTGCGACGGTGCGACGGACTGGGGTTTTTGTTCGCTATTTCCTCCAAAATCAAAGGAAAGCGTGGGAATAGGCACATCCATGGCAATAGCGACAAAAAGGGCAAGCTTCAGCGCGCCTAGCACCATAATAGCTCGAAATAATTTAGAAAGATGGCGCTTTGTAGCGTAAGGTTGCTGTTTCGTCATTGGTACGTTGCTCCTTGAGGTTTTCATCGCGCAGATATTGTTCATTCTGACGCGATTTCAACTTCTCCAGCAGTTTTTTGTCTTTGGCTCTTTCTGTTAGCAATTTTCGTGCCTCATGCACGAGATTTTCCATGTTGCGCACTTGAAGCAGGCAGGAAGACAGGTCGGAACGCAATCCCTTGACAAAATTCTCAAGCAGCCAGCGATCCGCCCAGGTTATCTCCACATCATGATACAGTTTGTGCTCCTGCTCGGCCAACATGGTATTAAGCTGTTCGGCTCGGCGTTTTTCCATAAGAAGCTGATACTCGGCAGCGGCCAGCTTTACTTTGGCCTCTTCCTCAAGCTGCTCTCTGTAATCAAGCACCTTCTGCATCTTGAACTTGAAAGACATTCATCCCCTCCGTACATTCGGAGAAGTCTTGCAAAAGGCGATCCAAAAGTTTTCAAGCTCATAAAAAATAAACCGGAGCAAAAATGCCCGATTGACGTAGCCATTGTACAAAAGACGCATTTAGAGACAGCCCCTACTTTATGCCGAACATAGCCCCATGATTCACCGGGCCATGTCCCTTGCCGGGGTTGTAACTTTTGCGCAGCGCCAGATTGAGCGCCTCCTGCGCCTTTCCCACGGCCACTTTCAAGGGCAGACCCCGGCCCACGAACGTGGCTATGGCTGCGGAAAGAGTACAACCAGTACCATGATTGTTGCCTGTTTCCACTCTGGCTTGCCGCAAGGGCACAGACTCAAGCCCGGCCTCGGCCAGCCAGTCGGTAACCATGATGGCCCCGTCCGTAAAATGACCGCCCTTGATCAGCACTGCTTTAGGGCCAAATTCCAGAATTTTTCGCGCGGCCTTGCCTATATCGTCCGCATCATTTATTTTAACGCCGGAAAGCATTTCGGCCTCGGGCAGATTGGGCGTGACCAGATCCGCTATAGGCAACAGGCGCTCTGTCAAGGCAATGACGGCATCCTCCCGAAGAAGCTGGTGTCCGCTCTGGCTGACCGACACAGGGTCAACAATCAGAGGAAAATTTCTGTTACCGAGCAGATCGGCCATCGCGCCGATTATATCCGCGGAAAACAGCATGCCGGTTTTGGCTGCGGCAATGGGAAAACCGTCGAGAACGGTTTTAAGCTGCAAAGCGGCGAATGAGGCATCGGGGCTGAAAATTCCCGTAACTCCAAGCCCGTTCTGTGCGGTAAGGGCGGTTATCACACTGAGGCCATAACCTCCAAGAGCGGTAATGGTTTTAAGATCGGCCTGAATTCCGGCCCCGCCTCCGGAATCCGATCCGGCTATTGTGAGAATGTTTGGTGGCTGCTGCATGTCGCTCCTCAATAATTTGGAAAATATTCACACAAAATTTATATAAACCGGCAAAAAATATTTTCAAGGTAAAACTTACATGACATATCGGCTGGCTTTGCTGGCATTTTTACTTTTTTCGGCTCTGGCCTCGCCGCGCGCGGCCCACGCGCTGCAACCGACCATGTACCCCGGCTTCAGAACCATGGGCGTTTGGCAGGCTGAAAAAAAGCTGCACCTTGATGCCAATATATGGTACCCGTCTGTGCGCGCTCCTTTCACCATAAGCTATGGCCCCTGGATCTTCAATGCGGCCAGAGGCGGAAAAGAGCTTCCGGGGCTCTTCCCCCTGCTCATACTTTCCCATGACTCTCCCGGCGACCGCTTTTCTTACCATGACACAGCGGCCTTCCTGGCCCGCAGGGGATTTGTGGTAGCCGCCCTTACACATGATGAGGACAACATAAATAATATGTCCAAACCCTTTACTCTGCAACAGCTTACAACCAGGGCAAAGCAGATTTCGGGCTTTATCAGCGCGCTTTTGGAACATGCCGACATGGCGCATATGATCGACGAAAAACGCATTGGTCTTATCGGTTTCGGCGCCGGAGGCACAGCAGCCCTGATGGTGGGAGGGGCGATTCCGGACGGCTCGGGCTGGAAAGATTATTGCGCTAAAACCGACGAAAACGACCCTTATTGCAGCGCCTGGGCCATGAACCGCATGAACATCATGGCCAGAGATCTGCCCATGAAAACAAGCCTGGCCGACCCCAGGGTAAAAGCAGTGGCGGCTGTGGCTCCAGGCTTCGGCATGTTGTTCAGCGACGCGGCAATGCGCTTTTTTTACCCCCCGCTGCTGCTGATCCGCGCGGATCGCGACACCGTGAATCGCACCCCGCATCATGCCGACGCCATTTTGCACCACTCCCCCAGCTCAACCCTGTTCGCCACCCTGCCCGATACCAACGCCATTGATCTCATGGCCGAATGCCCAAAAGCGCTCAAAAACGATCTTCCGGAGATATGTGGCGATCTCCCTCCGGAAAAACGCTACAGGATCCATCAGCAGATGTATACTTTGCTGGCCGACTTCTTTTTGAACACTCTCGGAGATCCTGACAAAATTCCCCAAATACCGGCCCCACCTGTTTTTGCTGTTGAGCCGCAACGCGCAACCAAACCACAAACCAATTCCACAAAATCTACGAACACGGAAAAGAAAAGAACCCGGCGCGTCCAGCCCATGGAAAAACCTCCAGTCACTACCGGAGGGCAATAGTTCCTGCATTATCTGATGGGAGTACAGGCAAAAAAATTGACCGGGGGGCGGTTCTCACCACCCCCCGGTCTGTTTTTATGTTTTTTGATTTATGCCAAAACTTCAGGCATCGACAGGAGCGCCCTCAATAGGCCTCCTGGCCAGCAGCAAAAAGCACACCATGCTAACTATGGCCACGGACACACCAACTATATTGGCCATATCAATGCCCATGCCGAACCCCATCTTGGGCTCATAGCAGATATAGCTGATGGTGGCGGCGGTGAGGATAGTGGCCGGAACCGAAGCTATCCAGTGGAAACGGCCCTTGCGGTACAGGTAGGCGGCTCCGGTCCAAAGCATAATTGCAGCCAGAGTCTGGTTGGCCCAGCCGAAGTAGCGCCAAATCAAATCGAAGTTTATCTGGCTGAGGAGAATGCCGATGATGAACAGCGGAACGGCAATGGAAAGACGGCTGATCCTGCTCACCTGGCTGTACTTGAGGAATTCGGCAATGGTCAGCCGGGCCGCCCTGAAAGCGGTGTCGCCCGAAGTGATGGGCAGCACAATAACGCCGAGAATGGCCAAAATGCCGCCAACTCCGCCCATAAGGGCGTAAGAGGCGTCAGTCACGACCTTACCGGGGCCGCCGGCCTTGATTACCGCGGCCAGCTCTGGCGCGCCGTGGTAGAAGCTCATGCCCACGGTGGCCCACACCAGTCCGATGAAGCCCTCGGCAATCATGCTGCCGTAAAATACCGGGCGCCCTACTCTTTCCGAAGAAACGCAGCGGGCCATGAGAGGCGATTGGGTGGCATGAAAGCCGGATATGGCCCCGCAGGCAATGGTTATGAACATAAGCGGCCACAGGGGCAGCTTGGCCGGATGCTGATTGGTCCAGGCCGCGCTGTTATAGAAATCGATGCCGTTGGTAAACATGGTAATGGTGATGCCAAAGGCCATAATCATCAAAACCGCCCCGAAAATAGGATAGAGCCTGCCGATGATCTTGTCTATGGGCATAATTGTGGCCAGAAAGTAATAGCAGAAAATTACCACCAGCCAGAACCAGTAGTTCAGACTGATTTCGATCCCGGCGATGGTGAACATTGTGCTTTGCGGGGTGATGGTGGTCATGAGTTTGGCCGGGGCTGTAACAAAAACAACACCGACCAGAACAAGCAGGATAACGGAGAAGGCGCGCATAATCTGCTTGAAGGTATTGCCCAAATTGTAGCCCACCATATCCGGAACATTACAACCGCCGTAGCGAATGGACAGCATTCCGGAAAGATAGTCATGCACGGCCCCGGCGAATATGGAGCCGAGCACAATCCACAACAGGGCGGCCGGGCCATACATGGCCCCGAGAATGGGCCCAAAAATCGGGCCTACTCCGGCGATGTTGAGCAGTTGGATCAGCCAGATTTTTTTGGTGGACATTTTCACATAGTCCACGCCGTCGGCCTTGGTTATAGCCGGGGTGGGCCTGTCGGGCTCAAGCCCGAATACCTTCTCCACGATGGCTCCGTAGACTACATAGCCCACGATAAGGGCCAGTGTGGCCAAAACAAAGTATCCCCAATTAGGCATGTTGCTCCCTCCTAATCAGTAAAAAAGTGATGGAATATGACAAGCGTACACAACCACGCACAACCGCGCCGAATCGGCAATTTGCTCCCTGCCGATTTGTAGAAAAGTTGTGACGTTCGCAATAATCACAGAAAGTTATCCCCAATACAGCGCTTAGTCAATTGCATGGTTGATACATAAAAAAATCCCGACGGGCAAAGACCCGCCGGGATATAAACCAACAATATTTTAAAGATTATTCGTCGGCCAGGGCAACCACGGTTTCGCCATATTCGTCGACAGTAGTGGTGTTGATACCCATAAGCTCGCTCCAACGCTTGAACGCGCCGGCAAACACAAACACCATCAGAACGGCGATTACGCAGGCCATGGAGGCCAGCAGATATTGCTTGGCGGGCAGGTAGATGGTGGTCACCTGCAGGAAGCCGGCCCACAAGGTGATGAAGGCCATGACTATGCCGGGAACGGCCGTGCACAGGCAGTACTTGCCGCGGTTCATGCGCAGCAGCATGGTGGTGGCGATAATCAGACCGCTGGAAGCCAGAAGCTGGTTGCTCATGCCGAACAGCGGCCAGATGCTGCCGATGTCTCCGGTGTAGACCAGGTAGCCCCAGGCAAAGGTGAAGATGGCACTGGTGAAGATAACCCCGGGCCACCAGTTCTTGTCGTCAAACTTGGGAATAAAGTGGCCGATCATTTCCTGAAGGAAGAAACGGCCCACGCGGGTGCCGGCGTCGATGGCGGTGAGAATGAACACCGCTTCGAACATAATGGCAAAGTGATACCAGTAAGACATCAGATGGTCCATAAAGGGTATGGACGAGAAGATGTGGGCCATGCCCACGGCCAGCGACACGGCGCCGCCGGGGCGGTGCATGACGTTTTCCTGCACGGCTGCGGCCAGGCGGGGCAAGTCTTCAACCTGCATGCCCAGAGGGGCGAACTTGGCCGCCGTGGAGTTGATGGCGAAATAGTCGGCGGGCACCAGGGTACAGGCGGCGATCAGGGCCATAATGGCCACAAAGCCTTCGGTCAACATGGCGCCGTAACCCACAAAAAGCACTTCCTTTTCATCGCCGATCATCTTGGGTGTGGTGCCCGTGCCGATGATGGCGTGGAAGCCGGAAATCGCCCCGCAGGCAATAGTTATGAACAGGAAGGGGAACAGGGGACCGCCGATGATCGGGCCGCCGCCGGCGGCAAACTTGGTGATCGGGTCCATAAGCATGTCAGGCCGCACGAACAGGATGCCGCAGGCCAGCGCACCGATGGTGCCGATCTTCAGATAAGTTGACAGATAGTCGCGCGGGGCGAGCAACAGCCACACCGGCAGAACCGAAGCGAAGAAGCCGTAAACAGGAATGCTCAGGGCTATGGTGCTCTTGCTCCAGTTGAACATGGCGTTCATTGTGGGGTTTTCCACAATGTAGGGACCGGCGATAATGCCCACAACCAGCAGGGCCACGCCCAGGATGCTGGCCCCGGCAACGTCGCCGGGACGCCAGTACTGCATGTAAAGACCCATCAGAATGGCGATGGGAATGGTAATTGCCACGGTAAAGGTTCCCCAGGGGCTGTCATGCATGGCGTTCACCACGGCAATGGACAGACCGGCCAGGGTAAGAATGAGAATGAACAGAATGGCCACCGAAGCCACGTGGCCGGTCACCGGCCCCACTTCTTTGGAGGCTATCGTGGCCAAACTGCGGCCCTTATGGCGCACGGAGGCGAAAAGCACAACCATGTCGTGTACCGACCCGGCCAGAACGCAACCCACCAAAATCCACAGCGCCCCGGGGAAAAACCCGTACTGGGCGGCCAGAACCGGGCCAAGCAGCGGACCGGCCGCGGCAATGGCCGCGAAGTGATGCCCGAAGAGAACGTATTTGTTTGTTTTTACATAATCGTGTCCGTCAGCGAATCGCACCGCCGGTGTTACCCGGTCGGCCTTCAGCTGCAACACTTTGCGCGCCAGGAATAAACCGTAAAAACGGTAACCGATGGCAAAAACGCAAAGGGAGACAAAGATCAGCGTCATTGCGTTCATACCGCGCAATGCTTCCATAAATCCCACCTCTTGAAAATGTGGTTGTAACGTGCTGTCTCGGCCAAAAGACAGCGGACGTTAAAAATGTATCCATAACAATGCTCCCTTTTAATGGTTCAAAAATACGCCCCGCTTGTGAAGAGTGTCAATATCTTTTATGAATACGTTATATTTTTATCAACTATGGCTGATTTTAGTCGAGTATTCTACTCACTAGCTGGCCCCTCTTATATTCTTGAGATTGTTGACGAGGTCGGCATTTTTCGTTGTTAGCTCTTGGCAGGACAAATTATTTGTGCTAATAAGCACAAACGGGATGCGCCTATGGTGGGCGCTGAAAAACCAGGCACAAAAAGCATGAAGGAGAAAATATTATGGCCGCACTCGTCATAGGGCATATGAATCCTGATACAGACAGCATCGTGGCTGCCATTGCCGCCGCCGACATCTACAGCAAACGTGGGACCCAGGCCAAAGCCGTGGCTCAGGGCGCTCCTACTCCGGAAACCAAATTTGTTCTGGACAAGTTCGGCCTTTCCGCTCCTGAAGTCGTGTCCAGCGTGGCCGGCCAGAAGCTGTATCTGGTTGACTTTTCCGATCTGGCCCAGGCTCCCGAAGGCATAAAAGAGGCCGACATTCTCGGCATCGTGGACCACCACAAGCTCGGCGACGTGACCACCTCCAATCCTCTGGAAATCTGGACCTGGCCCGTGGGCTGCACCGGCACAGTTCTGAAATCCATGTACGACTTCTACGGCATTGAATTGCCCAAGGGCATTGCCGGCGGCCTGCTCTGCGCCATCCTGTCCGACACTGTTATGTTCAAATCGCCCACTTGCACCGAAGCCGACAAGAAAGCCGTTGACGACTTGGCCAAAATCGCCGGAGTTTCTGACATCATGGCTCTTGGCATGGAAATGTTCAAAGTTAAATCGGCCGTGGCCGGCGCTTCCATGAAAGATCTGGTCTTCCGCGACTATAAAGATTTCGACATGGGCGGCAAAAAAGTTGGCATCGGCCAGCTGGAAGTGGTGGATCTCTCCATTCTCGATCCGGTCAAAGCCGGCCTCTATGAAGAAATCACCAAGGTCAAGGGCGAAGGCCGCCACAGCGTGTTCCTGCTGCTGACCGACATCATGAAAGAAGGTTCGGAAATGCTGATCGTTTCCGACGACGCTGCCGTAGTGGAAAAAGCCTTTGGTGTGAAGCCCGAAGGCACGAGCGTGTGGCTGCCCGGCGTGATGAGCCGCAAAAAGCAGGTTGTTCCTAATTTCGAAAAAGCTTTCAAGTAAACAGCATTTGAGTGACCAATAAAAAAGTCCCCGCAGTAAAACCTGCGGGGACTTTTTTATTGGTGGAATATATAAACGATTTATAATGTATTGCTGATTTCTTAAATTTCGTTCACCGGATTTACAGCAAAATTACTTACCTTCAGATAGAGCCAGGTCCACCGCTACCTTAAAGAAATCATATGGCAAAGCGCCGCGAATAACCAGATTGTTGACTAAGAAAAATGGTGTTCCTTCAGCCCCCAAACGCTTGGAATCGGCCAAGTCTTCTTCAATTAAGTTTCGCACTTTTCTGGAGCGCACATCTTGGGCCAGCTTGGGCATATTACACCCCAGGCCTTGCGCTGTTTCTTTCATAAAAGCTTCGCCTTCCGTGGTCAACTTATTACGATCGCCAAAACAGGCATCATAAAAGCGCCAGGCCTTTTCCGCATCTTGCAGAGCGATTGCCACAAAATAGTCGGAGGACAAACGTGAAATATTATCTTTGCCATGGGGCATTTGCTTAAACACAAACCGCACTCTACCCTTATACGCCTTTAAAAGGCGTTCCACAGTTTCGGCTGCCTGCTGGCAGTATACACAAGTAAAATCAGAAAATGCGATAATGGTCACAGGAGCGTCTTGGGCTCCACGAACAGGCCGGTCGGCCATGGCCACCTTTTTGGGAACCTTCATGTCTTCACGCCACTGAGCTTCCAAAGAACGCTTACGGCGCAAATTGGAACCTTGCTGAGCAATATCAAGCACAGATTCGCTGTTTTCGCGCAAAATATCCATAACCAACTCTGGATGATTCCGCAAAGTTTCTCGTAAAATTTTTACAAAATTCTCTTCCGAAACAGCCGCTACGGCGCTTTGTGCCATAAAAACAAAAATAAACAGAGCCAAAAACATTTTTTTCATTTGGGCATCTCCAGGTTGGCCTGAGCACAGGCATCTTCAATTTTATAAAGCAAATCATCAAAATCAACCGGCTTCATAAGATAGCCGAAAGCTCCCTTCTGCATGGCGGTGACTGCGGTTTGCATATCGGCATGACCAGAGAGCATAATTATCGGCATATCTTGCCATGAGGCAGCCATTTGTTCAAGAGCCGCCATCCCTCCCATGCCCGGCATTTTTACATCCATTACCACCACGTCTACAGAATTACTTTGCAAATAATCCAGAGCGTCTTCCCCGTTACCGACAGAAGCTGCCACATACCCGCGCTTATTTAAGCGTGAAGTCAAAAGATGAGTAACTTCGCTTTCGTCATCAACCAATAATATTTTTTTTTCCTTACCCACTGCCCACCTCGTGTTTTCACATCAATTTGGTATATAACATGTTGTTTTTGCTCTTTCCAGATAAAAATTTTTTACAGAACAGTAATTTGATGAAAACCGATATGACCTTGACATTACCTCCCACATAAATTAATCAAACACATTAACAATGTTTCATGTGAAACATTAAGTTCTTGACGAGCACGTCCTTTAGCCTCCATTTACAGATAAAAAGTACTTTAAACAAAAAAAGTTCATCTATATCTCAAAACAATCTCATCTGTAAATTAGTTTAATATCACGGGCAACTGCGACCTAGTTCGCTCTCAAAGGAAAATAAGGAATTAATTGATGCTACGCCGTACATTTTTGCGTATTGCAGGAACTGGTTTTATCATAAGCCTTATGCCCTTTGGGGTTTCCGCACAAAATATAACCCCAGCCATCCCCATACTTATGTTTCACAAAGTGGACGATACACCGAGTGACCCGGAAAGCATAAGCTCACTTCAACTTGCGGAACTGTTGGCCAATATTTGGAATGTCGGCTTTTACCCTGTAAATATAAGCGATATTTTGGACGGAAAAATAGATCAAATAGTACCAAAGGGGCTGAAGCCTGTAGGAATTACTGCCGACGACTCCCACCGTAGCATAATATTTTCCAAAACATCCTTTTCGCACAAAAATCAACGAAATGCTCAATCCTTTGTAGATATTTTGCGCGATTCACTAAAACATTTCGGCCGCTCCCCTCGCGCCACTTTTTTTGTAGCTAAAGTGGAAGATGATCGCCTATCAAAACAGCCAGAAGGATATTTTGGTAATTATATGCCCTTACCTGCTGTTATAGATATGCTGAAGGCTATGCCTGGACTGGAAATTGGCTATCACACCGTAAGGCATACGCGCATGTTGAACATGAATGCAAATCAGGTAAAAGAAATAATGGAAGAGCAAATTAATGATTTCAGATCGCTTGGTATCATGAACCGTGTTACGCCAATATTAGCTTATCCATATGGTGCGCGTCCTTCTCCACAAGGTATTGACCAATTGAGTCGCATGGGCTTCAAGGGAGCGGTACTGGCCTACCCAGGAGTGCACGAAGCAACATACGATTCAGTCCCTTCATGCGACTATAACGAAAAACTGCTAACCAACCCCTTCCTGATTCCACGGGTCTGCATAGGGGCGCATATCTATGCCCAAGGCAATTCACCTAAAAGTGGCAATTTTGTCTCCATTGCCCCTTGGGAAGATTTTAGTAAAGATATCCTGGAAGCTTTACCCAATATATATGTGAGCAAAGGTAACTGATGTATTTTTATTTTGAAATGGTTAACTGGAGGCCGCTATCAACGCCCGGGCCGTTAGAGCCTTTTGCTCATTTTATTCGTAAAATACTCTAATATTCAGTACTACTTTAACTTCAAATTTTGGTTTCATTATTTTGTTAATACGTTATAATTAACGTCGGTAATACAATTTTTATATGTTCAAAAATATTTTGTTCATTTATAGCATTTTGCAAACGAAATGCTCTGACTAATAAAATGCTTTAATTTGTTAATAGATTAAATGTTTCATGTGAAACATTAACTTTTTTTACCGACACAATGTTATCACACAAAACCACAGCTCTTATTGATTACTTACAAGGAGAACAGTGTGGCCCGTATCATCGCCCTTGCCAATCAGAAAGGCGGAGTCGGAAAAACTACTTCTTCCATAAATCTGGCGGCATCGTTGGCCATTATGGAAAAAAAGGTACTTTTAGTAGACTGCGACCCGCAAGCCAACTCCACCAGCGGTTTAGGACTGAACCAAGAAGACCTACCCAGAGACATCTACTCTGCTTTTTATAACCCGGAAAAAGCAGCTGAAGCAATTTATGAAATAATTCCACCGTATCTTTCTATTCTGCCCGCCTCCACCAATCTTGTGGGTGCAGAAATTGAACTTGTGGACAAAATGGCTCGGGAATACTATTTGTCTGAAGTAGTAAAAAGTGTTGAAAATAAATTTGACTACGTAATACTTGATTGCCCTCCGTCATTGGGGCTCTTGACTTTAAATGCCATGTGCGCGGCTAAAGAATTACTTATTCCTTTACAATGTGAATTTTTCGCTCTTGAAGGCATCGTAAAACTGTTGCAAACCTACGAGCAAATCAGAAAGCGCCTCAATCCTAAATTGGCTCTTTTAGGTGTGGTTCTGACTATGTATGATGTGCGTAACAAGCTTACGCGGGATGTTAAAAATGAAGTTCGCAAGTGCTTTCCCGATCATTTGTTTGAAACGGTAATTCCGCGTAATGTGCGCCTTTCCGAGGCCCCAAGCCACGGCAAATCGATTCTTCATTACGATATAAAATCTCGCGGCGCGGAAGCTTATCTGGCCCTGGCCAAAGAAGTTATTCTACGCCGCCCTCATAAAAAAGATGGCTAGATATTTTTCGTTCAATCCACAGTCAGCTCCACCCTCCGGATTACTACATATCCGGAGGATAGGAACCGTGCGGATTACCCTTCCCTGAAGGGAGAATTATAAAAAAAATAATTTCCTCGGCTTCGTCGTCTTGTCAATCAAACTTTTCTTTTGAAGGGGACAGACCATAAAGAAAATTTTGATGACATGAATAAAAAGCCCTGACAGCTAAAATGCATCCTGAACCCAGGGCTGACGCTCCTCAGCGCGGAGGACCGAGAGGCACTTGCATCAGCAAGAGCCCGAATGCGTAAGCATTCGTAACTAGGCGGAGCGTAGCAACGCCGTACTCGAATCACGCAAGCGCTGAGATTAATCACGTTAACAGGATGATTTTGTTAGTATGCAAAATAAAATGCGTCAGCCCTGATCCTGAACTGTCAGGTGATATGGCAATAAAGTATTTTAACTTTGCTTTGCCAAAGCTTTATTTGTCGCTTTTCGCAGGAGGCGTACACTCCAGGGCGACATGATCTTTGAAATGCTTTTTGCGCACAGTCGCGCCACATTTTTTACAATAAAAAGCCAATAGTCCGCCCAAACTGGCATTGGTTAAATGGAATGGATGCTCAGGATCATGCTCCCAATCGCTGGTTTCAGCCTGGCAATTTTTGCAGGAAACTTCCGGTGAGTACGGGTATTTGAAATCCCAATAATTTTTTAATGTTTCCAAATCCGCCAACGGTTCCGGTTTATCTTGCTTGCTGATGGGAAAAAGTTTCTGCTCAGCCTTAGTTACCTGATCGCGCACAATTTCCCATAATTGCCAGGAAATTTGCACGGCATGTGCATTACCGGCTTCGTCGCTCACATAGAGAATGTTTTGCTTTTTTTTCATGATCAACCTTATTATGATGTTAAGTTAAAGCGGATGGCCATAACAACGCACGGGCCGTTAGAGCAATTTGCAAATGAAGTGCTCCAAAAATTTGCGCATTATAAAAACGGAGGAAAAATGTCCATATCCACCAAACCTCTCGGACGCGGCCTTGATGCCCTATTTCGCAATAGCGATCCCGGTCAAAGTGCATCTAGTGGAGAAATACATACTCTGCCGCTGGAATCACTGCAACCCAATCCTGACCAACCCAGACGGCATTTCGGCAAAGAAGCTATGGAAGAGCTGGCCGCTTCCATAAAAACGCAAGGCTTGGTGCAACCACTTCTTGTTCGCCCCAAGGGGCCGGACATCTATGAAATAGTAGCCGGCGAACGCCGTTGGCGCGCCGCGCGCATGGCCGGATTGTCAGAAGTACCGGCTTTGGTGCGTGACTTGACCGATGAAGAAGTAATGGTCGCCGCCCTTATTGAAAACCTTCAGCGTGAAGACCTTAATCCTATTGAAGAGGCCCTTGCTCTGAATGCCCTGCGTGAACGCCGAGAATTGACCCAAGAGGATCTTGCCTCCCGTCTGGGTAAAAGTCGCTCTGCCATTGCCAATTCGTTGCGACTTTTACAACTTTCACTCGCCGCCCAAGATGATGTTCAGTTCGGGCGTATGAGCGCCGGTCATGCTCGTTGCCTGCTGGGCATTGACGAGGAAGAAGTTGCCGAACAATTACGTTTGGCCATTGTTGAGCAAAAACTTACCGTAAGAGATACCGAAGCTGCTCTTAGCTATTGGAAAGAGCATAAAGCATTCCCTTGGAGTGGCGTTGAGCAGGAAGCCTCTACTGAAGAATCTGTTCAAATCCCTGTGAAACAGTCGAACCGCGTCAAGCCTAAAGCGATAAAAAATTTACAAAAAGTTCTTAATGAAGAATTGTCTGTACGCGCATCAGTAAGTGGCAGCGAAGAAAAGGGGCGCATAACCTTTGCCTATGACACGCCGGAACAGCTTGTTGATATATTGCAGAGGTTGAACATTGCTATGCCCAATGCATAGCATCAGTAACACAATGCATACTTACTCAATATATACATCATGGTTTGATGCCTATTATTGTGTTGCTAGTATAATGTTTCCCGTGAAACATTAAGTAGCACATTAACATTTTTTCAGCCGAAACGGCATCGCTATTCTTTAGCAAGCAAAGCCCCATACATGCCTTCCACCCAAGGTTTGCTTATGGGGCTTTCCCATTCTTTCAGCAACGCGGCATTGCTATGCTGCCTCAAAAATTCGCCAATTCTGATTTCATTCTCTTCCGGGTTTCTGGTGCAAGTAATATAAACCAGGCAGCTTCCGGAATTCAGGACTGAAAAGCAAGACCGCAATAGTGCATCTTGAATCTTTATAAGAGTAGCCACGTCTTTTTCGGTTCTATTGCGCTTTATATCTGGTCGTCCAGCCAATACGCCAAGCCCGGAACAAGGAGCGTCCAACAAAATGGTACCGGAAAAAGAGTCAACAGGCAGAGCCCGCACATCGGCACGGAATATGCTCAAATTCGTAAATCCGCGATCCATGGCTTGCCCTTTAAGTCCGTAAAGGCGTGCCTGATTCAGGTCTGAAGCCATCAGTAACGGGTAATTTTGTTCAAGCAAAAGCATACTCTTGCCGCCATATCCGGCACAAACATCCCAAATTGGCCCCGGCCAATTTTTTGGAGCCAGAGCTTGTATTACAGCTTGCGAACCGGTACCTTGGCGGGCCGCAAGGCCATCATGCACAATTTTGGGCAAATCAAATCCACTCATAAGGTCCGCTGCGCCTGCCACGCCAAAATCACCAACCGCCTTACAACCGGCCGCTAAAAAATTCTGCCGCAAATTTTCCGCTTCGGGCATGGCGGCATTGATGCGCAAAGATGTTAATGGAACAGAAATGCTCTGCTCCAATAGTGCCATAAATTTATCACGCGCATAGGCTTTTTGCCACAAATCCGCAACCCATAAGGGTAAAGAGTGGAAAACAGCCACAGCTTCCAGCTCCGAACGGCACTCTTGCTCATAAAAAGAAAAATCGCCATATTGCTCAATCTCGCGCCCAATACCGCGCAAAACCGCATTGACCAATCCGGCAAGTTTTTTGTTGTATTTGTCACGGGTATATTTTACCGCATGATCAACAGTTGCGTAATGGGGAACGCGGCGCAAAAATAAAAGCGCATATGCGCCCATTAGTAAAATATATTTAATGTCGTTTGGCAAACGTTCCGCGTCACGTAGTTTGCGTTGCAGAATCCAGCGGCATTGAATTTCTCGACGCAAAACGCCGTAAAAAAGTTCCGTGGCCAAGGCCACGTCTCTGGGGTGTGCTTTACTATCCCCTATTCCGCTCAGAAAGGTCCGCAGAGAGCGATCAAGAGCGGCTTGCGCGCCACACCCGCAATCGAGATTTTTCAGGGCTTCCAGAGCAAACATACGCGCATCGGACATTAGTGGACCACCTAAGCATTTTGCTTTTTAAATTATCCATTACCTTAAAGTGGAGTCAGGCAAATCAAGAAAAAGCCTAATCAACATTTCAAGGCGATTTATATTCACCAGAGTGTCTCTGCAAGGTCCGTGCGGGCGCTCATTAAGCAATCCATATACCGGGACCGGATAAGAATCCTGTATGCCGGAAACCAAATCACGCTCACAGGCTACCGCTAAAATCAATTTTGGCCGCGCCTCGGCCACAATGCGTCTGGCAATGGTGCCACCGGTAGCCACCGCGAACTTGAAACCGTAACGTTCATGCAGAGAGGTAAGCTCAGCCACAGGGCACAATCCACATTTTTTACAACCCTCCCCCGCATAGCTCAAGCGATGGGCGCAAGAACTTTTCTGAACGCAATGCGGCAGCAGAATCAGCAACTCATCAGACTTTACCCGCAAATCGGCGGCCAATACAAGCTCATTATTAACTTTGACAAAAGATAGACGCACATCGCGTCGTTTTATACCCACTAAGCGGCCAAGGATGATCATAAGTGGATACATCAACCGAATAACCACATCGCGAATGCGTCTTATTCCCGGCAAGTTGCGCCCTGTAGCAATATGAAGAACCAAGCCGCCGCACACCCACAGCAATGACAGAACCATAATCGCGCAGATCAGGCCTGACAAAAAGGGTAACACGGGGTGAATGCCCGAAAAGCCAAGATAGGGCACAACCCAGCCCAGGATCAAAAAAGCGCACAAAAAAGCGCAACTACCGGCCATCAAGCCGATGAAAAGCCGCTTGCGTACGCCGCCGTACTCTGAGGAAGGAAGGGAAAAGGGGGATTTTTTGAATATGGACATAGTTGTGTCCGTAAGGTCGGATTGCGCGGTTATTTATTAATTTTCAGGCGGGTTGAACACGTGAAATTTACGCACGGGGGTATCAGAACATTTTGTAAATTTCATTCGCAAAATACTCTATGGTTTCCGCATATGACCGCATATGCCGCTTTTGCAGTCAAGGTAGCCGTTAATGAAAGAGGCCGAAGCCATAAATCCTTTACCGGCCGGTTTAACTTCATTCAAAATATAATATCTGTCCGCTGTGGCCACGGCCAGGCGGTTTCCACCCAAAATGCAAACTGAAGAGGGAGGAATATCTTGCGGTCGTTCCTCGCCGGGCAATCCAGGACCAACAACAAGCGTAATTTCTTCACCTCCCGGTAAAACCAGAACGGTACGCGCCCCAGGGGCCGGGTGTACTCCTCTGATCCAGGCGTGAATATTTTGCGACGGAAGCAACCAGTCGATATATCCGTCTTCTTTGTGTAGCTTGGCGGCATAGGTAGACAACGCCTCATCCTGCGGTGTGGGAATCAGACCAGAAAAATTTCTGAAAATTTCAAGCAAAAGTTCTCCGCCGGCCCTCGCCAAAACGGCTTGTAGAGCCCCTGAATCAAAATTTCCGACCTGTACCTCACGATTCGCGTAAACGGGGCCTGAATCAAGCGCCAGGGCTATTTTCATAATACTGACCCCGGTATGCTCGTCACCGGACATGATCGCCCTCTGTATGGGGGCCGCGCCGCGATATTTGGGTAAAATTGAGGCATGCACATTCAGGGGAGCCAGACGGGGGATGTCAAGAACAGCCTGAGGCAAAATAAGGCCATAAGCGGCCACAGCCAGAAAATCAGGCTCAAGTTCGGCTATGGCCCGTTGATCAGCCGGATCTTTCAAATTTAGAGGCTGATAAACCGGCAACTCATATTTTTGCGCCAATACCTTGGTTGCCGGAGGGGTAAGTTTGTGCCCGCGCCCGGCTGGGCGGTCGGGCTGGCACCATACCCCGAGCACCTCCACCTCACCGCTATCCAGCATAATTTGCAAAATATCGGCGGCAAAGGACGGGGTGCCCATAAAAACTACGCGGGGGCGTGACTCTTTTCTTCCTGCTGTTTTTTGGTCCATTTCTTCAACTTGGTGTCATAGAGGGTTCGTTTCAAGCGGCTGATATGATCGATAAAAAGCTTGCCGTCCAGGTGATCGCACTCATGTTGCAGCACAATGGCCTGAAAGCCGTCCACTTCTTCATCTATCTTGTTGCCGTCCATATCTTCGGCTTCAAGGCGAACCTTTTCGGAGCGGGCCACAGCGCTGCGGTAGTCCATAGACACAGACAGGCATCCTTCTTCTTCATAGGTTTCAAAATCGCCAATCAGCGTGAGCCTGGGATTAACCAGCACACGCAGGGCGCTTTTTTCCTTGGGACCGGAAGGGTCAATAACAATAAGGCGTTTCAAAACGCCGACCTGAGGCGCGGCCAAGCCGACGCCATTGGCCGCGTACATAGTTTCAACCATATTAGCAACCAGTTCTCGAAGTTCTGTGGTTACTTCATCAACTTCAGCGCAGACTTTTTTCAGGCGCTCATCAGGATATTTCAAAATTTCCAGAATCATGATTCAGTCCTGGGAGGTTTGAGAGTTTCGGGGGAAGGGAGGAACCCCTTTTTGAAAAAAGGGCCGTTCGTACTGAACGAAGTGAAGTCGAACTAAATATATAAAGGTCCCTTCCCCCTGGACCCCCATCCCCCCTTACCAAAAACTTTTATTTTAACAACGTGCCGAAAATACAAAATTTTTTATAAAGCTCTATGCATCTTAAATTCACTTTTAGCGTCAAAAACACATAATACCGGGTCGTCAAAAAGCAATGCTTTCGCACTAAGCAGTGTAAACGCTTCCGGCGGCTCAGAGTTACGGTACTTTACAGGCCCAATTAAAAGTTTTGAAGGGATGGACGGGGGTTTGGGGGACGGACGGGAACATTTTCCAACATTTTCCCTTCCTTCCCCCAATCAAATTCCAATAACCC
>JAVBLG010000093.1:0-4342 GCA_031553655.1 Desulfovibrionaceae bacterium | reverse complement strand
TGGCAAAGTGCCTTCCCCCCTCCCCCCGAACCCCGATCCCCCGATCCACACACCTTTTTCTATTGATATCACAATGTTAGAATTACAAATTTGGATGCCCGACCGCCGCAATCCGATTTGCGGACGGCTGGGCATCAAAATTTTGTAGCTCAACGGCCTGCTTAATGGGTGATTACACTATGGCATTTTGCAAGCGAAAGACTCTAAACCTTGGCTTTTTCAGCCATATTAACGCCAATTCTAAAAGCCTGTTCGCAATCTTTGGGGAACTGTGTATCTCTGTGCGCGGCCTTGGCCGCTTCGGAAAAAGCGTCTGACTTGTATTTGGAATAATCGAACTGATAGGTATTGCAACAGCTCATAGTTTCAGGCTTGGAAAACATTTTTTCAAGAAACATTTCCACATACTGCAAGGCATTCGGGTAGCCAATCTCCAATCGCACTTCATCGGGCACACCCATTGTATAAATGAAAGCCGTGGGCATATGTTTGGGCGCCAAAGAACTGTAATTAGCGTCATAAACCAGATATTGAAACATGAACCGCTCAAGGAAACAGCGAATCTTGCCGGTTATATTGCCGAAGTATATTGGGCTTCCAAAAATGATGCCGTCGGCTTGGGACAATTTTTCCATAATCGGAGTGAGATCATCTTTGACCGCACACTTACCGTAGCTCTTGCCGCCAATCTGTTTGCAATGAAAACAGCTCACGCAGGGCTTGTAATCAACATCATAAAGATGAATGAGCTCAACTTCCGCCGCCTCTCCCTTGACCGACTTGATGCCGTCCAGCGCCGATTGCAAAAGAGTGGCCGTATTATTCTTCTTCCTGGGACTTCCGTTAATAGCATAAAATTTCATGATTGCCTCCGTTTTAGATGGTGTAGCACTTTTTTTACTATATGCCTCATCCTATCTAAAATTGCGAAAGCAACAAGTACGCACTATTAAGTGCCATAGTACCCAAAAAGAAATTATTGCATATGCACGATTTTCAGGCCATAATTTTGCTCTTGATGCAGCTTTCCGCATGCTCATCAATGGGCCGCAAACATTTGCGACGCCGCATGGGCCGCTCCCCATAATCCACTATATTCATTGGCATTAAGCAATACAGGAATCGTTCGCAGCAATCGGGTATATTGCGAGGGGGCAGTAAGAAATTCATCCAGAAACTCCCCTTCACGCAGCAGGCAGGGATTTTTAGCCGCAATGCCTCCGGCAATGTAAAGCCCACCACGGCACAGGCAGGTCAGGGCCGCATCGCGGCAGGCCCGGCCATAAAAGCGAGAGAACCAGCTTCTGGTTTCACCGGCGTCGCCCGAAAAACGCTCCGCCACTTCCCATGGTGCAAGAACCTGCCCGCTCAAAAACTCATGCAGCAAAGAAAGGCCGCGCCCCGAAAGAATATGTTCCACCTGCACGTACGGATGTGTAATTTTACCCATCAAAAAACGCTGAAGCTCGCTTTCGCGTCCTACATTGAAAGAAAGAGCCGTGTGCCCATATTCCGACGGAATGGCCACTGCCCCTCCAGAAGGCAAAGGCATCAGCATGGCCATGCCCAGGCCGGTTCCGGCCCCAATCACGGCCTTCATGGCCTCGTCGTCCTGCTCAACAGCCTCCCCGGCCTGCACTACTTCCGCGCCCTCCACCGCTCTGGTACGCAAAGCATAAGCCTGGGCTAAAAAATCATTTACCAGAACATAATTTCGCACCCCATAACCAACTCCAAGACGCCGTAAATCAAGATCCAGGTCGGCATTGGTAAGGGTAATGCGCTCCTGACCGGCCACCGGCCCGGCCACGGCAAAAGCCATAACCGCGCCCTTTTGCGCCAAATATTCCGGTCCGACCGCCTTATTTGCCGAAAATTCCGATCCGGCATCGGAAAAAGCCCGCATCAATCCGTCAATATCGTGAATTTGCTCCGTCGGCACGCGCTTCATCCCGCGCAAAACAAGCTCGCTTCCTTCAAAGACAAAATGCGCCAGACGGCAGTTGGTGCCGCCAATGTCTACGGACAAAATATTTTTCATGGAGATTCCTTTATATTCATTTGGGGGAAGGGAGGAGAACTTTTTGAAAAAAGTTCTCCTCCCTTCCCCCAAACCCCCATCCCTTCTTTCAAAAACTTTTTATCGTGAAAACCTTGCCCAGATAAAGAGGTTGGTTTGTTGTCTGACGCAGTATCACGGCAAACTGACCGGCTGACCGGCTAGTACGGCGAGGGCGTTGACTACCGCCGCCGCCATGGTCGAGCCACCTTTTCGTCCGCGCAGGCTCAAATGCGGCCAGCGGCTCCGGTAAAGCGCGTCCTTGGACTCAGTCGCATTAACAAAGCCGACAGGCATGCCGATGATCAGAGCCGGGGCTGGAGCGCCCTGCTCCAGAATTTCCAGCAGCGCTTCCAGAGATGTGGGTGCATTGCCTATGACCACAATAGAGCCTCCAAGGCGTTTGCGAGCCAAAAGCACGGCGGCCCTGGAGCGGGTAATGCCTTGCTCGCGGGACATGTCGCATACGCCCGGCTGATCAAGCAGACAGGAGGCTCCGGAGCCGAAAGCGCGCAGACGTGAAGAAGAGATGCCCACTCTGGCCATCTGTGTGTCGGTAAAAATGTCGGCGCCGTTTTTGAGGGCCTCAATTCCGGCAGACACGGCGCTTTCCGGCAGCACAAGATCCTTCAGAATGTCCACGTCGCCAGAGGTGTGAATAAGTCTGCGGGCCACGGCCCAGGCCTCTCCGTTGAAGGGCCGGGGGGCGGGCACAAGCCCGTCGATGATCTCAAAAGACAGCTTTTCTATTTCAGCAGGTTTCATTCCTTGCTCCCCAAAAAATTTTTCCACAATTCCAGAGTCCCTTCCGGAAAAAGATGCACCCATGATCCGCACGTCGCTCCCAGACGCGCGCCTTCCGGTTGCAGTTCCCGGCCCAGGCGGTCAAAAACGCGCCATAAGGGCGGCAGGTTCGATGGAGTGTTTATTGTGGAATAGTGATATTCATGGCCTCGGCCGCTGATGCTCTCGTTTCCAAAACAACATGCGCTGAAAGGCCGCACTTCGCGGTAACCCAGGGCTACAAGGCGGCCCTCAAAACGAAAATCCAGCGGCAGGCAGCCGCTCATGGCAAAAGACTCACCGTTGAATTCGAGGCTTTGCCCAAGATACATATAGCCGCCGCACTCGCCATAAACCTGGCCGCCAAGGGCGGCAAAGCCGCGCACGGCTTCCAGCATGCTTTTGTTGCGGGAAAGACGATGCGCGTGCAGTTCCGGGTAGCCGCCGGGAAAAATCAGAGCCGAGCATTCAGGCGGAGGAGCGGCGTCGCGCAAGGGAGAAAAAAAGCGTGGTTTCACACCGTATTCACGCAATATCTCCGGCAAATCAGGATACATGAAACAAAATGCTTCATCAAGGGCGATGCCGACAGACGGCCCGCAGGGCGCAAAATCGGAGGGCGAAGATAATACGTTAAAAAGGTCCGCTTTCCTTGCTCTTGAATCAAAATTCGCTAGTTGGAGACAGCCCCTAAGCTTTCCATCGCTTTTCAAACGCGCCAGCAATATATCAACATTGACGTTTTCTTCAAACCAGAGGGCGGCTTCCGCCGCAAAATCGCCCGTATCTTCATGCTCTTCAGCCATAAGCAGACCGAGATGGCGCGATTTCAGTTGTGGAGCGCCCTTGCGCGGCAGAATGCCCAGCAGCGGGACAGGCGATTCGGCCAAGGCTTCGCGTATTATGTCGCCATGAGCCGTTCCCCCAGCGTGAGTGCAGATCAGACCGGCAAATTTCAGATTCGGGCGCAGCTCCGTAAAGCCTTTGGCCAGGGCGGCAACGCTTTGCCCGAGGCCCTTTACGTCCAGCAACAGAATTATTGGCGCGCCCAGAAGCTCGGACAAGTGGGCGGTGGAGCCGGTTAGCCCAACCCCGGAGCCGTCAAAGAGGGCCATGGCTCCTTCAACCAGCAGCACGTCCGGCGCGGCCTTTCCGGCGGGAAAAATGGATTTCCCGCCAAGGTTTATGGATTGCACAGATTCTCCAACACCCTGTGCTTCCAGCCCGGTATTGCCCGCAGCCCTGGTGAAAGATCTGAGCACTCCCGCTTCGCCTGACATCCATGAATCGAGATTAAAGGAAGGTCTTCCGGTAATCAGCTTGTGGTAGCCCGGATCAATAAAATCCGGACCACTTTTGCAGCCTTGCACCACAAGCCCCCGCCGCGCCAGCGCGGCCATAAGGGACAAGGTGGCGGTGGTTTTGCCGCAGCCGCTGCGGGAACCGGCTATTATGGCGGATAGAGGAGGAGATGCGGGGGGGGGGGGGGGGGGGGGGGGG
>JAVBLG010000126.1:0-15526 GCA_031553655.1 Desulfovibrionaceae bacterium | reverse complement strand
TTCCAGATCCCTGATCAACGAGCTGATCATATCCTTGTCCCTCTGCTGCCGGAACAAAGGCAGAGCCGCCTGTAGATCTTTTATGCAAGTATCAATATACCGGCTGAAACTTTGCACGTAGTTGTCCACATTCTGAAACTCCGCCATCATGGCGGCGTTGCGCAAGGCCCGGGCCGCGGAAATAAGGTTGATGTTGGCTTCCTTGACGTGGCTTATGCCCATAAATTCATATTGATACATCACATCATTGGAATCATTCAATTTACTCATGGAGTTGATGCCTATGACGGCCGTACTTGCCAAAAAAACCAGCAGTAACGCAATAAGAATCAAAATTTTGGTTCCGACTTTAAAATCTCTAAAATTCATCGTGCATCTCTCCTTAACTGTTGCGCTCCCGAACAGCTCACGGCCAGCCCCAAAAACCACCAAACACAACATGCGATATACAGATAATAAAACTGATTACTGTTGATTATCAAATTATCGGTCAACTATGAACTTGCCATTAGGATTGTAGTGTAAAATAATAATGCCCGCACATTACGTATTCACAGTAATATGCCGGCATTATTGTTTTTTTGTTTAAAAAAAATTCACAGTCTACATAGATAACACCTGTTTTAAACTATTATGTCGTATTGTTCGACTTTAGAACAGTTTTGAAAATTTTTCAGTATGCATGACGCCACGCATATATCGTGAGAGATATAAAAATATACATTTTATAATCATTTAATTCTTACGCAAATCTGCCACAAGCTGCACCAGTTCCTGAGTTTGCCCGGCCAGTTCGGTAACGGCCATGGCCGACTGCTGCATAACTGTGGCGTTTTCATCTGCCAGGCGGTTAATTTCTTCCAGGGAGTGGGTTATTTCGCCGCTGGCCGCGCTCTGTTCCTCGGCGGCCGTGGCTATATTGCGAATTTGATCCGCCGTTGTAACCATATCGGTCACTATTTCCCCAAGGGCCGTGCCGCTCTGATTGGCGAGAGTGGTGGCCTGATCCAGGGCGTTAGCGGTCTGTTCCACCGAGGTTATGCTGTTTCTGGTGCCTTGCTGAATTCCCTTGATGGAATCACCCACTTCTTTGGTGGCGGTCATGGTTTTTTCCGCCAGCTTGCGCACTTCGTCGGCCACCACGGCAAAACCTCGCCCCGCCTCTCCGGCTCTGGCCGCTTCAATGGCCGCGTTCAAGGCCAGCAGATTGGTTTGATCGGCGATGTCCGAAATAGTCACCATAATGCTGCCGATGGCCTCGGTCTGCCTGCCCAGATCAAGCATCATCCCCTTGAGCTCGGCGGCTTTTTTCTGCAAATCATCAATGGTGCCCACGGTCTGGCGCATCACTTTCATGCCGCTTTCGGCCTTTGACTTGGCCTGATCGGTATTTTTGGCTACAGTGCCCGCATTACTGGCCACTTCTCCGGCGGTAACATTCATTTCTTCCATGGCCGTGGCCGAAGTAGTCACACGCTCGCGCTGTATGTCGGCTCCTCGGCTGGCCTCTTCCACCTGTGAGGAAAGTTCTTCCGTGGCAGTACCCAGGCGCGCCACGACTCCTTCAATTTGCTCCGCAGCGCGCAAAATGGCCCGCTGCCCGTCTTCGGCCGCGTTCTTGGCCACCTCGGCCTCGCGCATGGCCGCCTGCGCCTTTTCGCTCTGCTCCTGCGCTTCCTTACTCTTCTGGTTGGCGTCGGCTATGCGCGCGCGAAGGTTGGCCACCATTTTGTCAAGGGCGTCACCAAGGTGCCCCAATTCGTCGCGCTGGACGATTTTGAATTCCTGATTCAAGTCGCCGTCCACCACCAGATCGGACTTGCGGCCGATTTCAGTCAAAGGCCCGGTTATGGACTTCATTATAAAAAGGCCTATACCCACACCCAAAATAATAGATAAAGCCAAAATACCAAAAGATATCAGCCGTGAATTGTCGTACAGTTCGGAAGTCTGCTTTACGGCGCGCTCGCCGTTGGCATATTTGACCTTGGTCACTTCAGTAAGAGCATTGTCCACCTTGTCTTCTATAGCGCGCAACGAGCTCACAGCATCAACCACTTTCTTCCTGCTGGCCGCCGACTTGTCTTCATTGGTTATTTCCCTGAACACCGGCCCTGTATCGGCCTTGTATTTTTCCAGATCCCTGATCAGCGAGCTGATCAGGTCTTTATGTCGCTGCTGCCGGAACAGAAGCAGAGCCGCTTCAAGATCTTTTACACTGAGGTCAATATATCTATTGAAATTCTGTGCGTAGTTGTCCACTTTTTGGAACTCCGAAAGCAACGCGGCGTTACGCAAGGCCCGCGCGGCGGAAATGAGACTTATGTTGGATTCCTTAATAAGGCTTATGCCCATAAACTCGTAATTGTACATGATATCATTGGAATCATTAAGTTTACCCATAGAATTGATACCAACGGCGGCCGTGCATGCCAAAAAAAACAATAAAATAGCAATAAGAATCAAAATTTTGCTTCCAACTTTCAAATTTTTGAAATTCATCGCGCATCGCTCCTTTTTTTTATGCTCCCAATATTTTTTAAACACCTCATAATGCCGTGATATTTTTAAAAAATAAATATATTCAATTAAATCACGGATTATTAATATAATCGACCTAACTCACATTATTCATTAGGATTGTAGTATAAAAAAATAATGCCGGCGTATCACCTCTAAAGGGTAATACACCGGCACTTTTAGCTTTTATACTAATTTTTTTTTACAATTCGTGCAAAAAATATCTTGTCAAACTATCAAAGACCCTTGGCCGACTTTGCAAAAGCACAAAAAAACTTTCCATACGCATAGCGTCATTCACATGATTATTTACACCAATCGGGCTATATGATCCATACGCTCTCCCGGCAACAGATTTACCGGAGGTATATCGATCAGCGTATGGCATCCGGCGGTCATTTTCATTGCCGCGCGGGCGCAAGACACCAGCACCTGGGCTGTAAGAGCCGGGTTGTCTATGCGCATATCAAAGGCCAGCCGTTGATTGCTGGTATGCCCGGAAGCCCCGATGCGCTCCATAAGCACCCCGTGGGAATTGTCGGCCACTGCGGCCATCTCTTCGGGTGAGCGCACTTCGCGCACTTCCAGCGGATCGTGGGCAAAATAGGGATCGGCGGCCAGAGCGGCCTTGATGTCGGCGAAAGCCGCGCCTTTTTCCGGCAGCACATAAACCAGACGCGAATGCCGCCCCCCGCCCAGGGGAATAGTTATGGAAGTGGCGTCGGCCACGCCGCGCACGGCTCTTGCGGCCACGGAATGGCCCATGGAACGCCCCCGGCCAAAATTAGTGAAGGTGGTGCCGATCGGAACCATGGCTTCAAAAAGCGCGCGAAGAACCGAATCGCTGCCAGGGTCCCACCCGGCGGCGGTGATGCTGGCCTTTCCCGCAGCCTTGGCCACCACGTCGAGGTCGCGCACCAGATTGGGAATTTCCGTATGTATGTCAAAGCTGTCCACTGTATTGGCCCCTTTGCCCAGGTAAAGCCGGACCGTATCAGGCACGGATCTGGAAGGACCGCAAATTATCACTACATCGGGCTGACCGGCAGTGGACACCAGATTTTCAAAACAGAAAAATTCAGGCACCCCGCGCAAGGCGTGCGGCTCCTTGCCTATGGATGTGCCCCGGCGCAAAATGCCGATGCATTCAAAATCCGAAGCCAAAGAAAGGCAATCGAGCACATGGCGGCCGATGTTGCCAAATCCGTGAATCGCTGTTTTAATTATTTCCATCATAAGTTCCTTTTATCGTGTTTTAGCTTTATTAAACACAAAATTAGATGTAAATCTAGTTCATTATAACATGCAACTATTTCAGGGAAGTATGCCAACCCATGCCTCGCTCCAACATATACTTTGATTCGCAGGACTATGACCTGCTGCGTCTGGTCAACCATGTTTATCAGGATACCGGCCCCGGCCACGAAAATATATTTCTGGACGAAAGGTTACATCCACATGGTATTATTGAATTATCCATAAGCCCTGCAATGCGCATCGCTCATTCAGTGATAACCCTGCTGCGCAGCCTTACCGCCGGAGAATCAGCTGAACGCCTTCAGGCTTTAAGACGGCTGCGCGACGAAGTTCTGCACAGCGCCCACTCCACGCTGCGCTACAATACCGGCCGTGTGCTCATTCAATTGATGAAAGAAATGGTGCGCTCACAAAATGACATGGACCGCCAGTTGGCCTTGGCCCATGACTTCAGACGGGTGGTGAGCGGTGCTCCGCGCATGGTGCGGGCCATGCTGAGGCGTTATCATCTGTTGGAAATGCCAGAAGAATGGAACCAGCACGCCTTTGATCACCATGTGCATGATGCCAGCACCAAAGGCCGCAAAACCCCCACGCACCTGATCATGGACGCCTGGATCAAGGGGCTGCGCTACCTCACTGTAATTTACGATAATTACATAGACGAGGAGTCGGCCGGAGAACTTCTGGCCGCCGCCAAAATGATGGACATAACAGTGCGTGTGGGTTTGGAAGTCAACACTGTATTCCGGGGCAACTTTGTCCGCCTGATCTGGTCGCCTGTGGGCTGCAACAGCCCCAAGCATATAAAAGCCCTGATGGCCAACCCTCTGATGGCCAGATTACAGGAAAACGGGCGTACCACGGCGTCCTGGATGCGCGATCACATTCTCAAACTTCTTGAATCGTGGAACAAGCGCCATGCCCCGCTCATAAGCCGTGAGTTCAACCTTTCCTCCACCCCCCTGGCCGATCCCAGTCTGTTTCTGGAATTTGTGGGCCGAGGGCAGGCATCCATTCCTCACCTGGCGGAATATCTGCACAAAATGATGTTGCCCCTGCTTGAAGAACGGTACTTGGCCCTGCAAGCGGAATTGGCCGATGAAAGCGAACCGGACAGACGCAGCCATCTGGAAGCGGAGATCAGCAGCCTTGAAATGCTGGTACCGGACATTATTGCCGATCGTTGGTTGCTGCCGCCGTCCAACCCCGGAATAACCTTCCCCGATAAACCGCATCCCGAAATGCCCGAGAGCATGCGCGTGGATCTGGCGCGCAAAATCGACCGACTGCATCATCTGCCGCAAGGGCAGATCGTGTTGAGTCTTGCCGATCTCACCCCACAGGACGCCCTGGAAATTTTATGGCTCGGCAAAGGACGCATCACGCACATTGAGCTTTTCAATGTGCGTGAATGGCAGAGCGGGCACAGACTGCACACCGGCCGCATCAACGAATTGCAGTGCGCCATAAACGAGGGCAGTGCGCCGCGCCTCAAGCAGGTGATCCGCCGAATAATCGACGAATACGATACCCAAAGCGAAAGTGATGGAAATGAAGATCGCAAAAAAATTTTTAATGAAATTATTTCCAATATTCCCACGCTGCAAGATTATTATGCGATCAGTCCGATATATTCGCGTATAGGTACAGACTCCACCAGCCGCTCCCACTATACCCCCGGCATGGGCCTGGTTTTTCAGGAAACACTCACCCCGGCGGCACGTTCGCGCATTGCGTCCGACCGCCAAAACAGCCACTTGCATCTGCCGGTGACCACCGACATTTACCGGCAGGAGCACTACCACGAAGACCCTCACCCTCGCCTGGGCCGCCACTTAACCAACGCGATCCGCAAATTGCCCGGCTGCGGCAAATTCGGCTGTCGGGTGGCAAAAGGCTGGGGCCTGGAAAAATCCACCACACGTATGGAGAAAAACGGCAACCTTATTACCCTGGGCGGCATAAACGCTGACGGCCTGCAAAATCATTTCGCCAGGGCAACGGTAGCCGGAACCGCAACCCTCAAGCCCGGCCTGAGCTATGTCAACACCAATATAATGAATGCCATCAAAATTATTGCCGGGTTCATACCCGCGCAATGGTCTTTCATGCATAATGATGCCAATTGGTGGGTACTGGCCTGGTTTGGCGCGCTGATATGGTTTTTTATCACAGGCTTTCGTAATATCATTCAAGCAGTGGTTTCTGGTGGAGGTTTCGGCGGCTCACTCATGCTGCGCTGGAACGATTATGTGAGCTGGAGCCGCCTGGCCGATTCTCTGCTGTATACCGGCATATCCGTTCCTCTGCTGGAAGTTGTGGTGCGCCAGTGGCTTCTCCAAGATTTGATGGGCTTCACCGTAATGGATAATGCTCTTCTGGTGTATACCATAATCGCCATGGTCAACAGCGTGTATATTTCCGGGCACAACATTTATCGCGGTTTCCCCAAGGAGGCGATTATAGGCAACCTTTTCCGCAGCGCTCTGGCCATTCCGCTGTCCATAGTATACGGCAAAGTTCTATATTCTATTTTCCTTTTCACAGGCTTGGCCGAACCCATGATTTTAATGCAAAATTGCGCGGCCATAGTTTCCAAATGCGCTTCTGACACCATAGCGGCCATAATTGAGGCCTTTGCCGACCGCAATTTATATCTGCGCCTGCGCAGTTGGGACTATGCCACCAAATTTGATCAACTTTTCCGAAATTATGCCAGGCAGGAACTGCTATATCCGCATCTGAACATGGAAGATCTATATGACAAACCCAAAAATTTGCTGAAACTTCTGGCGGCTGAAAATCCCCGCGCCGCCAGAGGGGCTGTGGCCAATATGCTGGACATGATGTATTTCTGGTATTACCAGCCCAGGGCCAGACAGATTTTTATCAGCAAGTTTAGAGCCATGAGTGAAGTTGAGCGCAAGGTTGCCCTCAAGATGCAGAATATTCTCACCCTGGAGCGCGAGATAAGCCATATGCTTCTCGACGGGTTGATTGGCCCGCACTTTCCCAAGGCTCTGGCCTTTTATCTTAATTATCACAGCAGTTATTTGAAAGATTTACACAAGAAAACCAGAAGATTCATGCCCGCGCCGACCACGGCAACACAGCCTGCGTCCCCGGATACAGAGCCATCACAGAGCTGACGCGCCTCAGCGCGTAGGCTATTTATGGGGCGTCGTCCTCTCAACTAGGGGCTGAGAGGACGACGCCCCGACTATTTTCCCTTTCGCCGATCAGGAAAAATTTTCCGCGCCGTCTTCCCCAACATACGCATTCCCCAATATAACTACGTCAAAAACGCTCCATGTTCGGACGCCCCTGTCCGCGCGCGAGCCGCAAGAACAATTTACTTGTTCCATTGCCAAAAAAATCCGGCAAAAAACGCCAATTTCCTGTCCTGATGAGCACTTTTTGCTGCATCTACACAATTCCTAAAAATTAACATATTAAAATAATTAACTTTAATTTGTTTGGCATGCACTCTGCATATCATATCGCAACTGCATCGCAGGTGAATACCTCAAACAATGGGAGTGGCGATGCACAACAAAAGAATTATACGGGGAGAAGAGAACATGAGTAATCATCTTGATTATGAAATCAATAAGGAACTTGGCGAATGCTACCTTTTCATGGGTGATTTCGATCGAGCCGAAGACTATTACCGCAAGGCCGCAGCCAGCTGCAACACCATGGCCGCTCCGTATCTCGGTCTTGCCACTATTAATGTGCAGCGCGGCAAATATGACGAAGCCCTGGTGCTTTACCGCAAAGCCGCTTCAATTGAAAACAATGACAAGGCCCTCAGCGGCATAGGCCTGGTGCTTATGGAGCAAGGCCACGGCGAAGAGGCTCTGAAGCAATTTTATGCGGCGGCCGATTTTAACCCGGAAAATATGATTGCCCTCAACTGCATGGTGCGTCTGAGCTACCAGCACTCTTGCCTGGACACTGCCATTCCTTACCTCGGCAAGTGCCTCGAAACCGACCCCGCCAAAGAAGCGGTGCGCGTTACCCTGGCCGGATGCCTCATTTCCCTCGGCCGTCACGAGGAAGCCCGCGAACACCTTGAAGCCGTGCTCGGGTTCAACCCGGCCAACGAAGGCGCCAAGGACCTTATTGACACCATGGCTGCCTAAACAGCCGCTACATACTCCCCTCCCCACTAGATTTTCCGGCCCGGGCATGGGCTTGGGCCGGGAAATCTTCCAAGAGTGCAAGGAGCAAAGGCAACGCCGGCGCGGGAACGTTCCCCGCCCGGCGTTGCCTTTTGGAGACACGCAATGATCCATATTGCCCTTGGAGTACGCAACGATAACAATTATATTGTGCACGCCCTGGTGTGCGTATATTCCGTGTTGAGCAATACCGCCGGACAGGTTCACGTGCATATTTTACACGATGAAACGCTGGGAGAAGGGGACAAGCAGTGTTGCGCGCGGCTGTCGGATCATTTCGGCGCCCAGCTCAGTCTGCACCAGGTGCGCCCCGAGCAATATGCGCTGTCCGCTTACGCCGACGCTCATTGCGGAATAGGAACATATTTCCGCCTGTTTATTCCCGACCTTATTCCCGCCGAGCGCGTAATTTATCTGGACTGCGACATATGCTGCCTGCTTGACGTGACCGAATTGAATAAATTGGCCAAAGCGACGGCCTATTACGATTTGCTGGCGGTGGCTGATGAGGCGGTTTGCCGCGAAGATTTTTTTGCTCATGTCGGCGCGCACAACATTGAGCCGCAGGCATATTTCAATGCCGGAGTGCTTGTTTTTAATTCCGGAAATATAAGAAAAAAATATCCCGACTTTCTCGCCCGCCTGATGAAAATAATATATTCAACGGAGAATCTTGCCTTTTCCGATCAGGACGCCTTGAATATATTTTTTCTGAAAGAAAATTCCGGCACAGAAAAAAATTCGATATTTTACGCTCCGCCAAAATTTAATTTTAATCTTAGTATAAAAAACAGGCATCTGCTGCCCCCCGGCCGCCTTGCCGGTAAAGTGGCGCATTACGGATATGTCAAACCGTGGACAACCATATGCCCGGCAAGCGTAGTCTACTGGCAATACCGCAAAAAATTGTTCGAAGTGTTGCAGGGAGCCAGTGAATAACCAAATTTGGGCAAAAGACGATTTGGTCACACTCTGGGGCTGGGTGGGGGATCAAAACGATTAATAGCAAAGGTTATGCCCAAAATATAAAGCGCGGCAAAAACGCAGGCCGCCGCACTCCAGGGCAAAGTCGCGCTCAAAGAAAGACGCAGCATCAAAGTAGCGATAACAAAGCTGGAATTCCTGAATACGGCATAATAAGAGGGCATATAACGCTGAGCGATGAGCATTATGGCAATGTCGGCAAAAACCAGCACCGTATACATGGTTTCGAAAAAAAACATCGGTTTTCCACTGACAATATATACCATTCCGTCATAAACAGCGGTGCACGCAAAAATGGCAAAAAGCAGCAGGGCAATGACCTTTTTGGCGATAATGTAAGACATACGGTCAACAGGGCGATGAAGATAATTGCGGCTCTGGCGCATGTGGCGATAAAAGCCCAGACAGGCGAAAATACATAATGAAGCAACGGCTGTAGCGCCTATGTTCAAAAGAGTGCCGTAATCAATGCGTATGGGTTCCGGCAAGTGGGCCAGTTCCTTGAAGGCGTCGCGCAGCAGAATCAGCGAGATAATTTCCAGTTGGTGCCCCACGGAGCGGGAAAACGAACAGGGCAAGGCAAAAATCAGCCCCACCACCTCCACGATCAAAATAAGGCTGAAAGCTATGTTTATAGCATGTACGTGATTTGAGGGAATAAGATAGTCTGGAAAAAAGAACAAAAACCCCTGCCTTTTCGCCTCGATCAGCAACAGGGAAAATAAAAAGGTAGCCAGCACAAAAAGAGAAAGCCGGCGCTGGCTATTGTGGTGTTCCCAGTGGAATTGCAAAAAATCGTGCAGATGAGCCAGGGGTTCCAGATCGCGAGTGTGTATAGGGGGCATATCTTACACCCTTCTAGCCCCGGCTGCCCGGACAACACCCGGGCAGCCGAAGTACTTTAACTTTTAAATGCATCAATTGAAATTGAGAAGCTCTACTCCGCCAGCACCAAGGTAGCGCCCGGCTTCAACGGCTGCTCACCGTTTATTTTGATCAAATCTTTGGGGTTGAGGGAATATTTGCGGGCCACGCTCCAGTATGTGTCGCCAGGTTGCACCACATGCACGGAATTTTTGGCCGTTTTTTTGACCTGGGTCTTGCCAAGGCTGCCGGAAGATCCCAGACTGCCGGTGGGTCCCTGATCCTTTTCTTTGATGTTCACAGAAGCCATGCTTTTGGCCTGAGCGGCCTGATTTTTGGACGCGGCCTCGGCTTGGGCAAGAGCCCTGTTAATCAGCTTGCTCGAAGAGCCACTTTCTTTCGCGGAGGCCACAGCCGGGGAATTGCCGTTTTTAACCGGTGAGGTGGCCGGGGCGGACGCAAGGCGCGTGGAAGCGCCATAGTTCAAGGGTACAACATCGCGCCCGGTGGAGGCCGGAACTCTTATGGGCGTACCCGCTATGAGCTTTCTCTGAGCATTGGCCTCGCGCAGAACGTTGGAAGGCACGTTACATTTGCGGCTTATATTGTCCCAATCTTCTTTGGGGCAAACAGTATAGCTCTGCCAGCCGCTCAAGCTGCCGACTTCCGGCTTGCGCAAAAAGGCCCGCGCGGCTTCATGTTGCTCGCGCGGAAGATAAATCACGCTTTCTTTTGAGGGGGAGCTGACATATCTCTTGAAAGAGGGGTTGTTAGCCGAAAACTCTCCCCAGTTGGAATTTACATTCTGGCTGAGCGCAAGAAGATCCGTACCCGGAGGAACGGTAAGCGCCACCTTTTCCGGCGACGATTCAGGATTGATGGGCTTGAAACCGAGGGAATCAAGGTTGCGCATAATCTTGCAAACGGCAAGAAAACGTGGCACGTACTGCTTGGTTTCATCCCTAAGTCTGGCTTTTTCGTTCAAAGTGTGGTTTTTAAGTTTCAGGTCGGAAAAATTTTTGGTCTGGGTGGCCTCAAGGGCTCGGCCGATTTTGCCTTCACCGGCATTGTAAGCGGCTATGGCCAAATGCCAGTCGCCAAAATCGCCGTAAAGTTTTTTGAGATAATCGGCGGCTGAAATCGCGCTTTTGTAGGGATCCATCCGCTCATCATGCCACCAGCTCTGTTCCAGCCCGTACCTGCTTCCGGTAAAGGGCATAAACTGCCAGGAGCCGGCCGCTCCGGCGGGCGATTTGGCCTGCGGATTGTAACCGCTTTCCACAATGGCCAGATAAGCCAGTTCCTCGGGCATGCCGCGCTCACGGAAAACTTTTTTGCTGTAGGCCAGATAGCCCTCGCTGCGCTGCACGAATTTTTCCATGCTGGGGCGGAATTTTCGCAGAAAGTACTTGTACTGCGAAGCAACATCGTTCATTTCCGAAGGAGATAGATTGCGATCCAGTTCCCCGGTTGACGCCAGAACCCTCAATTCGCTATCTGTGAGGGCTGTACCACTGTCATCGGTCATCTGTCGCAAGGATGCCATGTCGACTTCGCCTTCCTTTGTCTGGCGCAAAGGATCGGCAATAGTAGAAGTTCGAGTGGCGCATCCGGCGAACGAAACACAAAGCAAAATCAGGACGAGAAAATAGAATCCTCGACGCACAAGGAGATGCAGGCTCATTGGGTCCTTCCCGTATGTAACTTGTTTTCGCCGGATTTTCCCCCCCCGGCGAGTACGCAAGCTCCAAACATGGAGCTCTTGGTGAGAAACTCTAAACTTTTTTCGGAAAAAGTCCAATCATGTTATAGGTTGTAATCATGCATCATGCGAAAAAAAATCATTCTGACACCATAACCAGCTGTTTAAACATACTATCTGGAATAAAGCCGGTGATGGAACTCCTGGAAAATGAACCGTGTAAAATTGACACACTTTTTGTAAAAAAGGGCATGCAAAACCGCGAAACTGATCGCATGCTCGATTTGTGCCGATCCGCCGGCATACGTTTTTCGCTGGCGGAAGCCAAGGCGCTAGACCGCATGTGCGCGGCCGGGCATCAAGGCGTGGTGGCCAGACTTAAGGAATGGAAAGACGCGGATCTGGATGTTCTGTTGGAAAGCGCGGCCAGCCACTACTCGCGAGTGGGCAAAAACACGAATGAAAAAAAGGAGGGGAGTGCGCCAGCCAAAGGATTGAGCGGTTCCCTGCCTTTGCTGCTGGCTCTGGACGAAGTGCAAGACCCGGCCAATGCGGGAGTGCTGGCCCGCAGCCTCTATGCTTTGGGAGGCCTGGGCATGATCCTGCCCAGGCATAATTCGGCCTACCTGGGAGATGCCGCCAGGCGAACAGCGGCAGGGGCTCTGGAGCGTCTGCCCGTGTCCAGAGTGGTCAATCTGGCCAGGGCTCTGGATGATGCCCGCGACAAGGGCTTGACCGTTTATGGAGCGGCCGCGGCAAAGGACAATACGGATGACGTGGCGTCACTCAATGCCTTTACGGCCTCATTCAGCCTGCCAGCCGTGTTGGTGTTGGGCAATGAAGACAAGGGCATCAGGCCGGGAGTGCTGAAACGGTGCGATTACCTGGTACATATTCCCATGCCCGGACATTTTGACTCGCTTAACGTAGCTCAGGCCGGAGCTATGTTGCTAGCCCTCATCTCCCAACAGTTTTTTCATAAATGAGGGGATCGCGGGCAAATATTGCGTCAAAAGGCGTTTTTCAGGCAAGGATGCACCAAAGAGTGCTATCCCCGCCTGAAAAACGCCTTTTTCCTTGTCTTTGCCCGCGCCTCCCTCATTTATGGGGGGCACGACGGGTCGAAAATAATTTTTTCAACATGCCTGAGCCGCACAGAAACTCTATGCGGGCTTGGTCCCCGCAGTATCAGCTATATTTTCGCTACCGGCAGATGTATAGCCGCTTGCCGGGGCGGAGTCCTGAGCGGTTCCGAGCTGGGTATGGGTTTCCGGCGCAGGCGCGGTATGTTTGCTTTCAGCAGCAACCGAAGCTGACGAAAACGTCTCAGCCATACGCATACGGGCCGCTTCTTCTTCAGCCATCCTGCACGCGGAGCTTGAAGCCGCGCGCAAAAACGCCGCCCACCATACAGCGTTTTCCATCAACTTGCCTGTTTGCTGCGCGGCATCGCCCTCGGGCATGTTTATTATATTTATAGCAAGAACCTTGGGCCGATCCGAGCCTTGGTAGCCCACTTCTATGCTTATGCTTCTTATAGCCGCCAATCTGGCCGAGCCTGGCATGGCCACTTCCGATGTGGACATTTCATGAGCGAAAGCAGAGGCCGTAACTTCGTCCGCGGGATATCCAAAAGGAACTTCCTGCCCGTTGATATAAAGCCTGGACTGAATTATCCTGTCTAAGCCGAACGTATATTTTTCCACTACCTGCGCGCCGACCACGCGGTAATAAAAAAAAGCCGAAATTTCTTCCGAGGCGGCCACAATACAGGCAGTTCTGCGTCCATCGGCAAAAACCGCTATTTTTGCGGTCATGTTGGTGCCGTCGGCAATTTCGCTCTTTATTTCCGCAACCGCGTTTTGATGGCCAGCTTCCTTTTTTCTACCGATTGCGGTTAAAGTTACGGCCAGCAGCACTGCCGCTAATATTAAAAGTGTCTCAAGCATAGCGTACCTATAAACGTTTTACGTTAGATAAAAAGTCGTGCCGCAAATAAAGCCTCAGGCTCATGTGCAGCTTATTTTATAAGTCATAAGAAAAAAATCATGAAAAGTCCATTGCCTAATGTACATGAAGAATTGAACACCGTCACCCATTTTGCCTCCTTGACCAAGGAAGAGAAAGACTTTCTGAGCAGGGAAAGCATTATGCGCGCTTTTTCCAGGCAGGAACGCATCTTTACAGAGGACGCTCCGGCAGAGGGTTTTTACCTGCTGAGTGCGGGGTTGGCCAAAATATTCCACCTGACCGCCGACGGCCGGGAAATTATCCTGCATCTGGTAAGGCCAGGGGCTACCTTGGGTGAGTCCGCTGTATTCCAGCGCGGCACTTTCCCCGCTTCGGCCTCGGCCCTTGAAGAATCGCGCGCCATTTTTATGCCGAGCGCGGCGGTTATGAAGCTGGTGCGCCAAAATCCGAGCTTTGCCGAAGCCATGTTGAGCGTTCTGGCACTACGCATCCGCCTGCTTACAAGAAAAATCGAAGCTCAAGGCGGCCGTGAAGCTCTAGCCCGTTTGGCCGCCTATATTGCCCATCGCATGATCCTGGGTAAAAGAAAAGAACATGTACGTCTGGAACTGTCCCGCGAAGATCTGGCCCAAATGCTGGGCACCGCAAGGGAAACTTTGTCGCGCGCAATGGCTCGACTGACCCGTCAGGGCATAGTGAGGGTAAAAGGCCGTGATGTGGAGGTGCTTGATGCAGTGGCTTTGGAGGAAATTGCTGGCGGCACTCTCCGGTCAATCTTGTGATTGCATCAAAATCCACTCCGCCGCCGCCTTCAGATCCCCGGCCACAAAAGATGCTCTGGATTTCACGCTTTCATCCTGTTTTTGCCCGTAACCGGTAAGTACAAGAATGCTTTTCGCCCCGGAGGACAAGCCCAAATCCACATCGCAGGCCTTGTCACCTATCACCAGGCTTTGTGCCGGGTCAAAAGCAAAATCTTTCGAGGCCCGCTCAAGCATGCCCGATTCGGGTTTGCGACAGGAGCATTTATCTTCCGGGCTGTGCGGACAAAAATATATCGCGGAAATTTCAACGCCATGCTCGCGCAGCAGCTCCTTAAGCCGTTCGTTCACAGCATGCATGGAAGCTTCGGTATAAAGCCCACGTCCTATGCCACTCTGGTTGGTGACCACAATCAGGCGATAACCGGCTTCGGCCAGGAGTTTCAATCCTTCGGCCGCCCCCGGCATAAGCGCCACATCCTCCGGCTTGCTGAGATAGTGGCCGTCAACCATAATCGTTCCGTCGCGATCAAGCAGAACAAATTTTTCTTTCTGCATACTCCTGATCACCCTGGCCGGAACCCCAACCGCCATGGCATAGGGCGGAATGCTCCTGGTAACCAGGCTGCCGGCCCCCACCACGGCCCCGTCGCCAATGGAAACCCCCTTCAAAATGGTGCTGCCCATGCCTATCCATACATTGTCGCCTATGCTCACCGGGGCGTCATACTCAAGCCCCGGCTCCAGGTGGCGGGTTTGTGGGGGCCAGTGGGCGTGGAAGTCAGAATCAACAATCACACAATTGGGGCCGATCATGGTATTTTTGCCAACGGTCACCCGCGTGGACCGCGCGGCTATGGATGTGCCCGAGAGCTGCGCGCCTTCGCCAATGATAATTTCGGCCTCGCGCCCGTAAGTGCGCAGACGCAGCGGAGCATAAATGGTGGAGGCTGTGGCCCGGCGCGCCGTCGATATCAGGCCGGCTCCTGCCCTAATTACTATTTTGCTGCCGGGCCAGCGCCCCAGAATAATCGGGCCGAAGCATTCCACTCTTGGCCCCACTTCCACACCGAAAAGAAAAGCTTTGAGCCGCAAACGTAAAATTCCGGACAGCCCCGCGCATTTGCGGCCCAACACTATGGCCGCGTAACTGAATACATTCTGCCAGTTCAAATCATATGTGTGGGCTTTCGTCAACAGCGCCGCCAAACTTTTCAGCATGTTAACCTCTGTTTTATTTTAAGGAGTACTGTACGCACGGGGGGGGGGGGGGGGGGGGG
>JAVBLG010000042.1:0-11126 GCA_031553655.1 Desulfovibrionaceae bacterium | reverse complement strand
CCCCCCCCCCCCCCCCCCCCGCCTCAAAACCTCATCACAATAGTGCCGCAGGCCACCAGCAAAACAGCCATGGAACGAGGCATGGTGAATTTTTCCTTGAGAATGAATACGGCCATAAGCATGCCGAAAATCACCGAAGTTTCACGCAGGGCCGCCACCATGGCAATGGGGGCTTTGGTCATGGCCCATATGGCTACGGCATAAGAACCGAAGCTGCACACGCCCCCGAGGAGCCCGAAGCGCCAACGCAGGCGCGCGTAGTCACGAAAGCGCCGCCCGTACAGAAAATTGAGTGCTATGGTCATGGGAAAGGCGTTAACAAAAAAAAGCCACAGAGTATAGCTTACAGCATTACCGCTGGACCTGGCGCCGTAGCCGTCGGCCAGAGTGTAACAGCAAATCACCAGAGAAGTGCCCAGGGCGGCCAGAAGGCCTCGGGCGCTGAAGCCGCAGTGTTTCAGCGAGTCGAAAGTAAGCACAAAAATTCCCAGGGAAATACAGAGAATTCCGGCCCAACCCGCGCCAGTCAGGGGCACTCCCATAAAAATGGTCATAGCCAATGCGGTGAGAAGCGGAGCCGAACCGCGCATTATGGTATAGGCGCAGGTCATATCCGAATGACGATAGGCCAAACCAAGAAAAGTGTAGTAAAGGATGTGCACCGAGCACGAAGTCGCCAGCAGAGGCCAGCTCTCTTTGGCGGGCAGCGGCATGAAGGGCAAAATGAAAACAACGGCCACACCGCCGCCCATGGTTTTGAGCACGGCCTCGAAGAGTTTTTCGCTTCCACCTTTTATTATGGCGTTCCAGGCGGCGTGCAATACGGCAGCCAGCAGGACCGCCCCTACGACTTCAGGCGACATGGTGATTTCCGTTACCTAAAAATACTTGAATACCAGGGTGACAAACAGTAATCCCAACGACACGCCAAGCACCTTGCGCACCATGGAGGCCCCAAAGCGCACAGCCATGCGGCTGCCGAACCAGTTGCCCACCATGTTGGCGGCGGCCATAGGCAGAGCCAACATGAACCACACTTTGCCGCCAATGAGAAAGCCCACCAACGCGCCCACATTGGAGGCCAGATTGAATACTTTGGACGTGGCCGAGGCTTTCAAAAGATCCATGCGCAGCACCCAATGGAAGGCCAGGATGTAAAAGCTTCCGGCTCCGGGGCCGAAGAATCCGTCGTAAAGCCCTATGATAAAAGTAACCAGCGGCACATAAATCCAGAATTGTGCGCGCGTAAGCTGCGCATCCTGAACAGCGCGCTCTTTCTTGGGCACAAGTGTCGCAAGTATGCCCACGGGCAGCAGAGCCACAATAACCTTGCCCATAATATCGGGGGAAAGGTGCAGAGCGATGACAGAACCGGTATAAGCGCCAATCAGGGCAAAGGCTATGCCTATGGCGGCGAAACGCCACATAACCAGATTGCTGCGGGCGAAGTTAAACAGGGCCAATCCCGTACCCATGGTTGTGGCGAACTTGCTTGACCCCAGAGCCACATGCGGACTTACACCGGAGAGCAGAACTATGGGCATGGATATGAGTCCGCCGCCGCCGGCGATGCTGTCCACAAAGCCGGCCACGAGCATGCCCAGGCAGCAGATGGTTATGGTTGTAAGCATGGCTCCAAGTTTCCTTATTTTAGTTATTGTCAAGCAACCGCAAAAGCCCGTCAGCCACGAGCGCGGCGGCTTTGGGGTTGGGGTGGCGGTCGCACTGATATCTGTAATGGTATTCGTTTTCCGAATAATTGGGCAGCCATGGTTCAACCTTGGCCACAACAACGCCTTCTTTGGTCAGGGGCAGAGCCAATCCGTCCGAGCCGGGCCAGGCCACAACGATCATGCGGCTGCCCGGCCACTTGGCCTTGATAATTTCAAAGGAGTGGGCAAGGATGCTGGTCAGCAATTTGGCGCGATAACCGAAGCGATCCGCATAGGCGTCATGTACTCGTACCCACAAGGGGGACTGGCGCAACAAATCGGCCAAAAAATGGTTGGACGTGCCGGTGTCCACTGCGTCGAACTCCTCTTGGGTGCGGTCTTTAAAGGTGCCGCCGCGATACAATTTGCCGTCTTCCAACACATAATGCGGCCCTTCGGCGTCCCAGCGGCCAAGCCCGGCCGAGCGGCGCACATGCGAGCCGATCAGGTTGTATATAAAAGTAAGTTTCTTGTATTTAGACAAATCCTCATCAAGGCCGTGTTCGAGCAGAGCCAGGGTTTGGTGCGGGCCGTATCCGTGGAAAGAGTAATTGAAAACCTGATAGCGGCCGTGCGAGGCTTCGCCCAGCAGCCAGGCCCAGGTTTGATTATCGTTTAGTCCTTCGCCCCTGGCGTAAGAATCACCGAAAATAATCACAGCTTCCCTGGCGTCGATTGAGGGAAAACTCACCCGGCGGCCCCTGGCGTCGGTGCTGTAGGTAACATCGTACACTTCTTCACCGCCACATTCGGCATGGGCTTTGACGCTGACATTAGGTCTGGACCAATAGCCGCGCACTGGATCGGGAACGTAATAATCAGTAGCGATGCTTCCGGTGACCACTGTTCTGAATTCCTCGGGCTTGTGTTTGCCGTACCAGTAGTTGGCAAACACCAGGGTCGAGCACACGCAGCAAAGGCATATGAACAGCACCCGCAAGGAAACTTTTTCTACGAGCATGGCCACCACGGCAAGCCACAGAGGCGGGATCAACGGCAAATAGGCACGCAACTCGGAGTTGCCCTTAAACAACGCCCCAACAAAAATCAGGGGCAAAACCAGGCAAAGTATGCCTACCACTTTACGGAATATTTTCATAATGCGGCTTTATTCCTTAAAAAACAGACATAAATTTAAACGGCCCCGCTTTGGCAGGGCCGTCACTCGACCATCTAAGGGGTGCTTAATCCAACTGATACTTGCTCCGCCAATCTTCACTCTCGTTCCAGACCGGCTGTTCCTTTTTGGCTAGAATGTAATCGCCAAGCACAAGATAATCCATTTCTGTGCGCATAAAGCAAGCATAGGCGTCTTCAGGGGTACACACTATGGGCTCCCCACGCACGTTGAAGCTGGTGTTGACCAGCAGAGGGCAGTTATATTTTTCGTCAAAAGTTTTTATAAGTTGCCAATAGCGCGGATTGGTATCTTTGGAAACACTCTGAATTCGCGCGGAGTAATCCACATGCGTTATGGCCGGCACGCTTGAGCGTAGTCGGTACAGGCGCTCCATAAGCGGCATTTCGTGATAGTTCTCCGGCAGGGGAATACGTTCTTTTTCCGCCACCGGGGCCACCAGCAGCATATAGGGCGAAGGCTCATCAATATCGAACATTCTGGAAGTGGCCTCTTCCAGTACTGAAGGAGCAAAAGGCCTGAATCCTTCGCGATATTTAATTTTCAAGTTAAGGGTTTTCTGCATTTCTGGGCTGCGCGGGTCACCCAGAATGCTGCGGTTGCCCAGTGCGCGCGGCCCGTATTCCATGCGCCCCTGGAACCAGCCCACCACATTTCCGGCCGCTAACAGTTCGGCAACTTCGGAGCAAAGCGCGTCAAAGTCGTCCATATGACGGCTTGCGGCATTGAAGCGGCGGCAGGCGCGGCGTACTTCATCGGGGCCGAAATCGGGACCGAGATAGGAACCGCGCATGGAGTCGCGCTTTTCAGCCGGAACGCGAGTGTTTCCAAGACCGATATGATGCAGAGCCAAAGCCGCGCCCAACGCGCCACCGGCGTCACCGGCAGCGGGCTGAATCCATATTTTGTCAAAAATGCCGCTCTTCAACAGCTTACCGTTAGCAACGCAGTTAAGGGCCACACCTCCGGCCATACACAGATTAGCGCTGCCGGTAAGTTCCCTGGCGGTGCGCGCCAGGAGCAGCACCATATCTTCGGTGATGCGTTGCACGGCCAGAGCCATGTCCATATAATGCTGCCCGAGGGCGTCGCTTTCAGCCGCGCGCGGTCCAAAGCCGAAAAGCTTTGTCCACTTTTCCTCGTCATACATGCGCAGCCCGGTGGCGTATTCAAAATAATCCATATTCAGCACATAGGAGCCGTCAGGACGAATATCCACAAGCTCGCGGCGCATTTTTTCCTCAAGTTCCCTGGTCTGGGGAGAATCGGGGTTGCCGTAAGGGGCCAGGCCCATCAGTTTATATTCGCCGCTGTTGACCTTGAAGCCACAGTAGGCGGTAACCGCCGAATACAGCAGCCCTATGGAATGTGGAAAATGAATTTCGCGCAGAACGGAATATTTGTCACCTTTACCGTGGCCTATGGAGGTTGTTGTCCATTCGCCCACGCCGTCAATGGTCAGCACTGCGCTGTCTTCAAAGGGCGAGGGATAAAAGGCCGAGGCCGCATGTGAAAGGTGATGCTCGGGAAAATATACAGGGGGCATAGCCCGGCCGTTCAAAAAAGCGGCCATTTCTCTGGCCAGCATTCCGCGCATGAAAAGCTTCTCTTTAATCCACACAGGCATGGCCGCAAGAAAACTTTTAAGCCCGCGCGGTACAAAAGCGTGATAGGTTTCGAGCAGACGTTCGAATTTCAGGAAGGGTTTGTCGTAAAAGGCTATGGCTTCGGCATCGGCCAAGCTTATGCCCGCCTCTTCCAACACATAGGCCAGAGCATGGGCCGGAAAACCCGCATCGTGTTTTTTGCGAGTAAAGCGTTCTTCGTGGGCGGCGGCCAGAATTCGGCCGTCTTTCAGTATGGCGGCGGCGCTGTCGTGATAATAGGCCGACAGGCCTATGATATATTTTGGCATGGTACAGCCTGTAATTTAATCTGCTTAAATTTTATAATTTAATCAACGACTCAAAGCTGATTTTTTCAACTCGAGTCCGATTGTCCTGCGCCGCCCTTCACCGGCGGCTCGGAATCATATGGCCGCCGCACAGCGCCGCATCGTCTGACGGCCCTACCAACGCACGGGCCGTCAGAGCATTTCGCTCATTTCATTCGCAAAACGCTCTAGAATAGCGTGTAGATAAACGGAGCCACAGCCGTTCCGGCGGTGAGGAACAAAAGCCCGCCGAAAAGCAGAAGCACCAGCAGAAGCGGAAGAAGCCAGAATTTTTTCCTTACCTTGAGAAAATCCCACATATCAGTCAAAAAATTCATATCATACTCCGTTTAGAAGGGTTTTTGCATGTCGGCCGCGCTAAAATTATGCTCACGCACCACAAAAACGCTTTCGTCACTAGATTTCCATAAATTAAGGCGCATGGAATCTTTGCCCATGGCCCGCCGAATAAACCCCACAGGCACAACCAGCACAAAAAAGACCAAAGCCAGAATAACTCTCGACATAACCGCGCCCATGACGTGCCCAAGGCCAAACCAGGCCCAAGCCAGCGGGGAAAAGGCCGCCGGAACGATCATGGCCAGCAGGCTTATGCCCAGAGCGGCATAGGCGAAAGGCCCGTCCCCTGTAAAATGCCAGACCAACAGCGCGGCAAAAATGAGGGCCAGGGCGGTATCGCGGCAGCGGGTAAGATCTTGTTTGAACAAATTCATCAAAATTCCCTTTATAATCTGAAACCTCCCCCTTCAGGGGGAAAAATTGATTGACAAAACGACGAAGTCGATGAAATTTTTTTGTAACATAAAAACTTTCATGTGCCGGACGCAGCGCTTAAGATCAGGCACACAAATTCAGTTGCCCCTAGAAAGAGGCAAAATAAAGAGTTGATATTATGCCTATCCGCGGAAGTTTTCAAGTGCATACGCGCCGGGCATGTTGCCATACCCCCAGGATCGGCGCCGCGCCCGCGAGATATATCCCTCCAGCCCCTTGACCTTGGCCGGCAAAGGAATATCCTTACGTTATAAAAACATATGCTGGTATTTACCATGACGCAAACCCCCGAGCAATCGCCAGGACTATTTGAAAAGACTCAATACAAAGTTCTTGGCGGTATAAGCGCGTCGCATTTTCTCAACGACGCCACCCAGTCACTGCTGGTGCCCACCTACCCGTTGTTCAAGGGCAATTTCGACCTGACCTTCACCCAGATCGGGCTGATAACCCTTACCTATCAACTTACGGCCTCACTTTTGCAGCCTCTGATAGGAAATTATACCGACCGCCATCCCCAAACATACTCCCTGCCTATAGGCATGACCTGCACCCTGTGCGGGCTTCTGCTGATGGCCATGGCCCCCAGCTATCACTGGGTTCTGGCTGCGGCCGCCCTGCTGGGCACGGGTTCTTCCGTGTTCCACCCCGAGTCGTCGCGCGTGGCGCGCATGGCCGCGGGGGGGCAGTTCGGCCTGGCTCAGTCGGTTTTTCAAGTGGGCGGTAATGCCGGGGCCTCTTGCGGGCCGCTGTTGGCGGCGGCGGTGATAATCCCCCTCGGGCAATGGAGCTTGTCCGTATTTGCCATTCTGCCCTTGACCGGCATTATATTGCTGTTGGGAATAAGCCGCTGGATCAAGAATCGCCGCAAAAACGCAAAAGCCGCGGCAACTGCCCCACCGGCTCCGCAATTGCCGCGCTCGGTGGTTATCAGGGCCATGACAGTGCTGCTGCTTCTGGTTTTTTCCAAATACTTCTACATGGCCAGCATAACCAGTTATTTTATCTTTTACCTGATCCACAAGTTCGGCATATCCATGCAGTCGGCCCAGGTACATCTTTTCCTCTTTCTTTTTGCCGTGGCCGCCGGAACTTTCCTGGGAGGCCCGGTGGGCGACCGCATAGGCCGCAAGTACGTGATCTGGGTTTCCATTTTGGGCATAGCCCCGTTCACCCTGGCCCTGCCCCATGTGGGACTGACCGCCACCAGCATACTTATTTTCCTGATCGGCTTTATTCTGTCTTCGGCCTTTTCAGCCATTGTGGTCTTTGCTCAGGAACTGATGCCGGGTCATGTGGGCACGGTGGCGGGACTGTTCTTCGGCCTGTCCTTTGGCATGGGCGGCGTGGGGGCCGCCATTTTCGGCAAGGTGGCCGACGTTTACGGCATAGATGTCGTCTACCATCTATGCTCTTATCTGCCTCTGCTGGGGCTGCTGGCCGTATTTTTGCCGGATTTGAAGAAGCTGCATATACAGACCGACATTAAGAATACTTAGAACATTTTGCGAATAAAATTAGTAAAATGCTCTGATATGACGGGACACTGCCGGCTATTTCCAGGAGGTGACGGCCCGCACCAGCTCCTTGCCGTCGCTTTGGCGCGCCAAGCTGTGGCACAAGCGTTTTTCTTCCGGCGGGAAGGGGCAGGTTCTAGCGGAAATAATGTCGCCCTGATAGGCTTCGGCCTTGAAAACCAGTTCAATAAATTCAAGCTTGCGGCCAGTTGCGCCGCCCTCCGGGCCGCAAACGTCGGAACCGTCCAGGGATTCGACTCCTGAGCCAACCGCCCCCGGGGCCATGTCCGCGCTTTCCAGAACAAAATCCATATAACGGATGTTGTTTACGTGCCGGTTGCGATCAACATCGACCAAACGCGCGCGAAAAGAGCAGTTTTCATGCTCCGCACCGGGAACCGGGGGACGGATTTTGCGATCTTCCAATACGGTGGCCGGGTTATACAAAGATACTTCAGCTATGAAGGACGGCACACGCCCTACCCTGCGGCTCTCCATATTCATGACCACCCAGTGGCTGGCGGCGCGCGCCGCCACGCTGCCGTCTTCATTACGCACGATAAAATCGCGGCGATATTGCAGCCCCTCTACGCCTACCGGCCAAGTTTCAACGCATATTCGGCTGTTCAGCAAGGGCAGCTTTTCCGGAATTACCTGAAGCCGCGAAAGTATCCAGGCCACGCCTTCGCTGTAAAGGCGTTCCATGGAAAGCCCAAGGTTGGCCGCGTGGTTTCCGGCGGCCTCTTCCATATATTCACAAAGGCTCTGCACGGTGGCCACGCCTTCCGCGTCAATTTGAAAACCGTAAATGTTGAACCATTCGGAATGTGGAGTTACCGCCATAGCTGTCGCCTTTTATTTTATGAAAGAAAATAGCCTTGTACGGCCACAAAAACAGTAAGTATCAACGCAAAAATTATGCATCGGCGCAGAACTTGCCCCTCTTCGCCGATGCGGTCAATGGACGCTGAGGCGTTCATGAGCTTGGCCGGAGAGATCATGCTGGACAGTCCTGCGCCTATAGCTCCGGCTGTGGCCACAGCAATGGCGTCGGCCCCTATGGACTTGGCTGAAGCCAGATGCAGTCCTGTGAGCATGGCAATAGCCGAACTTTGGGTGCCGCTGATAAAGCCCGCCGCAAGCCCGGTGAGGGCCGCCGCTCCGGCGTAAAACTTGCCGAACAGGGCTACGGAGGCGTCAGCCATAAGATGCACCATGTTCAGGGCGGGTTCTGTCATGACCCACAAATCATTTTTGGCCGAATGATTATACACATAGCCCACGGAAAAATAAACGGCCGCCGCCAGAACCGGGCGCGGGGCGCGCTGAAGGAATTTGCGCCAGGAAGAAGCCAGGTGCGCGGGTTTGGCCTTAATTAGCGGAACACAGGCCAAGGTACACACAAAAATCCAGAAATAGGCCTGCCAGAACAGCCGCAGCTTTTCAGGCCTCCCCGGTATTATTTCCACCGGCATGGCCCAATCTGTGAAAAGAATCTTGAAAAACGGCAATTGATGCATGTTGGTGAGCACAGCCACAACCACCAGCAGAATCCAGGGCGAAGCGGCCCGGGCCAGGCTGAGCTCATGCTCGGCCGCATTGGCGGCCGCCATGGCCTGATCGCTCACGGCGCGCCCGCGCAGGAGCAGGTAGAGGCACAGTACCAAGGCCATGCCCAGGCCCGCGCCTATGCCGCCAATGGTTACCAAGCCGATTTTGGCCATTAGCATGCAGGCCAGCCCACCGGCCACCCCGGAAAGAACCGCGGGCAGAAACCCCGCTGCGAACATTCGCGCTCCACCAGCCAGCCACAGCAGGGCCAATGCCACCAGAGCATTGGTCAACGGCATAAATTTGGCCAAATTGATGCCCATTTCCGCCAGAGGCATGTCCACGAAAGCGGCAAAAATAACAGCCGGGGTGCCCAGCAGGGCATAAATGCAAAAACCGCTGTAGCCCACGGAGGGCAAGGCTATGGATGTAAATGTGGAATAGCCCAGGGCAATCATTATTGGAGGCAGAATGGAAACCGGCACAGCCCCCAGAGACACGGCTATAGTGGCGAAAGCCACATTGACCAGCAGCAGCTGCACAATGCGGTCTTGCGGCGAAACAGTTTTTATGGCCGCCACGATGCGGGTCAGAGCCCCGGTTTCTGCCATGAGCGTGATTTGGAAAATGGAGGCGGCCATGGCCAGGGCCACAGGAAAAGAGGCGATCAGACCCGAAAAAGAGGCCGTAAGCATGGTTGTCAAATCGCTGTTAAAGCACAGGCAGGCCACGGCCAAACTGGCCAGCCATCCGGCTATTCCGGCTATATCCGCAGGTTTTTTCAGCACAATGAGCAGCAGAAAAATTATTAGGATAGGCAATATAGCAAAAAAAATAAGAAGTGGGGCCATTGCATAATCTCCGAACGGGCTTACTCATTGATCTGTGACAAATTATTAATCCGGAATGGCGGCCACGTCATGATTGCGCAGCCGCAGGGGAAATTTTAAGTACACAAAGCTTGCCGCTTGCCATACAAGCGCAAATCGAGGCTTTATCATGGAAACGACATCCGAGCAAACTAAGGATCAGCGGGAAGTCGTCCCGAACCTTCGCGTTCTGCCCTGGCTGGTGGCCGTGGCTTTTTTTATGCAAATGCTCGACGGCACCATTTTGAATACGGCCCTGCCCAGCATGGCCCGTAATCTTGGAGTGGATCCGCTGCGCATGCAGTCGGTTGTCATTGTTTATATGCTTACCACCGCTCTGTTGATTCCGGCTTCAGGCTGGCTGGCCGAACGCTACGGAAGCAAGCGCGTATTCATTCTGGCCATTTTTCTTTTCACCCTCGGCTCACTGATCTGTGCCATGTCGCATTCGTTGGGAATGCTGGTTTTCGCCCGCGTAATCCAGGGCATAGGCGGCGCAATCATGGTGCCGGTGGGCCGTCTGGCCGTAATCAGAGCGTATCCCCGCCATGAGCTGGTGCAAATTTTGAGCTTTGTAACCGTGCCGGGGCTCATCGGCCCGCTGCTCGGCCCCATGACCGGCGGATTTCTGGTTGAATACGCCTCTTGGCATTGGATTTTTATTATAAATATTCCCGTAGGGATTTTGGGGGGGGTGCTCAGCTTACGCTATATGCCCGACTTTTACGGCGTAATTGCCAAAAAATTTGATTTGCCCGGCTTTTTTATGTTCAGTGGCTCCATGGTCATGATTACCCTGGCCATGGAAGGGCTTGGCGAACTGCATCTGCCCAAGGTACAGGCCGTAATCCTGTGCATTGTCGGCCTGCTGTTACTGTCTTTTTACTGGATCAGGGCCGCGCATATGGAAAATCCGCTTTTCAGCACGCGCCTGTTCCGCATCCGCAGTTTTTCAGTGGGTATTTTCGGCAATCTTTTCTCGCGCCTCGGCTCTGGAGCCATGCCTTTTCTGATGCCGATCTTTTTGCAGATAGCTATCGGATTTTCGCCGCTCAAGGCCGGTATGACCATGGTTCCGGTGGCTCTGGCCGCCATGATCGGCAAAAATATGATCAAAAAATTGATTGACCGTTTCGGTTTTCGTAACTTTCTGCTGGTTAACACTCTGGCTCTAGGCATATTTATTTCCGGTTTCTCCCTGATAACCAGAGAAACGCCCTATCTACTGCTGCTGCTTCTACTCTCTGTTTTCGGCATCGTAAACTCCATGCAGTTCACAGCCATGAATTCCGTAACTCTAAACGACCTCAGCGACGCCGACGCCGGTGACGGCAACGGTCTGCTCTCGGTTGACATTCAAATATCCGCCTGCACCGGCGTGGCCGTGGCCGCCGCCCTGCTTGACGGCTTTTCCGCCAGATTCGGCGTCAACCTGTCACATGCACAGCTTATTTCGGCCTTTGAAAATACCTTTATCTGCACTGGTGTGATCAGCATCATCACCTGCATGATCTTCAGTCTGCTGCCCTCGGGCATTGGCAAAAAAGCCAAGTAGCGCATGGGGGAGAAAGGGAAATACGGGGGGGGGCTCGGGGGGGTTGGGGGGGGGGG
>JAVBLG010000016.1:0-39625 GCA_031553655.1 Desulfovibrionaceae bacterium | reverse complement strand
CAAAACGCTCATAAAATATATAAATATTAACATTTTCACAATTTTTATTAACAATATAATTTTTTTAAAAAATAGTTTTTGTTATTGGGAGTGGGGGGTGTGGGGCAAGGGGTCACCCCCTTTTTTCCAAAAAGGGGTTCCCCCCGTACCCCACAACCCCATCTCCCTTTACCAAAAAAGTTTATTTAATAAATTTATATCGTTAATACAAATTGGTAAAATGATAAAATTAAAATTTTTTATGCGCTTTTGGTCACGAAAACAATATTTTTCGTGATATATTTATAGCGAAGAATAGATATGCTTGTCAATATAAAACACGAAATTTATAAAAATCGTGTTAAATACTATAGGTAGTTTATGAATCAAGACAGAATAATATCTCCCTCGGTCGACGAAGACTTGCTTGATTCCGTGCGCTTGGAGCGCCTGGAGCAAGCCTTCAGAAAATTTGCGGCCGGTCCTGTGCGGCGTGGCAGAGCCTGTGCGCCAGGCGCGTCGGAAATAGTGAGTAACCATAAAGCGGCCACCTGCGTGGTCGATCACGCCAGTAGACCTTCTTACGTCGGCGCTTCGGCCTCGCGTAAACGTATTTTGTTGATTTTTTTACTGATAAGATATACCGGAGCCAAGCTCAGCGAAGTTCTGGAGCTTGATCCCGCGCGCGATATTGACCTGGCCCAGCTCACCGTTTGCTATGGCGGAACCGGCGAATCTCGGCGCGAAGCGCAGATTTCTGAAAGCCTGGCCCACGATCTTGCGCTGTTGCTGGCCGAAGGTGAAGAGGAAAAATTTTTTGCCGTGGACCCGGCCTATGTGCGCCGTAAATTTTACGAACGGGCCGAAGAATGCGGATTTGCAAAAAATCTTGGCGGCCCGGAAATGATTCGCAAAGCCAGGGCAGTGGAGCTTTTACGCAACGACATGCCGCTTCCGGCGGTGCAACACCTGTTGGGGCATTCCACGCCCAATCTCACCACGTCGTATGTTTCTTTTTCAAAAGAAGACATGGGCGAACTCACTAAATTATATATGGATAGGGAATCCGGTCGTAAAACCAGCGCCCGCAACAGCTTTTTCTGCAAGGTACGCGCCTTGGCAAAAGGAGAGGTGCAAACTCTGGTGGAGTTGACCGCCACCGACGGCGAACCCCTCAGCACCATTATAACCAACACCAGCGCCGAGCGCCTTGGCCTCAAGCCCGGCATGTTGATAACCGCCGAAGTGAAAGCCCCCTGGCTGATCATGGAACGCAGCGACCGGCCCGGTTTAAGCAGTGCCGAAAACAGTCGCGAAGGCGTTATTGTAAGAATAATCAGGGGTAAAATAAATACGGAATGCGCGCTGCGCGCCTCGGATGGAACCGAACTCTGCGCCGTATTGTCTACTGCGGGCTTTGACGCTTTGGGTCTGGCCACAGATGATACGGCCCGCATGATTTTCAGCTCTTATGCCGTTATTTTGCATAAAAATTAATAATATTGCCTGTAGTGGCGGCTTGATGTATACAGGGATGCCCGCCTTCTTCAAGTTTTTGGGGAGGTGACGGGCGTTTTATTGCTTTTACGCGAACTGGACGCGGCAAAAATATATTTATCAAAATTTCCTGAACTGGAGTAATTTTTATGAGCAACTCTAAAGTTTATTTCACAAATATGCGCTGCAAGGTGGGAACCAGCCTTCTGGAGAAGATGGATCGCCTGATGCTTAAAGCCGGGATTGAAAAAATAGACTTCGATAAAAAATTTGTGGCCATCAAATTGCATTTTGGTGAACCGGGCAATTTGTCATTTTTGCGCCCCAATTTTGCCAAAACAGTGGCCGATCGGGTAAAAGTCCTTGGAGGACGCCCCTTCCTCACTGACTGTAATACTTTGTATGTGGGCCGCCGCAACAATGCGCTGGTGCATCTCGACGCCGCCTACGAAAACGGCTATTCACCTTTTTCCACCGGTTGTCAGGTTATCATTGGCGACGGTATCAAAGGCACCGACGATGTGGAAGTGCCGATCGACGGTGGCGTATATCTGCAAACCGCCAGAATAGGGCGGGCGGTTATGGACGCCGACATCTTCATCTCCCTTAGCCATTTCAAGGGGCATGAACTAACCGGCTTTGGCGGAGCAATCAAAAATACAGGCATGGGTTGCGGCAGCCGCGCCGGAAAAATGGCCATGCACAGTAACGGCAAGCCCGAAATCAACCAGGAGCGTTGCACCGGCTGCCACACCTGCGCCAAGTATTGCGCCCAGGACGCTATAGAGTTTGGCGAGAACAAAAAGGCTTCGATTAATTACAGCCTTTGTGTGGGTTGCGGGCGTTGCATCGGAACTTGCAACTTCCATGCGATATCCTGCGCTTTTTCCAGCGCTACCGACGATGTAAACAACAAAATGGCCGAATATGCCAAGGCCGTGGTTGACGGCAGGCCTCACTTCCATATCAGTGTTGTGAACCAGGTTTCCCCCAACTGTGATTGCCACGGCGAAAATGACGCCGCTATAGTGCCGGATATCGGCATTTTCGCCTCATTCGACATGGTGGCCTTGGATCAGGCCTGCATCGACGCGGTAAACGCCGCCCCCATGCTGCCGGGCAGCGCCCTTTCCGAAAGCGTGTGCTGTCACGGCGATCACATAAAAAATGTGCATCCGGTAACTAATTGGCGCAGCCAGATCGCCCATGCCGAGAAAATCGGCTTGGGTAGCGGTGAATATGAGTTGGTGAAACTCGATCGAAAGTAGATCGCGTTGCGGGTAAAACAGCTCGCTAAATAATTCAGGCCGGGGGCTGTCTACCAAAATACATTTGTAGACAGCCCCCCGTAATTTTTTATTTCATTTTTCTTGAAGGCCAAGGCGGCGCAGGCAATCCAGCCGTTTTGCCTCTGGTAATCCGCGCAAATAGATTAGGTGGGAGGTGACTTCCCCCGGTGTTTCTCGTCCGCGCGTGCATTTCAGGCAGGCTTCGGGCGGATTGTCAGAATTGACTTTGGAGCGAAACTCCACAGCTCCTGGAGAATTCCACAGCTTGTCAAACCCCGAGGCATACAGATTTCCTAGTACCGGCGCTCCGCCGCAACAGACCTGCATATCGCCGTTTTGATTTATATTCATATGTTGCCAAGGCCGATAGCAGGGCGAGTTTCCAATTTCGGCGGGGCTCTGTGAAAACATGGGCTGGTGATTCAGGCCGATGCCTAAGCTTCGCGCTTTTTCCTTGGCTTTGGCAACTTCCGCATCATATAGATGTTGATGGAAAAAGACGGATTCCTGTTCGAGTTTTGGATCTTCTTGGGGGACCAGCAGGTAATTGACGGAGATATATTTCGCTCCGACCGAATGGGCCAGAGACACAAAGTCGCACAGTTCGCCAATGGTTCTGCGCATGGCGCAAAATACAAGGGTCAGCTCAAAACCGGGGTTGTGTCGTTTGGCAAGCACCTTCAGGGCGATCAGATTTTTTACCACCGTGTCATAATTGGAACCGCGCATAATGCTGTGGTAGGTATCAGCTGTGGCCCCGTGAAAAGAGCAGAGCAGGCTGTCAAAGGAATGCCGCAGCAAAAATTCGCTCAATTCCGGTGTAAGAGCCAGACCGTTGGAAAAAAGTTGGATTGGGGTTTCATATCTGTGCAAACGGCGAACGAATTGGTCAAAGCGCGGATTCAATATCGCTTCAAATGAAGAAAGGATGGCCGTTTCGATAAAAGGCAGCAAGGGCTCGTAGGCGTCAAGCATGTCGGGAGATCGGAATGCTTCGGGATCTGAAGGCTTTTTGCGGCCGCCTTCTGTGACGCAAAAAATACATTTTATATTGCAGACATTGGATATATCAAGACCAATTTTCAGCGGCACCGACGTAACATCCGGCAGGTTGCAACGGCTTTCGAGCAGATTAAGCCTGCTGTTCATTTTTCTTTGCCTGGCAAAATGCCGCATAGATTTTCCTGATCTTCTCGGTTCAACTACTTGCACGCTTTACTCCACATTATATTTACGGCTTGAACTATATTTCAATCCACAGCCGGCTCCATCCTCCGACTGACTCCGTCTGCGGTGGATAGGAACCGTGCGGATTACTCATCTCTGAATAGGGAAGTCTCAGTCCATATAGCATTTTGCTTTTTAAATTATCCATTGCCTGAAACTATTTTTTAATAATTAAGGCTGATTGTCCTGCGCCGCCTTTCACCGGCGGCTCGGAACAGCATGTTATTACGGCGTCTTCGCCGCCTAAGTTACGGACACTTTGTGTCCGGACGGCCCTGACAACGCACGAGCCGTCAGAGCATTTCGCTCATTTCATTCGCAAAACGCTCTAAAAGAAGTTTTTATGAATACGTAATGCGGCCGGTCCCATTCATTCCGTAAAGCCCGGAGGCAGCCCTCCACTTGAAGGCTCTTCCGCTCCGGGGTAGGTTTCATCTTTCCTGGACGGCTCCAGGCTCAGCCCGGCTTTTTTACCGGCTTCCTCATAAGCGCCTGTTTTTAGCCGCATGGCATTCAGGGGTTCCACTTCAATGGCCGGCAGGCGCACAGGACAATGATTTTCGCAATAGCCGCAGCCAAAGCATTTTTCGGCGCGCACAAAAGGAACGGGCACGCTTATACCCGGCGTGGTCAGAAGTTCCACGGAGCCGTAAGGGCACACTTCCTGGCAAACCACGCATCTTTTACCCTGCTCCCAGGCCAGACAACGCTCGCGGTGTACCACGGCGGTGCCCACCTTTGCCCATTGTTTGTCGCGCAAGGTAAGATTACGCACAGCTCCAGTGGGGCATACCTGGCCGCAGGCCCGGCACCCCGGTTCGCAGGGGCCGCGCCGCGCGGCCAGCAGCGGTGTGAAAAGTCCGGCTGTGCCGCTTTGGAAAATGTCGGGTTGCAGCCCGTTTGTGGGACATGCCTTCATGCATAGGGCGCAACGCTCGCACCGGGCCAGAAATTCCGGCTCCGGCACGGCTCCCGGCGGGCGAATGCAGCTTTTATCCCACAACAGACCGCGCTCGCCGGGCAAAACATGAGTCTTGGCCTCAATCATTGAAGCCATGGCCAGCCCGGCCCCTGCGCCCAGGGAAACGAGAAGACCTCGCCGTGGCGGACGGCCCGGTAATCTATTGCTGATATCCGTTTTAGCGCCCGTGGGCATGAAGGTTATGGCTCCTTTGGGACAGGCGGCGAGACATTCTCGGCAGCCCAGGCATTCGGAGGCCACATGGGTTTGCCCGTTCGCACCTCGGCATTCCGCCGGGCAGGCTTTGGCACACAGACCGCATTCCACGCATTCGGAATTTACGCGCGGACGCCAGAAAGCCAGGAGAGAGAGTAGACCCATTAAAGCTCCGGCAGGGCAGAGAAAGCGGCACCAGAATCTGGGGCGCACTATCTCCAGCCAGAAAAGCAGGCCGAAAAAGGACAAAATAAAGAAAACGGCTTCAAAACGGCGCGGGGATATCTGGGCATAGGCCAGCGAGGTGAGGCTCAGCGAGTCGGCCAGCGGCTGGGTGTTCACCAGGGCTGTATGCCCGGCCAGAGTGAGCAGCGGGTGCAGAGCCGTGGCGTAAAAACGGTTGACCAGGGGCATGGGCGCGGCCCAGAAGGCCAGGTTGACCCCCAGAAGCGCCGCCCCGATAATGGCGCTGAGCAGCCAGAAGCGGGCTTTGTTCCATCTTTCGCGGTTAAGGGCGGGCAGAATTCTCGGGCCTTTGCCCCTGAGTTTTGTGGCGCAGAAGCTGCCTATATCCAGGGTTGTGCCCATAGGGCACACATGGCTGCAAAAAAAGCGTCCGAAAAACAGCGCCGAGGCTAGCACCAGAAGGCCGGGCCACAGGGCGGGAATTAAATCTCGCGCGGCCATAGGCACGGTTAAGGCGGCCAAGGGATCCATCCGGGCGAAGATGTCGGGATTAATCCACGGGCCGCCGTTTTCAAAGTCAAAGGCGGAAAAACTAAGAGCCAGCAGAAACAGAACGTAAACCAGGGAGCGCGTCATAAAGCGGAAGAGTTTCGGTCTTCCGACAGCGAAAATTTGATTCATGACAATTCAAAGCTCTATAATTTATTAATACATTAATAGAAATTTATTTGATTTATGTTTCGCCACATCTCAGCCGATGTGATGTTCCTGTTTTCCACTCGCTATACTGTAATTTTTTGCACTTTGAGATTTTCCACATCCATGCGCCCCAGCCCCCTTGCATGGGCCAAGCGGATATGCTTGACCTGATCGGGCCGCATCTTGCGCCCGTACCATTCGTAAGAGGCCACAGCCATGGCGTCGGCAGCCACAGGATCGGCCGATGCAATTACCTCTCCGGGGGTAATCACCTTTCCCGGTCCGCCCGGCCCGCCAGAGGTCAGCACCCTGGTGGCGTCTATTATGGCCAGATGCGGTTTTACGCGCAGATTTAGGTCCACTATGGAATTGTCGAGGCTGTAGCGGTAATGCATGACTCGTCGTTCCCATATGAGGCCCATCTGCCCTTTGAGTGAAAGACTCACTCCGGCCCCGCCATGGCTTTTAGCCACAGGCACGGCAATAATGACATCGGCTTCCAGCACGTCGCGCATGAAGGCATTCTCGTGCATTTCCTGCGCTGCGGGAATGTCTTCGGTTTTGTAAAAGCTCTCGTCCATAAGATGATGGCATATACCAGGCTGCACGCTTTCGCAGGCATGCAGAATTCCGGACAACTCCAGGCTCTGCTGGACGTTTTGCAGACTATGGTCAAGCACGCGCAATTTTCCTGCTCCGGCCTCTTTACACATTATCAAAACTTCGCGCACCACCTCGGGGTGAGTGTTGGAGGCTTCTTCAGGGCTGCGGGCAAAGCTCATATTGGGCTTGATAACAACCTTTTGCCCCGGTTTTACAAATTTCTTCATTCCGCCGAGCATTTCAACCGCCGCACGGGTGGCTGCGGCGGGAGACCCTTTGGCCACGGCAATATCCGGCGTGGGAGGGGCGGCAAGCAATTCCACAGCCGACCCCAAAATGCCGCCGGCTCCCGCGGCGCTCGCGGTCGCCAACAAAAGCCCCTGGCATTGCCACTCTAAAAATGTGCGTCGCTTCATATATTGGTACCTTACATGGCTTAAAAGGATAGTGGTAGTCAAACAAGACTGTTAATAGCACTCTATACTTGCCGCTATCCAAGTCAAGAGGGCTATTGCCGCTCTCATGAATTTTATTTAACTCCGGCCTGTAAATGGTAGTATGTATGACAAACTTTGTATGCTCCGGAACAGGTACCATGTATGACAAACCTTATGTGTTATGTATGACAAACATCAATGTTGCACATTTATAACTCATGTCGGTTTTGCATGGTCGTATGATTATTTTTTGATGCAATACTCTTGTTTATGATTATTAACAATAACAGTATCTTGTTTAAAAAGATACTAGTTTTTTCTTTCACGAGCGCATTGTAAACTAAAGCTATCTTGCGCAAACAAAATTTTAAGTGTAGTTTGGGGAGAGTGCGGTAATCAGGCTTTTGTTTCAAAGCTCTCGTTTATCACAAGCGCTGCTTTTTCGATTTTCCCTGTTTTTCTCTCTTTGGCAATTGTTGCAACCCCCCTCGCCGAGTCAGCGTTCGGCCCAAATAAGAGAGGTTTATATGCTGGAAATATCGCTTTTTGGTTGCATTATTTTCCCTTTCATCGCGGCATTGGCTCTATACGTCATGCCGGCGGCCGGAGCTCGAAAACTCCTGCCGGTTGCCATTGCGCTCATAGGCATGTCGGCCCTGGGGCTGGCTGCTTCGGGCTGCGGCATTGTGGTTCCCCAAACCCTGTTCGGCATAAAAGCCTCTTTATTGGTAAGTGTGCTGGACTTTGCTCTCCTGTTCACCATTTTCTACATAGCCTGGAAGCACAAACATGCTCTGGCGCTGGCCCTGGTGGCGGCCCAGCTGGTTGGGCTGATCATTTTCGACTTTGTCATCATGCCCAAGGCTCCGCTTAAAGAAGCCGCCCTGGTCATTGACAGCCTGGCTCTTGTGATGGTGCTTATCATTTCGCTGGTGGGCGGCGTAATATGCCTCTACGCCCTCGGCTACATGAAAGAGCATGAGCATCACCTCAAGCTCACTGTATCGCGCCAGCCCAAATTTTACGCGGTCATGACGCTTTTCCTCGGGGCCATGAACGGGCTTGTTCTGGCCGATGATCTTTCCTGGATTTTCTTCTTCTGGGAAATCACCACCCTGTGCTCCTTCCTGCTTATCGCCCATGACGGCACCGAGCTGGCCGTGGGCAATGCCTTGCGCGCTTTGTGGATGAACATGGTCGGCGGGGTGGCCTTTATGTTTGCGCTGATGATGCTGCAAAGCAATCTCGGCACCCTGTCCATTTTTGTGCTCATGCAGGCTTCGGCTTCGCCGGCCGCCAAGTCGGTGGTGTTCATGCTGCCGCTGGCCCTGCTTTCGCTGGCAGCCTTCACCAAGTCGGCCCAGGTGCCCTTCCAGAGCTGGCTCTGCGGAGCCATGGTGGCTCCCACTCCTGTTTCAGCATTGCTGCACTCTTCCACCATGGTCAAGGCCGGGGTTTACCTTCTGGTACGCCTTTCGCCCCTTTTTGCCGACACCAGCCTGGGTGTTGGCGTGGCCGTTTTCGGAGCCTTTACCTTTATCATGACTTCGGCGCTGGCTGTGGGCCAGAGCAATGCCAAAAAGGTGCTGGCTTACTCCACCATCGCCAACCTGGGCCTCATCGCGGCCTGCGCGGGCGTGGGCACTCCGGCCGCCATTACCGCGGCCATTCTGTGCATCATTTTCCATGCGGTGTCCAAGGGTCTGCTCTTCCTGTGCGTGGGCAGCGTGGAACAGCGTATAGGCTCGCGCGATATCGAGAGCATGCGCAGTCTTTATCAGGTTATGCCCAATACGGCTCTGATTATGATTCTGGGCATTATGACCATGATGCTGCCGCCCTTCGGCATGCTGCTGGCCAAGTGGATGGCGCTGGAAGCGGCGGCCTCTTCGCCCGGCGGCGCAGTGCTGCTGGTGTTCTTCCTGGCCATGGGCAGCGCCCTTACCGTACTTTTCTGGGCGCGCTGGGCCGGGATCATGATCGGCTTCAATACTCTTGGGCCGCGCCCCACTTCGGAAACTCAGGATGTAAGCATTTTCATGTCTTTGTGTATTCTGTCCGCGGCGGCGGTGGCTCTGTCGCTGGTTTCGCCCTTCATCTACTCGGGCGTACTGAACTCGCTTAAGGTTCTGCCTATTTTTGAAGCCGTGTTCCCCGATATGCCCGACAAATTCGCGGTGGGTTGGGGCATTTACACCGTATACCCCCTGTTCATAATTCTGGGCGCCGGATTCTGGCTGGCGCGCGGGGCCTCCAAGCGCGCCGCGGCCACTGGGCTTTCCATGCCCTATCTTTCCGGCCTTGAAAATGTGGAAGACGGGGTTATCGGCTTCAAGGGGCCGATGAACATAAATGTGCCCCCGACCGCTTCCAACTACTATCTTGACGAAATATTCGGCGAAGAGCGCCTTGCGCCCATAGCCAACGTAGTAGCCCTGACCATGCTGGCCCTTTTAATAGGGGGGATGATGTAATGACCACCCTTATCCTTGCTCTTGTAGGTCTTGTTCTGGCCCCCGTTGTCGGCGGCTATATTGCGGGCCTTGACCGCCGCCTTACCGCGCGCCTGCAGTCGCGCATGGGCCCGCCGCTGGCCCAGCCCTTTTACGATGTGCTCAAACTTTGGGGCAAAGCCTCCAATGTAAGCCATCCCTGGCTGGTGTTTTCGGCCTACATGTACCTGGTTTCCTCAGCTTTGTCCGTGTTCATACTGTTTACCGGCGGCGATTTGCTGTTGCTGTTCTTCGTACTTACAGTGGGCGCTGTTTTCCAGGTGGTCGGCGCTCTGGCGGTAAATTCACCTTACAGCCAGGTGGGCGCGCAGCGCGAGCTTCTGCAGATGCTGGCCTATGAGCCGGTGCTCATTCTGGTTTTCATGGGCATTTTCCTCGGCAGCGGCAGCTTTGCGGTGGCCGACATATTTAAGCTTGAAAGCCCGCTGCTTTGCAGTATGCCGCTTTTGTACATCGCGCTCGGCTATGCCTTCACCATCAAACTGCGTAAGTCGCCCTTTGACATTGCCGCCAGCCATCACGGACATCAGGAATTGGTGAAGGGCGTGCAAACCGAATACTCCGGCCGTGAATTGGCGATGCTTGAAGTAGCCCACTGGTTTGACGTGGTGCTCATGCTCGGGCTTTGCGCCATTTTCTGGCACACTAACGTAATAGGCATGGCTGTCCTTCTGATTGTCACATACATTGTCGAAGTTCTGGTCGATAACATTTCGGCCCGTATGACTTGGCAATGGATGCTGAAAAACGCTCTCGGATTCGGCTTGACCCTCAGCCTGGCCAACATTTTGTGGCTTTATGTGAAATAGGAGGATTGGCCCATGAAGTTTCTGGAGAAATATATCAACGCGGGACGCCTGAAGTCGCCGTGGGTGGTGCATTTTGACTGCGGCTCGTGCAACGGCTGCGACATTGAAGTGCTGGCCTGCCTGACCCCGGTTTTTGACATAGAGCGTTTCGGAATAATTAACGTGGGCAATCCCAAGCATGCCGACGTGCTGCTGGTTACCGGCACGGTCAACCACCGAAATGCCGAAGTATTGAAAAACATATACGACCAGATGCCCGACCCCAAGGCCGTAATAGCCATAGGGGCCTGCGCCTGCTCGGGCGGAGTGTTCCGCGACTGCTACAATGTGCTCGGAGGGGTGGATAAGGTCATACCGGTTGACGTGTATGCTCCCGGCTGCGCCTGCAGGCCGGAATCGATCATCGACGGCGTGGTTATGGCTCTGGACGTGGTAAAAGCCAAGCTTGGCCTCGGGCCCATGCCCAAGGTACGCATTCTTGGCGTGCAAACCAGCGATGAGGTCGATCCGGCAACAGGATTGCCCTTTGGAGCGACCCAAGAAGAGAAAAGCGAGGTGGCCTCATGAATGCCCATATACTCGACGCCAAACCCATTGCTTCCTCCGATGTGGTGGCCGAAGCCAAAAGCAGGTTAGATTCCGGCTGGCGCTTTGTTACCATGAGCGTAATTGATCTTGGCGACGGCACGGTGGACATTTTGTACCACTATGACAAAGACAACAAGGAATTTGAGCATCTGCGCATGAACCATCCCAAAGATAAGCCCATTCCGAGCATATCTTCGATCTACTTTTGCGCTTTGCTCATAGAAAACGAAACCAGAGATTTTTTCGATGTGACCTTTGACGGGCTGGTGCTTGACTACAACCGCACCATGTTCTTGTCTGAAAAGATAAAGAGCGTGATCAACGCGCCTTTCTGCCGTATTACAACCGCCCAGAAGGCCAGTCAGGAGGGCTGATCATGACGCGTACCATAATACCTTTCGGCCCGCAGCACCCAGTGCTTCCGGAACCAATTCATCTCAAACTTGCGGTGGAAAACGAAACCGTGGTTGAGGCTATACCGGCGCTGGGTTATGTGCATCGCGGCCTTGAAATGCTGGTGGACAAAAGGGACTATCACCAGATGATTTATGTCGTGGAGCGGGTGTGCGGCATCTGTTCGTGCATACACGGCATGTGTTACTGTGAAGCCCTTGAAAAACTCATGGGCGTGGAAGTTCCACAAAGAGCCAAATATCTGCGCATTATATGGTCGGAACTGCACCGTATCCACAGCCACCTGCTGTGGCTGGGGCTTTTTGCCGACGCTTTCGGTTTTGAAAGCCTGTTCATGCAATTCTGGAAACTGCGCGAAAAATTTATGGACCTGAATGAAGCCACCGCCGGCAACCGCGTTATTCTTTCGGTCAACGTGGTTGGCGGTGTGCGCCGCGACATATCGCCGGAACATCTCAAGTGGATTTTGGACGAGGTTACCGTGCTTGAAACTGAAATGGCCCGGCTTTCCAAGACCATACTTGATGACTATACGGTTAAAAAACGCACTGTGGGCGTGGGTGTTCTTACCGGCGAGCAGGCTCTGCAACTCGGAGCGGTGGGCCCCACCCAGCGCGGCAGCGGCGTGGCCCAAGACTCCCGCCAGCTTGGCTATGAGGCCATTTCTGAACTCGATTTCGAACCGATTACTGTGCCCGACGGCGACTCCTGGGCGCGCGGCAAGGTTCGTTTCCTTGAAGTTATACAGGCCGGCAATCTTATACGCCAGGCCATCGGCAAGCTGCCCCAGGGTGAGCTGGCCGCTCCCCGTCCTAAAGGCAACCCCAAGGGCGAGGCCGTGTGCCGTGTGGAACAACCGCGCGGTGAAATGTTTTACTATTTGCGCGGCAACGGTACCAAATACCTGGAACGCTGCCGTATCCGCACTCCCACATTTGCCAACGTTCCGCCGCTGCTGGCCATGCTGCCCGGAATACAGCTTGCGGATGTGCCGGTTGTTGTATTATCAATAGATCCGTGCATTAGCTGTACGGAACGCTGATCGGAGGGGCGCCATGTTCATGCTCGATACAGTTTTGCGAAATGTGACCAAAAAGCCCGCCACAAGGAATTATCCCTTTGTGAAGAAAGCGCCTTTTGACGGGATGCGCGGCAGGCTTTTCATCCATGTGGATAAATGCATCTTCTGCCGTATGTGCCAAATGCGCTGTCCGTCACAGTGCATTTATTCCGACCCCAAGCAGGCCATCTGGTCCTACGACCCCTTCGAATGCGTCAACTGCGGCATATGCATGGAGGTTTGCCCGGCAAAGTGTTTGTTTATGGACAACCTGCCGCGCACGCCTTCTCCGCAAAAATTCTGCCGCCACGTTCAGGGTGTGAAGCGCCACCAGGCTGTTGATCGTAAGCACCGCCGTGACAGACAGGTGGTGGAACCGGCTCCGGAAGCGGAAAAGATTGATCTTTTGCAAGATATTCATACGCCTGTGGAAAAGGAGTGAGGGAATGAGAGTCAGTTTTGAGATGACCGGATTAAGCTGTGATCTGGCCTTGCACCCCATATCGGAACAGACCAAGAAGATCATAGACGAAAAAGGCCGCCAGATTTATGCTGAAAAATATATGAACTGGTGGCGTAAAGGCCTCACCCGTACTTTTGGGATGCGCATCTGTGAGGGTTGCCTCGCGGAAGTGTATGTGGATAACGAAAGTGTGGATTTTGAGGATAAACTCCTGTATCGCGACGTGGTCACCCTGCGCCGCCGCTTGTACCTGGATACCAAAGCTAAGTATCTGGCCGTGTTCGGCTACGATAGCGAAGTTTGTACCACTAAATGGATTTGGAACGACGTTGAAGATTTCAACCTTGACAAATTCCAGTTCCAGGTGGTGAGCTGGGACAGAGTGCTCGGTACCCAAAACTTCCATGTGGTTAACGATGTCCTGTACGACGGCCGTTATGCTGACGAAGATGCCTGGGAAGATCCCAGTGGTTTTACCCTGATCGATCCGGTTGTTGTGGACCTTGATCAGGTGCGCAAAGAGATAGCCTTGGAAGCGCAAATTGCCTCTTCTATAATCAAATAGCTTGTACACTACATCTTAATCAAAAGTTCCTTTATGGTCTGAACCCCTCCCCTTCAGGGAGGGGTAATCCGCACGACTCCTATCCACCGGAGACGGAGCCAGTCAGCGGAGGGAGCTGACTGTGGATTGAAATATGCTTGATTGAGTATAAATAAAAAACTTGTTTAAGCTTTATTTTTGGGGCATGTTTGCGTAAAACGTAAACATGCCCCTATAATATTTTTTTTCAAAGCACTCTTTACACTCCTACATATTTGGGAAATTCTATCACGCTCAGGGGGCGGAGTATTCCACGGACCTATTTGTAACTATCTATAATATAATGACTTGTAAGTATAAGATGATATTGTTTTCCATTTGTAAAGGCTGAAACAGGGCTGAAAGTCGAGCCTTAGAAAGAATTAAAATAGTATCTAAAATTTTGATATGCTTTAACTAGTTGTTTATATTGGGAAAAAATTATTATACATTTTTTTACGCAACACGTATATAACTAAAAAAATGCTGTTTTACTTTTTTATTCAGATTTTAAGCCATAAAACAGATGTCAAGACCGATTTTGGGGATTGACATCGCATTAAAAAAATAATTCCATAACACAGCTAAATATATATATAATTTTTTTTAGTAAAAAATACTATACACGAAAACTTGACCGGAAGAAAATTATATGAGATTATTTTTTTAGAAAAAATATAATCACTTGTGTAATAAATTTTTATTATTTTATAATGTTATTTTGCCTCGTCGAACAAACATCCAACGGGCGTGTAACTGGCAGCGTCGGCAAGATCCGGCTATGTCAAGAAGAGTTCTTAATGAACATGAATTTTCAAAATAGCGACCATCGGGCCAATAAACTTCGCCGCGCTAAAATTGCAGAGGACATGGTGTTGCCTATTGGCGAACACATCACCGTATGTAGTAGCGATAATAGGCGCCTGGAAGGGAAAATTCTGGGTTATGAATCAGATAATGTAATTATAATAAGACAATGCGATGGCGACTCTGATGTCGCCTTAAGCCCCGGAGCCAAACTGAACGCCCATTTTGTGATGGGCGATTTTACTATTGTTGCCTTCTTGTCTACCTTGATTGCCAAGATCAAGCTTGAATCTTCAATTGTTTTGTTTTGCCGTTATCCGCAAAGGTTTATCTCCAGCACCCAGCGCAATGGAGTGCGCGTGGATTGCCTGCTGCCGGTCACCGTGAAAAAAGACGAAGAGGTTGTGCTTGGTGTGCTCACCAATCTCAGTTTCAAGGGATGCCAACTTACCTTTGACAGTCATATCAGCAAAATTCAAGATAGTTTTTCCATCGATCAAGAAATAAATATTTTTCTTAATCCTTTTGACGTCAATTCCTCCAGCTGGCGGATTCTCGGCGACGTAAGGTATGTGCTGGAAGGGGAATACGGCACAAAATTTGGGGTGGATTTTATAGAAATTGGCGAGGCCGCCATGGGCATAGTGCGCAAGTATATTAATGAGCATCAGCGCAAATATGTCATGGGAGCCCTGCAAAATGTGGCGTCCCAGGCTGTTTCCTCTGATGTGGAGATCAAGCGTTTGGCTGAAAGCGCGGCGGTGGCTCTTACCAAGGGAGAGGAACATCGAGTGCTTTCTGACCAGTATATGAAAAAAATGGAACAAAAATCATGAAATCTCTTGACGAGCACTCGTCTTGAGGTTAATGTGCCATCTGCCTCTGTTTGTAGGAGCATAGCTCAGTTGGCTAGAGCACTTCCTTGACACGGAAGGGGTCAGCAGTTCAAGTCTGCTTGTTCCTACCACTTTACAATCAAGAGGGGGGAGAGGTGTCTCTCCCCTTTTTTTATGGCTTGCCGTCCGAATCTCGAAAAGCCCCGCCATTCCGACATATTAGTGGTCGGGCCGAAGTTTTTCAGGACGGGCTCTGTCGATAGTTCGAGTTTTGGAGAATTCTCATGAAGGTGTCTGTGGGCGATCAGATTACGGAAGTTGAACCGGGTTCCTCTTGTGGCGCGGCCTTGCAGAAGGTTTTGAGCGGTAAAAAATTTAAATCAGCCCTGGCTTGCAAGGCCGACGGGGTCATGCTTGATCTTGCCGCGCTCCTGCCTGATGGAACGGGACTGCTTGAGCCGGTGTATGTCGATTCGGCCGAAAGTTTGGAGCTTTTGCGCCACTCGGCGGCCCATGTGATGGCCGCCGCCGTGCGCAGGCTTTTTCCTTCGATAAAAGTCACCATCGGCCCGGCCATTGATAATGGCTTCTATTATGATTTCGATTTCGAACGGCCTTTTTCTTCCGAGGATTTTCCGGCCATAGAAAAGGAGATGCGGGCTATTGTGGAGGCCAACGAGCCTTTTACACGTCGCGACGTTTCCAAAAAAGAGGCTATATCTCTTTTTGAAGGCATGGGCGAAAGCTATAAGGTGGAGATTATATCTGAAATCGACGCCGAAACCGTGTCTTTGTATACCACAGGCGATTTTACGGATCTTTGCCGTGGGCCACATATTCCTTCCACAGGCTTTGTAAAAGCCTTCAAATTGCTTTCCGTGGCCGGGGCCTATTGGCGCGGCAGCGAGAAAAACCGCATGCTTTCGCGTATTTACGCCACGGCTTTTGCCGAAGAAAAAGCGCTTAAAGACTATCTCAACATGATTGAAGAGGCCAAGCGCCGCGATCACCGCAAACTCGGCCGCGAGCTGGACCTTTTCACCTTCAGCGAAGACGCCGCGCCCGGCATGCCCATCTGGCTGCCCAAGGGTATGCTTATGCGCGCCATTTTGGAAGATTTCTGGCGCAAAGAGCATTTAAAACGCGGCTATGATGTGGTGCAGGGGCCGCAGCTTCTGCGTGTGGAAGCCTGGCAGAAGTCGGGTCACTACGACAATTACCGCGAAAATATGTACTTCACCAGCATAAAGGATGAAGACGAACGCGGCAAATTGCTTAAGGAAGACGCCTACGGCATAAAACCGATGAACTGTATCGGGCATATGATGATCTACAATAATGCCCTGCACAGCTATCGTGAGCTGCCCCAGAGGTATTTCGAACTGGGCGTGGTACATCGCCACGAAAAATCGGGCGTTTTGCACGGGCTTTTCCGGGTGCGCCAGTTCACTCAGGACGATGCGCATATAATTTGCACGCCCGAGCAGTTGGCCGATGAAATAGCCGGAGTGATCAAGCTGGTTCGCGACTTGATGGATCTTTTCAATTTTAATTACCGCATAGCGGTTTCCACGCGCCCGGAAAAGAGCATCGGCACGGATGAGGCGTGGGAGTTGGCCACCAGATCGCTCATAAGCGCGGTGGAAAAGGCCGGTTTGCCCTATGTGATCAACGAGGGCGACGGAGCTTTTTACGGCCCCAAGATCGACGTGCGCCTTCTGGACTGCCTGGGCCGTGAATGGCAATGTTCCACTATTCAGTGCGATTTCACCTTGCCGGAACGCTTTGATCTCGTGTATGTAGCTTCCGACGGGGAGCGGCGGCGTCCTGTAATGGTGCATCGGGCTATCATGGGCTCTTTGGAACGCTTCATCGGAGTGCTCATTGAGCATTTTGCCGGGGCTTTTCCCACTTGGCTTTCGCCGGTTCAGGCGCGTATACTTACGGTTACCGACGCTCAGGCCGACTTTGCGCGCAAAGCCAAGGAAGAGCTTGCGGCAACCGGTTTGCGTGTGGAAGCTGATTTGCGCAATGAAAAGCTGGGCTTCAAAGTGCGTGAGGCGCAGTTGGCCAAAATTCCGTTTATTCTTGTTGTTGGAGATAAAGAAGTTGAAGCTGGAGGCGTGAACATGCGCCTGCGCAACGGCGATAATGCCGGCTTTAAATCTCTGGCTGAAGCTGTGGAGCTTATTCGCCGGGATTGCAGCGAACCATTTAAAAAGGGAGGGATGTCCTATAGCTTCTCCTAATGTGAAACCCAAGCGGGAGGCGCCTCAGGATACCGTGCGTCGCAACGAGATGATCCGGGCTCGCGAGTTGCGGGTTATCGGGGCCGATGGTGAACAGCTCGGCATTTTGTCGCGTATTGACGCTATGGCCATGGCCAAAGAGGCCGGGCTCGATCTGGTGGAAGTGGCTTCCAATGCCGAGCCTCCGGTGTGCCGTATCATGGATTACGGCAAGTTCAAGTACGAGGCGCAGAAAAAGAAGCAGGAAGCTAAAAAACGGCAAACTGTCATCCAGATTAAAGAAATAAAAGTTCGCCCCAAGACTGACGATCATGACTATGACACCAAGGTGCGCCACATCAGGCGTTTCTTGGAGGAAGGCGATCGTTGCAAGGTTACGGTGTTTTTCCGTGGGCGCGAAATTGTTCATAAAGATCGCGGCCTGTCAATTCTTGACCGGGTTATTCAGGATACCCAGGATATCGGCAAGGTTGATCAGGAACCGAGGGCCGAAGGGCGTACTTTGCAGATGATGCTGGCGCCCAAGAAATAACGCCGGAGGCGTTACCCCGATTAACCACCAAGGAGTACTCAGATGCCCAAGATGAAAACCAGGCGTTCGGCCGCCAAGCGGTTCGACGTGACCGGCAGCGGCAAATTCAAGCGCCGCAAGCAGAATCTGCGTCACATTCTGACTAAAAAATGCGCTAAGCGCAAAATGAATCTCGGCCAGAGCGCCATCGTTGATTCCACCAACGAGAAGGCTGTCAGGCGGATGCTTCCCTACGCTTAAAATGCGTCTTTAAAAATTAGTTTTGTGCCCCTGATTTAGAGGCATAAAAGGCAGAGCTGCTCGCTCGCCTGAAATTCAGCCTGGCTGGCACGATCTCCGCCTCGCTCGGCATGCGCGCCCCGTAAGGGGAAAGCGCCATATTAAAAACATTTGGAGGATAGCCCCATGCGTGTGAAGAGAGGTCTGGCGGCACATAGACGCCACAAAAAATATCTGAACGCGGCCAAGGGTTTTCGCAGTGGCCGCAGTCGTCTGTATCGTACCGCCAGAGAAGCTTATGAGCGTTCTCTGCAATATGCTTACGAAGGCCGCAAGCAGCGCAAGCGCGAATTCCGCAGACTGTGGATTTTGCGCATCAATGCCGGTGTTCGGGAGCACGGCCTGAACTACAATAAATTCATGTACGGCCTCAAACTGGCCAATATAGAACTCAACCGCAAGGTTCTGGCCGACATGGCCGTGAGGGCCAAGGAAGATTTCGCCAACCTGGTGGAACTTGTTAAAAGCAAACTAGGTTAGGCAGCGGATTTATGAATGGCAAAGGGGGCGCTGTAACGGCACCCCCTTTTTCTTGAAAAGAGACAAGGAAAAGGGCATGGACTCTTTTAAGGAACTTGAAAGTCTGGTTACGGAATTGCGCGGCGGCCTTGATCAGACTTCGTCTTTGACGGAACTTGAGGATCTGCGCGTGGCCTTTCTTGGCCGCAAGGGGCATTTGGCCGGCATAATGGCCCAATTGCCGCAGATGGCCCCGGAGCTGCGTCCGCAAATGGGCCAGAAGGCCAATGCGGTCAAGACGGAATTGAACGATTTGCTTGAAGGCCGCAAAAAGGAATTACAGAAAGCGGGCGAAGAGGCTTCACTTTCACGCTTCGATCCTTCCCTTCCGGCGCGCGAGCCTTGGCACGGCTCATTGCATCCCACCACAATAGTGATGGAAGAGATTTGCGAAATTTTTAAAGGCCTTGGTTATGATATTGTTTCCGGCCCCGAGGTGGAAACAGATTATTATAATTTTGAGGCTCTGAACCTGCCCGCCGAACATCCGGCCCGCGACATGCAGGATACCCTGTATATCAATGACAAAATAGTCATGCGCACCCATACATCTCCGGTGCAGGTGCGCACCATGCTGGGCCGCAAGCCGCCGCTGGCGGTTGTGGCCCCGGGCAAAGTATATCGCCGCGACTCCGACCTTACCCACACGCCTATGTTCCATCAGGTGGAAGGTCTTATGGTAGGTCACAAGATCAGCATGGCCCATCTGCGCGGAACTCTCACAACATTTTCGCGTAAGGTCTTTGGTCTTAAAACCGAAGTGCGCTTCCGCCCGAGCTTTTTCCCCTTTACCGAGCCTTCAGCCGAAGTGGACATTTCCTGCTGCATATGCGGCGGTTCCGGCTCCATTGGCGGCGACGTCTGCCGGGTGTGCAAGGGAACCGGCTTTGTGGAAATTCTGGGCTGCGGCATGGTGGACCCGGCTGTTTTTGAAGCTGTCGGCTATGATCCGCGCCGGGTTTCGGGCTTTGCCTTTGGCATGGGAGTTGAGCGCGTTACCATGCTCAAGTACGGCATAGGCGATTTGCGCATGTTTTTTGAAAATGATCTGCGCTTCCTTGGCCAATTCTAATTTTACATCCGGGAAAGACGAATATGTTGCTTAGTTTGAAATGGCTGCGCGATTTCGTGCCTTATGAAGGCACGGCGGAGGAGCTTGGGGCCAGATTGACCATGCTCGGGCTGGAACTTGAGGAAATCAGACGCCCTTTTGAAGAAATAAAAGACATAGTGATTGGCCGGGTTGTGGAGTGCGGCAAGCACCCCGAAGCCGACAAGCTTTCGGTTTGCAAAGTTGATATCAATATGGGCGAATTGCTCGATATAGTCTGCGGCGCGCCAAATGTGGCTAAGGGCCAGCTTGTGCCGGTGGCTCCGGTGGGGGCTACTCTACCAGGCGGGTTGACCATAAAGAAAGCCAAGCTGCGCGGCTCGCCTTCCCATGGCATGATCTGCTCCGAACGCGAATTGGCGCTTTCCGAAGATCACGGCGGCATCATGGTTTTACCGGAAAATTTCACCCCGGGCCAAAATTTTATTGAAGCCTTCGAGCTTGATCGTGAAGTGCTGGATATAAGTGTAACGCCCAACCGTTCCGACTGCCTGTCGGTACTGGGGCTGGCCAGAGAAGTGGCGCTTGCCTTCAATCTGCCGCTTACTCTTCCCCCCTTTGAAGCGCTGCCCGCCGAAGGCGACGCTACGGATCTGGTTAAAATCGAAATTGCCGACCCCGAGCTGTGCTGGCTGTATCAGGGCCGCATTATTGACGGTATTGCCATCAAGCCTTCACCCCTGGCCCTGCGCTGCCGTTTGCTGGCCTCGGGCATGCGTCCTATTTCGGGCATAGTCGACGCTACCAACTATATCATGCTGGGCTACGGCCAACCTCTGCACGCTTTTGACCTGGATAAGGTGGAGGGTGGACGTATCATTATTTCCCCGGCTGTTCAGGGCGAAAAACTGATTACTCTTGATGGACAAGATCGCGCGCTTGTTCCCGACGATTTGCTTATTCGCGACGCGGTCAAACCCGTGGCCTTGGCCGGAGTTATGGGGGGCCTGAATTCGGAAATCACCGCTTCCACAAAGCGGGTATTCCTGGAAAGCGCGGTGTTCCGCCCAGCTTCCATAAGGCGCACAGCCAGACGTTTGGGCCTGCCCAGCGAAGCTTCGGCGCGCTTTGAGCGCGGAGTGGACCCGCGGGCCAATGCCATGGCCATGGATCGCGCGGCCCGGCTTATGGTTGAGCTTGCGGGCGGTACTGTGCTGGGCGGTATATGTTGTAACGAAGCCAAGCCCTTCAAACCGTCCAGAGTGTCCTTCAGCGTGCAAAACGCCGTTGACCTGCTCGGGGTGGAATTAACCGGCGATTTTTGCCGCAATGTTCTGGAAAAAGTGGGTTGTCTGGCCGGCGCGCCCTGCATATGTCCATCCGGGAAGCCTTGTGTGTGCGGCGGCGAGTCTTCGGAAATTGTTTATGAATGCCCAAGCTGGCGGCCTGATCTCACCAGAGAAGCCGACCTTATCGAAGAAGTGGGGCGGGTATACGGCGTTGACCGCATTCCTCCGGTGCTTCCGGTGGTTTTGAGGCCTATTGACGAGCCGGAAAATGAAAACCGTTTCGCCTTTCAGTCGCTGCTCAAAAAGTGGGGCAGGGGGCTTGGGCTTAATGAAGCGATCAACTACAGCTTTTTGGGCGGAAAAGACCTCGATTTCCTTGGGCTTGCCCCTGAAGGGCGAGTTATGATCATGAATCCGCTTTCAGCTGAGCAGGATGTGTTGCGCACCCGCCTTTTTCCCGGTCTGTTGCAGAATCTCGGGCATAATCTGGCCCAGGGCAATGGCTCTCTTCGCCTTTTTGAAATTGCCCGCATTTTCAGCTCCGACCCGGCTTCGGAAACAACGGTTACGGAAAGAGAGCGCTTGGGCCTGCTCCTGTACGGCGCCTGCTTTGACGCGCACTGGCCGCAGACGCAACGCGACGCGGATTATTGCGACATCAAGGGTATGGTGGAGAACTTGCTTTCCTCTTTGCATCTGCCGGTTCCATCTTATGTATTATCCAGGGAATATTCCTGCCTCAACCCCGAAGTGAAACTCACCATAAAGTGGCGGGGTGAGGATAGAAACTTGGGTTTTATCGGGCGGCTCATGCCTGAAACAGCCGAAAACTTCCATGCCCGCAAAGATGTGTGGCTTGCCGAGATAGACCTTGATTTATTACGTAATATGAGCAAGGATGTGCGCGTGGCGTTTGCGCCGCTGCCGGTATATCCGCCGGTGCGCCGTGACATTACGGCTATCGCCGCCCCGGGAATTACCGTTGAAGCTTTACTTGCCCATATTCTGGGCATGCGGCTGCAATTTCTGGAGTCGGCATGCTTGGTGGACAATTTTGAACCCAAGGATTCCGCTGTTCGCCACCTTACTTTCCGCCTGACCTTCCGCCACGCCAAGCGCACGCTCAAAGACGCGGAGGTAGACAAAGAACGGGAGAAGGCCGCGGAGTCGCTGGTCAAAAACCTTGGAGTAAAAATATAAAGTTTGTCTTCCTTGGCTTACGGCAAATTGGGCCGCTACATTTTACGGGGGCTGCGCGAACGATACTAAAGGGAGTCGACCATGACCGAAAAGACCTACAAGATAGGTGAGGTTGCCGAGATTCTCAATCTCAAGAGCTATGTTTTGCGCTTTTGGGAGACTGAATTCCCCCAGGTTGCTCCATTACGCACGGAAAAAGGTCAGCGCCTTTATACTGAAAATGATGTTGCCGTATTGAAGCGCATCAAAACATTACTGCATGAGCAGGGTATGACCATTGACGGAGCGCGCAGAATTTTGTCCGCCGACGTTAAACATTCCCCTGATCCTCTTAGTTTTTCACATTCACCGCAGCATACGTCTCTTCCGGAAGCACCTGTGCCCGCGCGCCCGGCGCCGCAGGCACAGGCTTCCGGGGTTCAACTGGTGAATACCAGGCTTCTTAAAGAGGAGCTTCTGGCCATGCGCAGGCTTCTTACCGGGCAAACAAATAATAAGGCGGATTAATAAATGATTCTCGCTCCCTCCCTGCTCAGTTCGGACTTCTGCAATCTTGGCCGTGAATTGGCCGACCTTGAGGAAGCCGGGGTGCAATGGGCGCATTTCGATGTCATTGACGGCAATTTCGCACCAAACATCACTTTTGGCCCTCCCATAATCAAGGCCTTGCGCCGCAAGAGCAAATTGTTTTTTGACGTACACCTGATGATTGAAGCCCCGGAGCGTTACCTGGAAGATTTTCGCGCTGCCGGGGCTGATATTTTGGTGGTGCATGTTGAGGCTTGCAGGCATTTACAGCGCGCTCTGGCCCATATTCGCGAGCTTGGCATGCAGGCCGGAGTGGCTTTGAACCCGGCCACGCCGCTCAGCGCTGTTGACCATGTCATGGATGATTTAGACATGGTTTTGATTATGAGTGTGAACCCCGGTTTTTCCGGGCAGAAATTTATACCGGCCTGCATGGACAAAATAAGCGCGCTTCGGGCCAAGCTTGACGGCAGCGGGCACGGGCAGGTGAAAATACAGGTTGACGGCGGGGCGGAACCGGCCAATGCCGGGGAACTCACTCGGCGTGGGGCTGATGTGCTGGTTTCGGGGTCGGCTTTTTTCAATCACCCGCCATATGATAAGCGGTTGGCCGAATTTATGGCGGCGGCTTGTGAAAAAATGCCTTTTGTCCCTGTTCCGAAACTTAATTAAACATTTTACTTTCAGGAGTATTTGACGTGACGCGCAGAGAATTGGCCAATGCGGTGCGCATGTTGGCTGTTGACGCGGTTGAGGCGGCGAAGTCGGGGCATCCCGGCGCTCCGCTGGGCATGGCGGACATGGCCGAAGCCTTGTGGCGGCATGGTTTGAGACATAATCCCGGTAATCCGCTTTGGGCGGATAGGGATCGCTTTGTGCTTTCCAACGGTCATGCGTCCATGTTGCTTTATGCATTGTTGCATTTGACAGGCTATGCGGTGTCCATGGATGATTTGCGTAATTTCCGCCAGCTTGGCGCGATCACGGCCGGTCACCCCGAGCATGGGCTTTGCCCCGGAGTGGAAGCCACCACCGGCCCGCTTGGCCAGGGGCTGGCCATGGCTGTGGGTATGGCTTTGGCCGAGCGTTCGCTGGCGGCGCGTTTCAACCGCGAAGATTTCAATATAGTTGACCATCGTACTTATGTTTTTCTTGGCGACGGCTGCATGATGGAAGGCGTATCGCACGAAGCTGCCTCGTTGGCCGGGGCGCAGAAGCTTGGTAAGCTCATTGCTCTCTACGACGCCAACGGCATTTCCATTGATGGGGAGATTTCGGGCTGGTTCGGCGAAGATTCGGCGGCGCGCTTCACTTCTTACGGCTGGCAGGTGCAAACTGTTGACGGACATGATTTTGCGGCTCTGGACGCCGCTCTTGGCGCGGCGCGGTCGGAAGACGACAGACCCAGCCTGATAATCTGCCGTACGCATATAGGCTTTGGCGCGCCGAACAAAGAAGACAGCCGCGACAGCCACGGAGCGCCCCTTGGCGCGGATGAGGTTAAGGGCGTGCGCGCGGCTTTGAAGTGGGATTATGAGCCATTCTTTGTGCCCGAGGAAATTTACAAGGAATGGAGCGCCAAAGATAGCGGAGCGGCAACGGAAAAAGCTTGGAACGAGCTTTTTTCCGCTTATGCGGCCAAGTGGCCGGATGCTGCGGCCGAGTTTAGAAGACGCATGGCCGGGGATTTGCCCGATGGGCTGGATGGGCTTTTTGCCGAACTTTTTGTTACGCCGCAAAAGGCCGAGGCTTCGCGCATATCTTCGCGCAAGGTTCTGGACAAGATTGGCGCGGTTGCTCCGGAGCTTATCGGCGGTTCGGCCGACTTGTCAGATTCCGTGGGTACCATGGGCAAGGGGTTCACTGTGCTCACCCCGGAAAACCCCGGAGGCAGCTATTTGCATTACGGCGTGCGCGAATTTGGCATGGGCGCGATAATGAACGGCCTTTCGCTGCATGGCGGATTTGTGCCCTATGCCGGGACTTTTCTTGTTTTCTCCGATTACGCCAAAAACGCTATCCGCCTTTCGGCCTTGATGAAACGCAAAGTGGTTTGGGTGCTCACGCACGATTCCATTGGCCTTGGAGAGGACGGCCCCACCCATCAGCCGGTAGAGCAGATCCCCGGGTTGCGCCTTACCCCCGGACTTGATTTATGGAGGCCCTGCGATGCTGTGGAGACGGCCGTAGCCTGGGAAAATGCTATTAAAAAGGACAGGCCCTCATGTCTGGCCCTTTCGCGTCAGAGTCTGCCCCAGCTTTCTGATGATGCGGAGCGTTTGGAAGGGATCAGGCGTGGCGGATATATTTTGCGCGACTGTGAAGGCCAACCCGAAGCCATTTTGATCGCCACTGGCTCGGAAGTGGGCCTGGCCCTGGAAGCCGAGGCCGCACTGCGGGCCGAGGGGCGGAAAATACGGGTTGTTTCCATGCCCTGCACAGAGATCTTTGATGCTCAGGAGCAAAGCTGGCGCGACCATGTGCTGCCGCCCAAAGTGCGGGCCAGGGTAGCTGTGGAAGCTGCCGCGCCCGATTTCTGGCGCAAATATGTTGGTCTTGACGGTGCGGTGGTGGGCATGGAAAATTTTGGCGAGTCGGCTCCGGCTTCCCGACTTTTTGAGTATTTCGGCTTTACAGCGGCCCATGTGGCCGAGGTTGTGAAGAAAACTATATCCTAAAAATGTCCGGTTGAATCTTAATTTGTTCATTCGGCTCAAGGCGGCGTTTACCAAGAAGTGAACGCTGCCTTGACGAGCTTCAGGTTTTTTGCAAAGCAGTTTTTTTATGTATAATATATTGAATAAAATGCAAAATTTTGTTATAATTTTTTTAATAGGCTTATTGTTTTTTTAATAACAGCGGCGCGGGAGCACTCCGGCGGGAACTGTATTTCGTTCGGAGACGCGCACAAAACTGGAGGGAGCATATGTCTATTAACATGTTGGCTTTGGTGGCTGTGATACCAATTATCGTGGCCCTGGTGTTGATGGTCGGTTTGCGCATGGGGGCTATGAAAGCCATGCCCATAGCCTGGCTGGCCTGTGCCATTGGCGCGGTAGTCGCCTGGGGCCTGCCCGTCAAATATGTGGCCGCCCTGAGCATTCAGGGGACCATCAGCGCGGTAGGCGTTTTGATTATCGTTTTCGGAGCTTTGCTTATTTTGCATACCTTGCAGTATTCCGGAGGGATGGAAACCATCCAGTACGGGATGCAGGGCGTAAGCAAAGATATGCGCGTTCAGGCTATTATTATCGGCTATATGTTCGGGGCCTTTGTGGAAGGTGCGGCGGGTTTCGGCACTCCGGCGGCCCTGGCCGCGCCCCTGCTGCTTTCCCTGGGCTTTCCGCCCTTTGCGGCAGCGGTGCTATGCCTGGTGTTCAACTCTTTTCCGGTTACTTTCGGCGCGGTGGGCACGCCCATTTTGGTGGGCTTCGGCAATTCCATCAAAGCCGTGGTTGACGCCGTTGTCGTTTCCGGCGGGGGCATAACCAGCGCCGATGCTTTTTGGAAATCCATAGGCGAAACCGCAACCATCATGCACGGACCCATGGCTGTCATTCTGCCCATTTTCATGCTGGGCTTCATTACCCGTTTTTACGGCCCCAACCGTTCCTGGAGTGAAGGCTTTGCCGCCTGGAAATTCTGCGTGTTCGCGGCTGTGGCCTTTCTTGTGCCTTATCTTTTGCTGGCGTGGCTTGTCGGGCCGGAACTGCCCTCGCTCATCGGCGGACTGGTGGGCCTTGGCGTGGTGATCAAGGGCGCGCAGATGGGTTTTTGTGTGCCCAAGGACACCTGGACCTTTGGCGAGGTGAGCAAGTGGGATCCGAGCTGGACTGGCGACATAGCTTTTGCCGGCAAGACGGAGTTCAAGGCGCACATGAGCCAGTTCATGGCTTGGTTGCCCTATATTCTTATCGGTTTGATTCTGGTTGTGACCCGCATAGGCGATCTGGGCCTCAAGGGTTGGCTTACCACGCACGGAGTGCTTTCTTTCCCCAATATTCTCGGTTACCCCACAGTCAAAGAAGGGCTTTCGCTGCTCTACCTGCCCGGCACTATACCCTTTATGCTTGTGGCGCTCATAACCGTGGCTTTGCATAAAATGCCCACGGAAAAAGCTGTGAAGGCCTGGACGGAAACTTTTGTCAAAATGAAGGCCGCCACCATATCCCTTATAGCGGCCGTGGCCTTGGTGAAAATTTTCCAGGGTTCGGGCTTCAACCCCGAGCTGGCTTCGGCCGTTACGGCCGGCAGCGCCCAGTTCCTGCCCTCCATGCCCTTGGCCATGGCCAAGTCCATAGCCGGAATGTTGGGAGCGGCCTGGCCCATGGTGGCTTCCTATGTTGGCGGTCTCGGAGCATTTATTACCGGCTCGAACACGGTTTCGGACATGCTTTTCGGCCTGTTCCAGTGGGATATAGCCGGCCAGCTCAAGCTTTCACGCACCATCATTATCGCGGCCCAGGCCACCGGCGGAGCCATGGGCAACATGGTGTGCATACACAATATCGTGGCCGTGTGTACGGTTGTGGGCCTGCTTAACCGGGAAGGGGAAATTCTCAAGAAAACCTTCTGGCCTTTTGTGCTTTACGGCATAGTTGTGGGCATAGTCACCTTCATTTTGTTGGGAACCATGCCCGGACTGTTCTAATATCCACCGCGCCGCAAAAGCGGGCGAATTCGCGGCATGCATACGCGGCGGGCGCATTGCGCTCGCCGCTACTTTTTGCGCATCCGACATCCCTGCCCGGCACTTCTTCCGCCTTATTTTCATGTTTTTTACCGCAGTATATTGACGCTTTGAATTTTAAACTATAATACCAAACTTAACCCTTTAGGGGGTTGTGTCTGTGGGAGCGGGCATGGGGTCTTCCCTGTTGCGCGTTGCTCAGCTCAACCCCCTATTTTTTTATTTATAGTTATTATACTATAATCATTAATTTTTTTTCAGGCGGCGTTGAGCCGTCGGCGTTGTGGCGCGCCGGAAGGGCGGAACACCCGTCGCAAGGCGCTTGTTGCGAACTCAGAAACAAATCTAAGGAGTATTAGATGGCTTGGACTCAAGTTTACACTCCGGTGGGCAACTCCGTCGTATCTGGCGGATTGGCGGCCATTCCCTTGGTCGTGTTGTTCTTCATGCTGGCGGTCAGACGCGCCAAAGGCCATATTGCCGCCGCCTGCGGCCTGGCCAGCGCCTTCATTGTGGCCGTGGCCGTGTGGGGTATGCCTGTGGGCACAGCGGCCAGCGCCACTCTTTATGGCGCCGCTTACGGCATTTTTCCCATTGTGTGGATAGTTATCACGGCGGTCTGGGTTTACAATATGACCGTCGAGTCCAAAGAGTTCGACATAATTAAAGACTCGCTGGCGCGGCTCACCGACGACCGTCGCCTGCAGGCCATTTTCATCGCCTTCGCCTTTGGTTCATTTATTGAAGGCACCGCCGGCTTCGGCACCCCGGTGGCCATTACCGCCGCCATGCTGGTGGGCCTTGGCTTCAACCCCTTGTATGCCGCCGGTCTGTGCCTGATCGCCAATACCGCGCCCGTGGCCTTCGGAGCTATTGGTATTCCGGTTATCGTCGCGGGCCAGGTTTCCGGCCTTGATACTCTTAAAATCAGCCAGATCGTAGGCCGCCAGCTGCCCTTTCTTTCGATCCTCGTTCCGCTGTGGCTCTGCGTGACCATGTGCGGTTTCAAAAGATCCATGGAAGTGCTCCCGGCCATTATCGTGGCCGGCGTCTGCTTTGCCGGTTCGCAGTTTGTGTTCTCCAACTTCCACGGCCCCACCCTGCCTGACATTATGTCGGCCATTGTTACCATTATCGGCATGAGTCTTCTGCTGCGCGTATGGAAGCCCGCCACCCTGTGGCACTTCCCCGGTGAAAAGGTTACCGCCATCGAAGGCAACGGGCACCCCACCAATGTGGTGTTGCGCGCCTGGTCGCCCTATATCATTCTGGCGGTTATGGTGTTCTTCTGGGGTCTTCCGGCGTTCAGCAAGATCCTTGCCGGACTTACCGGTTCTTTGGGCACCCAGGGCTTTGCCTGGCCCGGCCTGCACAACCTAGTTGAGCGCACCGCTCCTGTTGTGGCCAAAAACGCTCCCTATGCCGCCTTCTTCAAACTGAACCTCATTTCCGCCGCCGGCACCGCCATTCTTCTTTCCGGCCTGCTGGCAGTGCCTTTCATGCCCAAGTACACCTACGGTCAGGCCATTGCCTGCTTCTTCCGCACCATCGTGCAGCTGCGTTTCCCCATCCTGACTATCGCCATGATTCTTGGCCTGGCCTTCCTGATGAACTACTCGGGCATGAGTACCTCGCTCGGTCTGGCCTTTACCCTCAGCGGGGCAATGTTCCCGTTCTTCTCGCCCATTCTGGGATGGCTCGGCGTGTTCCTTACCGGATCGGACACCTCGTCCAACGCGCTCTTCTGCGGTATGCAGAGAGATACGGCCATGGCTGTGGGCATGCCTCCGGAACTGGCTGTTGCCGCCAACTCTTCCGGTGGCGTTACCGGCAAGATGATCTCTCCGCAGTCCATTTCCGTGGCAACCGCGGCCACCAATATGGTGGGCCAGGAAGGCGATCTCTTCCGCTTCTCCTTGGGGCACAGCATTGCCATGACCCTGTTCATCTGCGTGCTGACCTACTTGCAGTCGAGCGTACTTAAGTTTATGCTGCCATAAACGGTTTGGACGGCAAGCTGCCGTTTGTTTTTGAATCCAGGGCGGTTTCAGAAAAGGAGTGTCCTTTCCGGAACCGCCCCTTATTTTTACCAGGCAAGGCCGGTGTGCCGCCGCGATTTACCAGGAGTATGCGCTATGGCTATAAAGTTGATGACAAATATGGATCTCAAGGGCAAAAGAGTGGTGATACGTGAAGACCTGAACGTGCCCATCAAGGACGGCCGCATCACCAATGATAAACGCATCAGAGCCGCGTTGCCGGGCATACGCCTTGCTCTGGAAAGGGGCGCTTCCGTACTGTTGCTTTCGCATCTGGGCCGCCCCACCGAAGGCGAGTTTGATCCGCAGTTTTCGTTGGCCCCAGTGGCTGCGCGCCTTTCCGAACTTCTGGGATCGAACGTAACCCTGGTGAAAACCCTGGAAGAAGCCAAACCGGCCATTGGGGAGTGCACTCTTTGCGAAAATATACGCTTTTTCAAGGGTGAAAAGAAAAACAGCGAAGAACTGGCAAAAAAATTGGCTTCATTGGCCGATGTTTATGTGATGGACGCCTTTGGCTCCGCTCACCGCGCCCATGCCTCCACCGAAGGCGCGGTGCGTCTGGCCCCGGTGGCCTGCGCCGGGCCGCTGATGGCCGCCGAAATAGCCGCCTTCGCCAAGGTGCAGGATAACCCCAAACGTCCTTTGGCGGCCATTATTGGCGGTTCCAAGGTTTCGACCAAATTGGGTATATTAGAGAACTTGCTTAACAAGGTCGATCAGCTTATTGTAGGTGGCGGCATAGCCAATACCTTCCTGGCGGCTGCCGGATTTAAAGTGGGCAAATCGCTTATGGAAGAAGATCTTGTTCCAGCGGCGAAGCGCATTATGAAAGAAGCCAAAGCCAAAGGTAAAATGCTGCCCTTGCCGGTGGATGTGGTTGTGGCCCGCGAATTCGCCGAAGGCCAGAAGGCTGTGGTGTGCGATGTCGACGCGGTTCCGGATGATATGATGATTCTGGACGTGGGGCCTGAAACTGTGGCCCTTTATACTGAAATGCTTAAAAGCGCGGCTACGGTTATCTGGAACGGGCCTGTGGGCGCTTTTGAAGTCGCCCCGTTTGACGAAGGCACCAAAGAACTGGGCAAGGCCCTGGCTGCCAGTTCCGCCTTTACTGTTGTGGGCGGGGGCGACTCGGTAGCCGCTGTTGAAAAATACGATCTCGCGGATAAAATGGGCTATATCTCCACCGGTGGCGGCGCGGCTCTGGAACTTCTGGAAGGCAAGGTATTGCCTTCCATCGCCGCCCTCATGGATCGGTAGAGTTCATTAAAATTTCATTTATTGGCAATACGGCTAAGTCGAGGAAATCTTTTTTGTAACCCCTTCCTTCAGGGAAGGGCAATCCGCACGATTCCCTATCCGCCACTGACGTGGTCAGTTGACGGATAGGACTGACTGTGGATTGAAACAAACATATCGGAATAAAATTACGTGGAGGAATAACGTTAATGCGCAGATTCTATCAGGAAAGTTGGCAAAGTATTCCCTTTGTGTCCTTTGCGGACTTGTCTTTTTTCGATCTGGCCTCCACTCAATTTTATGCGGCCTTTTATGAAGCCTTGTTCCGCCGTTATTCTTCATGGGAAGAATTACCGGCCAACTGGCGGCACTCCAAGGATGTCGCCGCCGGTTGGCTGGCCGAGGAAATCCGTTCCCAGCGCCTTAATTGGGAAACTGCGGACAGCGACGCCCCTCCAGTGGTTTTGTCCATAGGCTGCGGCGTGGGATATATGGAGAGCAAGCTGCTTGAGCTTGTGCCCAATATTAAACTGCATGTGACCGAACCCAGCAGCATGGGCCTGAAATGGCTGCGCGAAAAACTGCCGCAGGATCACATTCACATCGGCCTGGCCCCTGACTGCCTGCCATCCGACCTGTCTTTTGATCTGATTTATCTGTCCACAGTGGATTACGGCATAGAAACGTCCGCCCTTGAGCATATGCTGACCGGATTGCGCGGCCAGCTTTCTTCCGGCGGGCGATTGATCAGCCTTTCGGCCTCACTGCTGGAAGAGGATGGACTTGCCAGCCGCATGGTTAACGACGCCAAACTGGTTATGCGCGCTATACTGCATTTTTCCGGTATAAGGCGGCAGCAATTCTGGGGTTGGCGGCGTACCAGAGAAGAATATCACCACAGTATGCAACGTTCTGGTTTTATTCATATCAGCGACGGATGGTTGCCGGATGGTATTAATACTTTCTGGATCAGCGGCGAGTAGCGTTTCGGTTTGCCGTGATACGGCGTCAGACTACGCTTTTGCTCGCTGCGAGGGCCAAAGAGCCCACTCGCTCGCAAAATGCTTGTCTTTCTTGTCTGACGGCAAATCGAAACGCTACTCGCGAAGCGCCGTAATGTAGGTAATAAAAACAATCCTGAAGTACATAACAAATATCCCCCGGCACAGCGTATCGGGGGATATTTGTTTTTTTATGTTATAATTGAATAAAATATGCTCGTTGTATATAGTCTCTATCGTCTCAAATTCAACCTCTCATAAACCTGAAGGGCGCTTTCTTCCTCGCGGTCTATCTGCAGGGCGCGGTTGGCGAATTCCTCGGCCTTCATGCGCTTGTGCCAGGTCAGATACATGAGAGCCATGCGTCCATATGTTTTGGCATGGCCGCCGAATTGTCTGAGAATTTTTTTGTAGACCGCCTCGGCTTTTTCCATTTCGTTTATGCACTCATAGGCGTCTATGGCCGCGCTGTAACCCTCAGGGCGTTTAGGGTCACGCTCCATAGCCATTTCGAACACTTCGGCCGCTTCCAGATGGCACTCCACAGAAATAAATTTTTGCCCGATGTCCATGAGCACATTATAGTCTTCGCCAAATTCCGAGGCGGCACGCTTAAGAAAAGCGCGGCCCTTGGCATGTTCGCCACTTTCAATGGACGCAAGTCCGGTAGCGATTAATTCTTTGAGACGCGCTTCGTTATTTTCTTTTTGTTGGCGCTCTTTTTCCTCTTCGGCCTGATGCATTATTTTTATTAACCCCTCAAAAACAGCGGCCAGTATGGCCTCTTTACCTCGCTGGTAGTTTATGGCTCTGGGGTTGCCGGTGCCGTTCACATCCAGCAGGGAGCGCATTGTGGGGTGGCGGCATAATTCTTGAAGAAATTCACTGAAGTTAACTTCCATTTCAAAGCGCGCCGCGCGGGCAAACTGCAGGCCGGAATAGCCGCGCAAGGCCAGAGCCATGTTTTCCATGGCCCGTACAATCTCTTCGCGGCGCAGATAGCCTTTGGCCCTGGCCGCATTTTCGCGTATTTCTCTGGGAACAACGGTAAGCATATTTCTGTCCTATCTCCATATGTCTTCTATTTCGCGACGACTTCTGTCGAGTATAAGAGTTACGCCCTCTGGCGTAATAAAGCTGGTATCGCGTTTTGCCAGCCAGCGGGCGCGCAGGAAGGAGGCGCTTATATCCAGGCGCGGCAGAGGCATAAAAACGAGCATGGTGCCCCATTGAGTTACAGCAGACCATAGCCCGCCGTTTTCGCCGAATATAAGGCCACTCCAGAAAGAACGCGCCGCGTCAAAAAAACTTTGCGGGTCGGGATCGCCGCGCGGGATAACAGCAAAGCTGCACAGCGAGGGCAACAGCATGCCCTTGTGCCATTCGGACAGGAAGAAAAAATCTTCCCGGCCCAAAATGAAAAAAAATTCTGTTTCCGGCTCTTCCGCCCGTAACAAAGAAAGAGTGTCGAAGGTATATGACGGCCCGGAACGGCGGCCTTCCAAGCAGTTAACCGCAAGCCCCGGCCGCCCTTTCACTGCTTCTTCGAGCATTTCGGCGCGCATGGCAAAAGGCAGCAGACCTTCGGCCTTTTTATGCGGAGGAACCGAACAGGGAATAAAATCCACCCGATCAAGGCTCAAGGCTTCTCTTACCTCAATGGCCAGACGTAAGTGACCAATATGCGGAGGATTGAAACTTCCGCCGAGCAGCCCGACCCTCACTTTCAAGACTCCCTTACCTGCCCCTGTCCCATAATCACGAACTTGGTGGTGGTAAGTTCTTTTACGCCCATGGGGCCGAAAGCGTGCAGCTTGGAGGTGGATATGCCTATTTCCGCGCCCAGGCCCAACTGCCCACCGTCATTGAAGCGGGTGGAAGCGTTCACCGCCACCATGGAGGCGTCGGCTTCGCGTAAAAAACGCAACGCATGCCCGTAATCGGCTGTGCAGATTATTTCGGTATGCTTGGAGCCGTAAGCCGCGATATGACGCAAGGCCGCATCCAGGTCATCAACAATGCTCACCGCCAGGATCAAGGAGTGGAACTCCTGCCCCAAATCCTCAGGTGTTTGTGGTTTGGCGGTTTCACCCAAAAGCGGCAGCGAAGCGGGGCAGGCTCGAAATTCAACCCCGGCTCGGCCAAGTTTTTCGCCTACCATGGGCAGGAAGGAGTCGGCTATGTCCTTGTGCGTCAGCAGACATTCGAGGGCGTTACAAACTCCTGGCCGCTGCACTTTGCCGTTATAAATAATTTCCAGGCTTTGGGGCAGATCGGCCGAGGCATCCACAAAAGCGTGACAAACACCTTTGAAGTGCTTCAGCACCGGCATGAGCGCCATTTCGCACACGGAACGGATCAACCCTTCGCCTCCTCTGGGTATGATTACGTCCACGCACTGCTCCAGGCGGCACAGCTCGCGTACGGCGGCACGGTCAGTGGTTTCAAGCACCTGCACGGCCTCGGGAGGGAGATTGGCGCCTTTAAGGGCCTCGCGCAGTACTTGTCCCAGAATCATATTGGAGTTGTAGGCCTCGGAACCACCGCGCAAAATGGCCGAGTTTCCGGCCTTGAGGCATAGAATGGCAGCTTCAATTGTTACATTGGGCCGAGACTCGTAAATCATGGCCACTACTCCCAGGGGCACGCGCATGCGGCCCACCAGCAGTCCGTTGGGCCGCTGCCACTGGCTCTCCATGGCCCCCACCGGATCATGCTGGCCTGCTACTTCAAGGCAGGCATTGGCCATTTCTTCAATGGTTTTGGAGGTGAGGCACAGGCGATCCAGACGGGCGTCATCCATGCCCTTGGATCTGGCGTCGTCCAGATCTTTGCCGTTGGCGGCCAGTATCTGGTCGGCACGTTCCCTTAGCAAACGTGCGGCATTTTCCAGCACTGAATTTTTTTGCGCCGCGCCCGCGGTAGCCACAGCCCTGGACGCGGCCACCGCTTTTTGCCCTGTTTCCAGAATATATGATTCGAGCGACATTTTTTTGCTCCGTTATGTTGCTATGTTCGAAAAACTATAACTTAAAACTATACGCCTGTACAACCGCATTTCCGCAATTTGCTTTTTGCCCTCATTAGGGATATACTGACGGTTTGTCGTTAACACCAAAAGATGCGAGGCGTTTTCCATGCCCGGCAAAGATATATCTTTATTTCTGGAAGAAACCGGACCGGTGCTCTGTCTGGATATAGGCAGCGGCACTCAGGACGCAGTGCTGGCTCGCCCCGGGTTGCAGCCGGAAAACTGGGCGCACATGGTTTTGCCGGCTCCAGCGCGTATGGTGGCCAGGCGCGTGCGCGAGCTGACGCTGCTGCGCAAAAATGTGTGGCTTTATGGCGGCAATATGGGCGGCGGTTTTGCCGGTGCGCTCAAGCATCATATGGCAGAGGGCTTTTCCGTGGCTATAAGCCATGCCGCCGCCTTTGCCCTGCACGACAATATGGCTGTGGTGCGCGGCATGGGCGTGGAACTGGCCGATTCCTGCCCGGCTGGTTTTGTACCGGTACATATTGCCGACTACAGTCCGGCCTTCTGGGAAAATCTGCTGGCGGTCATCGGTCTGCCCCAGCCGCATCTCACCGTTGTGGCTGCCCAGGATCACGGCTTCCACGAAAAAGGCAACCGCGAAGCGCGCATGGTCACCTGGAAAAAACTTTTGCAAAAATCGGGCAACCCGGCGGAATGGATTTATGATGCGGCCCCCAAATCGCTCACCAGACTCGCAACTGTTCAGGCCGCCAGCGGCGGGCCGGTGGCCGACACCGGAACTTCGGCCATTCTGGGGGCTCTTTGCCAGCCTGAAGTGATGGACCGCAGCTTCAGGGAAGGAATTACCGTAATCAATGCCGGAAATGGGCACACTGTTGCCGCCCTGGTGTACCGGGCGCGGGTGCTGGGCATATACGAGCATCACACCGGCATGCGTACCGTTGAGGAATTGGCCGCCGATCTCAAGGAATTCCGCCTGGGCTGGAAACCTGATGAAGAAGTGCGGGCCAGCGGCGGACACGGCACGGCTTTTACCGATATACCGGGAGAAGCCGGGTCTTTCGCCCCTACGTATATTTTAGGACCCCGGCGGGGAGATTTGACCGGTTTTGGGCAATTCATTGCTCCCTTCGGCAATATGATGACGGCCGGGTGCAGCGGGCTGCTGAAAGGGTTGGCCACGCGTCATGCCGAAGAACAGTCGATTGGCCGACAGCCTGGAAAATAAAAAAATCAACTATCGGATATATATCATGGAAACTTACGATCCGGCGGAACTGTGGGACAGAAAAACTATTGAAGAAGCGCAACGCGTCCGTTTGCAGGCCACCTTGGGCCGGGCGCGCAAAAGCCCTTTTTACGCCGCGCGTCTCAAGTCCGTCGGCCTTAACGGACCAGGCAGCTTCAGTATGGAGCGTTTCAATGATCTGCCCTTCACCACCAAAGATGATCTGCGCTCCCAATATCCCGAAGGCCTGCTTTGCGTGCCGCGTTCGGAAATAGTGCGCATGCACAGTTCCAGCGGCACTACGGGAACACCCACGGCCATTTGCCACACTCGTAACGATCTCAATTCCTGGGCTTCGCTTATGGCCCGTTGCATGTATATGGTGGGGGTGAGGCGTGAGGACGTTTTTCAGAACATGTCCGGTTACGGCCTGTTCACCGGGGGGCTGGGCATTCACTATGGGGCCGAGCGCCTGGGCTGCATGACCATACCAGCCGGGGCGGGAAATTCGTTGCGGCAGATCAAGCTGATCAAGGATTTTCGCACTACAGTGGTGCATATTCTGCCGTCTTACGCTCTGATAATGGGCAATGTGGTGCGCGAGCAGGGCGAAGACCCGCGCTCTCTGCCGTTGCGCATCGCCCTGGTGGGCGCGGAGCCCTATACTGAAGAATTTCGGGCGCGTATCGAGCAATTGCTGGATATGAAAGTTTACAATTCCTACGGTCTGTCGGAAATGAACGGGCCTGGGGTGGCTTTTGAATGCCTGGAGCAAAACGGACTGCACCTTTGGGAAGATGCTTATTTTGCGGAAATAATTAATCCTGAAACCGGCGTTCCGGTGCCTGACGGCGAAGTGGGCGAACTCGTAATGACCACACTGTGTCGCGAAGGCATGCCCATAATCCGCTACCGCACCCGCGATCTCACGCGCTTTATGCCCGGAGAGTGCCCGTGTGGGCGCAAGCACAGGCGTATAGACCGTATTTTGGGCCGATCCGACGATATGTTCATTGTCAAGGGCGTGAACATTTACCCCATGCAGATCGAGCAGGTGCTTATGGCTTTCCCCGAAGTGGGGCAGAATTATCTCATTCTGGCCGATTCCGACGGACTGGCAGACACCCTGAGGGTGCAAGTGGAAATTCTGGACGAATACTTTGTGGAAGACATGCGCGTGCTGCAAAGGTTGCAACAACGCATAGCCAAGCGGCTTTGCGCCGAAATACTGATTACACCTAAGGTGGAGCTGGTGCAGCACAAGTCGCTGCCCATGGCTGAAGGCAAAGCATCGCGCTTCAAGGATTTGCGCGTAGCGGATAAAAAATAGCGCTTTGAAGGTTGTAATAATTTTGCCTTAAAAGCGACGGCTGTTTTTGCACCGGCAATGCCTGGGCGGTAAAAACGGTCGTCGTTGGAGATAATATGTTTATACCGGAAATTATGACCGGGGTCTTTCTGGCTCTTTTGGCCTGCGTAATTTTGCTCAATATTTTCGGGCTGCCCGGAAACTGGGTGCTGTTCGGCCTGGTTGTGGCCTGGAAATATCTGTACCCCGGCATGGGGCACATGGACGCGCTGTTTTTTGGAATTCTGATTGCCCTCGGCCTGCTTGGCGAGGCTTTGGAATTTGGTTCGCAGATAATGAAGGCCAAGCAATACGGCTCAAGTAAGGCCGGAACGTTTATGGGTATTGTAGGGGCTCTTGTGGGGGCCATTCTCATGGCGCCGCTGTTTTTCGGTCTGGGGGCGCTTTTAGGAGCACTCATAGGCGCTTTTGCCGGTAGCTATCTGGCGGAAATTATCAACTCGCGTCCGCATGCGGAGGCCATGAAGTCAGCTTTTGGGGCCATGACCGGCCGCTTTCTGGGCACTGTGTCCAAATGCGCCATCGGTTTGGCCATGTTGGTTTACACCGCTAAAACCATCTGGCCCGAAAGCTCCTTTATTCCTTTGCCGCCCACCGTTCCGGGTAAGACCCCGGTGGTGGAAGAGGTGTTGCTGATGTTGCGCCTTTGCGCCTAAAGGCTCCCCTCCAAAGGCGTCTTTTGCCAGGTGGATGTGTGATCCATGTCAGACTTGCTTAAAAATATAACTGTTGTTCTGGCCGGAACGCGTTTTCCCGAAAATGTGGGCATGGCGGCCAGGGCATGCGCCAACATGGGCGTGTCCAAACTTCATCTGGCTTTTCCGGAATTGTGGGATCGCGAGAAGGCTTTGCCTTTGGCCACGCCCAAAGGTACCCCTATTCTGGATGCCATGAGGATTTTTCCCTCGTTGTCCGAAGCTCTGGACGGGCATGGGCTGATCGTGGGCACAACCGCGCGCACAGGAGGCTGGCGGCAGAATATAAACTCGCCAAGAAACCAGGCTGACAAAATTGTGGACAATCTGCGGAATGGAGTGCCCGTGGCTCTGCTTTTTGGCCCGGAAGATCGTGGCCTGATCAATGACGAAATCATGCTTTGCCACGATCTGGTTACAATACCCACTTGCGGTGAAGCTTCTTCGCTCAATCTGGCTCAAGCCGTTTTGGTGCTGCTTTATGAGTGTCTGATGGCGGAGGGAGAGGCCCGCCGCCGGGAGCGGGCTTATGCTGACAATATATCCACCCAGGTGAGCCATACCGATTATGAGCGACTGATGTCTTCTCTTAAATCAGCTCTGCTGCATATCGATTTCTTGCATGGCGATAATCCCGACTATTTTTTTATGCCCCTACGGCGTTTTTTTGCCCGCAAAGGGTTGAAGCGCCACGAATATGATGCCTTTATGGGGATGTGTCGGCAGATACGCCGGATGACGCGGCCCTGAGCATTTGTGCGAACGGTCGGGGCACGCGCCAGCCCTGAGTTCTTCCTTAAGTTCTTTCCAGAAAGCGCCGTAGAAGCTCATAGAGACGCTCAGGCTCCAGAGGCTTGCCCAGGTGCTCGTCCATACCGTTGCCCAGGAAATTGTCGATATCTTCCCTGAGCACGTCGGCGGTCATGGCGATTATGGGCAAGGTTTTCACGCCGGGGTGGGGCAAGGCGCGTATGCGCCTGGTGGCCTCAAGCCCGTCCATGTTGGGCATATGCACATCCATAAGTATCATGCTATAGCGGTCGGGGGCGGCATCCACCATGCGCAGGGCTGTTGCCCCGTCTTCGGCGGTATGTGTTTCAATGCCGGTATCTTCCAGCATAGACAAGGCTATTTCGCGATTTATCTCATTATCTTCGGCCAGTAAGATGGTTTTTCCGGATAATGACGGCGCGGCGTGGAGAGCTGTCTCCGAAATTTCGCCGCCAAGCCCGTCACAGCCTTTGTCCACTTCGCCCTCAACCGTGCAGGTAGGAATAACGAACGAAAATACTGCACCTCGGCCCGGCGCGGATTCAACCCATATTTTCCCGCCCATCATTTCCACCAGATTTTTGCAGATGGAAAGGCCAAGTCCGCTGCCGCCGAAACGTTTTGAAATGCTGCCGTCGGCCTGGGTAAAGGCGTTGAAGAGGCTTTTGCTCTGCTCTTCGGATATGCCTATGCCCGAGTCGCGCACGCTTATACGCAGCATAACGGATTTGTCGGCGGCAAGTTCCGTTTCGGCGCACAGCTTTATGGAACCGCCTTC
>JAVBLG010000121.1:0-18781 GCA_031553655.1 Desulfovibrionaceae bacterium | reverse complement strand
TCGTTTTTCGCCTCCATGGGCGGAATTTCCGGGGCATTTCTGCTGTTGCCCTTTCAGATGTCGGTATTGGGTTACACTCATCCTTCGGTAAGTGCCACCAATCAATTTTACAATGTGGTAGCCATACCCAGCGGGGTTTACCGTTATATCAAAGAAAAACGTATGGTATGGCCTCTTACACTTTCGGTGGCGGCGGGCACGCTTCCCGGGGTGTTCATAGGGGCCTGGATTCGTGTGGTGTGGCTGCCCGATCCCAAGTTATTCAAGCTTTTCGCCGCCTGCGTGCTTTTGTATATAGGCGGTCGGCTGATTCGTGACCTGTTGAAGAAGCCCGCGCCCAAAAAACCCGCTGCCGCGCCCGAACCGCGCGGAGTGGTCAGCGCCCCGGCAGCGACCAATCCGGGCTTTGTGGTGGAAGTGCGCGAATTTTCCCTGAAGCGCATAGCCTATACTTTTCAGGGCAACACCCATGAATGCCCCACTGTTGGTATTTTCCTCATGAGTTTTGTTGTGGGCATTGTGGGCGGTACTTACGGCATAGGCGGCGGAGCGATTATAGCGCCTTTCTTTGTGGCTTGGTTCGGCCTGCCGGTGCATACCATCAGCGGGGCCACACTCATGGGTACGTTTCTGACTTCAGTTGCTGGAGTGATATTTTATATGATCATCGCGCCCTTTTTTCCACAGCAATCTGTGGCCCCAGACTGGATTCTCGGCCTGCTGTTCGGTATTGGCGGTATGGCCGGAATGTATTGCGGAGCGCGCTGTCAGAAGTTTGTGCCGGCAATGGCTATAAAATGGATGCTGGGTCTGGTTATTGTGGGTACGGCCTTAAAGTATGTTATAGAATATTTTTAATATGTTCACTCCGTGCCAGGATGGTTTACCCACGCGGCTCAACTCAAAATATGCCCGCCTATTTGTATTGTTGCTTGAGAGCGCCGTTGACGGCTAAGCAGAGTTTAGCATAGAAAATGCGCGTTGCGCGCTTGGCATAGGGCCGCAAATATGCCCTGCCTTGCGCGCAACGCGCCAACCTGATCCACTCAAGCTGTATAAGAGCGGGCTACCCGAACGCTGTCCCTGTTTCTGTGCGGGAATACTTCGAATCAGATGATGGATAATTGCCGAGCACATCGTCAATGCGCCCGTTCTCCGAAATCAGTCCAAAGGCGTCCGCCCTGCACCGCGCGCAATGGCGCATCTGTGGAATATACTCCCCGGCAAGGGCGCGCAGTTTGTCCATATGTGCGGGTGAAGGGGGGCGCGCATCATGCAGAGGAGTTCCCGACAGCGGCATAACGGCGATAAGATTCATGAGCGCGGCCCCATAGCCGTAAACATGCCGGGCTATATCCACGACATGATCATCGTTGATGCCGGGAATGACCACGGTGTTTATTTTAACGGTTATATCGTGTTCCCGCAGCGCGGCCAAAGCCTTTTCCTGCTGTTCGAGAAGAGTCGCGGCGGCATCCCGTCCGAGCAGAACTCCTCCATTGAAGGAAACGCGCGGATATATCTTTTGCCCCACGCTCGCGGAAACGGCGTTAATGGTAATGGTCACATGATTAACCCCAATATCGCTCAGGTCCGGAACATAATCGGCCAGGGCAAGGCCGTTGGTGGAAAGACACAGCAGCATATCCGGATGGCGATGGCGCACCAGTTCAAAGGTGCGCAGGGTCGCTTCCGGCGTGGCCAGGGGATCGCCCGGCCCGGAAATGCCCGCCACCGACAACGAGGGCATACGCTCCACGGCAGTGTCAACAAGGGCTGCGGCCTCTTCCGGACCGAGCACGCGGCTGCATACGCCCGGCCGCGATTCATTCACGCAATCCGTTTTTCTGTTGCAATAGGCGCAGGTGATGTTGCATTCAGAGGCCACAGGGAGGTGGATACGCCCGAATTGCCCATGCGCCGCGCCGTTAAAGCAGGGATGTTTGGCGCTGTTCATGCTTTTCTGCCTATGCCTATGCATTTTTGCGGACAGGAATGAATGCAGTCGCCGCAATTCGTGCAGTTGCTTTCTTGCGGCCGCGTGTCCATATAGCAGGACTTTTTGCACAGATTACAGTCATTGCAGGCCTTTGTTTTAAAGACGCGAAACAGGCTGAAACGGCTTACCGGTTCAAGCACTCCGCCCGTGGGGCAGGCAAAGCGGCACCAGGCAACCGGCAAAGCTACGCCCAGGACGAGCATGCCCAGAACAAACATTGTGCGAAAAATCCATACCGGCTGGGCGAAATTCCAGGTTTGGATGATGGCCGGGAAGAATTCCCCCACGCGAATGGGAATGTTCACGCGCGGCTGATTCATCTGAAAAAGAATCCACAAGGCCAGAGCCAACCCCAGGTATTTGCCCCAAGGCATGAATTTTTCGGCCATCCCCCCGCGCTCCAAACGAATCACTGAAAATGATCCCAACAAGCGGTTTACAAAGCCACCGGGGCACAGCCAACCGCAAAAAGCGCGTCCGAATAGCAGCGTCAGAGCGATCCAGCCCAGCCAGAAACCCCAGAACAGGGAAAAAATACGTCCATGGCAGGTAATTACGGGGCAATTCTGGCAGTTGATATAAGGCACAAGGAACGGGCAGCGGAAAATGCCGTAAAACGACCATTGGCCAAGTCCCACAAGCATGGCGACCTGCAAAACGCGGTTAAGCATGAGCGTTTTCGGCCGCCATAAAGTGCGCGCTTCAATTGGCTGCATTTTTTTGGACGTTGTTTGTGTGTTTTCAAGTATTGGCGACGTATTCTCAGGCATTTTTGACCCCCAGGAGATTTGTCAATTCCCGCCCGCGTTCGGAACCGGCTGAAATAAAACCGGCCCGTTCAAAATGAGGGCCTCCCCCCTGGGAAGAAGCCATCCATTCGATGTAATCCCGTGCAAGCTCAATATCCTGCGCTTCCTGCATTATTCCGGCGGTAAAAGATAACGGCCCCGGAGGAAATAACGAAAACGGCAGTTCAACAACGTCCATTTTTCCAGCGAAGCGCTTGAGGCGCGGAATGCGCAGCTCCACAATCATGGCGTCCATATCGCCCTCGGCAACCGCTTCCACAGCGGTTTGCACGCAGGTTCCGGGATGAACCGCATTGGCCATTACGGCATCCGTAATCCCCGCTTTTTTCAGAATGCCCATAACCGCCGCTCCGCCCGGAGGCGAGGCGTCCGGCGCAATGGCCACCAGCATGCCAGGTCGCGTCAGGTCTTCAATTTTCGTAATTTTCTTGGGATTTCCCATTGGCGTGACAATAACGTAGCTGGTATAGCAAAGTGGGATAAAATCCATCATCCTTCCAGCTTTTTTCAGATTGCGCGACAAATCCACCACCCGGCCGCAGAAAACTTCAGTGCGCCCCGAACCCATAAGAGATTTGCCAAGCGCCGCCGCGAACGCCCCGGTGTAAACAACCTTGACCCCGCGCAGCCGTTCATATTCCTCATGGGCGGGCATCATGGCCTCGGCCAGGCCGCCGCAAGACCATACTTGTAAATTTTTACCCGCAAAGGCGCTCTCCGCCGCCATCGCGGGAATGCCCGCCAGGGCGCTCGCGGCCAGACCGGCCGCGCCTGCAGCGAAGGAACCGCGCAAAAATTCCCGCCGCCCTTTTACGGGGCCGGACAACGATTCTGGGGCTTGTGGATCATTTTTTTTCATACCAACTCCTTTTCAGTTACAGCAGTTCAACTTTAGAAAACTATTCTTCTCCAGATTCCTGTTCCAAGAGTCCAAGCACATGGGCCACAAGCGAGGCATATTCCGGATTGTCTCTGCGCCTGGGATGCACAAGCGATACGCCAATTTTGGTAAGAATACGGCCGGGGCTGGCCCCCATAACCACTATTGAATCAGCCAGAAACACCGCTTCATCTACGCTATGGGTCACGAACACCACAGTTTTTTTGTCTTTTTGCCATATGTCCAACAAGCGCCGTTGCAGGCGGATGCGCGTATAAGCATCCAGAGCGCCAAAAGGTTCGTCCATCAGCAAAATGTCGGGCTGATTGGCCAGTGCGCGGGCAATGGCCACCCGTTGGCGCATGCCGCCGGAAAGCTCATGCGGCAAGGCCCGTGCGTACCGCTCAAGGCCGACCAATTCCAGATAACGGCTGCCCAGACGCTTTTGCTCGTCTAAAGGAATACCGGAAAGCTCCGGGCCGAAAACCACGTTTTCCAGAGTGGTACGCCAAGGAAACAGGGAATACTCCTGAAAAATAACGCCGACTTCCTTGCGCGGTTTTTCCTGCGGTATTCCCCGATACAACATGCTGCCGGAAGAACAACGTTCCAGTCCGGCCATAATGCGCAGCAAGGTGGACTTTCCGCAGCCGGAAGGCCCCACAATGCAAATGAAACTATTCTCTTCTATATCCAGAGAAATGCTGTCGAGCGCCGTGATTAGCTGCCCGCTGTCCAGGGTAAATGTTTTCGACACCTGTTGCGCGGAAATGGCCGCCACTACCGGGATAATCGCTTCCATGCGAACCTCTTTTCTTCTACCAGTCTGAAAAGCCAGTCCATTCCGGCCCCTATGCAACCGATGCTGATCATGCCCGCAATAACCACGTCCGTACGCCCCACGGTATAGGCGTGGGTGATGAGATATCCCACTCCGGAAAGGCTGCCGGGCAACATTTCGGCGGAAACAAGGCACATCCAGGCCACCCCCAGGCCTATGCGCAGGCCATTGACTATGGCTGGGGCTGTGGCGGGCAGCAGCACCTTGCGGAAAAGATCGGCCTCGCTAGCACCGAGCACGCGGGCGGCATCCAGCAGAGTGTTGGGTATCATACGCACGCCGTGCATGGCGCTGGTAAGAATGGGATAAAAACCACCGATAAAAATGATGAATACCATGGAAAGCTTGATATTATGGAAGTATCCATAAAAAGGATTGATGGGCATACCGGTCACGCTGGCCAGGCTCGAAACCCCGAACCAGGCCAGCACCAGCGGCACCCAAGCCAAAGGGGGAATGGAACGGAACAGACCCAGAAAGCCGGTGAGCAAATGGTCGGTATTGACACTGTAGCCCATGAGCACACCCAGGGGCACAGCGAGAAGTGCCGCCATCAGGTAGCCGGAAAGTACCCTGGCCAGGCTTATGCCGATATTGCTCAGCAATGAACCCATAGAGATCAGATCGTCTTGCGGGTGCGCCAGCAGCGTGCCCACCTGCCCCACAGTGGGCAGGATAATTTCATTGCCGAGGCGCACGGCAATGAGCTCCCATCCGATCAGAAACAGAACTGGCACACATACCGGCAACAAAAAAGACTTAAGGGTTTTTTTCATGGTCATAGCCGGTTATTGGCCTATAAAACGCGTATCCAGCAGCAAGTTTTCCACTTCATCAAACGTCTTGCCTTTAAGCGCGCCCTTGAAATAGCCGGAGCCGTCAAGCACTTTCAGGTATCCGGACGCGCCGTCTTTCCAATTTTGAGTAAAACTTTGCAGAAATTGCAGCGTGCTGGCCTTGCCCAGTTCAGGCGGCAGGCCTATCCAGGCGGCGGCAATGGCTCCCGCCTTTTCGCGGTTTTCATTGCTCCAAGCTCCGGCGGCATTGATAAAGGCCACAAAATCGCGCACAGCCTCCGGATTGGCGGCGATCATATCGTTGCCAGCCACCACCACGCAGCAAGGGTAATTTTTCCATTGCCCTTCGGGGGGCATATTGCGTAGAATTTCCACAATCTTGCCCTGCTTGCGCAAAACAGCGGTTTGTGGGAAGGGCTCCGGCCCCACAGCCGCGTCCACCTGCTTGCCCGCAAGCGCGGGCAGCATATTGGGAATCCCTTTGAGATCCACCAGAATAATCTGGGCGTCCATGTCATTGGGGTTGGCGCTTACCTTAAGACCTTCAGCACGCAGGGCGGACTCCAGAATGATCACAGGCGCGCTGCTCGGGGAATGGTAGCCCACACGCAGCGGAGTCTTTGATTCTTTGGCCAGCTTGATAAAGCTGCTCCAATCTTCCGCCGGGCTTTCATTGGGCACAACAAGCCCGCCGGCTGCCAGCACCAGCGGGGAAACAATCTTCATGGGGCTGCCCTTGTCAATGCCGGAAATAATGGCGGTAATGGAGGCCAGGCTCATATCCAGGTGCTTCTGGGAAAAAAGAGTGGCTGTTTCCGCGCCGCTTTTGATCACCAGAATATCCAGAACAGCGATGCCTTTGCCGTTTTTGCGCAGCTCGTATTTTTCTTTGGGTAAAATGGGATGTAGAGAATACCCGCCCACGGTAAGCTCGTCGCCCAGAGACATTGCCACCATAAGCGGCGTGTGGTTGGTAGTGAAAATATAGCCCACGCGGATGCCGGGCAGATCCTGGGCGGGAGCCGCCATGCAGGTTCCCGCAAGCAGCATGGTGATCAAGGTCATTATGTATAAAACACGCATGTAGTGATTATCCTTATAAAATTTTTGATATCATTGACAAACTATACCATGAAGGCCTTCGTTTGCCGAAAACAGGATTTGCGATTGGCTATACGAATTCAATTTACGGCTTCTTCCCTGTTTTCCATCACCCAGGAGCTGGCCGCTTCGTGGGCGCGGGTAAGCTTTAAAGAAGTTTTCTAAGGTACATGGCGGCCCCGACGGGCGATATTTATATGATTGTATATTGCGCGCCGGAGCCGCTGCGGAAAGATTATTCCTTTACCGGAACCACATGGATGGCTTTAACCAACAGTTTGATCTTGTCCCCTTCCTTAAGATTCAGCTCTTTTACCGAATCCGTGGTCAAAACCGAACTTATGTCGCCAGGAGCGTCCAAATGGCACTCGATTTGGGACATGATGTCGCCCTGCTTCACTCCTGTAACTGTGGCGCTCAGCGCATTACGCACTCCGTACTTCATAAAAACCTCCAGATTATATAGTTTATGTGTTTATGGATTAGGGCCTAATCACCATATTAGCCACCGACATGCAGGTGACGATATCAAGCATGTTGGTGGTTTCGCCCACAGCCTTCTGTTCAAGCAAGCCGAAGTGGTTCAGGCATGTTCCGCAAACCAGCACCCCCACACCCGAAACCGCAAGCGCCTTGAGCGCATCAAGAGCCGGGCCAGGGTTGGCGGCAAGCTTCACGCCGCCGTTCAACAAAATAACCTGCCATAGCTCCGGCCCGATCTCCGGCAGGGTAAGCAGAAAGTTGTGCATAAGATTTTTGCCCAGCGCATCATCACCGCTTCCCAGAAATTCCGAAGGGATCAAAACAACAACCCTTTTGCCTTCGCGCGCTTTCTCCCCTTGCGTGGCGCTGTCCTCTCTCTGCCTGCGCGCGGTTATTTCCCAGACATCGCCTTTTTTTTCCACTCGCACGCCATATCCGCGTCGCTCCAGAAACAGATTCACATTGATGCTGGCTGGTTCATTGTCCACAAGCGCGGTGATGAGTTCGGGAGATTCCTCTTTCAACAAATCGCGGCAGCGCAGCACCGGCTGTGGACAGGCAAGGCCGCAAAAGTCCAAACTTTTCATATGCATTTCCTTTTTTAATGTATGAACGGACCGATTCCGTTTTTGCGGGCAGGCTTATTTGCCGCCTTTGGTCATTTCAATAAAGGCCTCAATGCGCACACGAAGCTGTTCCGTATCTCCGGCGGAGTAATCGGTTTCCAGATGCAGATAGGGCAGGCCAAGCCGCTCCTGAACAAATTTCTTAATGCTGAAGGCTTCCACATTGTAGGTGTGGCAGCCCTGCCAGGTCATGTCGAGCACGGCGTCAGCCGAAAATTCCCGCACAAGGCGATCCAGGGTGGAATAACGGTGGGGATTTGGGCTCATTATTGAGCAGGGGATGCTCAGATAACGCTCCGCCAGGGCCGCCAGCAGGACTTTTTTGTCTTGCCCTTCGCAGGCGTCGGTCATCAGGTTTGTTTTCTTGTAACCGCCGCAGGTATCGAGGCACACCAGACTCGCGCCGCATTCTTCAAGTAGAGTGATTACCTTGTGGCAGCCAAGGCCTACGGGCACGCCGGTCAATACAATGCGCGGGGCGTCTTTGGTATAAGGCGATATGCCCTGGCGGCCCAAATTTTCCAATTCTTCAGCCGCTTCGTTCAACAGCTCGATGCCTTTTTTCTTGTCCGGCAGGAAGCCCGACTTGAACACAATCTCAAGAAGCTGTGTCCCTTTGATCGGCGAAGGATTAAATTTGGCCGTATCCATAAAGCGCTTCAGGGCTGTGCGTTCTTCGTTCATAAGTTTTACGGCGTCGCGTAGCTTTTCTTCGGTGATGACCGTGTCGAACCGCTTTTCAAGCTGATCGGCCAGCTTTTCAAACTGCGCGGTCCAGTAAGGAAGACCCACATCGCTATCCTGATTGTGGGGCAGTTGCAGGACGATCATGTCCTTGCGCTGAGCCATCAGCTCAAACATCTTCTTTTTTCCGTCGCATGTGGTGTCGGCGATGATGATGTCCGAAGCTGAAAGGTAGGGACAGGTGTCCGTGAGCAGAAAACCGTAGCTGCTTTTGATTAGCGGGCAGATGGTGCGCGGCAGCTCGGCTTCCGCCGCCGGAATGCTGTCGTTTTTTGTCCCGCAGAGACTCACGGGAATGCCCCCGGCGGCAATGGCTATTTCATACGGGGAATAAAGGCAGTACGTGCCCACTACCTTTCGCCCGGCCTCTTTGGCTTCCGCTATGCGCAAAGGGTTGTGTTCAAAAAAAGTGTTCAGCTTATCAATGCTTGCGATGCTCATAAAATTTTCTCCTTAATATTTTAGTTCCGGGCGGCCAGAACGGCCGCGCCCAAAGCGCCTGTGAATTGGGAAAATGGAGTCGTTTTCACCGGGCGGCCCAAAGATACCCCGAGACCCGAGGCAATAGCGCTGTTGTTGGCCAGCCCGCCGGAAAAAACACAAGTTTTCTGATTGAGGTTGAGGCGCGCGGCCAAGCCGGAGGTACGCCCGGAAATTGATTGGCAAACCCCGGCGGCCACATCGGCGGGCGAATGCCCTTTAGCCAGCAGACCCACAATTTCGCTTTCCGCGAACACAGCGCACATGCTGTTTATGGGCAGGGGCTTTCCCTTGGCGGCGAGTTCGGCGAAGCTTCCAAGATCATGCCCCAACAATGTCGCCACCATTGAAACAAAACGTCCTGTACCGGCGGCGCATTTGTCGTTCATCACAAAATCAGCCACAGTACCGCCGGGGCCGAGCAAAACGGCCTTGCTGTCCTGCCCGCCGATGTCAATCACCCCGCCCGCCTCAGGAAAAAGGAAATGCGCCCCGCTGGCATGGCAGGTTATTTCGGAAATGGCCCGCATCCGATCTTTGCCGGCAACGCGCCCGTAGCCCGTCAACGCTCCAGCTTCAACATGTCTGCGGGCTATGCCGGCTTCGGCCAGAGCCAGTTCCGTTACTTCGTCCAGAGCCTGCTTATGATTCCAGCCGGTGGGAATAACCGCCCTGGATACGATATTTCCGCCGGAAGCATCCAACACCACGGCCTTGGCCGCGACTGAACCTATGTCTATACCTATGGAAATCATGATTTGCCCTTAGACACTGTCTGTTAAAAAATGCAAAAAAAGCCCGCACTCCCGGATCAACGGGAGAACGGGCAAAGAACAAAGCGCCGCACAAATGCGGGCGCAAGGGGACAAAAATATGGCTTAAAGCGACGAGGTTGGAATAGAGATCACCGAAAAACAGCAACCGGGCGGCATCAGCCGCGCTGTCAGGCCGGGAAAGAGTGGGAGTTGAAAGCAGGACGACCGCCCCGCGCGGGAGACAGTCATTTTGCATGGCCTCTCCTTATGGCGGAGGGCCATGATTGAAAAACGGCTACGCGTAGGACAAAAAGGGAAGACCCGGCGTTAAGCTGAAGGCTCTGGCCGGTGAAGGAAAGCTTTGTCAGTGCCGCGAACATATAAACCACCAACCTGGGGTTCCACCGCCTCCACTCAGGAGGCGAAGTTCGCAAGCCACCGGACAAGCCTTGATGTGCAACAGCGATAATGCACGTGCATCATTACGAAGACTGGGGAGCTCCATTAAAGGGTTGATAGGAAAAATTAACTTCCTCTCAAGGGATAATGTCTACCTTTACGGTGGAAAAAATTTTGTGTCAATGGGGAGTTCGTTTTTGGAGCTAATCGCACGAACCATTGCCATAATATTTACGAGGCCCCCTTTTTGCGGATAAAGCCAAGGCCCGCCAACAGCAAGGCGATGACGACAAGCAAAACCAGAGCGTAATCCGGCAGGTAATAGGTTGTATAAACTTCCCAGCCGAAGCCGCGCAGAATTTTGGAAAGAGTTGTTTTGAGCCCGCCAAGCCCGCCTCCCAATGTGGCGGTTATGGCGAACAGCCCACAACCGATGAATGCCAGACCAGCCATAACAAAACGAAGCGCGCCTTCCCACACAGCCTCGCCGACGCGCAGGCGGATAAACAGCACCATCGCCCAGAAAATCGTACACCATGCGGCAAAAAGCATATGGTTACGCCCAAGGGGAGTGGTGGATACTGCTTCCCAGGGCCAGACGGAGTAACCTGTCAGCAATGTGCCCGAAGCGGTGACAAGAGCGGCCGTGAGCACAAAAACAAGTACTTGCGCCAATGATTTGGCCAGTCGGCTGTCGCTGAAAGCTCGAAAGATGATAATCAGGGCGGAGAAGCTCCAGAGAGCCAAAGAAAGATGCACAAACATGCTATGATATTGTTTCATGGCTGATTCCTCTTTTCTTTACGCCCGCAGGCCGCAACCAGGCCGATACCCATTCCGGCAAGCAGTGCAATACCGGCAAGCAGCGTCAACAGCCATTGTTTGCCAATAGTACCAGAAAATTCAGCCTCAACTCCATAATGAGCGAGCTGCTCCGGCGTGTGATGCGCAACGGCTGGTTGTCCCAGGCGGATGGAGTCCGACCCGGCATGGTGTTTGCTGTTCAGGTGCGGCCAGTTAATCTGCCCAGGATAGAACAGGGTGATCTCGAACCATGCATCATTCCATTTGGGTGTATCGCCCGCAAATTTTTGCGCCATAAGGGCTGCATCCCGCCCAAGGCCGAGGGATACCGGCAAAGATACATAATGCCAGCGCCCGGCATTGGCATCTCTATGCACGGCAAACGCGGCGGCATACGCGCCCTGATCTTCCAGAATCTTGTCATCCAATGGATGCCCGGTATCCAGCTTGCGCTTCAATTCAACATCCCAGTATCCGTTTTCCCAATACCCCCTGCCCTGAACGGCTATATCACCGGCGGAGCCTTTTGGAGTTCGCAGAAAACGGCGCGGCAGAACATCCCCATCGGTCCATCCCGCATTGGGATCAAAGGCGACGGCATCGTCCGCTGTCAGAAAGTAGGCGGAATCCTGGGTCAATTTTTTCCCGGCCACGTCATCCCACTTCAGAGCCTTGTACCCCGTGACCGCGCTGTTGAACATATATCTGGGGAGTTTTGCCTTCCCATCCCAATTGGTGGCAACAACGCTTGTACCCTGATCGGTATAGCGGGCTTCGGCGGCAAACTGGTCATCAGACATATTGACAGGATTAGAGCGGTTGGCGCGCCAGTGCCACAGGTCGATAAAATACCCGGCGGCGCGCTGCGCCTGCAAAACTTGCTCGGATTGCACCGTGCGCCAGTCGTTCATGTCCGTGCGCGTTTGCGGCAAATGTTTGGTAATTTCGCTCAACTTCTTCTTTTCTCCAAGGTATGGATGAGCCGTTACCGCCTTTTTGTCGGCATGGTCGCTGAATCCCGCCATGCCCGATCCAATGACATAGTAGCCGCCATAGCGGGCAAACTCGGGGACGCTGCCGTCGTCAAGCATCATGGCTACTCTGTCTTCAGCCAGCCCGTCGGGATCGGACCAGGGCATGCCCCCGCCTTTTGCGGACCATTTCCCATCCTGGTATACGAGCACATCATGAAGAAAACCGGGGTATTCCGCAGGCCAGTGATACCGGAAAAAGATGTCGGTATCGTTGTATGCCGCCTGCACCCGCAAAGGCATGGTTAGTTGAGCGGGGATGTAGATGTTATTTTGCGGATCATTTTTGATTACACCGGTGCCGTGTGCCACCCATGTGAGCAGAAGTCCCCCCAAAAACAGCACGAAGATCACAAGCGCCGTTCGTTCACAGGGAGACTTGCCGGTTATGCCATTTCCCATATTTTCTCCTGCCAGGTTTACTTGGTCATTGAAATACAGGCATCATACGCGGCTAGCCCGGCGGAGATCGGGAGTGAGCAATCGTTTCAGGAATTCGTCGGAGGCCGCCGCCGGGTCTATGCCGCAAGTTTCACATAAAAAATCTTACGGTAATTTTACAGAATTGCATTTAAACGCAAATTATATCGCCAATTTTTCGCTTAAGTGACTATTTTGTACTCTATCAGCTTTTCATCCGGTTCGGCACATATGGGGCAATATTTGGGGCGGTTGCGTAATATAATGTTGCCGCACTCCGGGCAACGGTAGATTTTCGCGTATTTCTCCTTGTCAAATTTGTCAATATTTTTCAACAGATCAGCATATATGCCCGCGTGAACTTCCTCCCCCAGCTTGGCGAGAATAAAGATCAGGCGCGCATCAACCATATGCTCATCCTCGGCAGTGTTGATAAACTCGGGATACATTTTCGTGTATTCCCCCGTCTCTCCATCTATGGCCGCTTGCAGATTTTCTTTGGTAGTGCCGATCTTAAATTTGTCGGCTTTCGGTTTTGTCACTTTTTCCAGACTTTGCGCAACGCGGAATTCATCTTCCGCATGCTTCAATTCTGCCGCGGCAATCGCCCGGAAAATCGCGCCGATTTCCTTGTGACCTTCCTTGTCAGCCACATCCGCAAAAGCGTTATATTTTGTGCCGGCTTCTATTTCACCCTTCACGGCGTACATAAGACCCTTCAATGTTCCAGGGTACGAAGCGGGCGCTCCGGATTTGGCTGCCGCAACAGCAGATATTGGAGATGCAAGCCCGGCAATTGCGCCTCCGGCCGCAATGCCGCCCATCAACCCCAATATGTGCCGCCTCTTTAAAGTACTCATGGCGTCCTCCAAAATTTGATGTGACGCGATCAACCCTATAGTACCCATAACTACCCGGCTGTCCGCCAAATGGGGCAAGGAAAAGTCTATGAAGAGAAAGATACGGAATATGAACGCGATATGGTATGAAAGAGCCGGCAAAACATCTTGTAGCGCAAGGTGATTTTAGACTTCAGTCACCATTACATTTCATAGCATACTTGATGCAAGTTGTTAAATTAGAAAACCAATTAGAACATCATGTTAAGAGGCAACAGGTAATTCGGCCCCCCGCCTTTGAAAGCGGTAATCCTTTTTTAAGAACGGCGGTCGGGACAAGGCGTACGAGAAATGCCCGAATAGATCGGACGGCCTTTGTTCAGGTGGCAATGGTACTCTTCTTACAGAAGGACAGACTTTCAAGATTTACGTTCAACCAAAAGCTTAAGAAATGCCTTCGCGGCCCTGCTCTCTTCTGTAACTCGCGTAATAGCCATCAGAACCGGTTTGGTCTTAAGACCGGTGATGGGCAAAAAAACAAGCTCATTGCTGTTGTTTACGGCCACGGACCTCCCAACGAGAGTTAGCCCGAGCCCGGCGGACACCAGGGACAGGGCCGTATGCAACTCAATGGCTTCATATGTAATCACCGGGTTTGCGCCGGCTTCTCTTAAAACCTCCATCATCTTCCGCCCGAACGGGCTCAGCGGAGCTTTCGGGTAGGAAATATAGGGACAGCCGTCAAGCTCGACGGCGCGCAGTGATTTCCTTTTTGCCAAGTGATGGCTGGCTGGCAAGGCCACAACAAACGGGTCTTCAAACATGACCTCATGTCTCAGATCCGGCGCGCGTTGAAACTCGCCGATGAAGCGGGCTATGCCGATATGGATCCGCCCCTCCCGCAGTAGTTCCGGCTGGTATTCCCCCAGAGCTTCCACCAGATCCAGGCGCACGTCGGGCCAGTTTTCCCTGAACCGGCGCACCGCTTGTGGTAAAATAGAAAAAAGCGCTGAACGGGCAAAGCCTATGCCAAGCCAACCCAGCTTTCCAGCCGCAATCCCTCGTGTTTCCTCGTCCAAGCTCTTGGCTTGAGCGAGCAATTCCTTGGCCCTGGGGTAGAAGTATTTACCCAAAGGGGTCAGTTCCATGGGCCGCCGCGAGCGATCGAACAGTTCACCGCCCAGATGCTCCTCAAGCTGCCCAAGCTGCATGCTCACGGCGGTGGGAGCCACAAACAGCCTGCTCGCCGCATGCGCCGCGCTTCCCGCTTCCACAATTTCACAAAAGTATCTTATTTGTCGTAAGTTCATTTTTTTTGATGTTATGGTCAAAAATCGATGTTTGCTATTTATTTATTTGTACATGAATCTCACTCCATATTCAAGAGGAGGTTCATATGGATACACCGTTGCAGCAGGAAATTCTGGAACTGGCGCGCAAGCTTTCCGCCGCCGAAATCTCCGACGCGCTTGATTACTTCAAACTCCCGGGAAGCGCTCTCGGCATCAGTTGTATTGCCGGGCCGGAGCGCGTTGTCGGATTTGCCTTTACCGTGCGCTTCGCGCCGGTGGATTCCGCAAAGCCCGGAACCGTAGGCGACTACCTGGACGACATCCCTCAGGGCGCGGTGGCCGTGCTCGACAACGCCGGGCGCGCCGATTGCACTGTATGGGGCGGCATAATGAGCCGCATCGCCGCCAAGCGTCAAATCGCGGGAACCGTGATCAACGGCGTCTGCCGCGACACAGCGGAAGCCGAAACTGTGGGCTACTCCTTGTACGCTCTGGGCAGATTCATGCGCACCGGCAAAGACCGTGTGCAGGTTGAAGCTGTGGGCGCGCCTATCAGTCTGGGCGATGTGCGCGTAAACCCCGGAGACTTAATCGTTGGCGACAGGGACGGAATTGTTGTTGTGCCCGCATCCCGTGCTCTGGATGTGCTGCGGCGCGCAAAGATCATGAGCGATGTTGAAAGCAAAATAGTGGAAGCGGCCCTTGCCGGAATGCCGCTCAACGAGGCCCGGCGCGAATTTGGCTACCACTCTCTGCAACGCGGCCCCAGGTAATTCCCCCCCGCCGTTTTTTTCAGTTTTATGGAGAAACCATGACGAATCAAGAATATATATCCGCTAAAGCCCTCGCTACGTTGTGCGAATTGGGCACGGCGACCATCTATGAGGCCCAGGGAGCCAAAGACGCTCTGGACAGCGGGATCAAACCCCTTGCCCCCGGCATGTGCCTGGCCGGACCGGCCGTTACCGTGGACGCGCGTCCGGCCGACAATTTGATAATCCACTACGCCTTGACCAAAGCCAGGGCCGGAGATGTGCTGGTTGTCGACGCCAAGGCTTTTGTGGAAGCCGGACCGTGGGGCGACGTAATGACTCATCAAGCTCTGCAAATCGGTCTGGCCGGCCTGATCATCAACGGCGCGGTGCGCGACTCCGCCGCGATTGCGGAAATGAACTTCCCTGTTTTCTGCCGCGGCCTTTGCATCAAAGGCACCGGCAAAAACCAGCCCGGGCAAGTGAATGTGCCGATCTGCATCGGCGATGTGCAAATTAATCCCGGCGACATCATTGTGGGCGATCGGGACGGCGTGGTGGTGGTCAGGCGGAACGAAGCGGATGCCGTTATCGAAAACAGCCTGGCCCGCGTGGAAAAAGAAAACATGTTTCGGGAACAGATTAAAAACGGCGTCATGACAACCGACCTGCTCGGCCTTGGCGAGACGCTGCGCGGCTTCAACCTAATTTAATCATTCTGGAGGACTTATGAGCACTCAGACCTTAGACGCCGCTGCCCATTCCGTTCAGACGAGACCAAGCCGTTACCGTTGGATAGTGGCATTTCTGTTCTTCATCATCTACACAATCGCCGCGGCCGATCGCGCCAATCTGGGCGTGGCCCTGCCTTTTCTCAGAAAAGAATTCGCTATGAGCAATGCCGAAGCCGGCGGGTTGGTGAGCCTCTTTCTGCTCGCATACGCCCTGGCGCAACTGCCTTCGGCCTGGCTGTTGTCCAGATTCGGCGTCAGAAGAGTGTTTACGATTTCAATGATCCTGACCTCAATAACCACGGGCATGACAGGCCTCGTGGGGTCGCTGTTCGCACTGAAAGCCTGCCGTTTTACTCTCGGGCTTGCTGAAGGTCCCCTGCCCATCGGTGTTACCTCAACCATCAATAATTGGTTCCCTGCCAGAGAAAAAGGCACGGCCTCGGGCATTTTTCTGGCCGCAGTCAAAATGGGGCCGGTGATCGTGCCGCCCATTTGCGCCATGATTATCGCCATGTGGGGTTGGAAGGAGATATTCTTTTTCTTCGCCGTGCCGGGCATAGTGCTGTCGTTTTTTTGGTTGTCCCTTGTGACGGACAATCCCGCTGATTCGCGCTTCGTCAATAAGGACGAGCTTGATCATATTCAGGAAAAAGACAGCGCCGGCGGCGCGTCCGGCAAAAAAGGCGCACTGTCCAGCCCCATTCCCTGGCTGGACAGGATTATCAGGGTACGCGACGAGAAGATACTCAATACCAATGCCGGCATTTTCACTTCCTGGAACGTAATCGGCTGCGCCTTGGGTTACTGCTTCCAACTGGGTATTTCAAATGTGCTGTTGGCCTGGATTCCCACCTATCTTTTAACGGTGAAGAAATTCACCATCATGGGCATGGGTTTTGTGGCTGCCGCGCCGTGGGTCGGGGCCGTGGCCGGCAATGTAATCGGCGGCATACTTTCGGATCGTCTGCTCGGCAAGCGCCGCAAGCCGGGCATGATGCTCTCGGCTCTGGCCACCGCCGTGATGATGTACTCGTTGATCAATTCCCCCGCCGATCCCACAATATACGCCCTTCTGCTGTTTCTCACCGGGGTACTGCTCAGCATCGGCTTTTCGGCTTACATGGCCTACCCCATGCCGTTCATCGCCAAGGAAAAATTCCCAGTGGCCAATGCCATAGTGAACATGGGCGGACAGCTCGGCGGCGCGGCCGCCCCCTTTATAGCCGGACTGCTGTTGGACAAGATGGGTTGGGATTATGTATTCCTGTTCATGGCCACTATTTCCTGCCTGACCTTTGTGTTGCTGCTGACAATCAGCGAACCTTTGAAAGTGGCTCGAACCGAGTAACTTACAAATATAGTTTAAAATTCGCCTCGATACATGGTCGATTTATTTCAGGGCTGCCGCGTTTTATGCGGCAGCCCGTGCCACATAGAGGACAGACCAATGCGAACGAGCGAAATATTGCCGGTATTTTAAAAAATCATTTTTAGGTCGTTTCATACCTTCGTTTTATAGTTTTTTTAGATACGTCTGCCCTGGTGTGCAACATATAAGGTTATTGTCACAACGTGAAAACGGATATATCAAATCCCCATGCGCGGAGTCAGATATTATTATAGGGGCGAACATGTCTTTAAAGATTTTAAGAAATTCGATGAGTTTTGAAAGCATACGCCGACTCTACACACGAGATAAATGGAGACAATTCCCATGTACCCGCCTATTCCATGTCCTGATTGTGACGGAATGCTGTACCTGCAAAACAAACCAACGTCCTGACGGGGCGGCCCTATCCATAATGACTCCAATGACAACCATAAGACTTTAACCAAAAGAAAATCCAGGAGTTTTTTACACTCCTGGACGTCTTTGACAACCTATTGGTAGCCGGGGCGGGCCGTAAATAATAGCAGCAACACACTATAATATAAGCATAATATTGCAGTAATTTTCACGCAATACCCCCACAAATACCCCCAAATATAAATGCGTCACCCCCATTAGACACCATTGACGCAAATGACTATATCCCCACCATAAGAGACTCGCAATAAGATTCCCTTCCGGGGATTTGTACCTGCTCCCCATTACTGCGAATTGCATCACAGGGCAGGGTTTGAACCTGTGTCCTCCGCGTGAGATGCCTCTACCCTCTACGGCAAAGAGGCGAAAGTCGCTGAACAAAATCGCTAAATACGGCCTCAGCATATGCATTGTCATGGTAAGTATTAGTATAATAAAATTTGCAAGTTAATGTTGCAGCTAAAAACATTATTTGATATATTAAATTCTATTCTAGGCCGCTATTACAAATCTTTGTGCAATTTGGTGCTACAATGTGTAAACGGGAAAGAATGAACTAGTTATATGCATGTGGAGATTGTTATGCCTATTTATTGTGATGAATCTGGATTTACTGGAAATGATGCTTTAAACATAGATCAACCATACTTTTCTTATGCTGCTGTTAATATTGAACATGATGATGCGGCTGAATATTTGAAACAATTTAGAGAGCGTCATAGAATTAAAAGCCCTGAAGTCAAAGGAAGCGCTCTGTTGTCTAGGCCCAAAGGACGAGATGCGGCTGAAGAGCTACTAATAGATATGCTTCCTCATTCTAGGGTATACATTTCAGAAAAACTTTTCTCACTTTGTGGGCGGTTCTTTGAATACGTATTTGAGCCTCTTTTTGCAGGACATAATGGACCTCTTTACTATTCAGCTTTTAATCAATACATAGCAGTTACGGTCTATATGAGCTTTTTCCCATATAAGGGAAATAGTTTCAAAAATCTTATTGAAACTTTTGAATCTGTAATGAGACACAACACTCCACCAGAAACTTTATTTGTAACTGCTCACGGGGTATCTCCGCGAGATGTCTGAATCCACGCCAAATCAGGCTGCCTGTTCTGAAAAAGCGCCTCAAAAGCATCAACCAAAACCTGGAATGTTCTTTTACCGCGCAACCGGCAGGTATGGCGCAGG
>JAVBLG010000023.1:0-105420 GCA_031553655.1 Desulfovibrionaceae bacterium | reverse complement strand
GGGGAAAGGAACCTTTTCCAAAAGGTTCCTTTCCCCTCCCCCACATGCCTTTAGCCCCTCGCCAGCCCAATACGCGGCAAGGCCCTTTCCAGAGTATCGGCAATGCCGATTATTTTCTTTTCGTCAAAAGCGCGGCCGATTATTTGCAGGCCCACGGGCATGTTGCTGTCTTTGCCCAGGCCCACGGGCAGGCATATGCCGGGCAGACCGGACAGGTTGAGGGACAGAGTGAACATGTCCATAAGGTAGATGCGCAGCGGATCGTCGCCGAGGCTTCCGGTTTTCCAGGCGGTGACCGGGGCTGCTGGGCAGAGCACCGCATGGCAGGTTTCCAAGGCTTTAAGGTAATCAGCCTGGATCAGACGACGCACCTGGGCCGCTTTTTTGTAATAGGCATCGTAATAGCCGGAAGAAAGCACATATGTGCCCAGCATGATGCGCCTTTTTACTTCCTCGCCAAAGGCTTCGCTGCGGCTGCGCACATAAAGTTCAGCCAGATCCTGGATATTTTCAGAGCGATGGCCGTAGCGTATTCCGTCGAAGCGGGCCAGATTGGAGCTGGCTTCGGCCATGGCTACAATGTAATAGGCAGCTATGGAGGCGGGGGCATGGGGAAAAGCCATAGGCACAAGCTCGGCGCCCAGACTTTCGGATTTGGATAAGGCCTGCTTACAGGCCGCGTCCACTTCCGGTGACAGGCCTTTGCCGAAAAATTCTTCCGGCACGGCCAGGCGTACGCCCTTGAGATCCACCATGGAACCGATGGCCGCCATGTAATCGTCAACGGGGAGATTGGCGCTGGTGGCGTCGCGCGGGTCATGTCCGGCCACGACCTGGAGCATGGCGGCGCAATCGGCCACATTGCGGGTTATGGGACCAGCTTGATCCAGGGATGAGCCATAGGCGATCACCCCATAGCGCGAAACCCGGCCATAGGTGGGCTTCATTCCCACGCAGCCGCAAAAAGAAGCCGGCTGGCGGATGGAGCCGCCCGTGTCCGATCCCATGGAGGCGAAACACTGGCAGGCCGCCACCGAGGCTGCGGAGCCGCCGCTGGAACCACCGGGCGAATGTTCGAGGTTCCAAGGATTAGCGGTGGGCTGGAAGGCCGAATTTTCCGTGGACGCGCCCATGGCAAATTCGTCCATATTGTTCTTGCCAAGAATAACGGCCCCGGCTTCGCGCAGGCGATTGACCACTCCCGCATCGTAAAAAGGCACGTAATTTTCCAACATGCGCGAGGCGGCGGTAGTGCGCAGCCCTTTAGTGGAAAAGCAATCTTTAACAGTCACGGGCACGCCCCACAGGGGCTTTGCCGGATCCGGACCGCCTGCGTCCAAGGCGCGGGCTCGGGCCAGCGCGCCTTCGGCGTCCACAGTAAGAAGGGCTTTAAGGCGTGGCTCGGTTTGCGCGATGCGTTCAAGGCAGGCCGACGCGGCTTCTTCCGCTTTCAGCGCGCCGGAGGCCAGCATACCGCGCACCTCAATCAAATTTTTTTTATACAATTCGGACATAATTACACTATCCTCGGCACCACAAAATAGTTGTTTTCCGCCTGCGGCGCATTGGCCGTGACTTCCTCGGGGGAGCACTCGCGCGTGGACTTGTCGGCGCGCAGCGCTCCGGATTCTCCCAGCGGATGGTACAGCGGGGTAATTCCATCCGTATCAACGCTGTTCAAGGTGTCCATATAGCGTAGAATATCGGAAAACTGCCGGGCGAAGCGCTCAGCGGTGTCCATATCAAGCTTAAGCCTGGCCAAGGTGGCCATGTGTTCCACATCTTCACGGGTGACAGCCATTTTTACCTCCGGAAAAAAGCGTCTGGCGTTTTACGGGCAGGGCCGGAACGCTCAGGACACAAGAATATGCAAAATTATGGTTGAAAAGCCCCAGGTAAGGGCTGTGCCCCAAAGGGCGGCGTATTTCATGAGATCCATTAGCGCCTCCAGCTTGGGGGTGGTCCATTCCGGCGGGGTTGTGCCCGGAGCGAACCACGGGCCAAGCCAGGGTTTGTCCTTCAACTCGCCGAAATAGACGGTGGGGCCGCCCATGGGCGTACCCGCCAGCCAGGCCAGAGCCGTCATGGAGCAACCCGAATTGGGGCTTTCCATGTGCGCGGCCTGCCTGAAAATTGTTGCAAAGCCGGGCCATGAGCCGCCGGGCATTGTCCAGCTTACGCCGATGGAGGCCAGACGGATGAAAACAACCGACAATCGGGCTGGAATATAGGCCAGAATATCGTCAAGTCTGGCCCCGGCAAAGCCCAGGTCGCGCCACTCGGGCGTTTTGTAGCCCCACATGGAATCCATGGTGCTCACAGTTTTATACATCCAAAGACCTGCCGGGCCGGTGAAACACAACCAGAAAAGCGGGGCGACAAAGGCATCGGTGAAGTTTTCGGACAGAGTGTCGGCCAGACTACGCCGCAGCGCGGAGGCATCTTGCATCGAGGTGTCACGGCTTACCAGCATGGAAAGGGCGCGCCGGGCTTCATCCAGAGTGCCGTTTTCGATCACGTCCAGCACTTTGCGCCCTTCGCGCAAAAGGCAGCCAAAGGCCAGCCCAGCATAGGAAAAGTATAGGGCGGCGGCAATTCCCGCGCCGGGAAAGGCGCATAGAAGGCGCACTGCGTATCCGGCGACCCCGGCTACAAGCACAAGGCAGACCAGGCCGGCCACACGGTCGGAGCCTACGCTTCTAGCCCATTTTTCCAAATAGTTGAAGACCCGGCCGATGAGCCGCACAGGATGCCCCCAGGGCATGGGCGGATCGCCGAATATATAGTCCAGGCCCACCGCAACGGGGATGAGCCACCAGAGTTCCAAGACAGGCCAAGTCATAATAATTTTTCCTTAGAGCGTTTTGCGAATGAAATGAGCGAAATGCTCTGGCGGCCCGTGCGTTGGTAGGCCGTCCGAAGCAAAATGCTATAAGCTGAGCCGCTACAGCGTTTCATCCAAAATTCCGCAAGAAGCCATCCCAAAGTAAAGCATAATGCCCACGGCTGTTGACAGGTTCAAGCTGCGCACCTCGCCTTTTATGGGAATGCGCACCCTGTGTCCACCAAGGGCGAAAACTTCCGGCGGCAGGCCGCGCGTTTCCGGGCCGAAAAGCAGGGAGTCTTCACGGGTGAAGGCAAAGCGGTGCAGAGGGGCGCCATGGCGCGCCGAGGTCATTATCAGGCGGCGGCCCGCTCCGTCGGCCGCGAGATAGTCGGACAAATCCGGCCATACTTTGAAGCGCACATGCGGCCAGTAATCCAGCCCGGCCCGTTTCAGGTTTTTGTCGTCAATTTTAAAACCCAAAGGTTCAATCAGATGCATGATGACACCGGTAGCCGCGCACAGTCTGGCGACATTACCGGTATTGGGCGGTATTTCCGGCTGATAGAGAACTATGTCCACTTATTTTCGGCCTTTATCCGCGCTTTGGGTTTTTATTGAGGCGTCGTCCGGCCCCATGCCGGGGCCGTAAAGTTTTATGGTCGGGCCGGAAGAGGCGTCATTTGTTTCACCCTTTGGGGACGGCGCGCTTTCTTCGGCGGGCGGAGCGGCGCTTTTGTAGGCCAGGCCCAGCAGCCAGGGCACAACCGGGGCCACGATGACCAGAATAACGTAAAGGGGGGCTTTATAACCGGCGTCCATGCGCAAAAACCAGCCAAAGCCCACCAGCAGCAGCGCGCCTATGACCACTGCGACCAGCCTGATGCGGTTTTTTTCCACATCGCGCCTGATGTCGTTCCATAGGCGAACCCTGGCTCCACATTTGGGACATTTTTTGTTCGTGGCGGAAATTTCCTGGCCGCATTCGGCGCAATATAAAACGGACATGGCTGCCAATCCTGCTGAAAGTTGCGGATGTGAGTTCCTTCAAAAGAAGATATAATAAAGACAAGCAAGATGTTTCAATCCACAGTCGGCTCCTATCCGCCGACTGACTCCGTCGCCGGCGGATAGGAGCCGTGCGGATTGCCCCTCCCTGAAGGATGGGGTTACAAAAAGGATTTCATCGACTTCGTCGTTTTGTCAATCAATTTTTCCCCCCTAAAGGGGGAGGTTTCAGACCATAAAGGACGTTTTGATGAAAATCAACTTGCTTTGGCGGATAAAAGAAAGTCCCGAGAAAGCGGGGGGGGTGCTTTCTCGGGACCTGGGGAAGGGACAAGGATGAATATCAGTCTGCCTGTCTTCTGATGAAGGTAGGCATTTCGAATTCTTCCTCGTCGAAGACGAAATCGTCCTGACCCGGAGCGTGTCCGGTGGCGCGGCGGATTGATCCCTGAGGAGGCTGCTGGGGCTGACTCATGAATTCCCGCTTGCGCTGCCAAGGGGGCAGGGCGCTATTGTTATCGTACCAGTCTTCGATGCGCTTACGACGATTGGTCAGCGCCGAAGCCACCGGGGCTTCACTTTCGTAAGACTGTTGTGGAGGGCGGCGTGTCACTTCCTTGGGGCTGGCCGCGCCATGGCCGGGTTGGCGAAAAGAGCTGACCATGGCCTGCTGCTGGCCGCCGGGGGCAGCGGCAGCGCCGCCGGATTCAATTCCGGTGGCGATTACAGTGATGCTAAGTCTATCATCGGCATTTTCGTCAAAGACCACGCCCATGATGATATTGGCGTCAGGATGAGCGGCTTCCTGAATGATGGTGCCGATTTCGTTGATTTCATCGCCGGTGATGTCGTAGCCGGAGGTGATATTGTAAAGCACTGCCTTGGCGCCTTCAATGGAGGTATCTTCCAACAGCGGGCTGTTGATGGCCATTTTGGCGGCTTCGCGGGCGCGGCTGTCGCCAACCGCCACGCCGGTGCCCATGAGCGCAAGTCCTGATTCGCTCATAACCGTGCGTACGTCGGCAAAGTCAAGGTTAACCAGCCCGTCTTCCATAATCACGTCGGATATGCCCTTTACGGCGTGATAAAGTACGTCGTTGGCTTTCTTGAGCATTTCGGAGAAAGGCGCTTTTTTGGGAGCGAAGCTGAGAAGGCGATCATTGGGAATGGTAATAAGGCAGTCCACATGCTGCTTAAATTCTTCAATGCCGGCTTCAGCCGCGATTCTGCGCTTGTTGCCTTCAAAATGGAAGGGTTTGGTCACAACGCCTACAGTAAGCGCACCCATTTCCTTAGCGGCCTGGGCTATTATGGGAGCAGCGCCAGTGCCGGTGCCGCCGCCCATGCCGGCGGTAACAAAGACCATATCCGAATCTTTGATCGAGTCTTTAATCGCGCCCACGCTTTCCAAGGCGGCTTCGCGGCCGACATTGGGATTGGCCCCCGCGCCAAGCCCTTTGGTCAATTTTTCACCAAGCTGGATTCTGGTTTCCGCAGTGCAGTTGTTGAGCATCTGCAAGTCGGTGTTGGCGCACACAAAGGTAACTCCTTTCAGCCCCGAATTGATCATGTGCTGCACGGCGTTGCCTCCGCCTCCCCCCACACCTACCACCTTAATCTTGGCGTTGCCAGGGATTATGCCTTCTTCTATTCCAAAAATTTCCATATATCTTTCTCCTTCCCGCTCCAGCCTTTATAAAGTGTGGAAAGTCAACTTAAATATAAACACGAAAACTTTAATTTCAAAGCAAACCTAAGAAATATCCGCAAACCATTTCTTCATACGTGACAGTACACCGTTAAATATTCCAGAATCTTTATTGGTAAACTTCTTATGTCCCAGGTTTTCTTTTTCCGCCCCGTAGCGCAAAAGACCAACTGCCGTAGCGTATTTGGGGCTATTCACCACATCTTTGAGTCCCCCTACATTCAGAGGATAGCCTATGCGTGTCGGCAGATTGAATATCTGTTCGGCCAATTCCTGGCATCCTTCAATCAAGGCAGACCCCCCCGTAAGCACCACTCCGCCGCCGATCATACTCTTAAATCCGGATTTCACCAGAGTCTGTTCCACCAGATAGAGCACTTCCTCCATTCTGGCCTCGCATATTTCCGCCAGAATCTGGCGCGAAAGGCGGCGCGGCTCACGCCCTCCCACACTGGGAACTTCAATGTACTCGTCGGCTCGCACCATTTCCGTGAGCGCGCATCCGTACTTCAGCTTGATCTTTTCCGCCGCGGCCATTGATGTGCGCAGTCCGAAGGCGATATCGCTGGTTAGGTTGTGCCCGCCAAGAGCCAGCACGCCGGAGTGTTTGATGGCGTCATTGGCGAAAATTGCTATATCAGTGGTGCCTCCGCCAAGGTCCACCAGGGCCACGCCTATTTCGCGTTCTTCGGCGGTAAGCACGGCCTTGGCCGAAGCCAGGGCCTCCAGGGCTATGTCAGAAACTTCCAGTCCGCTGCGGTGGCAGGAGCGGATTATGTTCTGGGCCGAAGATACCGCCCCGGTAACAATGTGCACCTTCACTTCCAGTCGCACTCCGGCCATGCCCAGCGGGTCGACTATGCCGCGCTGATCGTCCACAATGAATTCTTGCGGCAGGATGTGGATAACTTCCCGGTCGGCCGGTATGGCTACGGCCCGGGCCGCATCAAGAGCTCTTTCAATGTCGCGCTGAGCCACTTCGCCGCCTTTAACGGCAATAACCCCGTGGCTGTTGATGCCCATGATGTGACTGCCGGCAATGCCCACGTAAACGGCGCGTATATCACATCCGGCCATGAGCTCGGCTTCTTCCAGAGCTTTGCGTATGGACTGTACGGTGTGATCTATATTGACCACCACCCCTTTGCGCAGCCCGGTGGAAACGCTTGTGCCTATACCTACCACGTCAATAAGCCCGGAATCGGACAATTCGCCCACTACAGCGCAAATTTTTGTTGTGCCTATGTCAAGACCGACTATCAGCTCGGTTTTAGGCATAATTTACCACCCCGCCAGGAATATAATTTTACAAGAATTACATCTGTCAACCATTTTTGTCAGGCTCCCGCGTCCATTTTACGGATTACCCAGACGTTTCCGTCAGCGGCTCTGACTTCAAGAACTATGCCAAGTTCATTGCGCCTGGCCAGGTCTTTTAATGTGAGCGCCAGTCTTTCCAGATTGCCGCGCCAGTCGTCGGCGGCGATGGATAGGCGCATGTTTCTGTCTTCCAGGTGCAGTTCCACTCCCCGGCCGGGATTGATACTTATTCCGGATACGGTCTGGAATTCCACCGGCAAAAGGCCGGCACGCAAATCTTTTACAAATCCCTCAAGTTTATCGAGCACATCCTCGCTGCCCGATTCAATCTGCAAAGTGGGCAGGGATACAAAATTTTCTGTTTCCACCGGGGCGATTATGGCCCCTTTGGTGTCAGCGTAAAACAAAGTTCCTTCCTTGCGTACCCAGAAGGCCGGCTGACGCTCCTTGATTCTTATTGAAAACCTGTCGGGCAGAAGCCTTTTTACCGAAACTTCCTCCACCCACGAGCTGGCCAGCAATTCCCTTTCCAAATGAGCGATGCTTACCGCCAAACAATTGTCACCCATATTTATGCCGGCCAGGCGCAGAATTTCTTCTTTGGAAAGGCGCAAATTGCCGGTGACGTCAACATATTTCGTAGCAAAAAACGGGGTGGTGGTTATGAAGCGATGCAACTGCAAGGTTCCCACCGCTATGCCCAACAAGAAAATGCCCCCGACCAATGCGCAAATTAAAAATACCGCGAACCCCCGCAAACCTTCAATAAAGGGGAATCTGACATGCGCAAACAACTTTTTGATCCGGTTTTCCTTGTTACTGTGCTTCGCATATGGTTTGCGATCATTTTTCTTTTTGCTCACCATCAATCTCAACTTTAAAAAGTCTGTCCTGTCATCCGCCGTTCAAATTTCAGTGCGATTTCAATTCGAATAATCCGGCGGCCACGAAGCGTTTCGAGATTTATACCGCAAGGCCTTCGGGTAATACCTTGACTTCAAGTTCAAGGTTTATGCCGAATTTTGCTTTTACGGTCGAGCGCGCTTCGCCAATCAAGTCAAAAGCTGCTTTGGCGCTGCCGTTTCCTTCATTGATCAGGAAATTGGCATGCACTTTTGAAAAGGCCATTCCACCGAGGCCCTTGCCGCGAAAACCGGCATCTTGCAGAAGCTTGCCCGCATACAGATCCGGGCCGGGATTTTTAAACACACAACCAGCACTTTTTTTGTTGAGAGGTTGTGTAGATTTTTTCTTGAAAAAGTTGAGACGCATGGAGTTTGTGATGACACTCCTTTGACTTTTCGTCAAGGCAAATAATGCGTGAATAATTAAAAAAGTCTGATTGATTCCAAAGATATTAGTACGTCGATAAGCGAAATCAATCATTTTTCTTGATACATCAAGCATGCCTTTTCCGGGGGCGAAAACCCTCAACATTTCTATGGACTCACCGGTTTCTAAGCCGAATGATCCGGCATTCATGGCCGCTGCTCCGCCGACTGTCCCTGGGATTCCGCAAAGCCTTTCCAGGCCTGACAGACTGTTATTGGCGCAAAAGCCCAGTAGTCTTTGCAGCTTCACTCCGGCCCCGGCCCGCACAAAAACCTTGCCGCCTTCCTCGCGGGTAATAATCGGAACCTTGCCAATGGCCGGGCGCACCACCACCAGGGGCAGTTCACCGTCGGCAGCCAGCAAATTGCTTCCCCCGCCCACAAAATAAGGCTCTCCACCCAGTTTTTTGCAGGTTTCCTCAATCTTGTAGGCGTCAACCGCCTCTTCAAGCACCACTTCGGCTATGGCTGTGCCGCCAAGGCCAAGGGTTGTCATGCTCGACAGACTGGGATTGGGAAGTATTTTCATATTGTCACTCCGTCATGTTCTGGCGGCTTGCGCGCTTCGCAAGCCCGCCACCCTTAAAACCGGAATTCTCAACTTGCCAGATAGCTTGGGCCTATTTTGGTAACGCTGCCCGCGCCCAGTGTGAGCAGAACGTCCCCCGGCTTCAACATTCCGGGCAGAGCGCCGCAAAGCTCGTCCAGACTCTGGAAGAAATCCACATCAGTATGGGAAATTTGACGTATGCCCTGAGCCAGGCTTTGCCCGCTCACACCGGGAATCGGTTTTTCCGAAGCCGGATAAATTTCAGTGAGCAGTAATTTGTCCACGGAATCGAATACTTTACAAAATTCGCCAAAAAGGGCCTGGGTGCGGGTGAAGCGGTGTGGCTGAAAGGCCACCACCAGACGACGATCGGGAAATACCTGACGGGCCGTGGCCAGTGTGGCCGCTATTTCCGCCGGGTGATGCCCGTAGTCGTCCACCACAGTTACCCCGTCGCGCTCTCCTTTGAATTCAAATCTGCGCCCCACGCCGCCAAAGCGTTTCAGCCCCGAAAGACAGTGTTCCACGCTAACCCCGGTTTCAAGGGCTACGCCAATGGCCGCCAGAGCGTTGAGTACATTGTGTTTGCCTGGTTGCCCCAAAGTGACCACGCCTATATTTATGCCTTTGAAACGTACTTCGAAGCGGCTTTGCGCGCCGCATTCAAGCACCTTGGCCCTCAGCGCGTTGCCCTCGCCAAAACCGTAGCAGAGCACGGGCCTTTTAACCATTGGCAAAAGCCTTCTCACACCGGGGTCGTCGCCGCACACAATGTTTATGCCGTAAAAGGGCACTTTGTTCATAAAGTCCACAAAGGCCCTGTCAATGGCCTCCTGTCCGCCGTAGAAATCCACATGGTCCATATCAACGTTGGTTACCACGTTGATGATGGGAAAAAGGCACAGGAAGGAACCGTCACTCTCATCGGCTTCGGCTATGAGGTAATTGCCCTCGCCCAACCTGGCATTTGTTCCATAGGCATTTAGACGCCCACCAATGATCACGGTAGGGTCGGTTCCGGCCTCGTCGAAAATGGACGCGGTAAGCGAAGTGGTGGTGGTCTTCCCGTGGGTTCCGGCAATGGCTATGCCCTGGCGCAGCCGCATGAGTTCCGCAAGCATCTCCGCCCTGGGAATGACCGGAATGCCTTTGGTTCTGGCAATTTGCACTTCGGGGTTGTCTTCGCCTATGGCCGTTGACTTGACCAGCACTTCGGCGTCGGTGACATGTTCGGCCTCATGGCCTTTGAACACCTTGGCTCCCAGTTCCTCAAGTCTTTTTACCGTGGCCGAATCGCTCATGTCGGAGCCGCGCACTTCGTAACCCAGGTTTAGAAGAATTTCGGCAATGCCGCTCATGCCCGAGCCGCCAATGCCCACCATATGTATTTTTTTTACCTTATCGCGCATTTTTTTCCTTGGCCTCTATAATATCTTCCATAGCTCTAACCACATTCAACGCTGCTTCGGGTCTGGCCGCCGCGAGGGCTGCCCGGCCCATGGCCCGTAATTTTTCCTTATCTTCAAGCAGACGCATTACTGTCCCGGCTGTGCCGTCCTTTTGCAGGTCGGTATCGGGAACGAGCATGGCCGCGCCCAGTTTTTCCATGGCTCTGGCGTTGAAAGTTTGATGGTCATGGGTTGCGTGGGGAAAAGGCGCCAGTATGGCGGCCTTTCCGGCGGCGGCCAGTTCAGCCACTGTTGTGGCTCCTGAACGGCATAACACCATATCGCTCCAGGCATAGGCTCCGGCCATATCTTCAATAAAAGAAAAAACCGAATCGTCGCTGGCCCCTGCCTCACGGTAGTATTTCTGTACACGCTCGTAGTCGAACGAGCCGGTTTGATGGCGAATTTCAACGTCATTCTTAATTAATAACGGCAAAGCGTTAATCATAAAATTATTAATAGTGCGCGCGCCTTGACTGCCGCCGAAAACAAGCAGCCTTCGCGTGTTGCCGCCATGTTCTTCCCGTCCGGCCACGGCTACGGCTCCGCGCACCGGATTGCCCGTGAAAATGGCCTTGAGTCCGTCAAAACCAATGGTTTCGGGCATGGACAAAAACACACGGTCGGCCATACGCCCTAAAATTTTATTGCTGAGGCCCCCCAGGGCATTCTGCTCATGGACCGCGCAGGCGCGGTCCATCAACCGGGCGGCGATAACCGGAGCGAAAGAGGCGTAACCACCAAAACCAACCACCATATCGGGATTGAATTCATCAACTATGCGGCAGGCTTTTACTATTGCCGACAGCATGGACACCCCCGCGCCTACGGCTTTGAAACCCCGGCCGAGGAAACCGCGCACGGCCAATCCGGAAAATTCCAGCCCGGCGCGCGCCGCCAGCACAGCCTCGGGGCCTGTGGACGAACCCACAAACAGTATCCTGGCTTCGGGATATTCGGCCTTTATGCTCTCGGCCACAGCCAGAGCGGGGAATATATGCCCACCGGTACCCCCGGCGGATAGAATTATTCGTTCCATCGTTTTACCGTCCGCGAATAATTCATCAGCAACCCCACGCAGATCATGGTGGCCAGAAGATTACTGCCGCCATAACTTAGAAGAGGCATTGGCACCCCCTTGGGAGGGGCCACGCCCATTACCACGGCAAGATTCATGCACGTACCCATGGCCAAAATCAGCGTCACCCCAAAAGCGGTTAAGCGGTCGCGCAAATCGTTTTGTCCCATGATTATTTTATGACAGCGCCAGAAAAGCAGCACAAAAAGTACCATAACTATAGTTATGCCGAAAAAGCCCAATTCTTCACCTATAACGGCCATGATAAAGTCGTTATGGGCTTCAGGCAGATAAAACATTTTCTGTTTGCTCGCCCCCACTCCCACGCCGAAAAAGCCTCCGGAACCAAGAGCGTACAGCGATTGAACCAATTGATAACCGGTGTTCTGGGCGTCCTGGAACGGGTCAAGAAAAGCGGTGAGCCGCCTCAAACGATAGGGCGAGTATATGGCCAGGGCCACCGCGCCCGCCACGGCCATGGCCAGGGAGAAGAACAGATAGATGAACCGCGTGCCTCCGGCCACGCACATGAAAAAGAGTATGCCCGCCAGCACCACCGCGCTGCCGAAGTCCGGCTGCAAAAGCAGAAGGAAGCAGAACAGCCCGGTAACGGCAAAAGGCGGTATTACCCCTCGGCTGAAAGTTTTGATCAAGGTTTGCTTGCTGCTCATGAAATAAGCCAAATACAGGGCCAGGGCGATTTTTACGAACTCCATGGGCTGAATGGAAATCGGGCCGATGGGAATCCAACGTTTTGCACCGTTGATGCGCGGTGTAAGCGGCGACAAGGTGATCAACAACAGAGCCAAAGCTAAAAAAAGAGCCGGGTATTGCATTTTGTAAAGCCATTCGCGCGGCAACAGGGCGGCTGCCCACAAGGCCGCGCCTCCGGCGGCGGCAAAAATGAGCTGGCGTTTGAAAAAGTAGTATTTGTCGCCGTTCATCTTTTCGGCAACTATGCCGCTGGCGCTCAAAACCATAACCAGCCCTATGGCCAGAATGGTGATCATTATGGTGAAAAGCCACCAGTCAAAAGAACCTGGTTTGGTGTTTACGGCTACTTTGATCGGATTGTCGTTCTTTTCGCGCAGCGAAGCGATAGCCCCCACCGAAGGCGCGGCAGCCTTACCTTTGGTGGTTTCTTTTTTGAATGAGGCTCCTGATAAGGAGGAATTTTTAAAAAACGCCATCAACTAAAACTCCCTGCAGGGCTGAGGCATCTTGTCTTGCATATTAATAAAATTATTAAATTAAGACTATTAGAGCTCTTTGGCCCGCTTCTTGAAATCATCGCCGCGCACGGTATAATCTTTGTAAAGATCATAGCTGGCCGTGGCCGGGGACATTAGCACCGCGTCTCCGGAAACCGCCATGGCCTGCGCCCGCGCCAGCGCGTCCTTGAGCGTGGGGTCCCAGCTTAAGGGCACAACACCCTGCCAGGCCTGCTCGAAATTATCCCGGCAGGCCCCAAAAAGGGCTACGGCTTTGACCTGTGCGCGCAAAAGTCCGGTCAAGCCGGGCAGATCCCCGCCTTTGAACTTGCCCCCGGCCAGCAGAATTGTGGGCCGTTTTATGCTTTTCATTGCTTCCAGAGCCACGCGCAAAGCTGCTACCGTGGTGCTTTTGGAATCGTTGATGTAAATAACTCCGTCCTTTTCCGCCGCTATCTCCAGGCGATGCGGCAGAGGCTTGAAAGCGGCCACGGCCTTGGCCGCGTTTTCCATGGACACGCCAAATTGGCGGCAGGCCTGCCAGGCCGCTTCCATATTGGCCTGATTATGCGCTCCAAGCAGCGCTGTGCGCTTAAAACGCTCTTGCGCCGTAAAAAATATTCGTCTGGCCTTAAGATTGTAAGCTTCAGCCAGCGGACGCATTGATTCGGCCAGCAGAGCTGCGTCGCCAGCTTCCTGGCTGCGAAAAACGCGGAACTTGGCCTCAATGTATTCACGCATGTCGGCGTGATAGTCGAGGTGGTTCTCGGAAATGTTGAGCAGCACCGCTACTTTGGGGCAGAAGGTGGTGCATGTCTGCAACTGGAAGCTGGATATTTCCACTACCAGTACATCGGCCTTACGCCCGGAAAGCACATATTCGCAAAGTGGCGTGCCTATATTGCCGCCCAGAAATACGGTGAGCCCCTGCTCGCGCAGCATAGCCGCCGTGAGGCTGGCCGTGGTGGTCTTGCCGCTGGTGCCGGTAATAGCGATAATCGGTTCACCTGAAAGCTGCCGGTAAGCCAGCTCCATTTCAGCCATGACCAGAGGCGGATCTTCCTTGGACAGTAAAGGGTAGAGCGACGCAGCGGGCATTCCCGGGCTGGGGATCACAACATCGGCCCAGGCAAAATGTTCGGGCTTGTGCTCGCCGCAAATAATTTCCACCCCGACCTTTTCCGCTTTGGTCCTGAAATCCGGGGAGATATTTTTCTCATCCTTGTCCAGCAGCCGCACCCGCGCGCCTTTCCTGGCCAGAAGGCGCACCGCCGCCATACCGGAACGCCCCGCGCCCACAACAACGGCAAGCTGTCCTTCTTCCACATTTTTTTTGCGAGTATCTTCGAGAGCCATATTTTTTATCCTGATAGATCTGGGGAAGGGGAAAAATCCTTTCCCCCAAACTCTTGTCTGGCCGCGTTTTTTACCGTTATTTTGCCATATGGCGTTGTTAACGGAGTTTCAGTACCGATAATGCCGCCAGTCCGAGTAATGCCGAAGTAATCCAGAAACGTATGATAATTTTTGATTCCGGAATACCTTTTAATTCATAGTGATGGTGCAGCGGGGCCATGCGGAAAACACGCTTTCCGCCGCTCCATTTGAAATACCCGACCTGAATGATCACCGAGAGCGTTTCCGCCACAAAAAGCCCCCCCACGACGCCAAGGGTCAACTCTTGTTTGCAGAGCACGGCCAGAAAGCCCAACAACCCGCCAAGGCTTAAGGAGCCCACGTCGCCCATAAAAACCTGGGCCGGATAGGCATTGTACCATAAAAATCCCAGCCCGGCCCCCACCAGAGCGGAGCAGAGCACCGTAACCTCGCCCACCCCCGGCGCGTAAGGTAAAAGCAAATAGTTGGAAAACAGGGCGTTACCGGTAACATAAATGAAAACCGCAAACACCATCCCGGCCACAATGGTCGGGCCGATGGCCAAGCCATCCAGGCCATCGGTGAGGTTTACCCCGTTGGAAGCTCCCACCATCACAATTACCGCGAAGGGAAAGTAAAACCAGCCCATATCCGGGTTGAGATCTTTGAAAAAAGGCACGGCCAGCTTGGTGGAAAAGGCTGGTTCATTCATAAGCAGCAGCATGGCCACCGAGGCAATGACGATCTGACCGCCGAACTTGGCCTTGGGTGACAGCCCGGCGTTTTTACCCTTCTTTATTTTGGCATAGTCGTCGATAAAGCCCACCGCGCCGAACCCCAGAAATACCAGCAGAGTTATCCATATATAATGATTACGCCAGTCGGCCCATAAGAGTACACTCACGGTCAGGCTGAAGGCGATCAGCAATCCGCCCATGGTGGGGGTTCCCGCTTTGCTTTGATGCCCGACCACATCTTCATGAATGTGTTGGCCGTATTTGAGCTCCTGCAGCCAGCGGATGAAGCGCGGCCCCACAAAAATGGAAATGAGCAGGGCGGTAATAAGCGCCCAGACCGAACGGAAAGTGATATAACGAAAGACGTTGAAAATCGTCCATTCCGAAGCCAGAGGGGCGAGCAGATTATAAAACATCGGCTTTCCTCTCCAGTTTTACAGCGCAATTTCTTCCCGGACCAGAGGGCAAATCAGCGGAATTTTCATCAATGCCGGATAAAAAAGTTTTTAAGGCCGCCACATGATGTTCCAGAGCGTTCATTCTGGACCCCTTGATGATTATCAGCCCGGACTTGAGGCCCAAAGCGGCCAGACGCCCGCAAAAATCGTAGGGGCTCTCCGCCTGTGCCGTGTGGCAGGCCGCTCCTTCTATGCGCAGGCCATTGCTTACGGAATCAAAATGCCTGCCCTTCCAAAAAACGGCCTTGGGTCGCAAACGGCCCAGCAGTCGGCCCAGTTTTTCATGTTCTTCACGGGCCGCTTCGCCAAGTTCACCCATTTCTCCCAACATGCATACCATGGGCTGCGCCCCGGCCATTTCTGAAGCGGCTTCAAGCATGCGGGCCATGGAAAGAGGGTTGGCATTGTAACTGTCGTCAATCACGCGCCAGCCGCCCTCGGTGGAAATCTGGCAACGCTGCTTGGGCAGCCTGGCCCCGGCGAATCCCGCCGAGATGTCTTCAAGCCCCACTCCGCACAGGTGAGCCGCCGCCGCGATGGCAATGGTGTTTTCAGCTCCATAGTGCCCGTTGAAAGGGGTATGCACGTCAAGAAAATTTCCGTCGAGCACAAGTCGATAAAGGCTGTGTCCCGGCTTGCCCGGACCGTTAAAGGCCGCGCGGTAGAAAACCGGCTTGTTCATGGCCGAAAAGAAAATCATATTGCGGCACACGCCTCTGGCTTCCTTGGCCAACTCCGGATAATCGGCGCACACCAGCCCTGTGCCCTTTGATGACAGGTGGGCCAGAAACCTGGCTTTGTAATGGGCCGAGCCCTTGTTGCCGAGCCCGGCCAGATGCCCGGCCCCGGCATTGAGTACCAGAGCCAGATCTGGCAGCAATATGGCCCCGAGCTCGTCCATGTCTTCCGGCTTGCTGATTCCCGCTTCCATGACCCAGAAATCCTCGTCGCCGTCGGCTTTGAGTATGGAAAGGGGCATGCCGATTTGATTGTTCAGATTCAAATCGTTTTTGGCCACTTTGCCCTTACGTTCCAAAACCTGGGCCAGAACTTCCTTTACTGTGGTCTTGCCGGCCGTGCCGGTTACTCCAATCACAAAAGCCTTGGTTTTTTCGCGCCAGCGGGCGGCCAGGCGGCCCAACGCGGCCACGCTGTCGTTCACCTGCAACAGCGGGGCGCTTTCCAGAATGCGCGCGGCTACTTCCGTGGGCAGGGGCCGGTCAATCATAATTGCCGCCGCCCCGGATTCCAACGCGGCCGAAGCAAAGGCATGGCCATCGAATTTTTCGCCCCGGATGCACACAAAAAGATCTCCGGGCACGATTTTACGACTGTCGATGCTGACCCCGGAGATTATAAGGTCTCCGTAGGATTCGCCTGTTACCGATGCTTCCGCCGCCTTGCCGATATCAGCTACGCTTGAACGCACATGAGTTCCTTGATGGTTTGCTGATCGCTGTACGGATACTTTACCGCGCCGATCTGTTGATAACTTTCATGCCCTTTGCCGGCCACCAGCAGAGCGTCTTCGGGTCCCAGCATGGCCATGGCCATGGCCGTGGCCTTTCTCCGGTCCGGTTCCACAAAAAGTTCGCCGGCCTTGCCCAAACCCGGAAGCACATCGTCAATTATGGCCCCAGGGTCTTCGTGGCGGGGGTTGTCCGAAGTCAAAACCGCCACATCCGACCATTCCGCAACCGCCTCGCCCATGAGCGGGCGTTTTTTACGGTCACGGTTGCCGCCGCAGCCGAAAACCGTAATCAGGCGTTTAAATCCCGCCCCGCGCAGTGCCTTTTGCACGTTTATCAGCGCATCTGGGGTATGGGCATAATCCACAAAAATATTCAGGCCGTTGCCGTTGCCGATACGTTCAAGTCGGCCCGGAACGCCGTGGAAATCTTCAAAATGCCGCATGTCTTCGGGCGCGTAGCCGCAATTTAAGGCCACAGCCTGCACGGCCAGCAGATTGGAGGCATTGTAGGCCCCCACCAAGGGTGACCTTATTCTCCAGGACGCGCTGTTGCCGAGGGAAACCTCCAACTCAAGACCAGCCGGGGACATAGCCGATAACCAGCCCTTAAGCCCCTGTTCGCCCTCAATTTCCTCAAGCCCGAAAGACATAGCCCCCGGACACATGGCGCGTAATTTGCGGCCCCATTGGTCGTCGGTATTGATGGCCAATTTTTTGTTAACAGGAACTTTTAACTTATAATCAATAAAGAGTCTAGATTTTGCCTGGAAATACTCTTCCATATCGGAGTGGTAGTCCAGATGATCCTGGGTGAGATTAGTAAACACCACCCCGGAAAAAGCTATACGGGCTACGCGTCCTTGCGCCAAAGCATGAGAAGAAACCTCCATAATGGCTGTATCGGCTCCGGCCTCGGCCATGGCGGCCAGCATTTCAAAATTGCGCAACATGTCTGGGGTGGTCAGCGGGGCGTCTTCCTGATGGCCGGGCCAACGATAGTTCACTGTGCCGATTACGCCGCATTTGCGCCCCATGGAATTGAAAAAATGTTCCAGCAGGTAGGCGCAGGTAGTTTTACCATTGGTGCCGGTTATTCCGAAAATTTCCAATTTGCGGATTAAATCTCCGTAACGCGCTTCGGCCAGATCGCCAAGGGCTTCGGACGGATTATCGTGCCATGTTACCTGCCCGCTGAAACCGGTCTCGCCGGGATTAAAATCTTCCCGGCGGCACACGATAAAGGCGGCCCCGGCCCGCACGGCATCGGGGATGAATTTTGCTCCATCAGCGGAAATTCCGGGCGCCGCCACAAAAACATGGCCTGGTCCAACTTTGCGCGAATCAGAGGAAAGGCCAGGCTTTTGCGCCTGGACCAGGGAGAGAAGCGCGGTGAAGTCAAGATAATTATTCATATTACTAATTTTATTCGCAAAAAGTACTAGCGTTCCGAGAGCCAGAGCACATAGCCGATATTTTTGTCGTCGTCCGGCCATTTGCTGCCCGGTTCCGGCGATTGTTTTATCACATGTTGCCCGTTGCCCTTCAGTTCCGGCACAATGCCGCCCTGGGCGAAAATTTCCACCGCATTGCGCACTGATTTGCCCAATACATTCGGCACAGTGCGCATTCTGCGCCGGACTTTTTCTTCTCTGGTCTGAATGGGTTCGGCGTCGGCAACGGACGTGATGCCGCTCAGGGCGGGCAACTCCGAAGCCAGTCTGAGTCCTCTTACATACTTGCGCTTGCTTTCCGTTGCCGCAACCATACGTTTGTCGGGCTTTTCGGCAAAAGTCACGTCTGGCAGATGCCCACGGTAGGCCATGGAACGGATAGCCACCTGTCTGAAGGCCGGGGCCGCCACCACGCCGCCGTACTGGTTTTTGGACGGCTCGTCTATCATCACTATTATCAGATAACGGGGCTTATCCGCCGGGGTGAGGCCCACAAAAGAGGCCAGACGGCCTGAGCCGTAAGTTCCGGCCTTGCGGTCGGCCTTCTGGGCCGTGCCGGTTTTTCCGGCTACTTGCATGCCGTTAATACGCGCGGCCTTGCCGGTTCCGTCTTCTTCCACGGCCTCGCGCATCATTTCCAGTACTTGTTTGCTGACCTTTTCGGAGAAAATACGCTGGGGCACCTCGAACACCTGGGCATTTTCGTCATGCACCAGGCGCAGGGGACGGTACACTCCATAATTGGCCAGAGTGAGGTAACCCTGGGCCATTTGCAGGGCGGTAACTGATATGCTCTGCCCAAAGCCTATGGACATGGTGTCGGCTTCGCTCCAATTCTTTAGCTTGTGTACTATGCCACGGCTGTCGGCCAGAGGAAGGCCGGTTTGCGCGCCAAAGCCCAATTGATGCAGGTAGCGGTTATAGGTGCGCGCTCCCAGAGATAAAGCTATTTTTGCCATGCCGATATTGCTTGAATATCTGATTATTTTGTGCGCGGGCAAAATACCGTGACTCTTCGTGTCGCGTATGGTGATGGTTTTGGTTTCCCACTTGCCGTTTTCACAGAAAAATTCCGTATTCCAGTCCACCTTTCTTTCCTGCATGGCCGCCGCCATGAGAAAAGGCTTGAAGGTGGAGCCAGGTTCCAGAGCGTCCGCCGCCAGGCGGTTGCGGTATTGGGCAGGGTTGTAGTCACGATATGAGTTGGGGTTGAAAAACGGATATTGGGCATATCCCAAAATATCGCCCGTGGGCACGTCCACAACCAGTATGCCGCCCCATTTGGCGCCATACTCTTCAACTGTGGCCGCAACGGCCTCTTCGGCGAAAAACTGCACCTGAAGGTCAAGGGTAAGGGTTATATCCTTGCCCCCAGGATCGTCATTACCCCCGGTGTTGAGGTAAAAGCGCCGACCGGTGGCGTCACGCTGCACAATCTGCCTGGTAGGCAGGCTGGCCAATTGCCCGTCAAGGGAACGCTCAATGCCTTCAAGCCCTTTGTCGTCCATGCCTACAAAGCCCAGCAAATGTCCGGCCATGTGTTTGAACGGGTAGAAACGCTCGTATTCTTTGGATAATCCTATGCCGGAAAGTCCGGCGCGGCGGATGGACTCGGCTTTTTGATCGTCGATCTTGCGAGCCAACCAGATAAATTTACGTGGGTTTTGCGTAAGGGTTTCATAAAGCTTGACCGGGGGAATGCCCAAAATCGGCCCGATTACATTGGCCGCATGTACCGGGTCGGTTATTTCACCCGGCTTGGCGTAAATCGAACGCACTTCAACACTGCGGGCCATAACTTGCCCATTTCGATCCATGATCATGCCCCGGCGTCCGGTAACCAGCTCCGAAGCCATGTGCTGCCTGTTGGCTCTGCTGGCCAGACGAGGTCCCTCAATCATCTGAACATGCCAGGCTCGGGCCCACAGCCCGAACCACAGCACCGCGAAAACGGCGGCTACGATTTCTATTCTCAGCCTGCCCCAGTCAAGGCCGCTGAGGCCGGCGAAAAGACCGCGTCTGCTTTTCACCGCGCTTACGGCTGTAGGCCGTTCATTTTTTTTGGGTTTGTTACCGCGAGACTGAAACTGCAACATCCTCTGCTCCAAAACGAACTTATATAATTCCAATTTCGTACGGCGGCCGTTGACTATCCCGCCCACGTTACGAATACTTTGTGTTCTGACGGCCCGTGTTTTGATAGGGCCATCAGAGCATTTCGCGGGCGAAATGCTCTACTGACCGTCGACGCGTCTTATCTGTCCGGCCTTGGCCTGATGCATGCCAAAAGCGGCGGCTTTTCTGCCAAGTTCGTAAGGCGAAAGCAGATGCTCGCGTTCCACTTCCAACTTGGCCCGGTGCGCTTCCTTATCTCTGAGATCAGCCTGCATAATATTGATAAAATAATTGATATCCATGCGTTCTATATTGCTCCAAACCATGACCAAGCCCATGACCATGCTGGACAGGATGCCCAGGGCTATGGCCAGAAGCCAGCCCTTGCCGCTCTTGTGCTTGCTCATAGGTTGTCGTTTTCCTCGGGATGCAACTTTTCGGCGGCGCGCAGCTTGGCGCTGGCCGAACGCGGGTTTGCGCTCATTTCTTCCTGACCGGGAATTACCGGTTTTTTGTAAATAATGCGTGCTTCGGGCTTATGGCCGCAGACGCACAGGGGCAATTGCCTGGGGCAGCGGCAGCCCTCGGCCCAGGAGCGCATAGCCGTTTTTACCATACGGTCTTCCAATGAGTGGAAGGAGATAATTGCCAGGCGGCCGCCGGGGCGCAGCCGGGCCAGAATGTTTTCCAGAAAAATCTTCAACTGCCCGAGTTCGTCGTTCACCGCCATGCGCAAAGCCTGGAAAGTGCGCGTGGCCGGATGGTTTCTGGCTTTGGCCCTCCATGCCGCCGGATATGCTTTGTAAACTATCTCAGCTAATTCAAGAGTTGTGGTGATTTCTTTTTTTTCCCTGGCGTCAATTATGGCCCTGGCGATTCTGCCGGCTTGCGGCTCTTCGCCAAGGGAGGCTATAATTTCCTTCAGCGCGACGAAGTGCTCGCGGTTCACCAGTTGGCGAGCTGATTTTGCGCCGGAAGAGGTATCCATGCGCATATCCAGCTCGCCGTCGTGCCTGAAACTAAAGCCGCGTTCAGCAGTGTCAATCTGCATGGACGACACGCCCAGATCCAGCAGCGCTCCGTCAATTTCATTCCAACCCAGTTTGCCGAGAGCTTCGGAAAATTCCGCATAGGGCAAGTGGAATAAGTTGGCTCGTCCGGAAAATTCCGCCAAATTTGCGGCGGCCGCGCCAAGTGCGTTTTCGTCGCGGTCAAGGCCGCATAGCTCTATGTCGGGAGCGGATTGTAAAATGGCCCGGCTGTGTCCGCCAAGGCCCAGCGTGCCGTCAAGATAACGTCCGCCGGGTTTTGGAGCGATGGCTTGCAAGGTTTCGCCGAGAAGTACCGAAATATGAAGAGAAGCAGCGTCAAACCGGCTTTCATACATTATAATTCCAATTGTAAATAAAAACTACGTTTGTTCGGAGAGCCGTGAGCCCTACATTGATATATTCACGCCTGCGGCAGTGAGTTCTTCTGAAACATCGGCGAATTGCAGCTCATCAAAGGTAGTCTGATCCCATATTTCAAAACGCCGGCCAATGCCTACCAATTGCACGTCCTTGCACAGTTTTGCCTCGCGCAGCAACGGCCTGGGTATGCGGATACGCCCCTGAGGATCAGGAGTTATTTCCTCGGCAAGGCCAAGAACTTTGCTTATGAAGCGGCTGAGATTAACGGACGGCATTTTTATCTGTTCCAATTGCGCGGCATTGTCCTCCCAATCTTTCAAGGTGTAGCCGACCAGGCGGCCTTGGAAACCGGTAAGCACAAAAGTGCCGGCCTCATTGTCTTCGGAAGAGGCGATGATAGCTTCTCGGTATTCCGGTGGAAGCATGAGCCGCGCCTTGGCATCAAGGCTTCGGCAGTGACTTCTGCGGAAAAGCTTCATCATGTTTTTACCACCAATTCCCACTTTTTACCACTTATGTACCATGACCGTACGCACTGTCAAGGGCGTAGGGGAAACGTGGTTAAAACGTTTGTATATCGGTTAATTGTATATTTTATAGTCTTCGTTATATAATTATGGAGGCGCCTTTTCCGAGAGGAGCGGGAGGGCTGATTTGCGGCGTCAATCCTGTGTGTTTAAGGGGTTGTCTATTGGGCGTAAATGCGAATGAGGCAAGAAGGACGGGGGAGGTTATTTTTTAGAAAAATGGTAAATAGTGGGAGGCGGCGGAGGGTAGCATTAAGCCTCCTACCCGCAATATCGCGCAAGCGCGGAAGCGTAAATAATAATTACGGACCTCCGGAAGTATTTGTCTCTCACAGTACTTTTTACATATCGCGCCGCTTATTAGCTTGACAAAAGAGGTGCAAATGCGGGAAAAGTCAGCAGAGCGGCATTTTTTCGGAATTTATAGCCGTTTACGTGATCCGACTTGCGTTTGACGCTTCGAAAAGAGGCTTGGAAATAAACGAATTCAATTAAAGGTTATGGTTATGAGAACAAAGATCGTTGCCACCGTAGGCCCGGCTTCCAACAGCAAAGAGATGCTCAAAAAACTGGCCGAGGCTGGGGTGAGCGTTTTCCGTCTCAACTTTTCCCACGGCGATGCTTCTCTTTTTGTGGACATTATCCGCCACATTCGCGAGGTTGAGGCGGAACTTAATACTCCGCTCACCATCATGCAGGATTTGTCCGGCCCCAAGATTCGCTTGGGCGTCATTTCCGAACAAAGCATAACCGTGACCAAGGGCATGAAGCTGCTGCTCGGCCCCACCGACAAAAAAATTGACGAACTTCCTTATATGCCTTTTGACCATCAGGTCATTCTGGAGAGTCTCGTTCCCGGAGACCGTCTGGTGCTGGCCGACGGAGGCCTGCAATTCCGTGTGGAGTCGCGCCGGGCCGACGGTCTGGTAGTGCTTGAAGCCAATAACAACGGTATGGTCACTTCGCGTAAGGGGCTGGCTCTGCCGGGCAAGGCCACCAAGGTGCCCGCTCTTACGGAAAAAGACAAGAAAGACTTGGCTGCCGGGCTTATTCTGGGCGTGGACGCTGTGGCCATATCTTATGTGCAAACCCCGGAGGACGTAAAGGAAGCCAAGAATATAATCATGGCCGCGGGCAAGAGTATTCCCGTGTGCGTTAAGCTGGAACGCCAGGGCGCAGTGGACAGATTAGACGAAATTTTGGCCGAGACCGATATTATTATGGTTGCCCGCGGCGACCTTGGCGTGGAATGCCCCCTGCCCATGCTGCCCACCTTGCAAAAGCGTATTATCCAGGCCTGCAACCGCGCCGCCAAGCCCGTGATTGTTGCTACGCAGATGCTGCTTTCCATGGTCAACAGCCCGGCCCCCACCAGAGCCGAAACCACCGACGTGGCCAATGCAGTGCTTGACGGGGCTGACTGCGTGATGCTTTCCGAAGAAACCGCCATGGGCAGCTTTCCTGTGGAAACTGTGAAATATATGCGAGAAATTACTAATGAAGCCGAAAATCTGCTGCTTGAGAGCTGCGATTTGGCCGAACCGGACGACGACAAGGGAATACCGGAATTTCTGGCTTATTCCGCCTGCTTGCTTGCGGAGAAATGCGGGGCCAGGGCCATTGTGTCGCACAGCATGAGCGGCTCTTCGGCACGGCAGATTTCCTCCCGCCGCCCCCCGCAGGCCATCTACGCTCTCACCCCTGAGGCGGAATCGGTGAAGGCCCTCAATTTTGTGTGGGGTGTTGTGCCGGTACACATTAAAGACCCCCAGGTTGAAACCAGCCATGTGGGCCGGGCCGAGCGTTTTATTGCCAACAGTTCTGTTTTTTCTCCCGATGAAAAAGTTGTTATCACGGCCGGCCAGCCCCGTAAGGGCGATCAGCCGCGCGGCACCAACCTTGTAAAAATTTATTGGAAATAAGTATGAGCGATGTCTCCAGAAAGGCCATACCGGAGAATATCAGTGAGGAATACTACCAGATTGCCGTGGACATGCTGGACAGTTTTCCAAAATATCGTCCGCCCGTGGACTTTTTCAGATTTCGTGAAGACATAGCCTCGCTTGCCCCTCTCAGCCGCAAGGGACAGCGCCTTTCCAACGAACAAGTGGAAGAGGCGCGGCTTCTTTGCGAAGCCGGCTCTCTTTTTGTCGCGCGCTCGGATCACCCCATATATTCCGAGCACATAGTCAAACAGGTTGACCTGGTTTTGCAGGATGACAACCTCAAGGAAGCGGAAAAGGCCGATATATGTACCAGGGCGCTTATTATGCGCTACGAGGCTTTTGCCGAGCAGACCATACGTCCGGCTTTTGACGTGCTGTATCGCGACATGATGGTTTTCACGGAGCTGATCTGGCGCGACAGGCACCGCATAAAGCTTTTTGTGCGCAAGCTGCACCGCGATCATACTTTGGCAACCCATGCCGTGAACACCCTGGCCACGGGACTCTGGCTGTGGTTGCAGAGTTCCGGCGGAATAAGGCGCAGGGATCTCGACCGCGTTAGCTTGGCTCTTTTTCTGCAAGACATAGGCATGGCCAAAATTCCCCAGTTCATCACTGCCAAGACCACGCCGCTGAAGCAGGAAGAAAAGGACAAGATCATCCTGCATCCCCAGGTCGGTTACAAGATCATGCAGAAGATGAATCTGGCCTTTGACGAGCTGGCCATGGCCCTGATGCAGCATCACGAGCGCATGGACGGCAGTGGATACCCGCAGCGTCTCAAGGGCGACGCCTTGAGCAAAATAGGTAAAATAGCCGGAGTGGCCGATTCTTTCTCCGCCATGGTGTCCAACCGCCCCCACGCCAAGGCTAAAGAAATGCTGGAAGCCACGCAGGAGCTGGCCAACGACAGCAAACACTACGACAACCAGTTTACCAGCAAACTCTTCGGGGCCGTCAAGCTGGGCACCTTTGGCGACTTGCCGGCGGAAGATGGAGGCGGCGTCCTGATTGAAGATGATGAGGTGGGCGGAGATCCCTTTGCCTAGCATCAACAGGCGGGAGCGGGCCGCCAAAGTGCTCGCCGGACTGAAAGCCAGATACCCGGAAATGAAGGCGCATCTCAATTTTTCAAACGCCTGGGAACTGCTTGTGGCCACGGTTTTGTCGGCCCAATGCACGGATCAACGGGTAAACAGCGTTACTCCACAACTTTTCGGGCGCTGGCCCACGCCCGTCCTGCTGGGCCGGGCCGCTCCCGAGGAAGTTGAGGAAATAATCAGATCCACCGGTTTTTTCCGCAATAAAGCACGCAATATTATTGAGGCTTCCGCTATTGTGGCCGACAAATTCGCCGGAGAGGTTCCGGCGAACATGGAAGACCTGCTAACCTTGCCCGGTGTGGCCCGCAAGACAGCTAATGTGGTGCTTTTCAATGCTTTTGGTCTTAACGAGGGCCTGGCGGTAGATACTCATGTCAAGCGCCTGGCCAAGCGTCTGGATCTCACCGGCAGTGACAATCCCGAGCGGGTGGAGCAGGACCTCATGGCTGTTTTTCCGCGCGAAGAATGGGGTGGGGTGAATCACCGCATGGTGTCTTTCGGGCGTGATGTTTGCAATGCCAAATCACCTTTATGTTCCCGATGTGAAATGAATTCTTTTTGTCCTTCGGCTGTTTGAGCAAAAACGCGGCAATTTTTTTTCAAATAAGCCCTAAGGAAAATAAAAATGTACCGATACACTCCTTTATAAAAACACATTAATGACAAATCCTGCTATGAAAACGTTCACTTGTCGCGCGCAGGGTTTAATGAACCATAAAATCTCAATTGGTACCATTTACTACAAAGCTATTCGCCAATGGGGTGGGTAGGGGGAAGCCATGGCACAGACGAATATTTTGCTTGAATCAGGTACGAACGAACTTGAAATAATCGAGTTCTATATTGAAGAGCAGTTGCCGGACGGTGGCGTATATTGCGGTTATTATGGCATGAACGTTGCTAAAGTGCTTGAAATTATTCGTATGCCTGTGATCACTAATGTTCCGAGCAAACATGACGAAGCAGTGCTAGGCACGTTTAATCTGCGCGGTAGGGTTTTGCCCCTGGTGGACCTTTCTATATGGCTGGGCAAAAACATGGTGTCCAGCGAAGCGCACAAGGTTATTGTGTCCGAATTCAGCGGAGTGGTCACCGCCTTCCTCGTGTCCGGGGTTACCCGCATCCACCGCATGAGCTGGAACCAAGTTGAAGCCCCCGGACAGCATGTGCACGCCTATTCGCGGGAGAGCATCACCGGCGTGGTGCGCATTGACGGGCGTATTCTTTTTATTCTGGACATGGAAAAAATTGTGGCTTCCATGGATCCCACCCACGACATGGCCAAGATTCTCGCTGAGAGAAATCCTGTGGAAGACGCCACCCAATTCCATATACTTATTGCCGACGACTCTTCGGCTTTGCGCAATATGATTCGTTCCACCCTGGAGGCGGCCGGGTACAACGTAACGGCCACAGCCAGCGGGCAGGAAGCCTGGAATTTTCTTGAAAAAACCCGTCATGAGGCCGATGCCCAGGGGAAAAAAATTACCGACATCGTGCATCTGCTCATTTCCGACATTGAAATGCCTGAAATGGACGGCCACACCCTTACCAGAAAAATACGCGAGACCACGGCTCTAGCCCCGCTGCCCGTGGTGTTGTTCTCTTCACTGATAACCGATGCCCTGCGCCACAAGGGTATTGCGGTTGGCGCGGACGATCAGGTTTCCAAGCCCGATCTGCCGGGCTTGACGACTAAAGTCAGAGATCTTATCGCTAAAAAATTGGGGAAGTAGCTGAAACCGTGTCTTTTGCCCCCTGACTGCGTCAAAAGCCGGTTTGGGTGCAAGGCTGTACCAAAGACGTACTATTCTTGCACCCAAACCGGTTTTTTTTTGCCGGGAAACAAAACCCACGGCTTCAGCTATAGCATTTCGCTCATTTCATTCGCAAAATGCTCTAATCTCGGGCTTTAATTTTCCTTTGCCTCTTGAGGCTTTTTCTCTCATAATCCCCTCATGTTTTACTCCATTGCCCTGTTAAGCCCGCCTTACAGCACGCTTACATACATACATCCAGTTTTTCTGCCCGAGGAACTATGCCGCCCCGGCCTGCGCGTGGCAGTGCCTTTGAGGGGCAAAGGACTGCGCGCCGGGGTGATTATGGAGGCTTTCATCGATAAAAGTCGCCTGCCTGAAGGCGTTACCTTGAAAGAAGCAACTTGGCCGCTGGAAACAGCCCCTCTGCTTGATGTCGCCTATCTTGATCTGGTGCGCGATCTTGCCGTGCGACAATGCCTGTCGCCGGGGCACGTGCTGGGGCACGTCCTGCCCAACGGGCTGAGGTCCACCAGAGTGAAAATAAGGCTTTTCGGCCAAGGACGGCCCAAATCGTTCAGCCTTCAGGCGGCATCGGATCTGCCCGAGGCGGAAAAAGCGGATCTTGGCGTGGCGCTTCTGGAAGGCCGTGCGGATATTGTAGCCCCCAGGGAAGATCCGGCCCTTGGCGAGATATGCTTTTTGTTGAAAGATCCCCCCTGGCCCATCCGCCCTTCGGCCCACCGTCAACGCGCGCTTCTGGAATATCTTTTCGAGCAGGGAGCTGTTTCACGCAGACTATTGCTCAAAGCCGCGGGTGAGGGCGGGGCGGCGGCCCTTGAGCCGCTTATGATCGGGGGACTTGTGGGAGTAAAGCCAGCCGATGATGAAGAAGAAGCCGGGAAAGAACTTCTGCCGCCTCCTCCGGTGGCCTTTGCCCTTTCCGAGCGTCAGAATGAAGCCGTGGCTTCTTTCAATGCGGTTATGGATAAGGGGGAGGCAGCCAGTTTTTTGCTTTTCGGGGTTACCGGCAGTGGAAAAACAGCCGTATATCTGGAATTGGCCAAGGAAAGTCTGGCCAGAGGCAAAAGCGTGCTGCTGTTGGCCCCGGAAGTGGCCCTGGCCCTCAAGCTCAGGCGCGACGCCGCCATGGCTGTACCCAACCATCCGTTGTTTTTCTTTCACGGTTATCAAAGCCCCGCAACGCGCGAGCGTACCTTTCGAGCCATGGGCAAGGAACCATGCCTGGTAATAGGGGCGAGATCGGCGCTTTTTCTGCCCATTCCCAACCTGGGGGCCATAGTGCTCGACGAGGAGCACGACAGCGCTTTCAAACAGGACGAGGGCTTTATTTACCAAGCCAAGGAAGTGGCCTGGTTTCGCATGCGCCAAAGCAAGGGAGTATTGGTGCTGGGTTCGGCCACTCCGGATATAAAAACTTTCAGCGCGGCGCAAAACGGGCATCTGCCCTTGCTTGCCCTGCCGGAACGAGTAGGGGGAAGAGCCCTGCCCGAGGTGGAGTTGGTCAATATCGGTGGGCAATCCGGCAGCGGAAGCCTGCTTTCGCCTGAAAGCCTCAATATCGTGCGCGAGACCATTAATAGAGGCGAGCAGGTAGTGGTGCTGCTCAACAAACGAGGTTACGCCCCGTTAATGTATTGTCTGGACTGCAATACTGTGCCGCGCTGTCCGCACTGCGAAATAGGTCTGACCTACCACAAGGGCCGCGAACGCCTGATTTGCCATTATTGCAACTACAGTCAACCATTTCCAGGTTTTTGCCGCAAATGCAACGGCATGCATTTTCTGCCCATGGGTGAAGGTACGGAACGCCTGGCTGAAACCCTCACCGCTTTAGCCCAGCCCGACAAGCGCGTTCTGCGACTCGACCGTGACACCACGCGCCGCCCCGGGCGCATGGAAGAAATTCTGCAATCTTTTGCCAGAGGCGAAGCCCATATTCTGGTGGGCACGCAAATGCTTTCCAAAGGGCATCATTTTCCAGGGGTAACTTTAGCCCTGATTGCCGACGGAGATGTGGGACTCAACCTGCCGGATTACCGGGCCGCCGAGCGTACCTTTCAATTGTTGGTACAGGCCTCTGGCCGGGCCGGACGGGGCGAACGGCCCGGAAAGGTCATTATTCAAACCCGCGACGTGAACCATTATTGCTGGAAGCATGTGATTCGTGGTGACTTTGAGGGTTTTTACGCCGAGGAAATGGCTCGACGCAAGGCCCGACGCTATCCGCCTTTTGTTCGCCTGGGATTGGTGCGTATCAATTTTGCCATGGATTATGCGCGCGGCCCAGCCGAGCTTAACATTGCCGGAGAAGCCATGCGCTCCGAAGCCAGGCGGCTTGGCGTTACCGTGTTGGGCCCGGCCCCGGCCCCGTTGCCTCTGTTGCGCGGACGCAGACGTTTTCATTGCCTGATTAAGGGCGACGACTGGCCGAATATTCGCGCTATTTACTCCGCCGCCGTGGAATCGGCGGGAAATTCCAGCGAATTGCGATTTTTTCTTGACCTGGATCCCGTAAATATGCTTTAAATGGCGCTGTGATTTTTGAGTGGGTTGCTGCTATTAATAATAGTAACACTCTCATAAAAGCAAGTGGATGTTATTCAAGCAAAAATCAAACCGGGAAGCGTCATGAATTATTTTCGTAGCCTTTTGTTGACTTGCGTCTTTGTGGTCTTTTCGGCCGGGTCGGCCCTGGCCGAGGGGTTTTCCATGTCCGAGTGGAGCGCGCGCGGCCTGTCCCTGGCCGGGGGCATGGTTGGCCGGGCCGACGATCCTTCGGCAGTGGCCTATAATCCGGCCGGTATCACCCAGCTTGCGGGCACGCAATTCATGGCGGGCGCGTCAATAATCATGCCTTACGGAAACGTTCACCTTAATACCGGCCAAGGGAGCACGGGCAACACATACAATACCGCTGTTGAGCCCGAATACTGGGTTGCCCCGCACGGCTACGTAACTTACCAGTTGAATGACGACTGGTGGTTCGGCGCGGGCATTTATTCCCGTTTCGGCTTGGGCAACCGTTATTCCGGCAGTTTTCCCGGAGCCGGCAATATGTACGACGTGGGCCTGAAGACGTTGTCATTTGTTCCTGTTCTGGCTTACAAGGTCAACAATCATCTCTCCCTGGCCGTGGGCGTGGAAGCCATGTATATGCACCTCTACGAAGGTGTGAAGATACCCACGATAGGGAGTATACCAGATCTACTTGCGCGTAACATGACTAGTAATGACATGCAGGTTGAAGCTACCAGCATGGGGTTTGGCGCGCATGTGGCCGCTCATTTGAAGCTTAACGAGCAATGGGCCATGGGCCTGGTGTATAAAAGCCAGGTTATCCAGAATGCCAGCGGCGACGCCAGTTTCGGTCGTCAAGGCCAAAACCTGTTGATCTCAATGGGGGGACAGCATCTGCCCGAGGCCCAGAACACCGACGTGCACGGCTCCATCCGCCTGCCAGACAGCATTGCCTTTGGCGTAACCTACAAGCCGCTGGACAATCTCAGCTTTGAAGTGGGCACCGTGTTTTACCGCTGGTCCACCTACAACTCTCTGGATATCTATTTTGACAGCGGCTACAATGCCATTTATCCTAAAAAGTGGCGCGATAGTTGGAATTTCAATGCCAGCGTGGAATATAAGCCCACTGCCTGGCTGGCCCTGCGCGCCGGTTACTGGTACGACACCTCGCCCATCAATGAAGACTATGCCGAGTACATGCTGCCCACCAACGGCCGCGACGTGATCACTCTGGGCGCGGGCTTCACCTGGGATAACTGGACCTTGGACCTGGCCTATGCCCACCTTTTCATCCATTCGTTGGACTATAACAGCTCCAAAACTACCGGCGTAATAACGTACCCCGCCAGTCCCGCCGGCATCAGTGGCGGCAATACAAGCAACGCTCATACTGACATATTTTCGCTGTCTTTAAGCTACAAATTCTGATTCGTTACCACGTTTTCCTTCCTATAAAAATGAAGGCGGCCCGTGGCCGCCTTCATTTTTTTCTCGTAGAACGGCGTGCTACACAGGAAGATTCTGGGCCGCGCGTCTGGCCTTGAGCTTTTCCAGCAATGCATAGGGTACACGCAAACCTCCGTAACCACGCCCAAGAGCGATGTCGGGCTTGGTTTTGCCGTGGTAGTCCGAGCCGCCGGTAAGGGCCAGATCGTATTTGTCGGCCAGTTCGACGCAGGCTCTTTCATCAGCGGAGGAGTGCTCGCTGTGATAGGCCTCTATGGCATCAAGACCGTATTCTTTAAGTTTTTCTATCAATTCTTCCAACCAGGAATCGGGGCAGCGGATCATTTTGGGGTGGGCCAGACCCACAGTTGCCCCCAGGCCGGAGAGCAGGGACACGGCTTGCTCTGGTTCCAGAGTTTTTTTAGGTTCGTAGGCTTTGCCTTTTGAACCCAGGTAGCGGTCGAAAGCCGCTTTGACATCGGGCACATAGCCTTTGTTCACCAAAAGGCTGGCCAGATGCGGGCGGCCTACGGATTCGCCCTGGGCAATTTCGAGCAGTTCGTCGTATTTGACTTCAAGCCCCAGGGCATTAAGTTTTGATACGATAATTTGGTTACGGTTGTTGCGGTGCTCTCGCAATTCTTCAAGCACGCTGTCCAGGTTGGTTGTATCTTCGGGCAGCCACAAGCCCAGAATGTGCACTTCGCCATATTGGCTTCTGGCGGAAAGCTCGCACCCCCTGATAACCTCCAGGCCCAGCTCGCGTCCTTCGGCCGAGGCTTCAGTCAGCCCGAGAACGGTGTCATGGTCGGTTACGGCTATGGCTTTCAGGCCAGCTTGCGAGGCTTTACGTACGGTTTCGGACGGGCTGTCGGCTCCGTCTGAGGCATTGGTGTGTGTATGCAGGTCTATAAGATCCATTTTGATATTTCCGGTTAAATATTTTACAGTCCGGTTGTTTTCGCCTCCGCGATTTATTATTATTTCCACAGCGGATTTATGGAAAAAACACCACCCGGCCCCGGCTGTCAGATTTGTTTTTTTGGGTAACGCGCGGGTCTTACACTCAATATAAGGATGAATAACATGAATGTGGATAAAAAGCTTCTGGAAATATTGGCTTGCCCCAAATGCCACGGATCTTTGCAGGATCTGGATGGAGGGTTGGCTTGTCCGGCTTGCACCGTAGTCTACCCGGTGTGCGACGATATCCCGGTAATGCTGATTGAAGAAGCGATCAGCAAATTTGACTGGGATGCAGGTAAAAGGAAAAAATCAATAGTTTAATTCCGGTTGTTTTTCCCCTCTGGCACTTCAAATAAAAGTTTTAGAGGAAAGGGAGATGGGGGTTCGGGGGAAGGGGGAAAAGAACCATTTTTAAAATGTTCCTTTACCCCATACCCAGGCCCCCAACAAATGGAGTAATTTTTAATGAAAACAGTATTCAGCACCTGCGGCATGTGCCTGGCGCGTTGTCCTATAGAAGTTGACGTGGCCGAGGGCAGGCCTGTTTTTATTCGTGGCAACCGCCATTCACCGCACAAAGAGGCGCTGTGCCCCAGGGGGGGCGCAGGCATTGCCCTATACAACGACAATGAGCGCCCGCATACTCCGCTGATCCGCGAAGGAGCGCGGGGCGAAGGGCGCTTTCGGCCCGCTTCCTGGGATGAGGCTCTTGACTATACGGCCGCGCGTTTGAAGGAAATAACGGAAAAATACGGTTCCCAAACCTTGCTGTGGTCTGAGCGCGGCGGACCATATACCGATTTGAACAAGGCTTTTCTGCGTGCTGTGGGTACACCCAATTTTTGTAATCATGATTCCACCTGCTCACATAATGTAAATGAAGCCTGTTTTTGGGTTACCGGGCACAGCCGTAACGATTTTATTTATGATTACAAAAATTGTCGATTTATGGTTTTTCAGGCCCGCAATCCCTTTGAATCTCTGGTTGTGAAGGAAGTGAATGATATTCTGGACGCCAGAGAGTCCGGTTGCAAGATGGCGGTCATTGATACTCGCGCCTCTGTAACTGCCTGTAAAGCTGACATTTTTCTGATGCCCAGGCCGGGCACGGATTATGCCGTTAACTTGGGTATAATTCATTTCCTGCTTGACGAGGGCCTTTACAACAGTAGCTATGCGGCGGAAAGACTTTATGGGCTTGAAGAACTTAAGCGTTTTATCCGGCCCTATGACTTGCGTTGGGCGGCCGGAGAAACCGGTCTTGAGGCCGAAAGCCTGGCCAATCTGGCCAGAGAAGCGGCGAGATCCGCCCCGGCCGTAATCTGGTACCCCGGCTGGATGACCTCGCGTTATGTCCAGTCGGGCATGGTCAGCCGTTCATCTTATATAATCAATGCGCTACTTGGCTCAATAGGCGCGCCCGGCGGGCTTTTGCTCGCTTCCGGGCCTGAAGATGTGGGGACAAAGGGGCTGAAAGGGTTTTCCGGGCTTTTTTCCGCGCCGGATGTGCCCCGCGCCGACGGCATCGGTTCAAAAATAAAATTAGCAAATTCAGGAGGCTCGTTAATTCACAGAGCCATGGCTTCCCTGTGTGACGACCTGCCCTATCCTTTGCGTGCTTATGTTGCCTGGAGACACGATCCCCTTTCCTCGTTGCCGGATATGCCCGCGCAAAAGAAATTACTGGATAAAATCGACTTCATGGCCAGCGTAACTTTTTCCTGGTCAGACACGGCCTTTTATTCCGACGTGATTCTGCCCTTACCCATGTATCTGGAAAGCGACAGCCTCATAGGAGTGAAACCAGGGCCGAAGCCACAGTTTTTCGTGAGGCGTAAGGCAGTCCCTCCGCGCTTCGACACCAGAGAGGGATGGAGCATAATCGGTGGATTGGCCGAACGCTTGGGAATAAAGCAATTGGCTTTTAAAAGCATCGAAGATGTATGGGCGTGGCAACTGGAGGGTACGGGGCTTTCCATAAACGATTTTGACAGCAAGGGGTTTGTGGATCTTACGGATGCTCCCGCGCGCAAGGAAGTTTTTCCGCTGCCCAATGTTACAGGAAAAATAGAGCTTGTGCGTCCGGTTTTGGATGTGGACAAGGCCGTAAAAGGCGACGTGACAGGCGGAAATAGCGTTCTGGAACCGGTTGGCGCGAACGGACTTGAGCCATACCGCGCCCCTGTTGCCGCGCCCGAAGGTTTTTTCAGGCTTACAATCGGACGCTCGGCCCTGCACACCCATGCCCATACCCAGAACAATCCCATGCTTTCCGCCAAAATGCCTGAAAATGAAGTCTGGATTCATCCTTCCGCTGCTTCCGTTCTGAGAATAAACAAGGGCGGCCAAGTGCGGATAATAGCTGAAAACGGCGCGGAATATTCGGCGCGGGCCAGAGTTGACGCTGGTATACACCCCGAGGCAGTCTTTATGGTGCACGGCTTTGGGCATCGTCTGCCAATGGAAAGCCGGGCTTTCGGACGCGGGGCGGGCGATCAAAATCTTATGGTTGGCGGCCTTTACAAAGAAGATTCTCTGGGGCTGGCCATAGCCCTGCAAGAACATTTTGTGCGCGTGCTGCCAGCTGACGACACGGATGCGGCGGGAGCGGAGCAGTCTGCCTCTGCCGGAAAGAAAACCGCTTCGGCCCGCACGGCCGTTACCGAAGGCGAGCCATGGGCGGAGCATTTCCAATACTTCGTGGAGTCGCGCAATCATGGCTCGGATGGCCGCGTGATTTTTATAAATGAAGCTCGCTGCATCAACTGCAAGGCTTGTGAAGTGCATTGCCAGAACAAAAACGCGGCCCCGCCAGAATTGCGCCTGGGGTTGCACGTGTCCAAGGGGCCGTTTGTGGAAAACGGCCGCTTTGTTATGAGTTCCGCTTTTGTAATTTGCCGTCCTTGTACCGATGCGCCCTGTGTGGCCGCCTGTCCCACCGGGGCCATGCGCAAGAGAAGCGATGGCTTGGTATATGTGGAGGAAAACTGTTGCCAGGGTTGCGACGCCTGCCGCATGGTCTGCCCCTGGAATGTTCCGCAGCTTGATAAACATCGTAAAATTATGATGAAATGTGACGGATGCCGAGAATTGGCTGACCAAGGCCTGCCTCCGGCGTGTGTTGCTTCATGTGTCTCACATGCTCTGATGTGCAGGGCTGACGCGCCTAAACGCGGAGGCCCGAGGCACTTGCATCAGCAAGTGCCCGAATGCGTTAGCATTCGTGACTAGGCGGAGCGTGCGATGCCGTACTCAAATCGCGCAAGCGCTGTGATTAATCACCTTAAAGCAAGCGGGCCGGATCGTCTGGCGATCCGGCCCGTTATATTTAGACCGTAAACTTTAAGCTCGATATTTCAGGATAACTGGATAGTGTCTAGCTGGCGGCCTTGGCCGGGGCTTTCTTGGCCTTCTGGGTCTTGACTTTCTTGGCGTCGGCTTTTTTTACGCTTTCAGCGGAAGATTTGTCTTTAGTAACGGTTTTGTTGGTGGTGACGGCCAGGGCTTCGGAAACGTTGAAGCTGATGGGCGCTACGAGGGAAAGAGCGACGATTACGGCAAATACGGTCTTGAACATGGGAACTCCTGAATTTTAGTTTGTTATGGGATTATGACAGGAGAACCTCCCTATAATCCTGCACGAATCGACTTTGTACAGAGATTTTTTGGAATGTCAATGGGCGCAAAGAGGCAATGCCACAAATTTTTTTGCGCAGGAAAAAGTTTTTTTCAGCCACTTTTTTGACGCAAAAATGTTTAATATTTTCAGCTGATTTTGTATGGATATTTTTAAAACAACATAACCAAACTTGACGTGAGCAGAGTGAAGTATATTTGCCTTACGGCATGCACTGTTACCAGGGCCAGACGTTCATTTCCGTTCATATCAAGATCGTATGATATGGCCAGCATATCCGGGGTGCGGCCCGGAGCGGCGCTTATCCAGGACAATTCGCGGCTCCATCCGTACTTGCGGCTTAACATATAGCTGATGATCAGCCCTATGGCTATGATGTAAACAATGCCCATGGCAATTGGAAGGGCGCGGCTAGCCAGCAAATCGCCTATATCCGGAGTTATGCGCACTCCCAGCAGCACGCCGGTAAAACATTGGGCAATGAAGGCCATGAAGGTGGGAAAGGGGATTTCCCCGGCCTTTTTCCAGATCAGGCGCGACGCGGCCACGGCCAGGAACGAACCAAGCAGCGAACCCAGCGGGTGTCCGCTCAGATCTCCCAAGAAACCTCCAACAACGGCCGGGACGAACAGAATTGCCATGGAAGGGGCGGTTACTCCTTCCAGCAGTTTTTTCTTCTTTTTATTTGGTTGTGAAGAGCCTTTTTTACCACCCTTGCCCAAATACATAAGAATGAACGGAGTTATGCCTATAATGCAGAACTGGCGCACCAGTTGCATGAGCATTACAGTTACGGCATCGCGCCCGGTGGAACCGGCCAGGATGATCATATCCTGAATGCGGGCCGGAGTGGAGGATAGCATGGCGGTGAGGCTGTCGAAGCCGCTTATGTGAATGAGGCACAAGGCAAAGGGAATGGCCATAACGGTATACATTGCTGCAATAGCCATGACCGGACGCCATATGCCCATGAAATCATCCCAAAAGCGGCGGTTGATGCTCTGTCCGAGCATGGCTCCAATTATGGCCTGAAGAGCGAACAGCAAGTCGCCCGGAACGATGTGCGAAAAATTTCCCAGGTTGACCACAAGGCCTACAGCCACAGTTGAACCCAGCATGGCCCCACCAGGCATGCCGGTGAAGCGCATAACCCCGCCCCCGGCTAGAGCCGCCGAAAGCAGCCACATTATGTCCGGATTGTGATGCATACATCCCCCGCGTGAGGATGTTATTTAGCGTTTATAGGCCGTTCTGTCCATAACACCCGCCAAATGTTCCATAATAATCTATTATGGAAGCGATAATGCATGAGATAAAAAGAACCTCATGCCAGCGCGGTCTATGGTCGAATTGCCCACATGCTTATCGCCCTATGCATCTCTTCGGTATCAAGCGGCTTGGTTATGTGATCGTTCATGCCCACTTCCAAACTGCGCTCGCGGTCGCCGCTCATGGCATGGGCGGTCATGGCGATAATCGGCAAGTTTTTATACCTGGGTTGCTCGCGGAGCCGTTTTGTGGCGGTAAGTCCGTCCATTTCCGGCATTTGTATATCCATGAATACAAGATCGTATTCTTCCATGGCCAGGCGTTCCATGGCTTCAAGGCCGTTGGCGGCCACGCCCACATGGCAACCCCAGTTTTGCAGCACTTCCAAGGCTATGAGCTGGTTAATCTCGTTATCTTCCACCAGAAGAATGCGCAGCCCGGAAATGGACTGGGGAGCAGGGGGTAGTATGGGAGCTTCTTCCTCTTCATCAGCGGAGGAAGAAGCCAGCTCGAATACAGCGGAAAAGTGGAAGGAGCTGCCCTTGTCCGGGACACTTTCGCACCATATGTCTCCGCCCATCATGTTGACCAGGCTTTTGCATATGGCCAAGCCAAGGCCGGTGCCTCCATAACGGCGGGTGGTGGAGGTGTCGGCCTGGGCAAAGGGCTGGAACAAGGCGGCTACCTGTTCGGCGTCCATGCCTATTCCCGAGTCGGACACTGAGAACAGCAGCGTGCATTTGCTTCTGCTGGCGGCCTGTTCCGAAATCGTCAGCAGCACCTTGCCCTCGCGGGTGAATTTTACGGCGTTGTTCATGAGATTGAGAACAACCTGCTTCAGCCGCAAGGGGTCGCCCATGAGCGCGTCAGACATGGTATTGTCGAGCTCCAGGCCTACTTCGAGCCGTTCGTTGTGGGTGGCGCTTTTTACAATGTCCACAACTTCCATCATGGTGAGAGTGAGAGAGAATAATATTCTCTCCATCTCAAGCTTTCCGGCTTCGATTTTGGAAAAATCAAGAATATCGTTGACCACACGCAGAAGCAGGGCGCTTGATTGTTCGGCTTTGTAGAGATAGCCGCGCTGTCTGGAGTTAAGTTCGGTGCCGGACAAAAGGCGGAGCATGCCGGTTACGGCATTCATAGGCGTGCGTATCTCGTGGCTCATGTTGGCCAGAAATTCGCTTTTGGCGCGGCTGTTTTTTTCCGCAAAATCGCGAGCCTGGCGCAAGTCTTGCTGCACTTGCATAATCTCGGCCATGGTCTTTTTGATTTCGCGCAAATCCTTGGTATAGCCGGCTACAATAAAGTCATCGTGATGGCGCACCCGCACCAGGGTGATTTCGGCGGGAATTTGTTCGCCGTTCCGCTTTTGATGCATCCATTCGAATTTCACATATCCGGTTTCAAAGGCTTCAATCACCTTTTCTCTGGCCGCTTCCATGGAACGACGTCCATTGGGCTGAAATTCGGGCGAAAGTTCGTGGAAACAATCCAGATATTCCTGCTTGTCTGAAAGCTCAAAGAGTTTGGCGGCGGAAAGGTTGCAGTCGACATTCTGAAAATCCCTGTTCCAAAAATTGCAGCACAGGGGGGTGATGTCCAGCATTATTTTGGTTCTTTCCTCGGCCTCGCGTTTTTCGGCCTGAACCATTTCCAGCTTTTTATGATCATCTATATCTTGAGTAAGTCCGTAAAAATAAAGCAATTTGCCGTTGTCATCCAGCTTAGGCCGCCCATAGGCATAGACCCAGTGCCAGGTTTGGTTTTTCTGGTTAATCAGACGGTATTCCACGCAAAAATGTGCACGAACCAGGGCTTCGCGGAGTGTGGTGCGAATGGAGTTAATGTCTTCCGGGTGGCAATAATTTCTCAGATATTCATCAAGACGGCAGATCAGTTGAGTTTGATCCACTCCGAAAATATTACGCAAAAAAGCGTCCCCGGTAAAACGGCAAGCCCTGGAAGCCGGATCGTACCTCCAGAACCCCAGTCTTACATCTTCCAGAAGCGAGCCGACTTCCGTGAAGAATAACGCCTCATTGATCATGTTGCTCCTTGCGCCTCAACTTTCAAAAATGGACGACGAATTTTGTTTTGAATTTAGCCTATACGTTCAAAATTATAATTCTATTCCTTAATTAAGTAAAGCATCTTGTTGTATTTCTTTGCAAACATTAAGTGATAAATTAGTTTTTTCAAGCGGTTGTTTTGCGGCTTGCCATGCCGCAAATTTTCCAGTAATTATTTTGGATTGTGCCTGCCGGACATCCGGAGGCGCTAGTCCGGCTTCGGCCTAATCTTGGAGTAAATTTTTATGGACAAAACAGAATTTATCTGGCTCGACGGCAAAATGACACCTTGGGACCAAGCCAACGTTCACGTTATGTCGCACGGCCTGCATTACGGCACAGGCGTTTTCGAGGGCATTCGCGCTTATGAATGCAATGACGGAACCTCGGCTGTTTTTCGCCTTCCGGAGCATGTTGTCCGCCTTTTGAATTCCGCCAAAATTTTGGGTATCAAGATCCCCTATACACAGGAAGAAATTCAAAACGCTATCCTTGAAACCCTGAAGGTGAATAAGCTTAAGGGCGGCTATATCCGTCCGCTGGCCTTCATCGGACATGGGGCGATGGGCGTTTACCCCGGCGACAACCCTGTGCGCCTTGCTATTGCCGTATGGCCCTGGGGAGCCTATCTTGGAGCCGAAGCCCTGGAAATGGGCATACGCATCAAAACCAGCAGCTATGCCCGCCATCATGTTAATGCCATGATGACCAAGGCCAAGGCCGCCGGAAACTATGTCAACTCCGTTCTGGCCAAGGTTGAAGCCAAGGCCGACGGCTACGACGAAGCCCTCATGCTTGATGTGCACGGCTTTGTTTCCGAAGCCACCGGCGAAAATATTTTCATGGTGCGCAACGGCGTTATCAAAACCACGCCGCTTACCTCGGTACTCGACGGCATTACCCGCGACTGCCTGATCAAGATTGCCAGGGGCCTCGGCTATGAAGTTGTGGAACAGCAGTTCACCCGCGACGAGCTTTACACTGCGGACGAAGCCTTCTTCACCGGAACCGCCGCCGAACTTACCCCGATAAGGGAAGTTGACCGTCGTGTAATCGGCGCCGGCAAGGCCGGGCCGGTGACCAAGCGTTTGCAGGAAGTTTATTTCAAGGCCGTGAAGGGCCAGGATCCGCAGTTCGCCAACTGGCTGACCAAGTATAGCGTATAATACTAATATGATTTGCAAAATCCGCTTTTAAAAAAGACGCCTTTTTGATATGAAAAACATTTCCCTTGCCGCGCGTTACCGTCCGCAAACCTTTGCGGACGTGGCCGGGCAGAGTTTCATAACCGCCGTGCTCTCTCGCGCCGCCGCCGAAAACAGATGTGCTCCGGCATACCTGTTAAGCGGCACGCGGGGAGTTGGCAAAACTACCATTGCCAGAATTTTTGCCAAGGCGCTCAACTGTGTTAACGCGCCCACGGCTGAACCCTGCAATGTGTGTGAGCAATGCCGTAAGATTACGCAAGGCATTCACGTTGACGTTAACGAAATAGATGGGGCCTCCAATAACAGCGTGGATGACGCCCGCAGCCTGCGCGAACATATCGGTTACGCGCCCATGGAGGGCCGCTATAAGGTCTTTATTGTTGACGAAGCGCACATGCTAACCCGCCACGCCTTTAACGCGCTTTTGAAAACTCTGGAAGAACCCCCGGCCAATGTGGTTTTTATTTTCGCCACAACCGAAGCCCATAAATTTCCCGTTACCATCATAAGCCGCTGCCAGCATTTTATTTTTAAACATCTGCCTGAGGCCGGCATCGAAGCCCATCTGCTTAAAGTGCTTAAAAATGAAAATATTTCTTTTGAAGATCGAGCGATAAAGCTCATTGCCAGACGCGCCGCCGGGAGTGTGCGCGACGGCATGTCTCTTTTGGATCAAGCCCTGGCCTTTGGGGGCGAAAGCCTTACCGAATCTTCAGCCCGCAATGTGCTGGGTCTGGCCGGGCAGGAAGCGCTGGGTAATCTGGTGGAGTGCATAGCCGCCCGTGACTGTCGCGGCGTGGCCGGTCTGGCCAGGGATATTCTGAACCAAGGCGTGGACATAGGATTTTTTTTGCGCGAGCTGGCCGGAATATGGCGGGTGCTGTTTCTGCTGCTTGAAGCCGGAGAAGCCGCGCTGCCCGCGCTGGAACTTACCGAAGATGAAGCTCGGCACAGGTTGCGCGAGGCCGGAAAATTCACTTCCGCCCATGTGCATGCCGCCTGGCAGATGACTCTGGAAACCCAGCGTCAAATTATCCATTCCCCAGAACCGGGATCGGCCTTGGAACTGTTGCTGCTCAATCTGGCCATGCTGCCCAGGCTTATTCCTGTGGGATTGTTGCCTTCACCCGTCGGCGAGACAGGCGCACCCGGACTACAAAATTTTCCTCAAGGGGCGGGGTGTGAGCCGGATCCCGTCCCTGTTTCCGAGAAGGCTCGCGCCTGGACGCCAACGCACGATTTGCCGATAGAGCGGGACTTTACGCCGCCTGCCGCCTCAGCAGAGATTCCTCCAATCACCCGGTCAGCCTCGCCGGAAGCGCCCCCTTCGGAAACCGTCCCGGCAGAAGGCTCGTTCGCGCCGGTCGTTGAAAAGGCGGATTCTCTCGCCAGATTGAGCGTTGATAGTTTTATAGATATATGCGCGGCCAAATTTTCTTCGCCGGTTCTGCTGCGCAATGTGCGGCTTGACATAAAGGGCGATGAAATAATAATGAGCATTCCTTCAACAACGCTTTACGAGCAAATGTTGGGATATTCCGCCGAGCTTGAAGCTCTTGCGGCTGAATATTCCAAACAGAGGCTGAAATTGCGCATTGTTCCTCCGGAAAGGGAACCCAAAACTGAAGCGGAACTTATTGCGGAATTTGAGCAGCGCGAAGAACTGGCTCCGTTGAAACGCATCATGAAGGCTAAGGTTCAGAGAGTAATTCCTTAATAAAATAAATACGCGGGAGATACGGCGATGAAGAATATGGGAGATATTTTGCGTCAGGCTCAGGTTATGCAGAACAAACTGGCAAAACTTCAGCAGGATATGGCCACACATACTTTTGACGCTTCCAGCGGCGGCGGCATGGTCAAGGCTACGGTCAACGGCAAGCAAGAGCTGGTAAAACTGGAAATAGACCCCAAAGCCCTTGAGGGCAGCGACGTGGAAATGCTGCAAGATCTTATTCTGGCGGCTGTAAATGAAGCCGGGCGCATTTCCAAGGAAACCATGGACAGGGAAATGAATGCCCTTACCGGCGGAATACGACTTCCTGGTGTGTTTTAATGGATCGAATTCCCGAACCGTTGCGAGCGCTGGTGGACACGCTGGCGCGACTTCCCGGCCTTGGCCCCAAGTCGGCCATGCGCGTGGCCATGATTTTGCTCAAATGGCCGGTGGCGGAAACGAAGCGTTTCGGAGCCTCTATATATGAACTCAGAGACAAACTGCATCTATGCTCCCGTTGCGGCGGCCTTACGGAAAAAGAACCATGCGTCATCTGCGCCGATTCCCGACGGGTGGAAGACGTTCTGTGTCTGGTGAGCGAGTGGGACGCCATGCTGGCCCTTGACGAAGGCGGTTTTTTCAACGGACAGTATGTTATTCTCGGTGGGCTTCTGGCCCCACTGGATCAAAAGGACGCGAGCCACCTCGACCTTGAGCGACTCAACTCGCGTCTGGCCGAAGGTCGGGTCAAAGAACTTATTCTGGCTCTTGGGGCCACGGTTGAAGCTGAAAACACTGCTTCTTTCATTCGTGGCCTGGTAAGCCGCAACTTTCCCGACGTGCGCATAACCAGGTTGGCCCAAGGCATACCGCTGGGCGGAGAGGTCAAATTTATGGATCGGGAGACGCTGCGGCAGTCTCTTCAGTTCCGTCAGGCCTTGTAACAAACAGTCTTTGGAACGCGCAATCACACTTCAAAGGCGCGCGTCATTTATCTGACCAGCCTTTCACTGCCCCCTGTTTTACGCCTCTGGTGGAAAGCAGGGGGTTTTTATTCACGATGTTCCTCCCTCCTTATGCGGCGTCAAATTGACGTCAATTCGCTGACTTACCATCTTTTTTTGGAATGCATTATTGTTATAAAGTCAGGAAATAGCTATATATTTTATATATTGGAACGCTTGTTGCTATACTCTCGTCAACTGAGCTAACAGAGGTTTGCAACTATGAAAAGTATGTTCCCGATGCCCATTAATCTTACCGGCAAAGTCATGACCATGGAATTACAACGTCAGAATGTAATTTCAAGTAATATCGCCAACGTGAATACGCCGAATTACAAACCTAGAGAGCTCGATTTTGAAAAAGAGCTTCAGTCATCCCTGAATCTGGATATGAACGGACGTATGTCGCGTACCGACGAGCAGCATATACCGGTGACATTCGATCCCAACAGCTTTGGTCCCGAATGGAATAAGCAGTTCAAGCCCCGTCAGATTCACGGCGAAGACAGGGTCAATATGGACAAAGAAATGGCCAAGCTTGCCAAAAACCAGTTGCACTACAGCGCTCTCACCCAAGTCATTGCCAGAAGCTTTGAAGGCATAAAGACGGTTATTCAGGAAAGCAAGCAGGTCTAACCCGCGCTTTCCAAAGAGTTCTGAAGTTAAAAATACTGTTATTTTAGAGGATAGCATCATGGATTTCATGACCGCACTTGATATAAGCGCCTCCGGCCTGGCCGCCGACCGTACCACGGTCAATACAATATCGATGAATCTGGCCAATATAAAGACCACGCGCACCCCTCAGGGCGGCCCCTATCGTCGACGCACCGTGGTCAAGGCCGCCACCGACGTGGACGATCCTTTTTCCACACACATGCGTTCGGCCCTTGACCGCGAACTAAAGGGCACCAGAGTGATGGCCATTACCATAGACAAACGCCCCCTGAAGCAGGTTTACGAACCGGGTCACCCTGATGCGGATAAAGAAGGCTTTGTTTACTACCCCGACATCAACGTGGTTGAGGAAATGGTCAATCTTATGACCGCGCAACGCAACTACGAGGCCAATGTCACCAATGTGGACGCCATAAAGGGTATGTATCAGAAAGCCCTGGAAATAGGCCGCGGATAGTCTGACCCGGCCGGACAAGTTGTCAAAGTTTTGATGTAATCAATACAGAACAAGATTTTAGATATATAATGAGGATATAGTCATGAGTGTTTCCATGTTTGGTTTCAAGGCATATAACGACGCTGTCCGTAACTTCACCAATACCGAAGCCAGCATTAAGCAGGGTATAGCGCCATCTTCAAAAAACGTGAGCTTTGCCCAAACTCTTGACCAAACCCTCATCCGCGACACAGTGGACAAAGGAGAAGGCTTCGGCGTTCACCTCGACCATATGAAAATGGCCACCAACTCCATCATGCCGAATTCCGCTTCCAACGGCATTACCGACATCGTGTCTCAGTCGCTCAACAGGGTCAACACCCTGCAAAACGAGAAAGACGAAATGGTTGTGGATTTTGCCTCGGGCCGCACCCAGAATGTACATGAGCTTATGATTTCTCTGCAAAAAGCCGGCTTGGCCATGAACATAACCTCGGCCGTGCGCGGCAAGGTTATGGAAGCTTATAAGGAACTCAGCCGCATGCAATTTTAGTAGCAAAGCGGTGGATTTTACGCCCCGGCTACTTCAAACGGCTTTTTTCAAGTGCGGATGGCCCAAAGAGGCCCATCCTCACCTGAAAAAAGCCGTTTTTGTTGCCGAAACACAAACGTCACCGCTTTGTGAGCCTCGTTACTCCTCAAAATACAAATTCCGCCTGCGTGCCTCACCGTGTCCTCGATTCTCAAAACCCGCCACTTTATCTCATAGTTACGATTTTTCTCAAGGTTTGAGGTTTAACCGCCACATCCGCGCGGCTCTATGGTGAGCGTCTGCGTGGTGAAGTGGATGTAAAAATCGGGATGACCGGGTATGGGCAACCAATACACCCTCCAAACGCCGTTTTCCTTGCGTACTTCTTTGTAGCAGGGTATCTGCTCCCGTAGGGTGCGCTCAGCCTGGCAGCCTCTGTGGTTATCGGGCGAGACCCAGGCGGAGCACTTCATGCCCGGCGTTCTGCCCCCCGCCTGACATACGGCATTGGCGGCCATGATAGTTTTGCTTCTGTGAACTAACGATGCTGGTCCGGGGTATGCGCCCCACATAAGTTCAAATGCTTCCAATAGCTTGGGGTTGATTTCTATTTGTTCGTTCATGGGGTTGTCACCTGGGTTCGAGTAATAGGAATATAAAAAGTATCCTCATCTTTTTTATATAATATATCATGTTGCGCCGTTTTACCAGATATTGGGAAAGGTGGCCAAGGCGTGTCAGCCTTGAAATTATGGTTTGCGCCCCTTGTTTTGTAATGCTGCCAGTGCTATTTTAGGTGTTAAATAAAATATTAAAAAAGGTGTAAATATGGAAAATATTCATGCGGACATCACCGTCAGCGTGACAGAGCTCAAACGCAATTTTGCCGAAGTGATGAGCACGGTAAAGAACGCGCCGGTGGCTGTATTGAACCATAACAAGCCGGAAGCGTATCTGCTTTCGGCCCGCCACTATGAAAGCATCTTGAACGCCCTGGAAGAGATGGAAGACAGAAAACTCGTGGAAGAACGGCGTGACGGTCCTTTTGTAGAGGTAGCTTTTGATGAGTTATAAATTACGTTTCCACGAGCTTGCACTAAAAGAGTGGCACAAGCTGGCTCCTGTGCTGCGGGAACAGTTCAAGAAAAAATTGGCTGAAAGACTGCAGGAGCCGCGCATCCCTTCCGCCGCGCTTTCCGGAATGCCGGATTGCTATAAAATCAAGTTACTTTCAGCCGGATATAGGTTGGTTTACCGAATGGAAGAGGATATTCTATACGTAACTGTTATTGCCGTGGGCAAACGCGAACGTCTGCAAGTTTACGTCAAGGCTGGGAACAGGGAATAACAGGTCAGACGCGCCTCAGCACGGAGGCCCGATTACAGCAAAGCTGCAAAGCCCTTTGGCCCTGTGCGGTCGGAGGGCTTTGTTTTTTTATCTTTTCTTTATGCCTTTCCTCCATCTTTTTACGCCAATTTTACGCGCAATTCCTTAACTTCCATAAAACGGGTCGAGGCTGTTGCAGTCTGTTTTTGTACATTCAGACTCGTCCGGGCACCCGTATGGAGGTTACTATGGATTTCATCATTGCCGGAATAATTGTCGTGGCTCTGGCCGGGTATCTTGTTTATGCCCTGCTGAATCCCGAGAAATTTTGACGGGGGCGCGTTATGAACAGCACCAATTGGCTGGAAGTTGGCGCGGCCCTGCTGCCCTTGATAATTTTGGCGGCGCCGCTGGGGCGCTATATGTACGGTGTATATGAGCGCCCCAACACGCTTCCAAGACCTCTCCGGGCGGCGGAGAGCCTTGTATATCGTCTGGCGGGGATTGATGCTTGCCGGGAAATGGGCTGGAAGGAATATGCTTCCTGCCTGTTGTTTTTTAACCTGGCCGGTTTTCTGGCTGTTGCCGTACTTCAATTGTTCCAGGCCCATCTGCCGCTTAACCCTGAAAAGTTGCCTGATGTTTCCTGGCATCTGGCTTTTAATACGGCTGTCAGTTTTATGACTAATACCAACTGGCAATCTTATTCCGGGGAAAGCACTGTCAGTTTTCTTGTTCAATTATTGGGCCTTACAGTTCAAAATTTTGTCAGCGCGGCCTCAGGTATGGCCGTTGCCGTGGCTTTCGTGCGCGGCCTGGCCCGTTCCGGAGCTTCCGGTTTGGGTAACTTCTGGACCGATCTGGTTCGCGGGACTCTGTTTATTCTGCTTCCATTGTCCATCATTCTGGCTGCCGCTCTTATTCAACAGGGCGTACCACAGAATATCGATCCATATGTTTCCGCTTCCACGCTGGAAGGAGCCAAGCAAATTATTCCCACCGGGCCGGCCGCCTCGCAGGTTGCCATAAAGCAGCTTGGCAGCAATGGCGGTGGTTTTTTTGGCGTAAACAGCGCCCATCCTATGGAAAATCCCACTCCGCTGTCCAACTGGTTGGAACTGGTTGCCATTCTGCTTATTCCGGCGGCCTTTGTGTTCACTTTTGGTGAAATGGTCGGCAGCCGCCGTCAGGCCTGGACTATTTATGCGGTCATGTTCGGCCTGCTGTGCCTGGGCATCGGCATAGGGTTATGGGCCGAATTTACCGGGAATCCGAGTCTGGGCGGCGCCTTGATGGAAGGCAAAGAAACGCGCTTCGGCATAACCGGCAGCGTATTGTGGTCTGTATTCACTACCGCGGCTTCCAACGGGTCGGTCAATGCCATGCATTCCTCCTTCACCCCGGCCGGTGGAGCGGTGGCTCTGGTCAATATGCTGTTGGGCGAGGTCATTTTCGGCGGGGTAGGCGCGGGCTTGTACGGCATGTTGCTTTTTGTGCTGCTCACCGTATTTCTGGCCGGGCTTATGGTAGGCCGTACCCCCGAATATCTGGGCAAAAAACTCGACAGCCGCGACATGCGCCTGGTGATTCTGGGCATTATCCTTCCGGCGCTGTTCATTTTGCCGGCAACAGGGCTGTCGCTGATCATTCCGGCTGGTTTGTCCTCCCTTTCCACTTCCGGCCCCCACGGACTTTCCGAAGCGCTGTATGCTTTTGCTTCCGCCGGCAACAACAACGGCTCGGCCTTTGCCGGGTTGGCCGCCAATACTCCCTACTATAATGTAATGCTCGGCCTGGCCATGCTGGTGGGCCGCTTCGGAGTCATCTTACCGGTGTTGGCCGTGGCTGGAAACATGCTCAACAAAAAAAGAGTTCCGGCCGGGCCAGGCACTTTTGCTACCGATACACCGTTGTTCGCCCTGCTTCTGACCGGCGTAATCCTGATTGTCGGCGGACTGACCTATATGCCCGCGTTGGCCCTGGGACCGGTGGCGGAGCAGATTCTTATGCTCCATCACACGTTTTTATAAAGGATGGATAACAAGATGTCAGCCCATACATTGCATAATAAATCGCTCGCGGCGACCGCCTGCCTGAGTGCCCTGCGCAAGCTCGATCCGCGTCTTCTGTGGCGAAATCCGGTTATTTTCATAACGGCGGTAGGCGCGGCCCTGACCACGGCTCTACTGTTTACCGGAGGAGACAACAGCTCCTTTACATTGCAAATTGCTGTCTGGCTATGGTTTACGGTGCTTTTTGCCAATTTTTCCGAAGCATTGGCCGAAGGCCGGGGCCGCGCCCAGGCCGAAAGTCTGCGTCGCTCCCAAAGTGAAACAACGGCCCGGTTGCTACGCGGCGGCCTCGAAGCGAAGGTGCCTGCCACTGCGCTCAAACGTGGCGACACGGTGGTTTGCGAGGCTGGCGACATAATTCCCGGCGACGGCGAAGTGATTGAAGGCCTGGCCACCGTAGATGAGTCGGCCATAACCGGAGAATCGGCCCCGGTCATCCGCGAAAGCGGCGGAGATCGCAGTGCGGTTACCGGAGGTACACGAGTTATCAGCGATCGCATTGTGCTGAGTATTACCGCCGAGCCGGGCAACAGCTTTCTGGACAGAATGATCAATCTGGTGGAAGGGGCCTCGCGCCGCAAGACTCCCAATGAAACCGCCCTGATGGTAGTGCTGTGCGGCCTGAGTCTCATTTTTCTGGCGGCTGTGGCCACACTCAAACTATTTGCGGACTATTCCGCCGCTTCAGCCGGGCGTAATCTTTCGGACATTGTCACGGTTCCGGCACTCACCGCTTTGCTGGTATGCCTCATTCCCACTACTATCGGTGGACTTTTAAGCGCCATAGGTATCAGCGGCATGGACAGGCTCATCCGCAAGAATGTAATCGCGACCAGCGGACGGGCTGTGGAGGCCGCCGGAGATATTGATGTTCTGCTGTTGGATAAAACCGGCACCATCACCCTTGGCAATCGCATGGCCGACGAATTTTTGCCCGCGCCTGGCGTTGATGTGCAAGAATTGGCCGCCCGAGCGCAACTGGCTTCGCTTGCGGACGAAACCCCTGAAGGACGTTCCATTGTGGTACTGGCCAAAGAGAAATACGGGTTGCGTGGTAATGAGACCCGGCTTGACAATATGGAATTCATTCCTTTTTCCGCCAGAACCAGGTTGAGTGGTGTGCGGCTGAAAGGAAAAGGCATTATAACGGACACTTCAGGCGTAAAGGGAGTTCCGGACGCCAAGATCACGGTGATTTACAAGGGCGCGCTGGATGCCGTGGAAAGAGAAGCGGCGGCCCTTGGCGCAATCATGCCCGAAGCCGTGCGCCGTAACGCCGAGGACGTGGCTCGTCGAGGCGGCACACCGTTGGTGGTAGCGGAAAATGGGCGGGTGCTGGGCGTCGTGGCCCTGAAAGATATGGTGAAAGGCGGCATAAGAGAGCGCTTTGCCGAACTGCGGCGCATGGGCATACGCACGGTGATGATCACCGGCGACAACCCTCTTACTGCCGCAGCCATAGCCGCCGAGGCCGGAGTGGACGACTTTATGGCCGAGGCCACTCCCGAAACCAAGCTGGCCCGCATTCGCGATGAACAGGCCGAAGGGCGGCTGGTGGCCATGACCGGCGACGGAACCAACGATGCCCCGGCCCTGGCTCAGGCCGACGTGGGCGTGGCCATGAACACCGGCACCCAGGCCGCGCGTGAGGCCGGAAACATGGTAGATCTCGATTCCAACCCCACCAAGCTCATTGAAATTGTGGAGACCGGCAAACAATTGCTTATGACGCGCGGCGCGCTCACCACTTTCAGCGTGGCCAATGACGTGGCCAAGTATTTTGCGATAATTCCGGCCCTTTTCGCGGGGTTGTATGCCGCAAACGGGCAGGCCGGGCCATTGGCCGGACTAAATGTCATGCATTTGCATTCGCCGGAAAGCGCCGTTTTGAGCGCGGTGATTTTCAATGCTTTGATCATTGTGGCCCTCATTCCCATGGCCCTGCGCGGAGTGGCTTATCGAACCGCAAGCGCGGCCTCGCTCCTTGGACGCAACCTGCTTGTTTACGGCCTGGGCGGTCTCGCGGCTCCTTTTGCAGGCATAAAAATAATCGACATGCTCCTTGTTTTGGGAGGATTGGTAAGATGAAATCGGTAATTGCGGCATTACGCATGCTCGTGGTGCTTACTTTGATTACGGGCGTGGCCTACCCCGGCCTGATGCTCATGACGGGCAGATCCTTTTTTCCCTATCAGGCCGGAGGTTCGTTGCTTGTCCGCGACGGGGCTGTGGCGGGATCGGCCTTGATCGCGCAGAAGTTCGAATCCGCCGGATATTTTCATCCCCGGCCCTCGGCTGTAGATTATGCCACGGTGGCTTCCGGGGCTTCCAATCTGAGCCCGGCTTCAAAAGCACTGCGCGAGGCCGTGGCCGAACGCATGGCCGACGGCGAGACGGCGCGGGGTGGGCGGGAAATGCTTTTCACCTCGGGCAGTGGGCTCGATCCCCACATCAGCTTGGCAAGCGTCATGGCGCAGGTTCCGCGCGTGGCCGCCGCCAGAGGGTTGAATGTGGATTTGGTGGCGGAGCTGGCGCGACGGGAGGTTACTCCGCGTGATTTGGGTTTTCTTGGCGAGGAACGAGTGAACGTACTGAGGCTTAATCTGGCTCTCGATGCGCTTGAGTTTTCCAAACAGGTAGGATTGGCGCACCGGACGCATAATAAGTAAGGAAAATGAACATGGCCGATGATCACGAATCGCGCCCCGACCCCGAAGCTCTGCTGCGTGGCCTGGAGCTGGAAAAAGGCCGCCGGGGCCGTTTGCGAGTGTTTTTCGGCATGTGCCCCGGAGTGGGCAAAACTTACGCCATGCTGGAAAAGGCTGTGGAATTGCACGCCAGAGGCGTTGATGTAGTCATAGGCACGGTGGAGACCCACGGTCGCCGCGAAACCGCGGAGCTGGCGGCCCGCCTGCCGTCTGCCCCCCTCGCATCCATTTCCTACCGGGGAACCATTCTGCGGGAGATGGATCTTGATGCGGTGCTGGCCCGCAGACCGGAACTGGCGCTGGTGGACGAGCTGGCTCACAGTAACGCCCCCGGCAGCCGCCACCCCAAACGATATCAGGATGTGGATGAACTGCTGAGCGCGGGCATAGATGTGTATACCACTGTCAATGTGCAGCACATTGCCGGCAGATCCGATTTGGTAACCATGATCACCGGGGCAACAGTGCGGGAAACCGTGCCCGATTCCTTTTTGGATCAGGCCGTTCAGATAGAATTGATTGATCTTTCCCCGCCCGAGCTGCTCAAACGCCTGGGTGAGGGTAAGGTCTACCTGGGCGAGGGCGCGGAAAGGGCGGCCGCCAATTTTTTCAGGGAAGAAAATTTGACGGCTCTGCGCGAGCTGGCTTTGCGTTTCACCGCCGAAAAGGTGGACGATCAGCTTCGGGCGCACCGGGCCATGAAAGGTGATTTTCAACCTTGGCACACCTCGGAGCGCCTGCTGGTGGCAGTGAGTTCAAGCCCCTATTCGGCTCGGCTTATTCGCGCCACCCGGCGCAAAGCCTATGCCCTTGGCGCGCCCTGGTACGCCCTGCATGTGGATACCGGAGAAGAAGAGCGGGGCGAGGCCCGCGAGCGCCTGCTGAACAATCTGGAGCTCGCCGCCGAACTGGGCGCGGAGGTGATTCGGGGCAGCGGGCGCGGACTTGCCGACGCCCTGCGGCGCGCGGCCGAAGAGCGCAACGTAACCCAAATTATCATGGGCAGGCCGGATCGCCGTTTTTTTCATGATCTTTTCAGTGGCGGAACCGTTCTGGATCAACTTGTGCGCGAAACCAGTGAAATAGACATCCATGTGTCGCGCCAGGAGCGTAAGCCCAAGTATCGCGGCTTTCGCCCGTTCCGGCCTTCTTTTACCGAACGCCCGGCAGCCTGGTTCTGGACTTTGGCCGCGTTGTGCCTGACAGCTTTGGCTTGCCAGGCGGTTTTGCCTTGGATCGGCTACCGCGCCGTGGGCATAATTCTGCTCTGTGTGGTTATGATTCTGGGCGGTGTGGCCGGTTTCGGACCCACTTTGGTCGGGGCCGCCTTTGGGGCCATGCTTTGGAATTATTTTTTCATTCCGCCGCTATTTACTATAGCGGTGGATACCCCCGACGACATGATGATGTGCCTGGCTTTCTTCCCGGCTGCTTGCGTAACCGGGTTGCTTAATTCGCGCATTCGCCGCCAGAAGAAAACCCTTGCCCGGCGCGAACGCGGGGCCAATGCTCTGTATGCTTTCAGCCGTTGCCTGGCTGAGGCCGGAAATCAGGAGGAAATAGCTGCTTGTGGTTGTGGTAGTCTGCTGGGACTTTTCGGATTTAAAGCCGCCGTATTGCTCAAAGGGCCGGACGGCCGCCCATTGCGTCGGCCCATAGGATCTTCAGACGTGCTTATTTCCGGCAAGGAAGCGGCTGTGGCCGCCTGGTGTTTGCAAAATCGCCGTCGGGCAGGGCAGGGCACCGACACTTTGGCTGATGCCGGGTGCCTGTGCCTGCCCCTGCTTGGCCGAAGTGAGTGCATGGGGGTGCTCATGCTTTTTCCGCCGCGTGGCTTCCGGCTTGATTTGGAGCGGGAAGAATTGCTGGGGGCTATTGTTTCCCACCTTGCCGTGGCTTTTGAACGCGAAAAATTGACGGCGCGCGGCAAAGAGGCTGAAGTGCTGCGTCATTCCGAACTGTTACATCAGGCTTTGCTCAATTCCGTTTCCCACGAGTTGCGTACGCCCCTTACCAGCCTTATGGGCGCGGCCTCGGCCCTGCGCGACGACAGAGTTGCGGTTGAGCCCGGCAGCCGGGCCTTGCTTACGCAAACCATTGAGGAAGGGGCCGAACGTTTGAACAGAGTAGTGGAAAATTTGCTGGATATGAGCCGCATAGCCGGGGGCGCTCTGTTTGTGAAAGATGACAGCTTTGAACTTGGTGAATTCGCGGCGGCGGTTATGGAACATAACCGCCGCCTGCTGGGGGGCAGACCGGTCAATTTAGTAAGAGAGGGCGAGATTACGGTCAGGGGCGACCCTCGATTGTTGGAGCATGCGTTGTTGAATGTTCTGGCCAATGCGGCCGTGCACACTCCAGAGGAAGGCCCGGTGGAGGTAAGGGTAGTTGAAGAAAAAAATATTGCCGCGCTGGAAGTTGGAGATTTTGGGCCGGGCATTCCAGAAGAATTTTTAGACCGAGTTTTTGATCGTTTTTACCGCGCGCCGGGGGCTTCGTCCGGGGGAACCGGGCTTGGCCTCTCCATCGCAAAGGCGTTGATGGAGGCCCAGCATGGATCGATAAGCGCGCGTAATCGCGAAGGGGGAAGCGGCTGTATTTTTCGGCTGGAATTGCGTAAATCCTTGACGCTTGGAGAATTATGTGCCCGTAATCCTGATTGTGGATGACGAACGCTGCATCCGTCGTTTTTTGCGAGTGGGACTGGAGGCTGATGGCTATGAGGTGGCCGAGGCCGTGTGTGGGCGCGAGGGATTGGCCATGGCTGTTTCGGCGCGCCCGGATATTATTGTGCTGGATTTGGGATTGCCCGACATGAGCGGATTTGATGTGCTTGAGCGACTGCGGGAGTGGACAGAGCTGCCCGTGCTGGTGCTCACGGTTCAGGATCTGGAGGGAGATAAGGTAAAAGCTTTGGATTTGGGGGCCGACGATTATGTTACCAAGCCCTTTGGCATGCCTGAATTTTTGGCCAGATTGCGTGCGGCTCTGCGCCATGCCGGAGCCGGAAAGAATTCCGAAGCAGTTTTTTCGTCCGGTCCTCTGGAGGTTGACCTACAGGCTCGGCAAGTACGTGTGAACGGGCGCGAGGCGCGGCTTACAGCCACGGAATACGCGCTCTTGCGGGTTCTGGTTAAACATGCGGGCAAAGTTGTCACGCATCGCACTCTGCTGCGCGAGGTATGGGGGCCGAATTCCGTGGAACACGTGCAATATTTGCGTGTATACATGGGGCAACTCCGCAAAAAATTGAAGATGGGAATTGACGGCCCGGAGCTGCTCGGCACTGAGCCTGGCGTTGGCTACCGGCTGAATTGCTAGGGGCCGTCTCTAAATGCGTCTTTTGTACAATGGCTACGTCAAGCGGGCATTTTTGCTCCGGTCGAGTACCATAGGAGTACACTCGCTACGCAAAAAGGCCCGCTTTCCTTGCCATTGAATCAAAATCCGCTATTTGGAGACAACCCCTAGAGCATTTCGCTTGCGAAACGTTCTAAGTCGGATTTTTGACAGGCGGCCATAGGGCAGCCGATTTTTTTATTTTTTTTATAATATATTTGAATTATTGTATAAAAATGTGTTTGCGATGCTATTTTTATTGGCATGATTGATGCAAATAGGCTGGCTAATGACTTTATAATGACATATAGTCCCGTCGGGCAGGTTATAAATTTTCAAGGAGAGAGATCATGGCCAACATGATACAGGAAGCGGCAGACAAGGTTGTAGGATACTGGAGCAAAATAAGCATGGGCCAGCGGATATTCATTGCCGCCGCGGCTCTCTTCCTTGTAGCCGGCTTTGTGGGCTTCATGGTTTGGATAAACCAGCCGGATTTGAAGATCCTGTACAGCAAACTCAGCCCCGAGGATGCCAACAAGGTTGTAAAAATTCTGCAAAATGATAAGGTTCAGTACAAGCTTGAGGGCGACGGAACTACCGTGCTGGTGCCGGCCTCCAAAATTTATGACCTGCGCATTAAAATCGCCGGTGAAGGCGGCCTGGTTGGGCAGGGCATAGGTTTTGAAATTTTTGATCAGACCAAGGTCGGACAAACCGACTTTGTGCAGAAAATAAATTACGTCCGGGCGCTGCAGGGCGAGTTGGCCCGCACCATAAGCCAGTTCCCCAGTGTGGAAACAGCCAGAGTGCATCTGGTCATTCCCCATCGCAGTCTTTTTATTGAAGAACAGCAAAAGCCTTCGGCCTCGGTGGTGCTGAAGCTGAAAAATGCCGCCAACAAGCCTGATCAGAAGGAAATTCAGGCTATTTTGAATATGATGCTCATGTCGGTGGAAGGGCTGGACAAGCAGCATATGTCCATTACTGACAACGGCGGCAAGGTACTCTATCAGCCCGACGAAGATACTATGGTTGGCGTGTCCAGCACCCAGATGGATCACAAGCTTCGCACTCAACAGAATTTTGAACGCCGCATCGAGGAAATGCTTACTCCTCTGTTCGGCCCCGGCCACGTAATCGCCAAGGTCAACGTGGACATGGACTTCAGCCAGAAGACCATCAGGCGCGAAATTTACGATCCGGAAAAGAGCGTGGTTCGCTCCGAGCAGCGCAGCGAAGAAACTCAGGCCGGTCGGGCCAATCTTGAAGCTGGCGCTCCCGATGCCAACTTTCGCGGCGATGGCATAACAGGGTCTGTTTCACATCAGAACGGCAGCCGCGAGACACGCACGACCAACTATGAAATTAACAAAGAAGAACAAAATATTATATCGAATATCGGCGATATACAGCGTTTAACTGTTGCGGTCATCGTCGATGGCACGTATGAATTGGTCGATAACAAGTGGGTGTTCGCCCCCAGAAGAGCCGAAGAATTGCAGCGCGTGCAGCAATTGGTTTCCAATGCCGTGGGCCTCGACGCCAGACGTGGCGACTCTTTGGAAGTAAGTTCCATTGCCTTCAGCGATTCCGAGCCGCCCAAGGCCCCCAATATGGCGCAAGTGCTGGCCCAGTATGCCGAGCGCCTCGGCAAGCCGTTGCTGAACGCCCTGTTGGCCTTCCTCTTCCTGATGCTGATAGTGCGGCCCATGGTTCTGGCCCTTATCAGACCCAAGGTTGAAGCCGGCGAAATGGTTGAAGGTCTTGAAGGGCTGCCCGCCGCCGAAGAGCAGCTCGCCCTTTATGAAGCCCAGGAAGAAGCGGCTCGTCTGGAAGAAGAGGGCCTGGCCGAAGTGCAGGAAGAAATGTTGTTCTTCAAGGACCTTGAAGCTCTGAAAGCCCACATTGTCCACCTGTCGGATCAGCATATGGAACAGGTTGTGACCGTGGTCAGAGGATGGATGAAGTATGGCGAAAAGACAGCTTGATGATACACAGCCGGCCGTCGGCGGAGGGCAAACCCCCTCCGCCATGACGCTGGCCGAGCTTAAAGCCCTGCGCGATCAACAGCGCGAAATGAGCCGGCGTATTGAAGAACTCAAGCTCCGGCTCTTTCAGATGTCTGAAAGAAATATAGAGAAAACCGTGTGGCTCATAAAAACATGGGTTAAGAAAATTGATTAAATTTCGGACATTTGAATTTCACATAATATACGGAGCATGAAATGGCAGATTTGACCGGACACCAGAAGATCGCCGTGCTTTTGCTCGCCATGGGCGACAAATTCACGTCTGATATTTTCAAGCGCATGGAGCGCCAGGAAATAGCCGCCATATCCAAGGCCATAGTGGAGCTTGATCCTGTGCCAAAAGAAACAGTGGAAGAAGTCCTGCGCGAATTCCACGACTCCCTGGTAGCCGGTGTGGATATGGTTTCCGGAGGCTCGGATATTTTGAAGCGTCTGCTCATGAAGAACGTGGATCCGGAAACCGCCAAATATATCATGGACTCCCTAAGCCTCGATTCCGGCCCGGCGCCTTTCCGCGAGCTGGAAACAGTCAGTCCGCGCCTTTTGTCTCAGATGCTGCGCAACGAACATCCGCAAACCCTGGCCCTTATTCTTGGTCACCTGCACCCGGATCAGGCGGCCGCGCTTTTGACAACCCTTCCGGCTGGTGTGCGCGCCGAAGTGCTGATGCGCCTTGCGCGCCTTGAGGCTGTGCCCGAAGATATGCTTATGGAAGTGGACAAGGTGCTGCAAAGCCAGCTCATTGCCATGGGCGGCAAAGAAGGCAAAAAAGTGGGTGGCGTGTCAGCCGTGGCCGAAATACTCAACTCGGTGGACAGAGCCACTGAAGAGGAAGTGCTTTCGGAAATAGAGGAAGATTCGGCGCAAATGGCCGAAGACATCCGCAACCTCATGTTCGTGTTTGAAGACTGCAAATCCTTGGACGATCGCGGCATGCGCGAATTGCTCAAGGAAATTTCCAACGAGGAACTTACTATGGCCCTGCGCGGAGCCAGCGACGATCTCAAGGAAAAGTTCTTCAAGAACATGTCCGAGCGCGCGGCCAACATGATCCGCGAAGAATTGGAGTATATGGGACCAACGCGTCTTTCCGACGTGGAAGGCGCTCAGCAGAATATAGTGAAGATCGTGCGGCGGCTTGAAACGGAAGGAAAGGTTGTTATTAATAGGGGTAACAGCGACGTGTTTGTGTAAACCGGAGGCGAAGCCGGAGGTTTACACAAACGGTGGTCCGTGCTTTGACAGGGCCGCCCGAGCGCACAGCGCTCGTAACTTAGGCGGGAGCTCCAGCGACTGCCGTAAAAAATTTGATGCCGAGCCGCCGTTCAAGGCGGCGGAGGCCAATAAAGCTACGAGAATAAGCGACTCTGCGGTTCTTATTGTATTTTAATTTGAAATTTGTTCTGAATTTTTACTGTCAGTTTTTTGAATAATCGGGAAGTGGCCATGCAGGCGGATGGAAAGAATAAAAAAATCGGCAAGATTTTTATGGGACCGGCTTCAAACAATGAAGCCACCGTGGAAAGTCTTGACGCTATGCAGGCGGCTTCGCGCAAGGAGCAATTGCAGCAGCGGTCTTTGGCCAGCTTTGAAGCAACAGTGAGAACCAGGGCCATAGAAAAGGCCAGACTCATTCTGGGCGAGGCCTATGGGGAACGTGAGAAAATTTTGGCCGAAGCCAGGGAAGAAGCCAAGAGTATAATCAATGAATCTCGGGCCGAGCTGCACAGGGCCGAAGATGTGCGAGCTGAGGCTCAACGCCTGAGTGACAGTGCCAAAGACATTGAGAATGAGGCCGTCAAAAAATTTGAGACCGCCCACGAGCAGGGTTTTGACGCCGGAATTGAAGCGTCAAAAGAAGAATTGCAGGCCTTTCGCGCGGCCATGGGCGATTCCATAGCGGCGGTGCTGTCGGGCGTAAACGGACAGTGTATGTCGATTTTTGACGGATGGCGGCAAGAGTTGGCGGAAACTGTGAAGGCCTGTGTGGAAAAGGCTACCGGATACGTGCTGAATGCCGACCGCCGGAATATTCTGAATGCACTGCTTGTGGAGTCGGTGACCTATCTGGATCAAAAACGATCTTTGACCATTCGCGTGAATCCTCAGGATGAAGAGGCTGTGTCCGACATCATTTCCGCCGGGCGCGAGCGCTTTGCCGGGGTTGAAAATTGGAATGTACGCGTCGATGAGCGCGTGGAGCCGGGTGGATTTGCCCTGGAAAGCGAATACGGGGCCGTTGATAACCGTATGGAAGTGCGCCGCGCGGCTGTGGAAAATATTATCAACAATCTCACCATTCCCAAGTCGCAACTGGATGAAGAGGCCATGAGCGTTGTGGCTGACGCGTTTAATTCTTCTGTGGAAACCATAATGCCCCTGGCCTATCCTGAAGGTATTCCCCAGGCGGCCGAAGCCGAACCCGTGGTCGAAGACGCTGTAGTGTCGGATATGGGTGTGGATTCTGAGGGCGGTGATGCGGATGCGGCCCCCCTTGCCCCTGACGAGGAATATATTCCGGATGCTGAATCGGATGCGGCAGTGCCTATGCCCGAAGACGATATGTTACCGTTGCCCGCGGGCCGGGATTCTGTAAGGCCTGATATAGACGCGGCTCCGCAGGCGCACGCCCAGCCTCCATCCCCGGTTGCTCCACGGGTGGCAATGCCCCGGGAATTTTCTGGAGTGGCCGCCTCTGCCGCTTCCGCCGTGCCGGAAGCCCCGCTCGGGGTTCTCGACGCTCTGGAGCGCGAGCTTTTGGGCGACGGCTATGATGACTCCACAAATGAAGCATTAGCCGGGGGGGGATTTTTACCCCCAAAAAACAGTTAAGGGCTGTGTCGGGTAGCATTGATGAAACTCGATCCGGCGTCCTGCCGCAAGCTGCTTGAGCAGTGTAATCCGGCCCAGATTTTCGGCAAGGTCAACAAAGTGGTGGGCCTTGTGGTGGAAGGTGGCGGTATCCGGGCTCCCTTGGGGGCGGTGTGTCATCTTTTGCCTGAAAATATCCGCTCTGCCGGCATAGCCGCCGAAGTAGTGGGTTTTCGCGACGGCAACCTGCTTTTTATGCCCTATGGCGACATGCGCGGCATACAGCCGGGCAGCCTAATCCGCAATTCCAGCCTGCCTCCGGTTTTTCCCGTTGGTCCCGAACTGTTGGGTCGGGCTTTTGACGCTTTTGGAACTCCTTTGGACAGCGGTCCACCGGTTAGCGCCGAACTGTCCGGCAGCCCCTTGCCGATTTCTGCCGAGGGCAAAGCCAATTTTGCCAAACAGCTGAAGGAACAGATGGAGTTTTCTCCGGCCTGGGCCGACGAGGCCCGGTTGCAGTGGATGCCAGCCCTGGCCCCGCTTTATGCCGATCCCCCAAGCCCTCTGCAACGACCGCGCATTACCGATATTCTTGATGTGGGCGTGCGTTCCATCAACTCTCTTCTTACGCTGGGCAAAGGGCAGCGTGTGGGCATTATGGCCGGTTCTGGTGTGGGCAAGTCCACGCTCATGGGCATGATGGCCCGCTATACCAAGGCCGACGTCAACGTAATAGGCCTGATTGGCGAACGCGGCCGTGAAGTGGTGGAGTTTATGGAGCGCGACCTGGGCCCGGCTGGTATGGCTCGCTCGGTGCTGGTAATCGCTACTTCCGATCAGTCTCCCCTGGTGCGCATGCGCGCGGCCTATGCGGCTACCGCTGTGGCCGAATACTTCCGCGACAAAGGCATGGACGTGCTGTTGATGATGGACTCGGTAACCCGTTTTGCCATGGCCGCACGCGAGGTGGGTCTGGCTGTGGGTGAGCCGCCCACGACCAAGGGCTATACCCCCACGGTGTTCGCGCAGTTGCCGAAACTGCTGGAGCGCACCGGCAGATCGGCCCTCGGCACTATAACCGGAATTTATACCGTGCTGGTGGACGGTGACGACTTTAACGAACCCATTGCCGACGCGGTGCGTTCCATTCTTGACGGGCACGTGGTTCTCACCCGCGATTTGGCCGACCAGGGGCATTTTCCGGCAATTGACGTATTGCGTTCCATAAGCCGTTTGCGTTCGGATATCTGCACCAGGGAGCAAGTGCTGTCGGGCCGGGTTGTAATCAATAATATGAGTACATTCCGCAAAGTTGAAGACATGATCAACATAGGGGCTTACGCGCGTGGTTCCAATCCCGACATTGACAAGGCTATAATAATGATGCCCAAAATTAACGAATTTTTGCGCCAGGACGTTACTGACCCACAATCGGTGGAAATTTCCATGCAAAAAATGATTGATTTGGCTTCAACTCATCAATAACAGGCTCGTCTGACTTTTACGCGATCGCAATAGTCGCGGCCGGAGTATGCCCATGCCTGGGCATACGAAGCGCGCAGCCCAAATAATAACATACTTTTCCCGTATTATAGTTAATATGATTAGGTAACTGTAGCGGATTCGCTGATGTCCCACATCTTGTTCTGATTGTTCCAACGGGATGGAAAATATGAGCGCGGCATTGCCTATTGGATACTTCGGAGTCGACATAGGTTCTTCCACGGTAAAGCTTGCAGTGATTGACGAGCAGGGAGAACCTTTGTTTTTGCGCTATGAGCGCCATTTTTCCGAGGTGCGGGCCACGGTGGAGCGCCTGGGGCGCGAAGCTCTGGCCAATTTGCCAGGTTACTCCTTCATTGTTTCCGCCACCGGCTCCGGGGCCATGGATTTGGCCAAAGAGAGCGGCCTTGATTTTGTGCAGGAAGTTACCGCTTGCGCCGAATGCCTTAGAAAACGCTTGCCGGAATGTGACGTTTCCATTGAATTGGGCGGTGAAGACGCCAAGATAATTTTTTTCAGCGGCGGGGCCGAGCTGCGCATGAATGAAGTTTGCGCCGGCGGCACCGGGGCTTTTCTTGATCATATGGCGGCCATGCTTAACACTGACGTAGCCGGGCTGGACGAATTAGCCGAAAAATATAATGTCGTTTATCCCATCGCCTCGCGTTGCGGTGTTTTTGCCAAGGCCGACATTCTGCCCCTGCTTAACGACGGCTGCACCAGAGAAGACATAGCCGCCTCCATTTTTCACGCCGTGGTGGAACAGACCGTGAGCGGTCTGGCCTGCGGCCGCGAAATAAGGGGGAAAGTTGTTTTTCTCGGCGGGCCGCTGGCGTTCACCCGCTTTTTGAAAAAACGCTTTCAGAAAGTTTTGCGCCTTGAAGAAGACAAGGCCGTGCTTCCACAATATGCTGAATATTTCGTGGCCCTTGGCGCGGCCCATATGGGCATGGGACGTATAGACGCAAAAATTGTTACCACGGAAGATTTCGCGGCTTTTCTTGATTCTCTGAACACGCGCGGCGAGCGCCTTTCTGAATCGCGCTTGCCGCCCCTTTTCGCCGACGCTGGGCAGAGAGAAGATTTTTTCCGCCGTCACAAGAGCGAGCGCGCCATACGCGCCTCCTTTGGCGATTGCAGGGGAAATGTGTTTGTGGGCTTTGATATGGGGTCAACCACCACCAAAGCCGTGTGTGTGGACGAGCACGGCCGCATTTTACACGAAGCTTATGTTTCACGCCAAGGGTCGCCACTTGATACCGCCATAGGCATACTCAGGGACATATATAAAAAAATGCCGCGTGAGGCCCACATAGGAGCGGCAGCGGTAACCGGTTACGGCAGCGCGCTGGTGCGGGCCGCGCTCAATCTTGACATAGACGAAGTGGAAACTGTGGCCCACTGGACAGCGGCCAGGTTTTTTCTGCCCGAAGTCACCTATATCTTGGACATTGGCGGGCAAGACATCAAATGCATGCATATTCACGACGGGGTAATCGACCGCATCCAGCTCAACGAAGCCTGTTCTTCGGGCTGCGGATCTTTTGTAGAAACTTTTGCCGCTTCGCTGGGCATGAGCCTTTCCACTTTTGTAAGCAAGGCCCTTTCAGCCTCGCGTCCCCTTGATTTGGGAACGCGCTGCACTGTTTTCATGAACTCCAGAGTAAAACAGGCCCAGAAAGAAGGGGCGAGCGTGGGCGACATAGCAGCCGGGCTGTCTTTTTCCGTAATTCGCAACGCGCTCTACAAGGTTATCAAAATCAACAATGTGGACAGCCTTGGCCCCCATGTGATGGCCCAGGGCGGGGCCTTTCTCAACAACGCTCTGCTGCGTGCCTTGGAAATATGCCTGGGCCGCGAAGTTACCAGGCCGGACATAGCCGGGCTTATGGGCGCATTCGGCGCGGCGCTTATTGCCAGAGCGCGAGGCCCGGCCAACGGGCGGGCTTCCACCATAGCCGACAGATCAGCTCTGGAGGAGTTCAGGGTTGATACCCGCATCGGGCGTTGCCGCAATTGTCCTAACAATTGTCGCCTGACTATTTCCAACTTTGCCGATAAACGGCGTTTTGTGGCCGGAAATCGTTGCTCGCGCGGGGCCGGGGCCGAAAAGAACAAAATCAGCGAGGCCGACAATCTTTCAGCCTTGAAATATCGGGCGCTCTTCAGTGGGGAATATGCCTCCGGCGGGAATCGGGAATTTTCCGGCGCGGGCGGTGTAACTGTAGTGAAGCGTCGTTCGGCCCTGCGCGGGCGCATCGGCATTCCTCGTGTTTTGAATGTTTTTGAAAATTTTCCGCTGTGGAATGCGCTTTTTACGTATTTGGATTTTGAAGTAATACTCTCGGCTGAAAGCTCCCGCGAACTTTACGCCATGGGTTGCCACACCATACCGTCGCAAACCCTGTGCTATCCGGCCAAGTTGGCCCACGGGCACATCATGGACCTGTTGTCCAAGGACGTAAACGCTATTTTCTACCCCTGCCTCCCCATGGAGCGTAAGGCCTTCGCAGATCAGCATAATCACTACAATTGCCCGGTGGTGAGCGGTTACCCCGAGCTTGTTTTCAACAATATTGATTTATTACGTAACAGTGATATTAAATTTTATTGCCCGTTCCTGCCTCTGGAAAAACGTGCCTTGCTCAACCAGTTGAAAAGAATAGAGCTTTTTGCAGGTATTTCTTCGGCCGAACTGTCCGCCGCAGTGGATGCCGCCTTTGTCGCCCAAGACAATTTTCAGCGTTTCATGCGCCAAAGTGGCGAAAAAGTTCTCAACAAGCTCAAACTTTCGGGAAAAAACGGGGTGATTCTGGCCGGGCATCCCTATCATATTGATCCGGAAATACATCACGGCATAGCCGACTATATAGCTTCTTTGGGTGTGGCAGTACTCACCGAAGATTCGGTTGCCCATCTGGCCGGGCCTCTGGAATTGCGCGTGGTGGATCAATGGACGTACCATTCGCGCCTTTATCGCGCGGCAGCGGTGGCCGCCGGAACTCACAATCTGGCCCTGGTCCACCTTGTTTCCTTTGGTTGCGGCCTCTCCGCGCTTACCGCCGAGCAGATTGAAGAAATTCTGGCGGCCGGAGGGAATTTTTATACCCAGATTAAAATAGACGAAGGGCATAATATCGGGCCGGCGCGCATCAGGATACGCTCGCTTTTGGCTTCCATGGAATACCGTCGCAACCGTCGTGCCGCGAGAGCCGTGCCGCAGGCCGCGCATACGAAGGCTGTTTTCACTCGTGATATGCGTGCAACCCACACCATACTTGTGCCCCTTTTAAGCGCGGATGTGTCGCGTCTGATACACGAAGCCTGCGCAGGCTGCGGTTATAAAACGGCCTTTCTGCCCGATTTGCCGCCGGAAGCAGTGGAGCGGGGGCTGGGCCTGGTGAACAATGATGTCTGCTATCCGGCCATCATAACTGTGGGACAACTTGTTCATGCGGTACGCCACAGCGGTTTTGACCCCGATCAAGTCGCTTTGCTCACTTACCAGAGCGGTGGGGCCTGTAGGGCTACAAATTATTATGCTCTGCTGCGCAAGGCTCTGCACGACGCCGAACTGGGGCATATTCCGGTCGTATCACTGAACACTGGCGGTTTTGAGTCCAGCCCCGGCTTTGAAATTGACTGGCAACTAATGAAAAGATTTTTTTTGGGTGTGTGCTTCGCCGACCTTTTGAGTCGCCTCAAACTGCGTGTGGCCCCTTACGAGGTAAGGCGAGGGCAGACTGAAGAAACTGCGGAGCTATGGCTGGATAAGGGCGCGGAGGTTGTGCGGGCCGGTCGGCGTGGGCTGTATGCCTCGGTCATGCGTGACATGGTGCGCGCATTCGAGGCCATTCCAAGGGTGGCCGGTTCACGCAGGGCGCGGGTGGCTATTGTGGGGGAAATTCTGGTCAAGTACCACAATGTGGCCAACAATAATTTGATTCATACTATTGAAGCTGAAGGTGGCGAAGCTGTTCTGCCGGACATGATGGACTTTTTTTTGTACTGTCTCTACGACGATATTTTCCGGCGGCAGAATCTGGGCGGCTCCTGGCAAGCGGATATCAAAAGCAGAGTATTGCGGCAATTGGTAGACTACTGTCGTGCGCCATTTTTTACGGCCCTGAAAGGCAGCCGGATATTCGAACAACCGGTGCCTTTTGATGTCTTGCGTAAACAGGCCGAAGGGCTGGTTTCTTTCGGGCATCAGGCCGGGGAAGGCTGGCTTCTGGCCGCCGAGATGCTCAAGTATCTTGAATGTGGAATAAAAAATATAATCTGCGTGCAACCATTCGGTTGTCTGCCCAATCACATTACGGGCAAGGGCATTTTTCGCGAACTCAAAAGGCGCTACCCGGATGCTAATATAACCGCCATAGATTACGACCAGGGGTCCAGTGAGGCCAATCAGCGTAATAGAATCAGATTACTGATGGACTTAGCCGTGTAGCAAATGCCTGGGGAAACCAGGAAAAGTGAGAGGTGCGTTTACCATCTCCCGCGAGCCAGAAAAACTACTTTGAAAAAATATTCATTTTTTGCAAAAAAAATGTTGACGAGCACATGGTGATTTGATAAAAACTGTTCTTGCGCGCCCGTAGCTCAGCTGGATAGAGCAACAGGCTACGAACCTGTAGGTCAGGCGTTCGAATCGCTTCGGGCGCGCCAGTAATTTCAAGGGGTTGTACCAAGTTGGTATGACCCCTTAAATTTTGGTCATACGAGTTTGGTCATACAGAGGGATTTCGGGCAGGCGGTTTACCGCGTCCTTTTTCTGGTTCTTCCCCAAAGACGAGGGCGGGTCCTTTTTTTATGTCTTTTTCCAGACGCGTCTCTAGGGGTAGTTTCGACTTGATCTGAAAGGGGGCCATATAAGAAGTGCTATCGACAAGTTGGCAGACGCGCGACTCCATTCCGGATTCATATACCAAATAAGTCTGCAGCGTTGCGCATATTCTCAATAACAGGCACGGCAAACGGGCAACGGTTTTCGCAATTGCCGCATTCCACACAAGCGGAAGCGTGAGCGCTAAGGGAGCGGTAATGCTGCGCAATGCTCGGCGGAATATGCGCTTCATCCAATTTAGCGATATCCAGATATTTGTTCACTGAAGCGATATCAATTTCCGATGGGCAGGGCAGGCAGTGGTTGCAATATACGCAGGAGCCGGTGAATCCGCCCTTTCCGTCTTCGCGGAAGGCGCTGATAGCTTCTGAATAGTCACGCTCCGCGTCATTAAGGCGCGTATAAGCCGCTGCCTCCTCAACTTCCGCCCGGGATCTGCAACCGATCAAAACACTGGCCACCGCCGGGCGGGTCAAGGCGTAATGAATGCACTGGCCAGGGGTCAGAGCCTTGGCAAAGGGGCTGTGTTCGGTGGACAGCAGCTTGCCGGCTCCGAAGGTTTTCATGACGGTGATGCCCACGCCCCGGCTCTGGCACAGGCGATACAGCGCGGCGCGCTCGGGATCCATGCGCGTCACCAGGGACGTGGAGGTTTCCCCCGTCATTTGGAGAATGTCCGCCGAGCCCGGCATCATGTCAAAGGCCGGATTGATGCTGAAAAGCAGCATATCCACCAATCCCTCCGTGACCAATCGTCTGGCCGTGTCCGGATTGTGAACGCTGGCTCCGAGGGCTCGAATTGTGCCGTTAAGCTTCAGCTCACGGGCATAGTCCACAATGCCGTTATCCAACATGGCGTCAATGTCGGCATGGGCGTCCACAAAAAATAGCATGCCGAAGTCGATATAATCGGTATTGAGGCAACGCAGCAGGTTCTCAAAATAACGTTGGCACACGGCAAGATCACGGCTGACATCATATTGTTCCCGCAGATCCACGGAACCGATGGCCCCCTGGATGAGCATTTTATCGCGCCTCCCGGCCAAGGCGCGGCCGATATGGGCGCGCACGGTTTCTCCGGGCATGAACAAATCCATAATATTGATGCCGTTGTCTATGGCGGCCCCGATTACCTCGTCGGACAGTTCACGGGGTTGGTTGTCCAAATGTTCGGCTCCAAGGCCGATGATGCTTGCCTGTATGCCGGTATTGCCCACAGCGCGGGTTTGCATGATATTTTCCTCTCTACCTTAACTTTGCCAGCCATGCGTCCAAAGCTTTATCCGTTGCGGCGTTTCCGGCATTGCTGCCGCGCAGGGGAAGGCCTTCAAGCACAATGGCGTTTTTGGCCTGTTCCTTGAAATGGGGAAAATATTGGCCTATCCCGCCGCCATGCGTGCAAAAGGCCGCGGTTTTTTTGCCTGCGAAATCAGCCTGCCGCAAAAAGCTCATCACCGGCGTGGCTACCGTATACCACCATACCGGACCTCCTACCAGAATCAGATCGTATGAGGCCATATCAGGAAGGTCTCCTTTCAGAGCGGGCAAATCATTTTCCTTTAATTCCCGTTTGGCTTCATCTGTGAGCTCCTTGTATACAGAGGGATATGCGCGAACCGTCTCAATTCTGAATATGTCCGCCCCGGTTTTGGCCTGTAGTTTTTCCGCAACCGTTTTGGTATTGCCCGAATATGAATAATATACGATCAGCACTTTTTGACGCCCGCCTTCAGCTGCTTCCGCGCTTGAGGCCATAACAGCCACGTATATGGCTATAGCTAAAATAATGTACTTCACTTAGAGTCTCCTTAGTTGAAAGCGTATTTCGTGTTCTTGCAGGAGCCGGACCGTTCTATTCCTGCTACTTGTATAACTCCGCAGAGCCAAAGTCTGTAGACACGATTCCGCCAGATTCTTGCCTTATCCGCTCTAATATCGAGCCGTATAGGCAGTGGTGTACTATGGAAAACAAGATTATAGCCGAAGCCGTTTCAGCCGATTGGAGACTACCGATGGAAAAAAACGTAAATAGCAGCATAGTGCTGATAAACGAACAACTGAAAGGCAAAGTTTTACAGCGACTGCCGGGGTCGGGAAAAATTCAAACCGATGTCGGCGGTCTGTTGTTGGCGCGCATAGACGAGGCTGACCGATGCGCAAGCTGTTTCTACCGTCCTACCATAAGCGTGGTACTTCAGGGCTTTAAGCGCTCCATAATTGGAAATGAGGAATATCGCTACGGTGAAGGCTCTTGCATGGTCGCCGGGGTAGACATGCCCAGCGTGAGTCAGATTATCGACGCTTCAAAAAAAAAGCCTTTTCTGGCGCTGTCCGTCAATTTGGACAGATACCTTGTAACGCGGCTCGCTGTGGATGTTCCACCTGCGCAAAAACCGGTTTCCGGATCATATAAGGGTATAGCAATCGACGACTCCACTCCAGAACTACTTGACGCGTTTTTACGGCTTGTGCATCTTCTTGAAAAGCCGGCGCGCATACCAATTCTTGCGCCCATGATTATTCGAGAAATTCACTATTACCTGCTTACCGGGCCGCAGGGATGGTGTATGCGCCTGGTCAGCACTTTGGGCACGCAAAGCAACCAGATTGCCCAGGCCATCAGTTGGCTGCGAGAAAATTATAGGGAATCGTTGCAGATTGATGCGCTGGCCAAACGGGTCAATATGGCGGAGTCCACATTTCATCGGCATTTTCGGCAGGTGACCACGCTGAGTCCGTTGCAATTCCAGAAGCGCCTGCGTCTGTATGAAGCGCAGCGTTTGATGCTGGTCGGTGATGAAGATGCCGCTACAGCCGCGCTTGCCGTAGGTTATGAGAGCGTGACCCAGTTTAACCGGGAGTATAAGCGCGAATTCGGCGAGCCTCCACACAGGGATGTAAGCAGGATGCGAGCGGCGGGGCTTGTGGCCAGTCCAGACGGCCCGGACAATATTCGGGCCGTCTGAACATTTACTTAATTTTATGCGTAACACGCTCTATTTAATTCTTATCTCAATTAGTTTACCCAACTGTATTTCCATTTCGCGCAGGCGGTCACGCTTGTGGTTGAGCAGATACAGCCCGAGCTCGGGGGGAGCTTCATACACGAGGACGTCACCTCCGGTATTACGGGCTTTGAAGCTGATTTCGCGCAGGGTTTGTAATGACTGCCATTCCATGTTGCGACGCAGCCCGGTTCCTTTGCAGCAAGGGCATTGCTCCATGCTGATGGCCAAAGCCGACGAGCCGGTGCGTTGGCGCACCATTTCGAGCAGGCCGAAGGAACTCATGCGGCCCACATCGTTGCGGGCGCGGTCATTTTTCATTGCATTACGCAGGATTTTTTCCACTTCGCGGATATTGTTCTTGTCACGCAATTCAATAAAGTCGATAACTATCTGACCGCCTATGTCACGCAGTTTAAGTTGGCGGGGAATAGCTTCGGCCGCTTCAAGGTTGGTTTTGAAGGCCATGGCCTCGAAGTTGCCCTTGCCGGATATTTTTCCGGAGTTGATGTCTATGGCCATGAGCGCTTCGGTCTGGTCAAAGACCAAGCGTCCGCCTGAGGGCAGATTGACTTCGCGGGCGTAGATTTGCTCCAGCTGGCGTTGCAGGTTGAAACGTTCCCACATGCCGTGCTTGTCGTCGTTGTGCACTTTCACCAAGTTGGATTTGCGGGGAAAGAGCAGCCCGGCCATGTCACGTACAGAGGTTGCCACCGCCTCGTCGTCCACCCAAATTTCCTGTACGTCGTCGGTGAGGTAGTCGCGCACGGCGCGGGCTGCCAACCCCGGTTCCTCATGGATTAAGGCCGGGGATGTTTCGGTAGTGCCACGCTTTCTGATGTCTTTCCATAGACGCTTCAGGTACATCAGGTCGTTTTTGAGCGTAGTTTTGGATGTGCCGGCGCTCACTGTGCGCACAATTACTCCAAGACCACTGCCGGGGTCGAGCCCGTTGATCAGTTCGCGCAGGCGACCGCGTTCTTCGTCGTTGTCAACTTTACGGGATATACCGATCTGCTCTTGTCCCGGGGTAAGCACCAGAAAGCGTCCGGCCAGGGAAAGCCAGGTAGTCAGAAAAGCTCCCTTGCTGCCTGCCGGTTCTTTAACTACCTGAACCAGCACTTCCTGTCCGGCTTTAAGCACCTTTTGTATGGGGGGAAATTTTTTGCCCTTGGCCGGCTCATGCGTGGTTAGATAATATTCCGGATGCACCTCGTCTATTTGCAGGAAGCCGTTTTTGGCCGCTCCGTAGTTGACGAAGGCGGCCTGAAGATTGGCGTCAATATTATGAATGATCCCCTTGTATATATTGCCCTTGAACTTGGCCTGATGAGACATTTCCAAGTAATATTCATGCACTGCGCCTTCCTCGGACAGCACAACTTCAACTTGTTCGCCGGGCACCACGCTGATGAACATTTTGCGCCTTCCGGCCATGGCCTGAACCTTGGCTTTTATAGCCGGCGACTTGGGCTTGGCTTTTATTGCCTTGCCTTTTTCCGGTTTGGGCGGCTTGGAAGCTTCCTGCTCCGCTTCGAAGACGGAGGAAATGCCGTCATCATCCGATTGGGGGAGGGTATCGGCATCTTCCGGCACATCTTCGTCAAAGCTTTCGCGTAAGGGCAGATCGTAGCCGCGTTCTTCTTGCGTCTCATCATTCAACAGAACGTTTTCGTTCGGATAAGCGTTTTCGCCATGCAGGGAAAACTTTTTCGGCAAATCTTCTTCGTTGTCGTCCTGAGTTTCCGCAGTTATTTCCGCGTCATGGATGGCCAGGGGTTTTTTGTTGCGGCCTCTTCCGCCACGTCTGCCTCGGCGGCTTTTGCGGGCTTGCTCGATTTTATCCTCTGTTGCGGTATCAGGGGCAGCGACATCGAGTTCCGTGGAAGACGTTGAAGACGCGTCAATCGTCGCCTCAAGTGTCGGCGCATCAGGCACGGGTACAGCCAACGTAGTGGAAATTGACGCTTTTTGGGGCGGCGCGGCAGGAGTATAGTCTCTTATCAACTCCGTCGGGGGCGTATCAATAGCACTTTCCGAAGATACGGCCGACGCGTCGGGCTTGGCTGAAGTTGTCCTGGACTCGGCGGGCACTTCGGCTTCTGCCAAAGTCGCCGAGGGGGTGTCTATAGAGGCAGCTTCCGCAGACGCAGACATAGCCAACGCTTCTGGTTCGGCAGTTGCCCGGAGCTCTGCGGGAACATCGGCTTCTGCCAGGGGCGTGTCTATAGCGACAGTTTCCGCAGATACGGCCACCAAGTCGCGCTCGGCAGTTGTCCGGAGCGCGTTCACGTCGGCGTCCTTTGCAGTCTTAGCCCTGCTTTTTGGGGAGGTAGCGGTTTTGGCTGTGCTGGTTTTAGTTGCGCCGGTTTTAGCTGTGCTCGCTTTGGTTGTGCTCGCTTTGGTTGTGCGTGCCTTGTTTTTGGGGGCCTGTGTTTCTTTTTCCTGCCCCTTCGTGGCTGTGGTTTTTGTTTTTTCAGGCTTTGTTGCCTTTACGGTTTTTGGGGCCGAGGCGCTTTTTTTGCCTTTGGGAAGTTCGGGAACTGTTTGCGATTCGGCGTCATTCTGAGAATCAGTCATATAAATCCTTGAAAAGTGTATGAAAATAAAATTTGGGCGAGACTTGGGTGTTTGAATAGCCAAGCTCTTTAAATACAATAAAAATTACAAAATATAGCGGCTCAGATCCTTGTCTTCGCGCACATCGCTGAGATGTTCGGAAACGTACTCCCTGTCCACCATTATTTGGGTTCCGGGGCGGTCGGGGGCGTCAAAGGATATGTCGGCCAAAATTTTTTCCATAATGGTATACAGTCTGCGCGCGCCTATATTTTCTGTGCTGGCATTGGTTTCCTCAGCAAAGGCGGCTATTTCTTCAAGCCCGTCGGGCGAGAAGGAAATATGCACGTCTTCGGTGGCCAGCAGGGCGCTGTATTGGCGGGTGAGAGCATTGTCGGGCTCGGTGAGTATGCGCAGAAATTCCGCGCGGCCAAGCGGCTCAAGTTCCACCCGCAGCGGAAAGCGGCCCTGAAGTTCAGGAATGAGATCGGACGGCTTGCTGAAATGGAAAGCTCCGGCGGCAATGAATAAAATATGATCTGTGCGCACCATGCCATGTTTGGTGTTTACCACGCTCCCTTCCACCACGGGCAGCAAGTCGCGCTGCACGCCTTCGCGGGAGATGTCGGAAGAGCGGTTGGGACTGGAGCTGGCTACCTTGTCGAGTTCGTCGATAAATATTATACCGGTCTGCTCCACACGTTCAAGGGCTCTTTCCACCAAAGAATCCTGATCCACCAGCTTGGTGGATTCTTCCTGCACCAGAATTTTGAAGGCTTCGGAAACCTTCATTTTGCGGCGGCGGCTTTTGCTGGGCATACTTTTGCTGAACATGTCCTGCATTTGCTGGCGCATGTTTTCCATTCCCGGAATGGCGAAAAGGTCTATTGACAGGCCGGGTTGCTCGGTAACTTCCATCTCCACTTCGCGGTCATTCATGAACCCCTGGCGGAATTGGGCGCGCAGCTTTTCACGGGTGCCTTCTCGTCCCGGATCCTGCCCGAAAGATGAGGGCAGAAGCAAATCCATCAGCCGCGATTCGGCGGCGGCTTCGGCAGCGGCCTTGACCCTTGCGTTTTCTTCTTCACGCATCTGATTTATGCCTATTTCCATCAGATCGCGCACCATTGATTCCACATCGCGCCCCACATAGCCCACTTCGGTGAACTTGGTGGCCTCAACCTTCACAAAGGGCGCGCCGCAAAGCTTGGCCAGACGTCGGGCGATTTCGGTTTTGCCCACGCCGGTGGGACCCATCATAATAATATTTTTCGGGGCCACTTCGTCGCGTAATTCCGGGGCAAGGCGTTGCCTGCGCCAGCGGTTGCGCACGGCCACGGCCACCATTCGTTTGGCATTATCCTGCCCAACAACGTACTTGTCCAATTCGGCCACTATTTCGCGGGGAGTGAGGGTACTCATATATAAAAAATCCTGTGCGGATTGCATTAAATTTGGTATTAATTTTGTTCGGAATACATTCTCTTTGAGAACGTGTACCTGAAAAGAAAAATTTCGGCAATCATTCTAAGTTAAAGCAGGCTTTTGTTTAGCAAGACCACTGCGCGGGGTGGCGCGTGAATTTTTGTTCTCTGCCAAGGCAGCAATCTTTTTTATGGAGGGAGTGTACTCTTACGGTACTCGACCGCAATAAAAAAGATTGCTGCCGCAGGCAGAGGGCAAAAAGGCCGCGCCATGCCCACTATGCGTCAACAGTCGCAGAGTCGCCCCTTGGGCTTCGGCGGCAAAGTGCGCAGACCACTGTTAATTTCCTTGGTCAGCTTTTTCAAACGGTCCGCGATATCCGCCGGAAGCCCGCCGGAAAGGCGTTTGTTTTTCAGCCCGCCAAAGGCCACTCCGTCATTTTTCAAATTCATCTCAATGGTAGTATTGCCCTTGAATTTTCCTTCGGCAACCAGGGAAATCAATTTGGCAACAGCCAGATCGTAACGTTTTATCACGCTGCCGATCACATTGTCGGGCGCAAGCTCACTCTGATCCACATCCATTCCTATGGCGAACAGCCCGGTTTCCCTTGCGGCCTCAATAACCCCCAAGCCGCTTTTGCCCGCAGCCTGCATGATTATGTCGGAACCGGTGTGGAAAAGCTCCAGGGCCGCGATGCGCCCTTTGGTCGGAGATGCCGTGTCTTCGAGCACTGCGCGAAAAATTTCGGTTTTGGGGGCCACATGTTTGGCTCCCATGGTAAAGGCGTCGAAAAGGGCGCGCTGACGCGAACCATCGTCGCTGCCTATGAAAGCGATTTTTTGATCATGGTTTATGCCCTGTATGCCAGTGCGGGTGGTCAGCATTGCTGCTGCGGCCCCGGCCAGAAAGGCCGCGTCGTAATCGGCAAATTCCACGGAAACGATGTTTGGAGCCTTGAGCACCCGATCTATAATACCAAAACGCGCTTTGGGGTAGTTTCCGGCCTGATCAAAGAGCATGGACACAAAAAAACGATCCGCCAGCAGAATGAGATCATATTTGCTGTTTCCGGCTACGGCTGCGAAATCTTCACCTTGCTTTTCGGGATCGGAAGAGTGGATGACGTCATATTGCACTTGGCGTTCGGCAGCGACTTTTTGCAAAGCCTTTACCGCATAATCGCCCGGCGAGCAATCTCCGGGCGATGAGTTGGTAATAAAGGCCACTTTCAGCGCGGCGGCCGGGGCGGCCCCGGCCCCGCCGCAAAGCGGCAGGGCCAGGAGCGCCACAAACATGATCAGAATAGACGCGATGCGCAACACAAAGTATTGCGCATTGTTGAGCGCGGTTGCTAGGCCCATTGCACCAGTCCTGTTTCCAGGGGCGAATCCAGCCCGTTGGTGATGGGCATAATGCGCAGGCCGTAGGAATAATAGCCGTTTCTTGTCGCGATGTAGGCTCCGGAGAAGGTCACCTGGCCGTTGCCGTTGGTTTTGGCCGTAAGACGCACCATGTCGGGTGTGCCCGTGAATTCTCCGTTTTTGTTGGCCGGGCCGATAATCAGCTGAGCCAACAGCTCCTCCACGGCCAGTTCTCCTCTGTTCACCCGCATATTCACGGAAAGGGGCTGGCCACAGCAAAGCGTGTCGCCTTCCATCCCGCTGATGGTGAAGTCTTCAATATGCATGGTGGAGAAGCGGCTGGGAATTTCGCTCTTCCACTTGGCCAGCGAGCGGGCCAACGCCTGATCGTTGGAGTGGGTGTCCACGCTGCGGCTGGCCGCCGGGCCGTAGTAGCCGTCAATGTAGTTTATGAGCATCCTGTTGGAGCTGAAGTTGGCGGTAAGGCTGTGCATGGAGCGTTTGGCCATGGCGATCCAGCGCTGAGGCAGCCCTTCTTCGTTCTGCTCGAAATAGAGCGGAATTACCGACTCTTCCAGCAGTGAATACAGGGACTCGGCGTCGGAATAATCGCTCTGGTCTCCGGTGGGTAGTTCTGTGCTGATGACCGGGCCTATGGTCCAGCCGTTCTGTCGGTTGTAGCCTTCGCACCACCAGCCGTCGGACACGCTCAGGTTGATGCCGCCGTTCACCGGCAGCTTCATGCCGCTGGTTCCGCTGGCTTCGTAGGGGCGGCGCGGGTTGTTCAGCCACACGTCGCAACCCTGGGACAGCACGCGTGAAACGCCCAGGCTGTAATCCTCAATAAAGCACACCTTGCCGAGGAAGCGAGGATCGCGGCAAAACTTGATCACGTCGCGGATCAAGTCAATGCCGGGCTGGTCGGCGGGGTGGGCCTTGCCCGAGAACACAAAGATAACCGGACGGTCAGCTTTGCCGAGTATTCTTTCCAGGCGATCAGGGTCGGCAAAAAGCAGGGCGGCGCGCTTGTAGGGGGCGAAACGCCTGGCAAAGCCGATGATCAGAGCCTGGGGAGTGATACACTTGAGCATATCCTTGCGGCAGGAACGATTAAGACCGTACTTTTGCAGGAAGTTAGGCACATTATCCCTGAGCATGTCCAGCAGCACTTCTTTCTGGCTCATTTTGGCGGACCAGAATTCATCGTCGGGAATGTGGAAGATTTTGTCCCAGGTTACAGCTCCGGGCGGGGCATACAGCCAGTCGTCACCAAGGTAGCTGTCGAGCAGGGCCTTCATGGGCTGCCCAACATAGGAAGGAGCGTGTATGCCGTTGGTTACGTGACCGATTGGTATTTCGGAAACAGGTATTCCCTTCCAGATTTCCCGCCACATATGACGCGAAACCACTCCGTGCAGCTTGCTGACGCCATTGGCCCGGCAGGAGGTTTTAAGGGCCAGTACGGTCATTTCAAAAGTATTGGCGCGTTCGGCCGGGCCTTCCAGGCGGCCCAGACGGCAGAAGTCCTGCATGGACATGCCCAGTGCCTGGGCGTAGCCGCCGAAGTAACGTTCGATCAAATCCACGCTGAAACGCTCGTTGCCGGCGTCCACCGGGGTGTGAGTGGTGAAGATGGTATTGCTGCGCACGCGTTCAAAGGCTTCATTGAAAGCCAGTCCCTTCTCGGCCATATAAGCTCTGATGCGCTCTACGCCCATGAAGGCGGAATGCCCTTCGTTCATATGGTACACGCTGGCAATGATGCCCAGCTTGCGCAGCATGCGCACGCCGCCCATTCCCAGCAGTATTTCCTGGCGCAGACGGTAGTCGCGGTCGGCTTCGTACAGGCGGGCCGTAATCTTGCGGTCGTCATCGGTATTTTTGGGAGTGTCGGTGTCCATGAGGTAGAGTGAAATACGCCCCACCTTGATGCGCCACACCAGGGCGTGGAGAACGCGCCCGGGCAGGTCCAGCTCCACTTCCACCGGCACGCCGTCCGCGCCTACAGCACGCTCCAGAGGCAGGAAGTTGAAGTCGTTTTCCGGATAAACGGGAATCTGGTTGCCGTCTTTGTCGATGCGCTGTCTGAAATAGCCGTTTTTGTAAAGCAGACCCACAGCCACCAGCGGAATACACATGTCGCTGGACGATTTCAGATGATCGCCCGACAAAACGCCGAGGCCGCCGGAGTAAATGGGTATTGACTCGTGAATGCCGTATTCCGTGGAAAAGTAGGCGATGGGAAATTCCGGGGTCAGCGCGTCGCTGATATGCCTTTGAGGTTTGGCCATGTACGCGTCGAATTCGGCCATTACATCCTTGTAGAGCGACAGATATTCGGCGCTTTTGGACAGGCTGGCCAGACGATGCGGCTCGGCTTCTTCGATCATTCGTATGGGGTTGTGATCGCTCGAATCCCACACGTTGGGGTTGAGGCTCATGAACAGCTCGCGGCCGCCTTTGCTCCAGGACCACCACACGTTGCGGGCCAGTTCGCGCAGACGGATAAGCGACTGCGGCAGCTCAGCCACAGCGGTGAGTGTACGTAGATACGGGGTGGTCGAGGGCTTGGCTGTGAGCACTCTGCTGAGAGCTTCCCTGCGCCGCGCGCCCTGACGGGCGCCGCGCTTGCCGGCCTTGTCCATGGCCAGACGGTAGGCATTGATGTAGTTGGGGAAGAACGATTCCCACGAAGCTATTTCAGCCAGGGAACGCACGGCCTTGCGTCTGGTTGCGCGAACGTCTTCGGTGCAGCTTATGTGTGTAAGTATGCCCCGGCGCATGAACTCCACCGCTTCTTCATAGGTGGTTTTGAGGCGGGGAATAATGCCTACGCCGGTCTGTCCGCCTTTTTCAGCCTGAAGTTCTTTGACCCAGGCCCCAAAACCGGAAAGATCAGTGGTGACGGTGGGCACGGAATAGGCCGCGCTTTCATGCGGAGTATAACCCCACGGCTCGTACCAGGAGGGGAACACACCGAGATCGCAGGCGGAAAGCACGTCGCCATAGGGCATGTCCAGGAAACCGTCTTCGCCGTCAAGCATAGCTGGAACAAATACCACGCTCACATTTCTGTCGTGGTTGTTGTTCAGACCCACGCGGCGGCAATTGTTGATAATGGGATCATTGGGAGCATCCCATACATAGTGGCTGCTTATGAAGGGCATGCCGTTGTCCGTGGCCGCCGGATCGCCGCTTATGGCCGCCGGGTTTACCCCGGTGTGCCCGCCCATGACCATAAACAGAGCCAGAACCTTGGTGTCCGTGCCTTTCAGGGCTTGTTCCACCCCGCCCAGGGCGTCGATGAACACATTGATGCCCTTGTTCATGTACTCGTAGCGGCCGGAAATGAATAAAATAGAGGTTTCCGGGCCTATTTCACGGCGTAGCAAGGCCGATACGGCCCGCAGCAGCTTGTCGCGAAAAATTTGGGGATGCTTGCGGTCAACGGAATAGTCGGGAATAACACTGATGTCTATGCCGTTGGTAGTGATTACGTCTGGTTGCCGACCCAGGAAGTTGGATGCCTCGTCGGCAGTGATGCTGCTCACTGTGGTAAAGGTGTCAGCCTCGCGGGCGGCGATGCTTTCCATGGAGCATTTGGCGGTGATATTGTGGGAGGCCATTTCGCGCTGGGGATTTATACTGCGCATTTGACGGTAAATGTCAATGCCCGATCCGGCCAGAGCGCGCCCCAGCATGGTGGCGTGGGTGGTGAAAGTGGTGCCTACTTCCGGAGCCAGTTTTTTTACGGCCAGCAGCCCGGCCCCGCACATCCACTCGTGGAACTGGGCCACGGCCCTGCCGCCCGAGGGCTGCACAATGGTCTGATAGGCCGCCGCGATAATTTCACCGCAGGCATAGCTGAACAGAACGGGTTCAATATAGTCCCAGCCGCCGGAAAGAGAGTCTACCCCGTAAGAGCTCCACAATTCGTACAAAACCTGGTTGGAATTGTACCGCTTGGAAAAATCCACCAGAATGGCCTTGGGCCTGCCGGGTATGTTCCAGCGCCCCAAGCGGCACTTGAGATCCTTCACAGCCAGGGCTTGGCGCAGGGAATCCCAGCAGCTTTCGTCTGTTTCCTGAAATTCGGCGTTTTTTTTCAAATCGGGACCAATGAGGAAATAGTCCTCCCCGAACTCTTCTATGGCCTCTAAAGCTTTGGTGTTGACCACCGTATAAATGCCGCCGACTTTGTTGCACACTTCCCAGCTTACTTCAAACAGGGTTACGTGTGAATTCTCAAATTCCATTAAATTGTTCTCCTTGCGCCAGTGGGCAAAAGTTGTTCGCGCATATAAGCCGCCCCCACGTATGGGGAAAATTCGGCTTATGATACGGAATTGAATCCTTTATCATTAAAATTGTCAATTCACAAGTCGATATAAATCAGGATCAGCACACTTTGCTTTATTTGAGTAAAGCCAGCATATTAAAGTAGTTAACGGTAATATTTACGCGAATGCGGCAAGATAGAACCGCCGTTTGGAGCCGTTGTTCCGCCCCACGGATTATGTGCGCCCCAACTTGGAATATAGTGGATTACCAGTTGTTTTTATTGAAATATATTAATTGTTTGACCTGCGGTGTATTTTATGTAACAGAAAATTGAGATATTTTGATGTATGATTTTTTCTATAGTTAAAGGAGTGTGATGTAATGCGGTGTAATAAAATGTTTTGTGTGGTTTTAATTTTTATGGCCGGTATGTTTTTTGTCAAACCTCAACTCTGCGCGGCTTCAACGGCTGATGTTCTGTACAGTCTGGGTGATCTTTTCAATAGCGCCGACCAAGCCCGCGCAGCCTACGAGCGCCACAGAAACGGAAGGGACGCCGCGCGTTATGAACGCGAATGGCGTCAGCGCGAATATCAGCTCGAAGAAGCTCGTATTGATCGCATGGCCAAAGAAAGCCGCCTTTCACCTTACGAAATCAGAAGCATGCGTGAACGGGGCCTTGGCTGGGACGCCATCGCCCGTGACCGTCACCTTGACCCCAAGATTGTGGATTACGGGCGGCACGGTTATGGCGGCTATGATCGTGATCATAACCGGGGCTTTTATCAGCACTATTATAAAGAATACCCCGGCAAGAATCGCGGCCACTACAAGGGGTCTTACGACGGCCCTCCCGGCCACTATAAACATGGCGACAAACCCCCTAAAAAGTTTGCGAAATATGTCAAATATGTCAAGCATGACAAGAAGTATGATAAGCATGACAAGCACGGCAAGGGGCCGAAGTAGGGTTAATTTCAATATAATATAGTATTGCATGGGGTGGGGTAATTCCCGCCCCACAGCTTTTACGACCGGATCATGCTCTAACGAAAAACATTTTACTCACCGCGTTCGCGAAAAGCTCTATGTCAAATAATCACTCCGGCCCGTTTCGCAATCTCATGCCCGTATGTCTGGCCTCGGGCTCGCCGCGCAGAAAACTTTTTTTGCAAAATCTGGGCATTGATTTCAGCGTTACCAGTCCCCCGGATCCTGAGCCTTTGCCGGTCAATGGGGAAGAACCGGCCGTGTTCGCGGCCAGATCAGCCAGAGCCAAAGGCCTGACTGTGGCCGAAATGTACAGCGGAAATATGCCTGTAATTATATCTGCGGACACGGTTGTAGCCATTGACGGGCGCATTCTGGGCAAACCTCACACCCCGGAACACGGGCTGGAGATGTTGCGTATGCTTTCCGGGCGCTGGCATACAGTTGTCAGCGCCTGTTTAGTGCTTATATTAAATATGGACGCGAAGGGGCCGGAAAGCCTCGGGCGGACTGGGGGGCTAAGCGGTGGGTGCCGGCCCCCCGTGCTTTTATCCGGAGATAATGAAGCGGCCTGGAATCATGGGCAAGTGGGCTTGAATTGCGGCTCGTACCGTGAACTAAGCATATATGAGGAAACCGGGGTGCGCTTTTGGGATGTGCCCGAAGCGGCCCTTGCCGCCTACGCTTTTTCCGCTGAACCGGCGGACAAAGCGGGCGGCTATGCTGTTACCGGGGCCGGGGCTTTTATGGTGGACGCCGTGAACGGCTCCATCAATAATGTGGTGGGCCTACCCCTGACCTCGCTCACCCGCGTTTTGCTTGAGGAAAAAGTAATACAGCCATTTTCGGTATTGGAATTTGTATGACCCGCAAAATAATCATTCTGAGCACCGGCGGCACCATTGCCATGGGCTATGATGCGGAACGGCGCGGCCTTACCCCCCTTTCCGACGGGGTGGGAGAACTTTTGCGCGGCCTGCCCGACCATGGATATCCGGTGGAGGCCGTTGAATTTTCTAATGTGCCCAGCGCGCACATGACCCCGGCCCGTATGCGCGATCTGGCGGACGAGTCCGACCGGCTGCTGGCTATGCCCGATGTAGTCGGCATGGTCATTACCCACGGCACCGACACCATGGAAGAAAGCGCTTTCTTTCTGGATTTGTGTCTGGAATCGGAGAAACCGGTATGTTTCACCGCGGCCATGCGCAGCAGAGAAGATCCCGGTTTTGACGGTACGGCCAATATTATGGATGCGGTGCGTGCGGCGGCTTCGGAAGAAACCTCCGGGCAAGGCGTTACTGTGGTCATGAACAATGAAATACATGCCGCCCGCTTTGTAACCAAAACCCATACCGGAAACGTGGCCGCCTTTGCCTCGCCATTCTGGGGACCGCTTGGTTATGTGGACTCCGATCGTGTAATCATCCGGCGGCAACAATTGCATCGGGCGCGCACCTCCTCGCGCAAAATGGCCGAGAATGTGCCGATTCTCAAAATGTACACGGGCATGGATGATTCCATGCTTTCCTTTTTGCTTGACAGAGGACTCGATGGGCTTATTGTCGAGGGCTTCGGGCGCGGCAATGTGCCTCCGTCGGCACTGCCGGGGCTTATGGCCATTCTGAAAAAGGGCATTCCCGTGGTGCTGTGCAGCCGCGTATGGGGCGGCAGAACTCTTGACGTATATGGGGCCGAAGGCGGCGGCGCGCATCTTAAAGAAGCCGGAGTAATTTTTTCCGGCGAGCTTACCGCTCCCAAAGCCCGCCTGCAATTGATGCTGGCGCTGGGTGTAACGCGAGATCCTGAACATCTTCACTTCATTTTTGAGTAGACCATATTATGTTTCATATAATTACCGGGGCCATAATGGGGTTTGTGGCCATCTACATTTTTGCGCGTTGTTTCGCCCCGCTCAATATCCCCTTGGTTTTCAAACTGCTGGCTGGTCTGGTGCTGTTCACGGCGGCATTCAAATTACAAATTTTACGTTTTTTTGTGGGCAGCCTTTCCAATTCAATTGTGCCGGTGTGGATTCTGGCCTCTTCAGGCTGGGTTTTTTCCGTAGTGATTGTCTTGGCTTTATTGCTGCTGACGCGCGATTTGGGCTTTCTGCTGCATTTCGCTGCCAGAGGCTTTACCCCATCTTCCGGCACTCCGCTCCTGTCCACCGGGCAATGGACGGCTCTGCTGGTTGGCTTGGCCATGCTCATTTCCGGCTTTGGCGTGTGGCAGGCTCTGCGCGTGCCGCCGGTGCGCAAAGTTGAACTGGCCTTGCCCGATCTGCCCGCCAAGCTCGACGGGCTGCGCATTGTACAGCTCAGCGATCTGCACATAGGTTCCATTTACGATGGCAAGTGGCTGACCGGAGTGGTGGACAGAGCCAATGAATTGAAGCCGGACATCATTGCCATAACTGGCGACTTTGTGGACGGAGATGTGAAGCGTCTGGCCTCCGAGGTTGCCCCTCTGGCCAAACTGAAGGCCCGCGACGGGGTCTTTGCCTGTGTTGGCAACCATGAATATTATTCCGGCTACATCCCCTGGACAAAGGCTTTGCGCAAGCTGGGGTTGACCCTGTTGCTCAATGAGCATGCGGTGATAAAACACGGTGATACGCCAATTGTGGTGGCCGGGGTAACAGATCCGGTGGCCATTGTGGTGGCTGGGGTAAACGATAATGTAGCCTTGCCATCCAGTTTGCCCGGTCCGGACATTGACGCGGCCCTTGCCGGCAGTCCGGACGGTGTTTTTCGCCTTCTTCTGGATCATAGGCCGAGCGGGGTTGAAAAAAACGCCGCGCGAGGGGTGAATTTGCAGTTGTCCGGCCATACCCATGGCGGACAACTGTGGCCTTTAAACCTGGCTGTGTCCAGCTTCAACGGCGGTTTTCTTTCCGGAATTTACCATGTGGGTAAAATGACTCTTTACATCAGCCCCGGTTCCGGATTGTGGGGCGGTTTTCCGGTGCGCATCGGGGTACCTTCGGAAATTACCGAGTTAATTTTGCGCAAAAAATAAAATATCTTATAACATTTTGCTTTTGAAATTATACATTACCTGAAACTGTTTTTTAAGAATTAAGGCTGATTGTCCTGCGCCGCCTTTCACCGGTGGCTTGGAATAGCATGTTATTACAGCGGCTTCGCCGCCTAAGTTGCGGACACTTTGTGTCCGGACGGCCCTAACGACGCACGGGCCGTCAGAGCATTTCGCTCATTTTATTCGCAAAACGCTCTAACCTTTGACTTTAAAGTGATCGCCATGCCGCCTGTAATATACGCCTTTCTGGACGCCGTATGGGATATTTTGTTGGAATCATCCCCTTTTATTCTGCTTGGTTTTTTTATTGCGGGAATTTTGAAAGGATTTGTTTCCGGCGATTTTGTGCGCCGCCACCTTGGCGGTGGGGGCTTAAAGTCCATTTTTAAATCCGCCCTGTTCGGCGTTCCCCTGCCGTTATGCTCCTGCGGGGTTATCCCGGCTGCCGCCGGACTGCGTGCCCAGGGGGCCAGCAAGGGAGCTACAACCTCCTTTCTTATTGCTACCCCGGAAACAGGGGTGAATTCCATATCGTTGTCTTTGGCGCTGCTTGACCCCATCATTGCCGTGGTGCGCCCCGTTTCGGCCTTTTTTACCGGCATTGTCGCAGGTTTTCTGGTGCAGCGCCATGTGCCTGACAATGCCGCGACTGTTACCGGGCACACTCCCTGCACCTGCGAAGCATGTGTTTCCGTGGAACCAGACGGTAACTATCTGTCCGACGAAATGCGCGAGCAAGAATGTGCTTGCGAACAATCTGGTGAAGACTCTGGGGATATCGACAAAGCCGCTTCACGCTCCTTTGCGGAAAAGATGCGTTACGGTATGTCTTTCGCTTTTGGCGAACTTTTGTCCGATATCGCGCTCTGGTTTATTGTGGGAATTCTGCTGGCCGGGGTTATTTCCGTGGCCGTGCCCGACGACTTTTTTGTGCGTTACGGCGGCTCCGGTTTTGGCGGTATTTTGATGATGATCATTGTGGGCATCCCTTTGAACGTATGCGCTACCACCTCCACGCCCATAGCGGCGGCCATGGCCATGAAAGGGCTTTCGCCGGGCGCCGTGCTGGTTTTTCTGCTAATAGGCCCGGCTACCAATGTAACCACCATAACTATGGTTACCAAGCTGCTGGGCCGCCGCACCATGTTCATATATCTGACCACCATAGCGGTAAGCGCCGTGCTTATCGGGCTGGCCGTGAACGGGCTTTACTCTCTGCTCGGGCTTGACCTTTCGGGCTGGGTGCATATGGATGTCGAAGAACAGCACGGTATTTTTGAATATGTCTGCGCTGTGGTTCTGATGGGACTTTTCGCCCGCAACCTGATTATGGGCGGGATGCACGGGCATGAGCATGGGCACGATCATGAACACGGCCATGGACATTAAATGCGCACTCCAAGTCTTGCGGCAAAAAAGCCGGTTCGCTCTTCGCTGAATTGACGCGGTGTTAATCCGAAATATGAAATAAAGGATAACTCTCTTGGACATGTTGACTGTTTTCGGCATAGCCGTGGCCCTGGCCATGGACGCTTTTGCCGTGTCTCTGACAACCGGCGTGTGCTCTGTCAAGGTCACCGGAGGCATGACCATGCGCATGGCCTCCACATTTGGCGGTTTTCAGTTCCTAATGCCGGTAATAGGTTGGATGCTGGGCGTGAGCGCCAGAAGCTATATTGAGTCCTATGATCACTGGCTGGCCTTTGCCCTGTTGGCTCTGGTTGGCGGACATATGCTCAAGGAAGCCTGGGACAGCCGGGGAGAAAGCGCCGAGGCCTGCGAATGCCGTGATTACACCAGTTGGAAGGCGCTTGTGCTGCTTGGCGTGGCCACCAGTCTGGATGCCCTGGCCGTGGGCCTGTCACTGGCCGTATTGCGGGTTGACGTGTGGATTCCTTCAGTAATCATCGGACTGGTGTGCTTTGTCCTCAGTGCCGTGGGCCTGCATATGGGCGGGTTTATACGCCGCCTTCCCAAGCTGGGCGATTTGGGCGGCAAAGCCAATGCCTTTGGCGGTTTGGTGCTTATTGTGATCGGTTTCAAAATTTTGCAGGAGCACGGGGTATTTTAGTAAGATTTGTTGCGATGATGACAGCGACAGCATAAATATACAAAACAAGCTCATCTCCAAACTCAAGGAGTTCGGCAAATGGAACCAAGATATCCCCGTCTGGTGGAGCATGTGAAGCTGCCGTCCGTGGCCCTTGTCCGCCAAAGCTTCTCCGCGCTGGAAGCGGGTGATCCGGCGGAATGCATTCTGGCGTCCCTGGCCGCTTCGCCGTGCCTTGACGCGGTGAAGCCGGGCATGAGCGTGGCCATAACCGTGGGCAGCCGCGGTATATATGCCTTGCCGGAACTGATTGGAACGCTTGTGCGGGCTGTGCGCGAGCGCGGGGCCGAGCCCTTTATCGTGCCCGCCATGGGCAGTCATGGAGGGGCCACAGCCGAAGGGCAGATCAAGTTGCTTGGGAACCTTGGAGTCACGGAAAAAAACGCGGGCTGCCCCATACGCTCCAATATGGACACGGTAGAAGTGGGTGTGCTCGACAACGGCATGCCGGTACGCGTGGACAAGGAAGCCTTTGAGGCCGACGGCATTATTCTTTTCAACCGCATAAAACCGCACAGTGCCTTTCGCGCTCCCAATGAAAGCGGGCTGGTCAAAATGCTGGCCATAGGACTTGGCAAGCGTTCGGGGGCGGATCATTGCCACGCCTGGGGCTTTTGCCATATGGGGCGTCTTATAGTGGAGATGGCCCGGGTGAAGCTGGCCGCCTGCAAGATTCTTTTTGGAGTGGGTACGATTGAAAATGCCTACGACCGCCTTTCCCGCGTGGTGGTATTGCCCCCCGAAAGCATGGTGGAACTTGAGCGTGAGTATCTGGCTGAGGCCATGCGTAATATGCCCAGGCTCCCCCTTGGCCCTACGGATCAGCCCCTGGCTTCCGGCCCACTGGATGTGCTGGTGGTGGACGAGGTGGGCAAGGAATTTTCCGGCAGCGGCATGGATCCCAATATTACCGGCAGGCCGTCAACCAAAGCCATAAGCGGCGGGCCTGACGTGTCGCGTATTGTGGTGCTGGACGTAAGCGCCAAAAGCGGTGGTAACGCCATCGGCGCCGGCCGCGCCGATGTTATTACCGACAGGCTGGTCAGCAAATTCGATCGGGAAGCGGTCTATGCCAATGCCATGACCTCCGGGGTGCTTATCGCGGCGGGATTGCCCCTGGCCATGCCCAACGACAGAGCCGCCATACAAACGGCGGTAAAAGCCTGCGAATCGCATACCCCCGAGGCCATAAGGCTTATGCGCATTCCCAACACTCTGCATCTTGAATATTTGTACGCTTCAGAGGCCCTGCTGCCCGAATTGCGCAATCGCCCGGGCATAACGATTATGGGCGAGCCCGCTTCCATGCGTTTTGATCATGCGGGCGACCTGCTAGATCATTTTTAAATTTTTACATCCGTTTGTTCCAAGAAATGCTCTGACGGCTCGGACTATATCCGGGCCGTCAGAGCATTCAGGTAATTTTATTTGCAAAATGTTTTAGCAGCTTTCAGCTTTTACGGCTTTGGCCTTGGCGGCCTTGCTTTCACGCCGCCAACTCATGAAAATTGACAACACGGCGAACGCCAAGAAGGCGGCGGCCACGGGCTTGGTAAGGAATGGGGTGAGATCGCCGCGGCCAAGCATCATAGCGCGCTGGAAGTTGGTTTCAATCATGGGGCCAAGGATGAAACCGATAACGAAGCAAGGTAAGGAATAGCCGTATCTGTCCATGAAAAATCCGAGAAAACCGAACAGCAGCATGGTGTACACGTCGAACATGACATTGTTGTTGGCATAGGAGCCGATGACGCACATCACCATAATGACGGGAAACAGCAAGTATTTGGGCACGCTGAGAATTTTGATGAACAGGCGTATGCCGCTGTATTCGATGATAAAGAATAGGATATTGGACAAAAATAGGGCGGCGAATATTCCGTAGACCACTTCGGGGTTGGTCATCATCAGCAGCGGGCCGGGTTGCACGTTGTGGATCATCAGGCCGCCAAGCAGAATGGCGGTAGTCGCGTCGCCAGGTATGCCCAGAGTAATCAGCGTAACCAGGGCTCCCCCCACCATGCCGTTATTGGACGATTCCGAGGCTACCAGACCGTCGGAAATACCAGTGCCGAATTTTTCGGGGGTTTTGGAAGCGCGTTTGGCTTCGCTGTAGGCCAGAATGCTGGCCGTGCTGCCGCCTATGCCGGGCAATATGCCGATAAAGGTGCCGATGAGCGAGGAGCGGATGAAATTACCCCACTGGCGGAGCATGTCTTTCATATCCACAGTGTATTTGCCCAAGCTGGACACCTTGAGCGAGGTGCGGTCGCGGAAAGTGTTGGCGGCGAATTCCTTGAAAATGTCGGTAAGGGCGAAAGCGCCGAGCAGCACAGGCAAAAAGGCGAAGCCTCCGTTCATGGCTTCAATGCCGAAGGTATAGCGGGGCACGCCGTCCACCGGGGCCATGCCGAAGGTGGAGGCGAACATGCCCAAGCATCCCGTGACAATGCCCTTGATGAATGAACCAGAGGCCAGGCTGGCCAGCACGGTAATGGCAAAGCAGCCTATGGCGCAGTATTCGAAAGGTCCGAAGGAAACGGCAAAGTCGGCCAGGGGTGGGGCCAGGAAGATGAGCACTAAGTTACCTATAACCCCGCCAACCAGCGAGGCGAAAATGCCGGTGGCCAGGGCGCGTCCGGCTTCGCCCTTTTTGGTCATTGGGCTGCCGTCGAAGCAGGTGGCTATGGATGATGGCGTGCCGGGAATGTTCAGCAGTATGGCCGAGATCAGCCCGCCGGAAATTCCCCCCACATACAGGGCGATAAGAAAGGACATGCCGGTGACGGTTTCCATGCCATAGGTCATTGGCAGAATGAGGGCGACGGCCATGGTGGCGGTAAGCCCCGGTATGGAGCCGAAAAGCAGGCCCACGATAATCCCTATGACCATCAGTGGAAATACTTTTAGACTAAGCAAACTAAGCAGTGAAGTGATGAAAAGATCAAACATGGGCGGCTCCGGAAAGTTGTTTGGGGCATCGTCTATGCTTTTTTGCCGGTGGATGCGTCGTTGTGTCCGTCGGGACGGGGCGCAAGCCGGTTACGGCAATATATAGCTCAGAATTTCCGTGAAAATATAGTTTACCGCAAAGGATATGGCAAAACCCACAGCCAGCATTCTGGCTATATACACGGGCCTGTTGTCTCCGGCCATGTAAACCGAGAACACCGCTATGAACAAACCGGCCGCGATGATGAATCCGGCCAGGTTGAGCAGTATTATGAAGGCGGCCACTATGCCCAGCATAATCCACAGTGGGGTTTGTATGGGCTTAAGGGCCGCCACGCCGCCGCCCGCGCGCACGGCTTTGAAAGGCCCAATGCGGACAGAACGGCGGTGATGCCCAGTACCAGCATGGGAAAGCTGGCGGAATTGACCAGGGTGACGTCGGTGCGGGGAATTTTGAGGCTGAGGCACAGGAATAAGATGCTGCCCGCAAGAATGACGGCATATGAAATTATGTCGCGGTTCATCGGCTGTTCCTTTTCCGGGGCGGAGCCAAAGCAGGCTCTACCCCGGTTTTACGGTGATTTTAATTTGCCTTGGCGGCGTCGGCAGCCTTCTGGAACTCGGCCTGCATTTTCAGCATGAAGTCAAGAGCGGTCTTGCCCTCCATGTCGGTGGGGGTGATGGCCATGGTCTTGAGCTGAGCCAAACATTCGGGATCCTTGAGGGCTTTACGCATGGCGGCATTGAAGGTTTCCACCACTTCTTTGGGCGTGCCTTGGGGGAAAGCGAAGAAATAGGGCTTGGGATTGACTATGTCAAAGCCCTGCTCCTTGAAGGTGGGCACGTCGGGGTAAGCGGGGTTGCGCTTTTCAGCCATAATGCCCAGCAGGCGGAACTTTCCGGAATCGAGGAAGCCCTTTATGCCGTTGGCGGGCACAGCGGTAAGGTCGATCTGTCCGCCCATGATGGCCGCGTTTTTGGGAGCCTGGGAACCTACGTCAACGATATTGAACTTGCCTTTGGCCAAATTGGTGAACATAACGCTGTTCACATATACAAGGCCGCCGGTTTCCGCGCCATAATGCACTGTATTGGGTTTTTCCTTAATTTCCTTCGCCAGATCCTGAAGGTTTTTGAAGCGCGAGTCTTGGCGCACTACGAAGGAGTTGGTTTCGTCAAGCAAAGGCAGACAGGCCATTTCAAAGTCGGCTATGCCGTACTTGGTCACTCCGAAAACCTGGTTGAGCAGGGTGGAGGGGTGGAAGAACAACATGGTGTAGCCGTCGGGAGTGGCGTCTTTTACCCTTGAGGTGCCAGTGGAACCTCCGGCGCCGGAAACGTTGACCACAACAACTTGCTTGCCGAGATACTTGCTGAGATATTTGGCCAGCAGGCGGCAATTGAGGTCGGTATCGCCACCTGGCGCGGCGGGCACAATGGCCTGGATGGGTTTGGACGGATATTTTTCGGCGGCCATGGCAGGCAGGGCCAGACAGACGAGCAGAAGAGCGAAAGCCAGAATTTTGAGCGATTTCATAGAGGCGTGCTCCCTTGGGTTGAGGTTAATTTTACTGAGATATTATTTGCTGTTTACCACAATCTCAAGCGCAAAATAAAATCGCCGCGCCTTTTACGATCTTTTCACCTGAGCATTGGACAACTTTTCATAGTAGCGCACCAAGGCGCTGTGGTCGGCGTCGCCCATGCCGTCCACCTTGAGGGCCTGCATCATTTCCATAACGGCGGCCGAAAGGGGCAGGGGAACACCTACGCCGTGGCCGGTGTCCATGACGTTACCAAGGTCTTTGATGTGCAGGTCAATTTTGAAGCCGGGTTTGATGTTGCGGTCGAGCATCATGGGGGCCTTGGCATCCATAACGGTGGAACCGGCCAAGCCGCCGCGAATGGCCTTATATACCAGTTCGGGGTCCACGCCGGCCTTGCTGGCCAGGGTCATGGCTTCGGCCACGGCCGCGATGTTCAGGGCCACGACAATCTGGTTAGCCAGTTTGGCGATGTTGCCCGCGCCGATTTCGCCCACGCGCACCACCGAAGCGGCCATTTTTTGCAGCACGGGCAGGGCTTCGTCAAAATCAGCCTGTGCACCGCCGATCATCACCGACAGGGTGCCGTCAATGGCTTTGGGTTCGCCGCCGCTGACCGGAGCGTCGAGCATGCGGATTTTTTTAGCGGCCAGACCAGCGTGAATATCGCGGGCGGCTAAGGGAGCGATGGAGCTCATGTCCACCACCAGAGTGCCGGGTTTTGCGTGATCGGCTATGCCGTCTTTGCCCAGGGCCACGGCCGACACCTGGGGGGAGTTGGGCAGCATGGTTACTATGAACTGGCAGGAAGAAGCCACTTCGGCCACGGAAGCGGCAGCTTTGCCGCCGGCGGCCACCACTTCGTCCACGGCGGGCTTGTTCAGGTCAAAGCAGGTTACGCCGTATCCGCCCATGAGCAGGTTTTTGCTCATGGGTTTGCCCATTATGCCGAGCCCGATAAATCCGATTTGCATGATTCTCTCCTTGTCAATGACAATTTGTTAAAATTGTTATATAAAATTTTTTATTGAATGAATTTTGCCCGCAGGGTTCTGCTTCCTCCGGCCAGCAGGCCAAGGTCACTGCCCACTGCCACAAAATTGGCTCCCATTTCCATATATCTTCTGGCGTCGGCTTCCACCGGGGCCAGAATGCCCGTGCTTTTTCCGGCGGATATGGCTCTATGAAAAATATGCTGTATGGCCGATTGCACTTCAGGGTGAAGGGGATTGTTAAGATGCCCCAGGCCTGCGGAAAGATCGGACGGCCCCACGAAAATACCGTCGATGCCGTCCACGGCACAGATGGCGTCGATGTTGTCTATCCCTGAGCGGCTTTCAATTTGCACCTGAACGCAGATATTGTCGTTGGCTATCTTGAAAAAGTCTTCCACCGTGCCGAAGCGGTTGCCCCGATGCGACACTGAAACCCCGCGAATGCCGGTTGGCGGGTAGCGGGTGGCGGCCACGGCCAGAAGCGCGTCTTCCTTCGTTTCCACCATAGGAACTAAAAAGTTCATAAATCCGTTGTCCAACAGCCTTTTCATCAGTACTGGGTCGTTGCTGGCCGGGCGCACCACAGGGGCGCTGGGGCTGTCTTTAAGGGCCATGAGCTGGGGAATGAGGCTCAGCGGGTCGTTGGGAGCATGTTCGCTGTCCAGCAGCAGCCAGTCGAATCCGGCTGTGCCCATAACTTCGGTGGTTACGGGGCTGCCCAGCGAACACCAGCACCCCACGAGCTTTTCGCGACTTTGCACAGCCTTGCGGAACTGGTTGGGATAGGGTTGGTAAGGCGGTTTCATCAGCGGTCCTTAATGTTTTTTATATTTGGGCAAAAGTGAGTTTTTGTGCGTTAGCGCACCAGACAGGGCTTCTTATTGTCAAATTTCCAACCGGGAATGAGGAACTGCATGGACGCGGAATCGTCACGAGCGTTGAGGCCCATGCTTTTATAAAGCTGATGCGCTTTTTCCACTTGCGCCATGTCCAGTTCCACGCCAAGACCGCCGCGTTCGGGAACGTCCACCAGGCCGCCCCTGATTTGCAGCGGCTCTTTCGTCAGGCGTTCAGTTGCTTCCTGCCAGATCCAGTGGGTGTCTATGGCAGTTACCTTGCCGGGCGCGGCCGCGGCCACATGGGTGAACATGGCCAGGGACACGTCGAAGTGATTGTTGGAGTGCGAACCCCAGGTCAACCCGAACATGTCGCAGAGCTGGGCTACGCGCACCGAGCCTTCCATGGTCCAGAAGTGGGGGTCGGCCAGCGGAATGTCCACGGACTGTAGTTGAATGGAGTGGGCCATTTGCCGCCAGTCGGTGGCAATCATGTTGGTGGCCGTGGGCAGGCCGGTGCCCCGACGGAATTCGGCCATTACCTCGCGGCCGGAAAACCCTTTTTCAGCGCCGCAGGGGTCCTCAGCATAGGCCAGAACATTGTTCATGCCCTTGCACACTCTCACGGCTTCTTCCAGCGACCATGCCCCGTTGGGGTCAATGGTCACTCTGGCTTGAGGGAAGCGTTTGGCCAGGGCTGTTACGGCTTCTATTTCTCTCTCGGCGGACAAAACTCCGCCTTTAAGCTTGAAGTCGTTGAAGCCGTAACGGTCGTGGGCGGCTTCAGCCAAGCGCGTCACGGTTTCGGGGGTGAGGGCTTCTTCATTGCGCACGGCCAGCCAGCCGTCGGCTTTTTCCGGAGCGGGGTAGGGCAAGTTGGTTTTTTTGCGGTCGCCCACAAAAAAAAGATAGCCGAGCATTTCCACTTTGTCGCGCACTTGCCCGTCGCCCAACAGGGCAGCCGTGGGTACGCCGAGGAACTGGCCGAAAAGGTCGAGCAGGGCCGATTCAAGCGCGGTGACCGCGTGAATGGTGGTGCGCAGGTCAAAGGTTTGCAGGCCGCGCCCTTCAGAGTCGCGGTCGGCAAATTTGTTTCTTACCGCCTTAAGAATATTTTTGTATTCGCCAATGGTGCGGCCTACCACCAATTCCTTGGAGTCTTCCAGGGTCTGGCGGATTTTTTCACCGCCCGGCACTTCGCCGATGCCGGTGTTGCCGTTGTTGTCGCGCAGAATCAGGATGTTTCTGGTGAAGTAGGGGCCGTGCGCGCCGCTGAGGTTAAGCAGCATGCAGTCGCGTCCGGCAACGGGGATGGCCGTAAGCTCGGTGATCACCGGGGTCGATTGTTTGGCGGTCATTCTGGATTCCTTTTAACTTGTCGGTATTATATCATTATTTGCTACGTAATCGGCGCGGGATTAAATATCGCCATAAAGTTTTTCAACCCCCAATGCTCGGCCCAGGTTTTACGGCCGCTGGCCACTTCGAGAATGAGCTGGAAAATTTCCTTGCCAACGCTTTCGATGGTGGCTTCGCCGGTGGCGATGCGTCCGGCGTTGACGTCAATGAGGTCGTGCCAGCGCCGAGCCAGATCGTTGCGGGTACCAACCTTGATCACCGGCAACTCGGCCAGGCCGTAAGGAGTGCCGCGCCCGGTGATGAAAACCAGCAAATTGGCTCCGGCTGCCACTTGCAGCGGGCTGCACACAATATCGCTGGCTGGGGTTGCCAAATAGTACAGACCTTTTTTGTTGTGGGGGATGCGCTCACCGGGGCCGTAGACGCCGGAAATGGGGCTGGAACCGGACTTGACAATGGAACCCATGGCCTTTTCCACAATATTGTTCAGTCCGCCCTTTTTGTTGCCGGGGGTGGTATTGGCGCTGCGGTCCACGCCGCCCTTGGCCAGATAGGCATCGTACCAGGCCATTTCGCGGATTAGTCCGTCGGCAACCTCCCGGGTTTCGGCGCGGGCCACAAGCTGGGCGATGCCGTCGCGCACCTCGGTAACTTCGGAGAAAAATACCGTGCCTCCGGCGCGAACCAGCATGTCGGCGGCATAGCCCACGGCGGGGTTGGCCGCCGCGCCGGAAAAGGCGTCGCTTCCGCCGCATTCCAGGGCCAGACACAGATCCGAGGCCGGGCAGGTTTGACGGCGACGGGCGTTCAAACGCACGAGGCGTTCTTCGGCCATGCGCATTATGGCTTCTACCATGGCCTCGAAGCCCACCAAACTTTCATCTTGCAGGTTAACGATATACGGACCTTTTTTCTGAGCGGGGTGAGAATTGGGAGGCATGAGGCGGTCAGTGGTGAGCTTTTCACAGCCGAGGCTCACAATAATGGCTTCGCCGCCGAAGTTGGGGTTGTGGGTGAGGTTGTGCAGGGTACGGATGGGAATGTAGGCATCGGGGGCATCAATGGCCACGCCGCAGCCGTATACGTGATGCAGAGGCACTACGCCGTCCACATTGGGATATTTGGGTAAAAGTTCTTTTTCGATACGCTTTACGGCATAATCCATTACCGGCGAAGCACAATGCACTGTCGTAGATATGGCCAGCAGGTTGCGGGTGCCTACCGAGCCGTCTTCATTGCGGTAACCTTCAAAAGTATATCCGGTGAGCGGTTCAAGGTGAGCGTGTTCGTGTTTTTCCCATACCAGCGAAGACAGTTCGGGGGCTTCGGGCATGGTCATGCGGTCTTCGGCCACCCATGAACCGCGCTTAAGGGTTTGGGAGGCATAGCCTATGGGCACGCCGTAGCGGATGACAGCCTCGCCTTTTTCGATGCGGCGCAGGGCCGTTTTGTGCGACTGGGGCACATGCTCAATAAGGGTCAGGCCGTCGGGAAAGGAGGTTCCTGCCGGAAGCCCCCCGTCGTTGGCGATTATGGCTACGTTGTCCTTGTCATTCAACTTGATGTACAAAGGGGTATTGGCAGCACTGGACATATGACCTCACTTGGTATGTTGTCGTATCACCAACTCGGTTTTCAGCGATGGGCGGCAGGCTTGCCAATGCAAATAATAGCTTGCTATTTGTGGCAAAAAACCTATTATCTGCCAACTGGAACCCATCGTATAAGCGGGTTGTCGTCTTTGTTATAAGTTATCGTACAACTGAAGACGAAACTACTATGGAAGGAAAAAAAATGCAAGCAAGATTTTCCGGCTCCTTATCCTTGAAGACGGGTTCGCATTTTACACCGGCCGGTCACGGCCGCAGGGGCAGCCTCTGCCTTGATGTGGAGAAAAATATTCTGGCGCGGATAAATTCAGGATTGCTGGCTGTGGGGGACAAGTTGCCCACTGAGGCCCAGTTGATGCGCGACGAAGGGGTTAGCCGCACGGTGATTCGTGAGGCCATTTCCCGGTTGCAGGCCGCGGGTATAGTGGAAACCAGACACGGAATAGGCACTTTTGTGCTGGCGCGCCCTCTTGAGGCATCCAGCCTTGGCGGACCAGAGGCGTTTATGACCATACGCGACGTAATCGCCATGCTCGAAGTGCGCATAAGTTTGGAAATTGAGGCCGCCGGGCTTGCCGCGCAACGCCGTTCGGAAGAGGATATTGTTGCTTTGCGTGTTGTTCTGGCCGAGTTTGAGAATGAAAGGGCTGACGGCAGAGATGCGGTGGCGCCGGACACGCGCTTTCATTTGCGCATAGCCGATTCCACCGGCAACAGATATTTCGGCGCGGCTTACCAGAGCTTGGGGCTTACCGCCATTCCGCGTTCACGCGTTCATGCGCCGCTTTACGCGGAAGACGGCAAGGGTAAGTATCTGGCCAGGGCCAATAATGAGCACCGGGATCTGCTGGAAGCCATTGAACGCCGCGATCCCGAATCGGCCAGAGCGGTTATGCGCCTGCATCTGGCCAATACCAGGGAGCGCCTCAGAGCATTACTGACGTAGCGGAACTTTGCGGCGGCTAGGGGCTGTCTCTAAATGCGTCTTTTGTACAATGGCTACGTCATTTATCCGCCGCACTGTGCCGCATTGGATGTCGGCGGGCGAAGCCCGACCGACGCGGCTTGGCGGCTCAAAGGCGCGGCACGCCGCGCGACTGCCGTCGGCTTTAAGGCCTTTTTGCTCCGGTCGAGTACCATAGGAGTACACTCGCTACGCAAAAAGGCCCGCTTTCCTTGCCCTTGAATCAAAATCCGCTATTTGGAGATAGCCCCTAACAATCACGGGTCGTTGAGAATTTTGTTCATTTACCCCGCAAAATGTGTTAGACGGTGTCGTCACGAGCGCAAAAACACTCGCGACGACACCGTCTAACGCAGCAAATCCGTGCTGATTTTAACCACAACCTTGTGGATCTCTTCGGGCTTGTCTCCAACCATGCACACAGGGCGATGCACGTCATAGGGGAAGAATACGGCGAAATTGCCAGGCTCAAAATCCAGAAAAGACTCATTTTCCACCGAGGAGTAGAACAGCGCGTCGCGTTCTTCAAGCCTGTCTTCGTCCACAGGGTTGTTGCCGGTATCGGCGGCAACGCCGATACGCTCGCGGCCACTGAGCAGAAATTGGATGTCAATATTTTTTCTGTGTATTTCCGGGCGGATCTTGCCGGCTTCCATAGTGGTCACACGCGCGTCTTTGGCCGTTATGGCGGGAGCGATGCGGGTTTCCTGGCCACCGGGCGAATTGGAATAGTCCACAGTTTTAAGATAGTCCAAGGCCAGCATGACAGGCAACGGCATCCAGGAGCGCATGGCGTCCAGATTTTTGAGGTGACCGAAAATCATATTTTTTTCCTTTCTTCAAGATGTTAATTTTAATTGGACGACCCGGGCAACATTCGGGCGGCAGAGTTTTTTCATTTCATTCGTAAAATGCTCTAGACACTGTCTAAACCACTCTGGTAAGAACCGGCTTCCCATCAAAATAGGCGCGCATATTTTCAAAAGCCAGGTTTCCCATGGCCGCGAAAGTTTCGTTGGTGCTGCTGGCCACATGCGGCAGCAGCGTTACATTGTCCATCCCCAGCAGTGCTTCGGGCACGTTCGGCTCGTTTTCGTATACATCCAGGCCCGCCCCGGCAATCACCCCTTCACGCAGGGCTTGCACCAGATCATCTTCGCTCACTACCGAACCGCGCGATATGTTGATGAGCCAGCCTTTTGCGCCCAGCGCGCGCAAAATATCGGAATCAACAGCATGGCGGGTTTCTTTGCCGCCCGGCATGGTTAATACCAGAAAGTGCGATTTTTCCGCCAGGCTTTTCAGGCTTTCATGCCGCACATAGGGCAAGCTGTCTTTGGGGGAACGGGAATAATAGTGTATTTCCATGCCAAAGGCTTCGGCGCGTTTGGCCACAGCCATGCCTATGTTGCCCAAGCCCGCTATGCCGCATACCTTGCCGCCAACCTTGGTGGCCATGGGAAAACGGCCCTGTTTCCATTGGCCGGCCCGCAAAAAGGCGTCCGCCTGACGGATGCGGCGGGCCGCGTCCAGAATGAGAGCCATGCCCAGATCCGCTACGCAGTCATTCAGGACAGAGGGGGTGTTGGTTACTATTATTCCTCGCTCTTTGGCCGCGCCCACGTCGATGGTATCGTACCCAACCCCGGCACTGGCAATTATTTCCAGCGCGGGTAGGCGGTCCAAAAGATCTTTCTTCGCCCCCCACAGCGGATTGCCGCTTGTGGCCAGCCCGCGTATACGCGGCCCGATCTCGTTGAGAAAAGCTTCCTTGTCTTTGGCCAGCCACAGCTTGTAGGTGCTAAAGTGTTCATCCAGAAGCTCCACATAGCGAGGGTTGATCATTCCCACAACAAGTATATCGATTTTTTTAGCTTCCATCATATACCTTTAAATATTTGTTGTCATACAACCAAGCAAGGCAAGTACTATGGTGATCTTAAAAATGCAAGAATAATCCGGCGCGCGGCGTCAATGCCGTCTTTTTTACTTGTTTGCCGGACTCCGCGCAAAGGCATCGCATAGAGTAACATGGCGGTTTGGTAGCCGGAAAACCCAGGTAATGGAGTTGCATTTGATTCATAAATAATTCGTAAATCATGGATGACGCCGCAAATTTAGTATAACATGGAAAGCATAACCGGAGAAATTTATGGCTGTGCTGGTTTATTGCGCGGCTTGCAGGCGCTATCGTTCCATGCGGCACAAGATTTGCCCGGTATGCTCCGGCAGTCTCGTTTCTGTGGGGGCTTACCGCGTGAATATTTCCGTTTCCGGCGGAAGGCGAGTCACCAGAGTGGTACATGGCGGGCTTGCCGAAGCCATGGCCGTGGAGCGCGCCCTGAAGCGTGGTTTGCCTATGCGCAGGCGCAAGGAAGATCGCCTTCCTTCGGCCGTTCAGTCCGTTTCTACGGCCGGAACCGACCGGGAAATGCCTACTCTTATGGAGTTTTTCATGGGCGAGAACAGCCCGGTGGAAATTATGGCAATCGACGTCGGGGGCTTGGTGTGCCTGGCCAACAAGGGGGCGCTGGCGCGTTTCGGGCAAGGGCGGCAAGATTTGTCCGGGCTGCCGCTTGCGGAAATTATTCCCGAGGCCGCCCACCAGCTTGAAGGCATTTTGGCTTCGGCTCCGCCTGATGAAGCCATGGGGCCGATTTGCCTGCTGGACACGCTGATGCACGTCATTCCGCTGCATTTGCCCGGCGGCCCAGGGCATGCGCTGATTTTCAGGGAACATACCATCCGCGCCCATGACGGTAAGCCGGTTTCGGCCAAGGGTATTCTGGAAAACGCCACAGTGGGTATTTTTCAAATTTCCACCGAGGGGCGCTTTCTTTTTGCCAACCCTTATATGGCTAAACTCTTTGGTTATGAATCGCCGGAAGATTTGTTCGCCAATCTCAGCGACGTGGGGGCGCAACACTATAAAAGCCCCAGACATCGTAATGTGATGTTGGCCAAACTGGATCGCGGCCAGGGGGCCAGTGACCTGGAGTACACTTTTTTAAAGCGCGACGGCACCCCGGTTCATACCAGGTTTTCCAGCCGCGCGGTGTTCGGCCGGTTTGGGCGGGTGAGCTACTATGAGGGATTCATAACCAATATTTCAGAACAAAAAGAAACCCAACGCGATTTGATGCTTGCCCGACAGACCCAGGATGTTTACAAGCAGGAACTTGAATTGCTTTTCAATAATATATCTGATGGAATAGCGATTATTGACCGGCAGGAACGCATGGTAAGCGTCAATCCGGCCTTGCGGCACATCTGCCCTTTGCACATGTACTTTGTACCGGGTTTTCCCATGGAAAATCTGCATAAAAACTGCGCCACGGGTTGCTTTCTGGGGGTGCGGAGTCCGCCGGGGAGCGGAGAGAAAGATTTCAATCATCAGATAATATGCGCCATGGGCAAGGGCGAACGTCTCAATCTGTCATTGTCCACATCCTCTTTTGCCGAGAATCAATCCGCCAATATCAAGGCCGTGGTGGTCATGCGCAAATTACCCGAAGCCCCGTCACTGCCGGACTTGTCTCCCTTGCGGCAAAATAGCATTATCGGCAAAAGCCGGGCCTTGCGCGACATTGCGGCCATGGTGCGGCGTTTGTCCAAAGCGGAAAGCACGGTTCTGATTACCGGCGAGAGCGGTTCGGGCAAGGAATTGCTGGCCGAAATGCTGCACTACAACAGCCCGCGTTCTGAGCGTATTCTGCAAAAGATCAATTGTGCCGCCCTTTCCGAAACCCTGCTTGAAAGCGACCTTTTCGGCCATGTGAAAGGCTCCTTCACCGGAGCCACGGAAAATAAAGCCGGACGGCTGCAGCTTGCCAACAGGGGGACGGCCCTGCTTGATGAGATAGGTGACGTATCTCCAAATACCCAGCTTAAATTGCTGCGCTTTCTGGATACTCACGAGTATCAACAGGTGGGCAATCCGCGCACCTATACCGTTGATGTGCGCATTATTGCCTGTACTAATGCCGATTTGCCAAAAAAAATAGCCTCTGGAGAATTCAGGGAAGACCTGTATTATCGGCTCAAGGTCATTACAATGCATATGCCTGCCCTGCGCGAGATAAAGGGTGACATACCGGAATTGGCGCATCATTTCATAAACATGTTCAATACGCGCCTGAAAAAAAATGTGAATCGCGTCTCGCTTCAGGCCATGGCCCTGCTGCGCGGGCACGATTGGCCGGGTAATGTGCGCGAGTTGAAAAACGTGCTGGAATACGCCTGCATCATGTGCCAGAACGAGGAAATAACCGTGGAACATCTGCCTGAAGATTTGGGCCGTTAGGGGCTGTCTCCAAATGCGTCTTTTGCCCAATGGCTGCGTCAAGCGGGCCTTTTTGCTCCGGTCGAGTACCATAAGAGTACACTCGCTCCGCAAATAGGCCCGCTTTCCTTGCCCTTGAGTCAAAATCCGCTATTTGGAGACAGCCCCTAGAGTATTTTACGAACGTAATTATTTATAATTGTATACATGTTGACAGCGCCACTTAAATTTTTTACCAAGATAGTATGTTGCTTCAAGATGAGACTTCCGCACATCGCCTGTCGGCCGTTATCGCCATTTTCCTGCTGGTAATGGCAATATTCACCTATTCTGTTCACTTTGATGAAGCGACAGTATCTTTTGTTCCCCATACGCTTGGGGACGCGGTCAATTCCTGCGCGGATGCCCTTGATGAGCTGGAACCGGATTTATCCATTTCTCCACCTCGCTGTACAGTGCGCGTAAGGATGGCCGACAGCTATGCCTTCCTAATCCCTGAGACCCCTATCCGCCTTTCTTCACATCCTCCCGAAATCGTTTGATTGTCTTGAGGAGTGTGTTGTTGCGATGCTTTTCGGGACTTCGTAACAAGACGCTTCCCCCAGCTACTCTCAGCTACTTTCTTTCTCGGCACAATTTTTTTACGAAAGCCAACCTTGTCCGCTTTCCGCGTTCGCGCGGCGGAAAAGGGGGCTGTATCGTGAAACCTTGATCCGCATGGACTGCGAGGGGGTAAAAATGAATTATATCGAACGAATAACCAAGTACGTATATGCAAGATGGCCGTTCAGACACACTCTGGGGTGCGTTGATTCCAATCTTTCTAAAATGGTTTCCGACTGCAATGCCGAGCGCTGGCATCTGTATGCGATTACAAGCAGAATATCGAGAAGGCATGTGTGCATTCCCTGCGCCTGGGTGGCGGACAATTTTTCTTCTAATTCCTTTATTTTTGAACCTGGTTGCGGCAGCGGGGCCAATTTGCTGTGGTTGGCCGAGCACGGTTTTACTCGCTTGGCCGGGGCCGACATCAAGGATTCGGCCATAGAACTGGCCCGCCGATTGGCCCAGAAGGCTGAGTTGCCAGTGCGCTTGTGGCGCGACAACAGTCTATCGCCAAGCTTTTTGCCCAAAAATGTGGATGTGCTGCTGTCGCTGAATTGGCTGTACCATATTCCCGGCAGCTCTTTCAGTGACTTTTTGCGGCTGTATGCGCCTTGTCTGTCCTCCAGGGGAGTGGTTGTATGCGACATGGTGGATGAAAAGTATAATACAATGTCCGGCAATGAGTATCACACTCAAGACAAGCGTAAGCCGGTGGAAGACAGGCGTTCCTCGGAATATACAATACGCATGTCCCGGTCTGGAATGGAGGCTGTGGCTGCCAAACACGATCTGCGGCTGGTGAAATATACTTCGTTCGCCAGCTTTCCTCCGCGCGCTGCGTATTTGTTTCAGCGCGCATAGGAAATGAGCCCGACGCTATATTAACGTTATTGCAAAGTTGACCAAACACAAACAAAAAAGGCTAAAAATCTGTATTACTACAGGCTATTAGCCTTTTTGCGTTTTTATATAAAAACCAAAAGAATCAATAAATCAGCAAGAGTCGGATTGAAGAGTCAGTCAAAATGTAATATTAATGATATATTTTATATAGTTGTATAAAAAATTAAAATTATCAGTAATATATATTTAACAATTGAATATTGTTTGTTTTTATCTGGAACTTATAACGATGATTTTAATTCATGTCTAAATTTCAATTAAGTAGTCTTGCTTTTATCAGCCTTGGCTCCTTCTCGAAAGGACGAGTAACCCCGATTAGCCAGGTCTTTGTAAGACACGGCATAACAAGCGGCCAAGATTGCGAATAAACATTAAAAGCACTTAAGGCTTCAGGAGATTTATCATGAAAGCTGCGATTACAACAATGGCCCTTATTCTATCTGTTGCAAGTCCTGTTTTTGCCGCAGGACCCGATGGGGATGAAAAGACTTTTTTCCCGGACCAGAGAAGTAGTGATATAGACAATAAGTCCCCGCGGACAACAGCCGCGCCGCCGGCCTCTATAGACACTGAACGCGTCAAGGATTCCACCATTTCTGAGCCGCGCGACAGAATGGGCAAGGAAAACAAAGATCCCGCCTTGGATGAAAGTAGCCAGGATTGGGGAGAGAAGCCATTTTTTCCACCAGAACCTAAATAATTGATTCACAATTATAAAAAATAATGCATGCTTTTTGGGATTTGCCCAAGGGGTGTCCGTTGGGCAAATCCTTATCCGCTCCGTAAGCCGGGGCTTTTTTTATATGCAGTTGAGCATTTTCCTATATCTATTTATTAAATATTTCAATTAATTATATGTAAAAATTAAAATTATCAGCATGCTAACTGCAATTGCTTGATATTATTTGTCTTTAGTAACAAATGATAGTGATGATTTTAATTTATATCTAAATTTTGATTAAGTAATATTGTTTTTACCGGACGTGCCAGCTTCTTTTAAAGCAACAAGGCGCAACAAAGAAGAACAAACTAGAACGATTAGATCTTTGTAAGACAAGGCAAAACAGCCGTACAAAATTGTGAATTAATACCGAGAACCTTAAGGCTTCAGGAGATTTATCATGAAAGCTGCGATTACGACAATGGCCCTTATTCTATCTATTTCATGTCCCGTTTTTGCCGCGGGACCCGATGGGGATGAAAAGACTTTTTTCCCGGACCAAAGAAGTACTGATATAGACAATAAATCCCCGCGGACGACAGCCGCGCCTCCGGCCTCTGTAAAGACTGGGCAGATTAATGATCCTACTACTTCCGAGGCGCTCGACAAGGTGGACAACGATTCTGACTTAGATGAAAATAGCCAATACTGGGGAGAGGAACCCTTTTTCGAGCGTGAGTCCAAATAAAACTAAGATAATGGATGCACAATTGTAAAAAAGTTATTTTTACATGTTTTTTTAAGTGCTTGCCCAACGGGTTACCGTAGGGCAAGCACTTATTGAATGGATAGTGGTTAGCCGTAGGTATAGGTGCTGGCACACCTCAGTGTGGAGGATCTATTTCGAAGCGTTCCTGATCGAAAATAAAGTTTTCCAGATCGATGAGCAGCATTTGACCCGCAAGCCGGGGTTTTTTCCAGATGCAATTGAGCATTTCCCTTGCGGCGGCGGCTCCCAGCGCGTAGACGCCGGGGGCCGCCACCGGAACAATGTCTTTGGGTTGAGATACGCCTTGATACAAAGCTCTAAGCGCATTGCCGCGCGTTGCGGCGTTTTGTTGCGCGGAGTGTTTTTCGTCGCTTTCCGCCTGTTTTGCCGCGTCGGCGGTTTGGGGCAAAGTCTGTTTTTCGGCCAGAGTGGCCAGCAGGGCGAAGCCGCCGCGCAAGGCCGTATGCACCAGAGGAACATGCGCGGGCAGGGCTTCGGCCAGAGCGAAGCGGGCGGTGAAATTGTCCAGGCAATCGGCCACGGCCGCGCATTCCGCGAGCAGTGTGCCGATGTTGTCCATGCCCACCACAATTCGGTGCGCTTCCACCAAAGTATCGGGAGCTATTTCGCGCAGCCTCTGCTCGGCGGCCCTGGCCTTTGGCTCACCCACATGCTCTGGAGTGTAGAGCATTTGCCTGCTGAGATCCGGAGGGTCCACCTCTCCACAATCAAGAAGTATAAGCCTGCCCACGCCGCACCGGGCCAAAATTTCGGCCACCACGCAGCCTACGCCTCCCACCCCGGCCACCAGCGCCGTGGCCTGGCGTAGAATTTTTTGGCGGTTTGCCCCCCACAGGGCAGTTTGGCGGGAATAGAGCAGTGCTTCGTTCATCAAAATTTCCTTTATGGACGGAGTCAGCCGGCGGATGGAGCTGACTGTGGATTGAAACATAACTATTATTTATTACGTAATATTTTTTATATAATTTGTTTTAAAAACTATAAGCAAAACCAACGCTAACTTTCCATGCATCCTGATAGTTCAGATTGTCGGCTTTTGCCCCTCCGGTGCGGCCCCAGGTGCCTTCATCCATCCAGAGATGTATATAGCCAACTTCCACCAGCATGGTGAGGTTTTCATAAATTTTGTAAAGATTGTTCCAGTTTACTTCAATCCCGGTGTCGGCCTGGGTAAGATACACACCGTATCCGCTGGCCGGATTGGCGGTAAAGTCGGTCCAGCGGCGGTATACCTGGCGGTTTTCGTCTGTGGTGCGGCGTCCCAGAATGTAGGAAGCCATTTTGGGGTCGTTGGTACCGCCGAAGAAATTGACCAGCACGGTGGACTTAAGCCCTGGTATGGTAAAGTTCATGTCTCTTATGCGTGCGCCTATGCCCCACATACCCTGCGGATTGCCGCCGAGCACCCCGGAGTTGTTGAACCAGGGCGTGCCGCGAAAACCGAAGTTGGAGTAAGAATCGGTATTGATATTAACTGTGGATACATAGGGCATCTGCTCCGAGCCGTTGTTGATGTCATCGTCGTCACCAGTGGTATACCAACCGTATATTCCCGGTCTTCCCCATTCGGCCTGATATTCTACCAGCAGATTGGCCAGCCAGCCGGATCGGTTCAAATAACTTTTGCCTGTGCTCACATTGCCGTAATTGACGTCCCAGGCTATGCGCCAGGGGTCCATAACGGTTACTTCACCGGTTATGCCCACCCAGAAGGCTGTGGCATAACCGTAGTCGAAGTTCGCTCTTCTTCCGGCGCTGAGCGCGGCCGGGAGCATGCCGGTGGTAAATTGCGCCCATTCCTGCGGGGCCTGGCTGTTGACTACGCGCGGGTTGGTAACCAGATCGCGCGTGTTGGGATATGCTCCGGGCACGGCGCTCAAAGACATGACGTTGGATCCGAGCATGCCCAGCATGCCCCAGGGGGTTACTTTTACGCCGTCATAGTTCAAGGGCACCATCAGGCCGAACAGATCCAGGTTGTCCATATAGTTGACGGGGTCGTTGTTGTCATTGTGAGGCGCGAAATTGTCATTATAGGGCCTGGCCCAGAAGGCGGTGGCGCTGATAGTGTCGTCAAAGGAGTAAGATGCCGTAATGGCGGCCATATCGTCATTGAGCACGCTGCCCCGGAAGCTGAAGCCCGGCAGCACCAGCCCCTGTATGCCCATGCGAAGTTTCAGGCTGGTATTGGGCACGGTCCAGTCCACATAGGCGTTTTTAACTTCAATAACCACGCCGTCCGCGCCCAAGGCTCCGCCGGTGCGGCCCTGGCCCCAGAACTGGTCGCCGATTTCAAACATGATCGATCCGCTCAAGGTTTCCGAGGCTATGGCGTCGAAGCCGACAAGAAAGCGTTGCCAGGCGGCGAAATTGTCCATGGGATAATGCGGTCCCTGCTGGCGCGAGCCGGAAAGCTTTTTGCCTTGCCTGTCCTTGCTCAGGAAACTGCCGCCATAGTTATAGTCAAAGGCGAACATGAAAAGTCCTTTGGCCTTGAAATCAATGGCGTTGGCCGTAGCCGCCGCGCCCATGAGCAGAGTCAGGGCCAGCAGGGTCATCAAAATTTTTTTCATCAGCATCTCCTTTTATTCCTTAAAACCGATGTCAGTCGCGCGGCATGCCGCGCCTTTGAACAGCCAAGCCGCGCCGATGCGGCTTGGCCGCGAGGCATCCGATGTGGCGCAATGCGGCGGATTAAGCCGCTGATACAGGCGGCATTATTACCACACGGTCGCCTTCCTTCAAGACAGTTTCCGGGGCCGAGGGGCGCTGATTCACAAGAATAATGACCTCGGCATCGCGCTCCAGGCCCATAGCTTCCATGAGCGCGCCCGCCGTGGCTTCGTCTTCGAGAATCACTTCTTTTTCCCGCACTCTGCCAGTGTCGAGCAGTTCCATGAAGGACTTTACAGATACTTTCATCAAAATTTCCTCCAATTACATGAATGATCTTACGGCTACGTTCATGGGAGGTTACTTTCTGATATCAGGTTATCCATGGAGTAATCGTTCCATACCCATTCCAGATCATCTCGCCGCTTTCAACATGATGCATGGCAATGGCCCGAGTCGGGCAATGGCCCACGCACCAGCCACAGCCCATGCAATGCTCTCGATTGAGTTCTGGCACGTCGCCCTTGATGTTCCGCAGCGCTCCATAAGGGCATATCATGGCGCATATTCCGCAGTCATCGCATTTTTGCTCATTGAAGCGCGGCAGCACGGGCGATTGTTCAGCCATGGGGTTTTCGCGCTTCAAATCGCGCAAGTACTGAAAATCTTTGACCACGCAACTTTGAAAATCAGCAATGCTTTTATATCCTTTTTCATTCATCCAGGAGTCTATGTCATTGATAATAACGCGTATAAGATCCACTCCGCGCGAATACAGGGCCGAGCACAGCCCGGCCAGAGAGCATCCGGCCATTATGTGACGCACGCAATCGTCAAAGGTATAGGAGCCGCCTCCGCCCAGTACCGGAATTTTTACTGTGGCGGTTATTTCCATAATTTTGGCCAGAGAGAATATCTGCCAGCCCCGGCCTATGGAACCGCCCATGGAAGCGGGCACGCCGTAAAAGGTGCGGGTTTCATGGTCAATCCAGGTTCCGTAAAAGGAATTGTTGGCGGAAATGGCCGCTGCCCCGGCGCGTTCCACGGCCAGGGCCACCCCGGCCATGTTCACGCATTGCGGGGTCATTTTGAAGATAATCGGAATTTTCACCGCATCAACGCAGGCTTTGGTAACCTTGTAGGCGGTGTCAGGGTCGAGCGCCAGGGGCGCGCCCACGTTCACATGTTCTGATTTAGCCCCAAAGGTGGCGTGAGGGCCTCCAGTGTCCAGTTCGATCATGGGAATTCCGGCGGCCTCCATATCCTTGCAGAAAGGTATCCAGGTCTCGGCATCTGGCCCGATGCCGCTGCACGATCCGATGAAAAGGGCGTCGTTTTCCTTGCACACCTTGAGCGTGCCGGGCAGTTCGCGTTCCATCCACACTTCATAAGGCATGTTATGGAACATTTGTCCGCACACCCAGGTATCGGCCAGGCCTTTGCCGAAGCGTTTCAGAGAGTAGAAATAGGGTCTGGGCCAGCGGTGTACGCCGTCAATTTTATGCACGGTTTTGCCGATAATCCAGCCCGCTCCCCGTTCGATTAC
>JAVBLG010000021.1:0-22001 GCA_031553655.1 Desulfovibrionaceae bacterium | reverse complement strand
TCCCCCGAACCCCCATCCCCCTTTTCCTAAATTTTTTATTATGCCGGAAAGGAAAAACGGTGCCTGAAACATGAAAAAAACTCTTGTGCAATTAAATAATCTTGAAGAGCACATCTGCCGCGCCCACAACAAGGTATATGCCGACGGCTCCATTATTCTCACGCCGGGTGCAAAAGATGAGCTGGCCCGCAGGGGCATTGCCGTTGTGACGGGCGGCAATAGCGACCCGGCCCGCGCTGTAGATTTGTGCGCGGATTGGGCCGCCTGCGCCCATGCGGGCAGTTGCGCCCGCGCGGCCGCTTCCGGCTGCCGTGATGCATCAGGACTCCCCAGCATTAAAACTTTTGTAACCGGCAACGGCGAAGCGGACATTGAAAACCTTCTTCTGGGGCTGGCGGCGATTTTGAAGAATGATTACGGCGTTGATGATCCGAAGCAACTCAAGGAATTGAGTCTGCGGGCGCTGACGGTGATAAAGGAAAATGTTTAAACATTATTCGAGTTAAAAAATGAAAAAGAAAGAAAAGGAGCGTGTCATGAGTATAACAAGCGCATTGGGAATGGTTGAAACAAGAGGGCTTGTGGGAGCAATTGAAGCGGCTGACGCCATGGTCAAATCCGCCAATGTGGAGCTTATCGGCCGCGAGCAGGTTGGCGGCGGGTTGGTCACTGTTATGGTGCGCGGCGATGTGGCCGCGGTAAAGGCCGCTGTGGACGCTGGGGCCGCCGCCGCCGAGCGGGTGGGCGAGCTTAAGAGCGTGCATGTGATACCTCGCCCGCATCATGAAGTGGAGCTGATCCTGCCCAAACGTCCGGCGTAAGCACCATCCGCAATAGACGTCTTGAGGCAATGGATAATTTCAAAAGCAAATATGGTATCATGCAATCAACGCCGGACTGCCCGCCCTTAACCTCGTGCTCTTATAAGGCGATTTGCGGGGGGATTCAAGGGGCGGCAGGACAGAGATAGGCCTATGAAAGAGCTGATTATAAAGAAAATTAAGGAAGCCGGCGTGGTTGGCGCGGGCGGCGCGGGCCTGCCCTCACATATCAAGGCCGATGCCTCGGTGGATACGGTGCTTGTGAACGGAGCCTCGTGCGAGCCTTTGCTTATGAGTGATCCATATCTTATGGAAACACATATCGACGGCATAGCGCGCGGGCTGAAAACCCTCATGGACTGCACCGGGGCTTCCAGGGGGATTATTTGCCTCAAGGGCAAGCATAAGGCGGCCATGGCTTCGGTAAAGCAGGCTACAGATGAAGACCCGCGCCTGGAAGCCTTTGAGTTGGCCGATTTTTACCCGGCCGGAGATGAGCAGGTGCTGGTGCGCGAAGTTTTGGGGCGCACTGTTCCCGAGCGTGGCATTCCTTTGCAGGTAGGGGCCGTGGTGAGCAATGTGGAAACGCTGCTAAACGTGGATCTGGCCATGGAAGGTAAACCAGTTACCCATCGCTGGCTGACTGTCGGCGGCGAGGTAAGGCGTCCCGGCATTGTAAAGGCCCCGGTGGGCATTCCGGTATCCGACGTGTTGAATTTTGCCGGAGGAGCGTCCATTGCCGGTTTCAGGGTGATCGACGGAGGACCGATGATGGGCCGGGTGTTGCCGAATATTGATCAGCCGGTGAGCAAAACCACCAGCGGGTTGCTTGTGTTGCCTGAAAATCACCCCGTAGTGTCCGCCAAAATTATGGATCAGGCCCGAATACGGCGTATTGCCTCGACGATATGCTGCCAGTGCTCAATGTGTACGGATTTATGCCCCAGAAACATTTTGGGCCATTCCATACACCCACACAAATTGATGCGCGGCCTTGCGTTGGCTGTCGGAACCACATCCGGATTTTCCGGGACTGGCGGTGTGGACTCTACTTTTGAATCCCGGATGGAGTCGAGCGCAATAGCCAGAGAGGCTTTGCTTTGCTCCGAATGCGGGGTTTGCGAAAAATTTGCCTGCCCCATGGGAATTTCCCCCAGGGAGGTCAACGCCCAGATTAAAAAGGTGCTGCTGAGCAAAGGCATTCGTTGGGAATCAAGGCAGGAACACATCCCTTCACGTCCGACTTATGTCGCGGAACGCCATATTCCCACCAAACGTCTGGTACAGCGCTTGGGGCTGGCCGCTTATGACGGGCATCCGGATTGTCTTGGTGAAATCGGCGCTTCGCTGGTAAAAATTCCCCTCCGCCAGCATATCGGGGCGGCCGCCGTATGCGTGGTTGCTCCCGGCGACCAGGTGAAAACGGGAGATCTGTTGGGCGAAATTCCTGAAAAAGCCATGGGGGCCAGAGTGCATGCTTCCATTGACGGCATTGTGGAAGCGATTGCGGACGGCATGGTTGTTATACGGGGTTGACGCGCCTTGAACCTGATGACTTTGTTGATATGTAAGTTTATATGCGTTTGCCCTGAGTTATTATAAGAGGTATATTGTGATGAAATTACGCACTATAGGCTGCGTGGAGCTCAACAGCATAGCTATTGGCATGTGGGTTGCGGATGAAATGGTAAAGGTTGCGGAAGTGGAGCTTGTGCTGGCGCGTCCCACCTGTCCGGGCCGCTATCTGGCCGTTGTGGCCGGAGACACCGGGGCGGTGACCAGCTCGGTGGACAAAGGCCGGGCGGTCGGGGGCTCTATGATTGTGGACTGGTTCGTCATTCCGAGCATTCACGAAGACGTTGTTCCGGCCCTGAATGGAATTTCTCCAGCGCCAGCCATCAACGCCCTGGGGGTAATCGAAACCTGTACCAGCGCCTCCTGCATTCTGGCCGCCGACGCTTCGGCCAAGGCCGCGCAGGTGGATCTTCTGGAAATACGCTTTGCGGCCGGTTTGGCCGGAAAGGCCTTTGTGGTAATGACCGGCGATGTAAGCTCGGTGCAGGCCGCTGTTCAGGCCGGAGTGGCCGGGGTGGGCGAGTCCGGGCCGGTTCTGAGCCACGTGGTGATCCCCTCGCCCAGCGAAGACCTGAAAGCCAAATTGTGGTGACGCATATGGCGCAATATTTCATACTTTGCCGGAAGTGAAAGGAGTTTGTTTTGAGCCAAAATACCTCCGAACCCAAATTGCGCGTAATCCAGGAATATGTTCCGGGCAAACAGGTTACCTTGGCCCATATCATAACCGGACCTCACCGCGACCTTTTGGCCAAGCTTGATCTGCCCCAGGAAAGAGGCGGCGCCATAGGCATTATGACCATCACACCCGGCGAAGGGGTGATTATAGCGGCCGACATCGCCACCAAAGTGGCCCAGGTGGACATAGGCGTTCTGGATCTGGGCCGGGGGTCGCTGTCGCTATTGGGCGACGTGGCCAGTGTGGAGGCCGCCGTACAGGGTATAATCGCCTACTTCGGCGAGGTGCTGCATTATGATTCCGTGGAGCTGACCAAGTCGTAAACGGCTTTGTCTGGAGCATTTCCCCGCGAGCTGCTCTGACCAGAAAACAAAGTACTTTACGTCGCGTCCCGGCATTTGCCCACAGGGAGCCATGTGCGCAAAACTCGTTCTATTTCTTTTATTTCCATAGGTTTGGCAAGAAAATCGTTCATGCCGCTTTGTAAAAACATAGACTTCGCGTCGCCCACGGCATTGGCCGTTAGCGCCACTATGGGCAAATTACGATATTTCTCTTCGGGCAGATTGCGGATATATTCAGTTGCCTCCACTCCATCCATTTCCGGCATCATATGGTCCATTAAAATAATGTCGTAATCGTTTTGCTTTATCATTTGCAAAGCTTCAGCGCCGGACAGAGCCGTGTCCACGGAAACCTCATAGGCTTGCAGCATGTTCTCGGCTATGATGAGATTTATATCATTGTCGTCCACAATAAGCATTTTGGCGTTAACGGTAACCAGATCGGCCTGTTCGTCCAGTGGTTCGGCGCGTCCGCTCCCGCCGTCATCGCTGCCCACAAGGCGGTGAACCACAAAAGAGGTAAGAGGGGCATATACCGTAACCGCGCCGCCCGGCAAATCACGGTCATCCATATAGCTGCGCGAGAGGCCGATCATGCGGCTTGAAGAGTCTAGCAGGCCAGTGATCCGATCATATTTGTGGTAATCAAAAAACACATGCGTATATCCGGATAATGAAGATGATTCATCCGGCAGATCAGCTTGAATGCCCATGTCGGCGAGCTTGCGCGCCAGACTTTGTGCTTTGGGGGCATAATCCAGGCACACGGCCGCCCGCTTGCCGGTGTGGCGATTCGGCCCCACAATGGGCTCCGGGTCGGCCACACCCTGCGCAAGCTCAAAAGAAAAGCAGGAACCTTTGCCGTATTCGCTCTCCACATTAATGGTGCCGCCCATGAGCTCCAACAGGTTGCGGGTGATGGCTAGGCCCAGGCCCGTGCCTTCCATATTGCGGTTCTTTTTGGTGTCCACTTGGGAAAAAGTCTGAAAAAGCGAAGCTATATCTTCGCGCTTTATACCGATACCGGTATCCTCCACCGAGGCCTTGAGCACAATATTACCTCCGGTGGCCGGCACTGCGTCAACCCGCAACATCACATGCCCTGAACGTGTAAATTTTACCGCATTATTCAACAAGTTGATCATAATCTGTTTTAATCTGGTGGCATCACCCACCAGCTGGCGTGGAAGCAAGGGGCTGTCTTCCACGATCAAATCTATGGGTTTGTCCCCTATGCGCACATTGATCATGGTTACCACGTCGTTAAGCAATGAGGTCACATCATATGGTTCGGGCGAAATTTCCAGAGCCCGAGCCTCGATTTTGGAAAAGTCAAGAATATCGTTGATAATGGTCAACAAGGAATTGCCCGCCGACTTGATATTACGCAAGCATTCCAGAGTGCTTTCCGGAGGGGTTTGCTTCAGGGCCATTTCGGTCATGCCCAGAATGGCGTTGAGGGGAGTGCGTATTTCATGGCTCATATTGGCCAGAAATTCGCTTTTGGCGCGATTGGCCAGTTCGGCTGCCTCCAGACGACGTTGCTCGGTGATGTCCGTATAAAAACCTTCCAGAAGATGGGGGGTTCCGTCCGGCTTGCTTTCCACCACACGGCTGCGTTCCCATATCCATTTTGTGCTGCCGTCTTTCATAACCAGGCGAAAGGTGGTTTCCAACGGAAGGCCCACAGACAACGTAACCTTGTTGATCTCTTCGAGCGCCCCAGCATCATCCGGGTGGATCATGTCAAAAAACTTCAGAGCATTATTGTACATCAGCTCTTCAGGGCCGTATCCGGTGAGCGGCAGGCACCCCTCGCTTACAAAAGTAAAGGTAAAGTTGGGCGGGTCATTGAGACATTGATAGACCATGCCCGGCAGGTTGGACATGAGTGTTTCCGTACGCCGCTTGCTGAGGGCCAGCTCCTGCATAGCGTGATAACGTTCGGAAGACTCAAGGGCCAAAGAGGTGAAATCGGCCAGAGAACTGGCAAAATTCTGTTCGGCCAGACTCCAATGACGCACATTGTGAAATTGCTCAATGCATACCACCCCCACCAGTTCGCCACCCACCCGAATGGGCGCGTCCAGTAGCGCAGTGAGATCCGGGCCGTAAGTTTCACGCAAATTCGGCAGAATCGTGTCCGTTGAAGCATCATTGATGATGAGCAGACGCTCGGTGCTGAGCAGGTCTATGTAATATTGCCGTTCGCTGAAAGGAAAATCTTCCTGCACGCTGTGGCTGCCGTCGGAGGAGTCGAAACTGGTTATGCTTTCCAGTTGCTGCTTCTCCTTGTTCACCCGCCAGATGCCCACTCGGCTGGTTTTCAGAGCCAGACAGCCCTCTTTCGCGATAACTCCTGTGGCGTCTTGCAAAATGCCCGCGGTCAGGGCCGGAGTTTTAGTGATTTTGGCCAGTGCGCTGTTGAGTTCGTCCGCGCCGACAGGGTATCGCTCATTTCCATTCATCAAAATTTCCTTTATGGTCTGAGACCATGAGGGGTCAGCATTGGAGTCAAATACGCTTAAACAGGGAAATAGCTGACACGAAGGGCTTTTTTTGAAAGGATATCGGGTTGTTCGATATTGTCAAGAACACAGCGTAGCCATAACAGGGCTGACGCGCCTCAGCGCGGAGGCCCGAGGCACTTGCATCAGCAAGTGCTCGCTCAAGTCCGCAGGATGGCGGAATTGGACGTTGCCGAAGGCAACGCCCGAAGGGTGAGGGCCAGGACGGCCCGAATCTCTTGCGCTAGCATTCGTAACTAGGCGGAGCGTAGCGGCGCCGTACTCAAATCGCGCAAGCGCTGCGATTAATCACCTTAAACGGATGATTTTGTTAGTATGCAAAAGAAGATGCGTCAGCCCTGGTAGCCATAATGCGACAGTGTCTAAAACGTGAACAGGGACGGGGTTGCCCCCGTCCCTGACGGCCGGATGTATGCGGTTCCGGCCTTGCGGATGTTCTATTTTACTTGTCGAGAGTTAATGCTTCATTCGCGAAATATTTTACGCGCAGTCATGTTTGTCCCACGGCTCACGGTTATCGCGGGCCAGAGCGCCTTCCATGCGGGTGAGGGCTTCTTTGAGCTTGGCTATTTCTTCAAGTTTAGGATTGGGATTTTTCAGAGCTTGGTATATTACCGCTCCGGTGCACTGCCCGGTGAGCGGAAATTCGCCCACAGCGGCCAGAGTGGGAAGAATATCTTCAGCCTTGCAGGCCCGTTCCACTTTGCCTACCTTGGCGTCGATGCCCGCGCCGTAAAGGGCCATGGCGCTCTTGGCGGCCACAGCGATTACAGTTCTGCGATCAACGCCGTCAAGCACGGCTTCCAGAGCCTGTTCAAGCTTTTCATTGCCGCCGTCGCCCAAATCCACCACCATGAGCGGGGTTCCCTTTTCCACGGCCTCGGCTATAGCTGAAGGCTCAAGAGTAAGCACGTCGCCTGCGGATACCGCGCCATCAAGCACCTGGCCATGAGTGTAATTGGGAATGAGCGCGCCCTTCTTGAGCAATTTGCCCACAGGGCCGGAGGTTCCGGCGAGCTCCGCCTGGGGAGCCAGCACAATGACAGCTTTTTTGTCGGCCATGATTCTTTCCTTCTATATTGTTTTTTTATATTAATAGTGAAGTTATTTCACCAGGTTCGGATCTTCCAAGATCTGGTAGATCACGCTGCCTTCCACATCGTCCGGAACCGGATTGCCCGTGGCATAGCAGATGGTGGGCACGATATCGGCCAGCCAGCGCGGGCGGCTGTATACAAAATCTTTCTTGATGTTGGGGCCTCGGAACAACATTATGTTCTTGAGGCTGCCGCAGCCCGACTCGCCGGTGGGAAAGCCGTAGCCGTGCTCGGCCATATACTCGGGCTTCAGGGCATAGACCACGTCTCCGGCCTGGGCTCCGCCCATGCCGAATACCCGCGCGTCTTCTTTGCGCACAGCCAGCAGCACCGGGCGTTCGCCGGTATCCGGATGCTTGTAATCGAGCAGGGCGTCGATAATTTGATCGCGCACCTTTTCATAGTCGGCCTCTTCCACAATGCCTTCAGGGTATTTGCCCTTGAGGTTGACGTAAACAAACATATAGCGCTGAGGCACGGCCACAGATTTGGTCACGTCAAGCACATAGTCGAAGCCTTCCGTGGCCTCGTATATTTCCCAGTAATTGTCGCTTTTCTTGGGTTCGTAATGGCACAGCCCCTTGCTTTTCAGGGCGTCGGCGGTGTTGAGAATGGGCCCGATGGGCGTTGCCCCGTGGTCGGAGCACAGGCACACCAAGGTCTCGTCGCCGAAAACTTCCATCATCTTGCCAAGCATGCGGTCTTCAACCTGATAAATAAGGCGCTCCATATCATAGGCGCGCTTGCGCACGGCCTCGTCCTTGCTGTCCATTTCGCCCAGCCAACCGTGGTAGAACCAGTCAATGGGATGGGAATGCATGTAAAAGAGTTCCCAATCGGGGTTGGCCTTGAGCAGGCTTGTGGCCACATTGATCAGCCAGTCGGAGTGGAACTGGGTGAGTTCGACCACGCTGTCCATGTCGAGTATGCCGTGGATAAAGCCCACCAGTCCTATGTCGTTGGCAACCACGTCCTTGGAAAAATCAATGGCGGCTGCTGCTTCGGGAGGACTGACAAAGCCGCGGTGGCCGGCAATGCCGGTGATGTACAGCTTGAACTCTTCAGCGTCGTCGGAAAGCTGCATGAGCTTACAACGGAAAGTGCCCTTTTCGGCCTCGCCTTCCTTCAAATTGAACTCATGAACTACCGGAGCGCTCCATTGCCCTTTTTTTATGGTAAAAAAAGCTTTTTCGTAGTCTTTTTCCGGGCAAAGAGCGAAGGTGTCAAAGCCGTCGTCGCCGCTTTCCCAGCACAGGCCGTGCCACACTTGAGGGGCCAGGGGAACCATGCTTTCCTTGAAAGCCATGTTCACGGTGAAAGAAAGTGCTTCGTCGCAGTCGGGCAGATTTTTCCAGCCCTTGGCATTATCAAAAGCGGCCTGCACGCCCATAGGGTAAAATTCGGAGGAAATTACTCCTTCCGAAGCCAGAAACTCGCGGTGGGCATTGCCTTCTTCCATCCAGCGGGTTTCCGCAGGGGAGATGCCCTCGCCCATGACCATTACCCCGTGCTGCATCTTGCTGGGCCACGACATGGGGTAGTTGACCACAACGCACTTTTTGCCTTCTTTGTCCCAACGGTCCCATATGGTCTGGGCAGTGAGGATTTTGGAACCGAAGGCCTGCACGGTATTTTTGTGCTCAAGGCTTCTGCCTTCCACGTAGTAGTAATAATCTTCCACTCCGTGGGTGCGTGGGTAGGCCCCGGTGCATATGGTGGCCCATGAGGGCGGGGTGACCGTGGGCAAGTTGTAGCCTTCGGTCATGTAGCTGCCCGATTTCATAAATTTGCTGAAATTGGGCAAAGCGCCCTCGTTCATAAGGGCCTCAAGACGCTTGGGAATGGCGCAGTCAAAACCAAGAAGGGCGGCGCGCCGGGCTTTAACAGACATTGCTTACTCCTCAAAAATAGATTTGTTATGCTGCAATCTTCTGTATATGGCGTCATTTCAGGCCGTTATTCGTATTTGTGAATTACGGTGCTTGCAGACGGGCCACATCTGCCAAGCGCCTTATCAAAAATCGGGCCATTTCGACTTTTGTGAATAAAGGAAGGTGCTTTTAGAAAACAGGAATCATTACCAGCGACATGTGTGTCGCGTAGTTGTGAAAAAAATGTCACGTTGTCGTTGTTTTAACCAAGGCAAGCTGTCGCTACGCCACCATTGTCATAAAATAAGCTGTCGCGCGACATGGTGGTCGTAAATACGACAATGTCGTCGTGAATAGGAGTATGGTCATTTGCCGCGATACAGGCTAACGGGAGATGTCGTAGCGCTTAAGCTTGCGCTGCAAGGTGCGCATGGTTATACCCAAGGCTTCGGCCGTCTTGCCCTTTTTCCATTCGCAGCGTTGCAACATGGACAAAATGCGCTGTTTCTCCAGTTCATCCCGCTCCAAGCTCAAAGGGAGGATTTCCGGATCGGCGGTTTGAGGCTGTTGCGGCGCGCCTGTTTCTCCGCGTGTTTCCGACGCGCTGTCGGCGGGGAAACAGGCCAGAACTCTGGGCAGCGCGCCAAGGGTTAAATCCATTTCTCCGAAGGCCCAGTAGCGGTCCAGGGCGTTTTGCAATTCGCGCACATTGCCCGGCCAGGAGTATTGTTCCATGGCCAGCAGTAGGCCGGGAGGCAGCTTTTTTTCCACGCTCCGGGTCTGGGCGTAGGCATCGATGAGCAGGGTCAGGTCGCCGCTACGCTCGCGCAAGGGCGGGATGGTAACCGAAAGAACATGGATGCGATAATAGAAGTCAGGGCGCATTTCTTTTTCCCTGACCAGTTCACTCAAATTGCGGTTGGTGGCGGAAATTAGCCGGAAGGAAGACTGGCGCACCTCGTTGGAACCCACGGGGGTAAAGCTTTTATTCTCTATGGCCCGCAGCAGCTTGCCTTGCAGCTTCAGGGGCAGTTCGCCTATTTCGTCCAGAAACAGTGTGCCGCCGTTGGCCGAGGCCAGATAGCCGGAATGATTGTTTACCGCGCCGGAAAAAGCTCCTTTTACGTGGCCGAAAAATTCACTTTCCAGCAATTGTTCGGGGATGGCCGCGCAGTTTACGGGAACAAAGCGCCCCTTGATTCCCGAAAGTTCGTGTATGGTTCTGGCCGCAAGGTCTTTGCCCACGCCAGTTTCGCCGTATAATACGACATTTGTGTCGCTTTTGGCCGCTCGCAGCAAAAAGCGGTAGCAGTTTTGCATTACCTCGCTTTTGCCTACGATTTCTCCCAGTCCGTATGAATTTTTGATGGACGAGCGCAGTTGCCGGTTTTCTTCCCAAAGGTGCTGTTCGTACTTTTTTTGATCCGTGACGTCCATCATGATGCCTTCGATGAAAAGGCAGTTTCCGGAATCGTCATATACGCCCTCGCCCTGATCCCATATCCACTTGATCGCGCCGCCCGACACGGGCTCAATGCGGTAAAATACATCATAATGCTTATGATCCACTATGTTGTCCTGCATCACTTTGCGCACTACCAGCAGGTCCTCGGGCTTCATCATCTGCTCAATGATGTTGGTGTGTGCCGCGAGCACTTCTTCGCTGCCCATGCCCAGCATGGTCTCGCAGCCCTTGCTGACAAACTCCAGGATGTAATCGAAGTCGCGGCTCACCCGGCAGCGATAGGCCATGCCCGGTAGTCTGTTGAGCAGGCGCGACAGGCTACCTTCGGCCTGTTCCAGCCGGTATTGCATTTCTCGAAGCAGCAGATCTTCTTCCATATCATTCTCCGTAACTAAGGGAAATATATATGAGATATTAGACCTTGCGCGCGCCGGACTAGTGACGGCGCAGCAGGGTTTATAAATAGTTTTAGGCGACATTTATGTCGCTAAAGTGATGGTGTGATATATTGAACTCTATATTGCCCGTTTGAACGGAGTGCTTGCGACACTGGTGTCGTAATAATCAAGCCTGACATTATTTTTGTCAAGGCAATACGACAATAAAGGCGCATTAAAAATTTTATTTCTGGTGCTTGCCGAAGCCCGCAACGTAAGTCTTTACGCGGCATGACGCCGTAAATAACGCTAGTGGTACGGAATATGCTATACTTGTCGTCATTGTCGCATGTGACATTTTTATTTTGCGTTCACATTACCCTGTTCTGCGTCGGGGCGACAAAATTGGCGCATCTTGAATCTGCTAAATAACTATTGAGCAAAACAGGAGAATTTCATGGCTCACGCATTTGATCTGGAATTAAGCCGCGACTGTGGCAGTCACTGGTCCATCAAGACCGGCTCTGTCGCTATGCCTGAAATCAATTATGATTCCAGCAAATTGACCGCGGAAGAAAAGGCCGACGAGCATATGGGCGGGCGTCTCATGGCTGCCGGAGCTCTGGCCTGCTTCACCAACACGTTGTGGAACGACATCATCCGCGCCGGTGGCACGCCCAAGTCGCTCAAGGCTTATATCGAGGTGGAAAAGGAAAAGGATTCTTCGGCACGCACCAAGTTTGGGCCCTATACCCTCAAGGTGGAAGTAAAGGCCGACGGCATGACCCAGGAAAGCTTCGACCCCATTCGCAGAGCCCTGATGCGCGGCTCGCTGGTGACTTACACCATGGAAGAAGGCACGGAAATGGATTACGACATCGAGCTTATGGACTAAACCGTATTTATGTTTAATTAAAACAAGGTAAAAAAGCATGTTGTATATACTCAACAAACCAGGTGAAGAGTCCATAAAGCAACTGGCTATGGTCGGTTCCGGAGATGATGAAAAAGCGTTGCTGCTGGTGACCGACGCCGTTTTTATGGCCACCGAAGCCAATTTGAAACGCTTTGAAGGCCTGGACATTGATGATTTTTACGCCGCCAAAGACGCTGTGGAAGCCAGGGTACTGGAAGTGAGCGACGATGTGGAAGTGGTGGACTATGCCGATATGGCTGACCTTTTGGCCGACTACGACAAAGTGGTCATTTTGTGATGGAGAACCGGCATGGCTAAAACCTATACTTTTGCACTACTTTCGGGCAGCACCGAAAACGAGGACGCCGTATTTGCCGTGAGGCTGGCCAAAGCCCTGCTCAAAAAGGGCAACAAGGTCAATATATTTCTTTACGGCAACGGCTGCAACTTGGCCAATATCAACACTCCCTATAAAGAGGGGCGTTCACCCATATCCGACGGCCTGCGCGCCCATATGGATGCCTTTGTGCTTGACGTCGAAATTGCGGAACTGGCCGCCGCCGGGGCCAAAATAGCCACCTGCCACACTACCGAATACAGTCGGGGCACCGAGGGCTCAGACTATATCAAGGGCGTGGAGTGGGGTGATGTGGGCGATTCTTTCACCCGCATGCTGCTGGTCTCCGATGCCGTTTTCACCATCGGCCAGTAAGTTCGCCGGCAAAAAGCTATCTTTCCAAATTGGAACAAGGTGACAAAATGATCAATTCATGCAGCATACTCATCCGCAAACCCCTGGGGCAGGAACAGTCCACTTTGGGCATACGCGCCGCTTGGGCCATGCTCAGTAATGCCGATATCGACACCAGGATTATAGCCATGGGTGACGGCATCTACAGCCTGCTGGGCAAATCCGGCTATATCAAAGAGTTGTACGGAAAATTCCTGGCCGAAGACGGCAAGGTCTATGTGGTGAAGGAAGATATGGAGCAGAGGGGGCTTGACCAAGACAGCCTGCCCGAAAATGTGGAAGTTATACCGGCTTCCGGCGTTTATGAAATTCTGGAAGATACTGAGTCGGTAATGTCGTTTTAGATAGCGTCTAAGCTTTCCGGCATCATAAAAAACAGGCGGCCCGGATTTTTTTTCAGGCCGCCTGTTTTGTGTTTGAGCTTTGCCTATTGCAGAGCTGAGGCTACGCAAGTTTCAATCCACCGATCCACTCCATCCGCCGACTGGGTATCCAGCGGATAGGAGCTGTGCGGATTGCCCTCCCTATTCTTTCCTCAAATCCAGGGCCGAGCGCAAAAGATAATTCTTGCCTGATACCGGCAGAATCTCGCGGCTCAGCGCTTCCAGGGCGTCGGCCTTGATGCGTTTGCCACTGGATATTTCCCCCAACAGTATAAGACTGTCGGCCAGACGCGCGGCCCAACGGTAATCTTTATCCCTCAAGGCCTTTTGAGCGGCTTCCACGAGATTGTTTTTATCTCCGGCCAGGGTGGCCATACGTTCGGCCTCTTCAACAGGCGCAAGAGGAACAAGATTGGTTGCATTTCCGTCGAACCAACCCATCTTGTGCGCGTAAATTGAGCGCACAGCCCAGGCCACCGCGCCGTAATATTCGCCGAGAAATTCTTCACCCCGCAAGTGCTCGGGCAGCCTCACGCTCGCTGCCAGCTCATCCGGTGTTTTGCCCTCGTTCATGCCTTTGATGGTTTCGGCATACACATACTCAAGAGCCTTGGCATAGCGGGAAAGCATGGGCACTATCTCGTCCTCCGTCGGAACGTCGGTGTGCCCGAACATTATGGCCTTGGGCTCGAATTCCAGTAAGCGGCGCAGACTGCGCGCCCAAATTTCGATATCGCGGTAAGCTCCGCCGCGCACCGGAGCGACATTGGGAAAGCTGCGGTAAATATGATCCCCGGAAAACAGAACCCGTGGGCCGGGCAACCACACTGCGAGGTGGTCGGCGCTTTCGCCCGGCAACATATGCAGCTCTAAGGGGAAACCGTCGATGACAAGTTCATTTTTCTCTTTGCTGACAAAGGAATTGGGCGAGAGCAGCGGGCCGGATTTTCCACCCGGGAACCGGGGCACTTGATTGTTGACCGGGTATAGCTCGTCAGGAATACCTGCTCCGAATTGCTTGCCGGCGCGTTGGGCGCTAACGTTTTCAATTCCTACGGCGGCCTTTTGTTCGGTGCCGAAGTTAATATGCCCCCAAACTGGAACGTCGTCGCGCCCTTCAAGCAGCGCTTGAGCTCCGGCACGATGATCGGGGTGGCTGTGGGTAAGAATGACTGCCTGTAACACACCGGGAATTAAATTTTTGATTTCTCGCAGAACATCAGCCGCGCCGCCGAGATCGTCTCCGGTATCAACAAGAATATAGCCGTTATCGCTGGATATTACGCCAATGTTTGACGTGCTGTAGCCCACAAAAGCGTATACTCCGGGGGCCAGCTCGGTACGCTTTCGCGCAAGCGGTTTGTGCTGATGCCGCGGCAAAGTGGCGAAACCAGGATACGAGTGTTTTTCCATTTTGTTCTCCATTTTGTTTTCCATAAATAAAAATCCGGCCGCGTTCAACCAGGAGAGCGCGGCCGGATACCGACGGGGGAAGGGCCGCCGGAGGTGGGGTTTATTTATTTCCAAGCGGGAATGGGCAATTGCACCTGCTTGAGGAACTTGTCGGTATTTATCTTGGCATCCTTGAACTTCTTTATTTCCGCAGGCGAGAAGCGGCCGATGCTGCCAAAGAATTCGGCCACATCAAATTGCCATTTGTCGGCCCTGGAAATGCCCTTGGAATTGTCGAGCAGGCCCATAACTTCTTCATAGGACCAGCGGGGATGAATGTCGATGTCCTGCTTGGCTTCTTCCGCGCTCATGCGCACGCCGGCGAATTCGTTCATATACTGCTGGTAATCTTTCACTATTCTGGGGCTGGAGCCTTCTTCGCGCATCATGTTGGAAGCGCGGAACCACACCCGCAGGAATTTGGCCACCAGTTCGGGGTTTTTGTCGCACCAGTCTTTGTCACCCACTATGGAAGATACGGTAATGGCGTCCATGGCAGTCATCGACCCAGCATTGAACCAGCCGCGGGACTGGGCGGCAAAGGTGAAGGGAGCCCACAGACACACGGCGTCGCCTATGCCTTTTTCAAAGGCGGGCACGGCCGAAGGCTGGTCCATATTCACCAAGGTTACGTCAGACATCTTGAGCCCGAGAATGTCCAGCCACTTGCCGATCATGTAATGCACCGTGGTCTGCGAGGTATACAGAATCTTTATGCCCTTGACGGTTTCCGGGCTGCCGTACACGTCGGGATATTTGGGATTGTAGCCCTTAACCTTGGCAATGGGGCTGTCCGGGCGCACAAACAGATGATGCACTTCGCCTTCGCTGATAATGGGGGCTACGGCGTAAATTTTATAGCGTATGCCGCCCACAAGCTGTCCGCCCACACCGGTGGAACCCAGCACCCACTGCTTGGCCGGCAGCGCTTCCATTTGCGCCGGGCCGCTGTTGAAGAGCAGCATCTGAATATCAAGACCTTCTTCCTTGTCCCAGCCCATTTTCTTGGCGTACCAGATATTAAAGCCCGGCGATTCATCCATCCAGCAAGTAGGTATTTTCGCCAGCTTTTTGGCTTCGGCCGCGAAGGCCACGGTAGTGGCCAGCGCAAAGCAGACCAGTGCAACAAGGGTTACAATCCTTTTCATACAAATCCCCTCAAGTTTGGTTTTTCATATTAATCCGCTTCTTGTGGAAGCGGCCTATACGCTGTGAGATTTTTTCTATCAACGCCCGATGCGGCGGATCAGAGCGTCAGTTTCTGTTCCGCGGTTATGATATGGCGCAGTTCCAGAAACTTTACGTCCATGGTGTCTCTGGGCCTGGGCAGCGGAATGTCGTAGGTATGTTTTATATGCCCGGGCAATTTGCCTTCCATGGTAACAATTCTGTCGGCCAGGAAGATGGCTTCATCGATATTGTTGGTAACGAAAATCATTGTGCGCTTTTCCATCTGCCAGATACGCTCGGTTTCCTGCTCCATAAAAAAGCGGGTCTGGGCGTCGAGCTGGCCGAACGGCTCGTCCAGCAGCAGAACTTTGGGCTTAAGGGCATAGGCCCTGGCAATGCCCACACGTTGTTTCATGCCCCCGGAAAGCTGATGGGGGTAGTAATCCACAAAATCCTTCAGCCCCACCATGTTCAGATAATAATCGGCGGTCTCTCTGATTTCATGGGCGTCGAGCCCTTTGATTTTTAACCCTATTTCCACGTTCTGGCGCACTGTTTCCCAGGGCAGCAGCATGTAGCTTTGAAAAACCAAGCCAATATCCGGGCCGGGGCCTTCAACTTTCTTGCCGTCTACAGTCACCTTGCCCGAAGTGGGCGTTTCCAGACCGGCGATGATGCGCAGCAAAGTGCTTTTGCCGCATTGGCCGGGGCCGAGCACTACAAGGAATTCTTCATCGTGAACTTCAAGGGAAACGTCCTTTAGCACGGGCACAAGCTGCGTGCCCTTTTGCACAAAGGTTTTGCTGACGTTTTCGCAAAGTATTTTAGCATGGGGATTGGACACGTGACACTCCTTATCAATAATCCTTGATTTCGCGCTGCCACGGGCACATTCTGCTGGTGAGCAGCTCCATGCCCTGAGTAAAAATCAGCGAGGCCACGGTTATGACCAGCATGCCGCTGAGAATCATGCCCGGATCGGACAGTTTCATGCCCTGAATGATGATGTACCCCAGACCGGAACGCGAGTTAACCAATTCGGCGGCAACAACGCAGGTCCAGGCGCTGGACATGGCTATTTGCAGTCCGGCGGTGATGGCGGGCAGGGCGCCGGGTATGCACACATGGCGTATTTCATGCTTGCGCGTGCCGCCCATATTCCTGATCACATCGTAAAGCTCGGGTTCAATCAGCTGCACACAGCTGAAAGAGTTGAGCACCACCGGCACGAACGAGCCGATCACGATGATGAAGATCTTCGGGGCTTCGCCTATGCCGAACCACAGAATTGCTATGGAAATCCAGGCCAGGGGCGGCATGGGCTTGAACATGTCGAAAAGCGGTTTGACCACGGCCCGGAAGGTGGGGTTGAAGGCCATGAACAGCCCTACGGGAATGCCCGCGCCTACCGCGATCAAAAAGCCGATAAGCACGCGGGAGGTGCTGATCCACATATGTTCCCACAGCGACAGCCCGGCCAGTTTGTTAACCGAAAGATCCTGAAGGCTGGCCAGCACCTGGGCCGGGGTAGCCAGAGCGCTGGAATGTCCCAGCATATTGGACGAAGCCACCCATTGCCACAGGGCGAAAAAGGCTGTGAGTGAAACCATATACAGGAAATATTCGCTGCGCAGAAAGCGGATCAGGGAAAAGGGCTGGCGCTTGGTCGCGATTATCACTTCATTTTGTACCGATGTGGACGACGAGTCGTCGCGCGCGTCCGAGGCGTTCTGGGCCATCAAATTTGTAGCTTCCATATGGGCTATCTCCTTATTCCGGCCAGCAGCTTTGCTTCCACCCGGTCAATAATCACGCCGATAATCGCCCCGGCAATGGCCACGCTGATCATGCCCACAACAACGATGTCGGTTCTGCCCAGCATGCGGCCCATGGTGATGAGATAGCCGAGCCCCTTGTCCGAAGCCAGCAGCTCGGCCGCCACCAGGGTAACCCAGCAATAGGCCAAGGCTATCTGCAAAGCGCCGAAAACCATGGGCAGAGCGGAAGGAACGCAGATAGTTTTGAAAATCTGCCAGTCCGACGCGCCATAGGTGCGGGCCATCTGAATGTGAACGGGGTTGGTCATGCGCACGCCGGTGTAGGCGTTGATAACGCAGGGCACTATGCCTGACAGCCAGATGATGAACACCTTGCCCTCAAGGCCGATACCGAACCAGAAAATAGTCAGCGGAATCCAGGCCACGGGTGGAATAGGCCGGATGATTTCAAAAATAGGCCTGGCCAGACCGCGAACAGTAGTGAACCAGCCCATGGCCAGTCCCAGGGGCAGCCCGATTATCAAGGCCAGCACGTAGCCCAGAAAGGCTTCCTGCATGCTTACCCAGGCATGGGCCATCAAGGTGGCGCCATCGGGGTTGGGGTTGGTCAGTTTGTCGAACAAAAGTTTTACAGCGTCCATCGGCGAGGTGAGCAAAGTGCTGGGGATGCGCCAGTCTTCCACATCGGGCGGGGCAACGCAAAGCTGCCATAGCAGCAAAAAGCCGCCCACGCTTATGAAGGGTAGAATCCTCAGGTACAGGGGTTTTTTCAGGGATACGGTATCAGCCATGGCAGCCTCCTTATTTCCGAATTACCACCAGCGGATCAAATCCGTTACGTGCCGTCTGATTTCAATAAATTTGGGATCCAAAAAATTACGCGGACGCGGCAGATCAACAATGACCTCGGCACGGACCTTGGTGGGCTTGGGACTCAACACCAGAATACGCTCCGCCACATAGACGGCTTCCTCAATATTATGGGTAACAAAAAGAATGGTGCTTTTCAGGGTCTGCCAGAGCTTGACCAGTTCATCTTCGAGATAAAAACGCAGCTTTACGTCAAGCTGCCCGTATGGCTCGTCCATCAGCAAAAGGTCGGGGTTCACGGCAAAGGCGCGGGCCACTGCGATGCGCTGCATCATGCTGGCCGAAACCTGGTTGGGATAAAGATTGGCCGTATCCTTCAGCCCCACGACTTCCAGAATATATTCCAGCCGTTCCTTCAGTTTGTCTTCGGGCATGTGCTTTATTTTCATGCCGTAGGCCACGTTTTCCTGCACAGTTAGCCAGGGAAGAGCCGTAGGCTCCTGAAAAACGAAAGCCAGATTGTGTTTGGTGGGGTTGGCGACTTCGCCGTCGATATAAATATCTCCGGCTGTGGTGTCGGTAAGTTTGGACATGCAATTCAAAAAGGTAGTCTTGCCGCAGCCGGTAGGGCCGACAATGCTCACAAGCTCGCCTTTGTTGATATGAAAATTGATTTTGTCCAGAACTGTGAGATCGCCGTACTTCTTGGTGAGATCCCGAACCGAAACCTTGGCTTGATTGCTGTCGCTCACGGCCTGATGCTGATCCACGGAATGCTCCTCGGCTTAGAGGTTAGCGTGATTCCCGGCGGTACCCGTAACTCTGAAAACAGGGCCGGGATTGATTATTTTGTACCCTTTATTGCACGATACGTGCCATTTTTTTCACAAAGTCCCTGAAATGCCCGGTTGACGCCACTTATAGGGGATAAGTATATTATTAAAAGCGCGGACAAATAAAAGAGATAAAAATGCGTAAAAATCTAAGTTATTGATATTAATAATAAGAATAATAAGAATAATTATAATTATGGCGACATATGTGACGCTTTACACGTCCCACCCGACAGTTTTGGACTTTAAACAGGACATAAGTGTCGTATCGCGCTAGAAAATGAAACCGCCGCCTGTGTTAATATCCGGGCGGCGGCAGAGTGAGAATAAAGGCTTAAAATCCGGAAGTTCGATCAAGTCAGGCGTCTTGCCTTGGCTTTCGGTAGGGAATAAAAAATCAAATAAAAATTAATTCAGTGTGCGCTCATCTTCAGCCCGGTAATGCCCACTACAATCAAGGCAACGCAACCAAGGCGGAGAGCTGAGGCAGACTCGCCAAAAAGCAGCATTCCGCAAACAACTGTGCCAATTGTGCCTATGCCTGTCCATATGGCATAAGCCGACCCGAGGGGAAGATGCCTTATGGCAAGACCCAATAAGGCCATGCTTACAATCATGCAGAAAACAGTACCCACGCTGGGCCAGAAACGCGTGAACCCATGCGTATATTTTAACCCCACAGCCCAGCCGACCTCAAATATTCCGGCCATAAGTAATAAAAACCAGCTCATGTTCAGCTCCTTAAAATAAAAAAGCCGGAACCGCAAAGTTCCGGCATGAGGACAGACACATCTTGCAGCGGGCTATGGCATGCCCGTTGCCTATAATGCAGTCCCTGTCACGCGACAGTAAAAAAAATCATAACATATTGGCCGACGCCGTCAAGTTGACGTCCAGGACTGCCACAATAGCTTCGCAAACGGCCGCGGCTATGAACCAGACCGGCACTCCAGGACAAGTTGGAGGGTGGAAGGCCAAGTATAAAGAGCCATTCGTCTTATTTTCCACAGCCGTTTATAGGTTTCCCCAAAAATCTGTAATAGGAATCATAATTATAGATGGCTGCCAAAGGGTTGTGCCCAAGCAACCTGTCTTTTACCGCCAAAATAGTGGCCGGAGCCTTCAATGCCCGCAAGGCCATTGTGTCGTGCCCCACGCACAATCCCAGAAGGATGTTGAAGTCAACTTCCGCTTCATTCATTATTTCGGCTTGAAGAATTGGGTTGCACATTGATTCGGACTTGGCCGGATTAATCTGCTCTTCCCTGGTCAGACCCAGAAAAGATTTGGGTACCCCCCCTGCTTTGCATATGGCGGAAACTACTTCAAAGCCGTTTTTTTCGAGAATTTCGTTGGTGATGGCAGCTTCGTGGCGCAGTCCCAGGCAAAAAACCAAGCCAAGCCGTTTGTAATTCATACGACGGCAGAAATCGACAATTTCCACTATCCTGGGGCGGCTCGGAATGGGTGGGCCATCTTGCTGGCGGATATAGCCGTCGCATTCCACCTGTGAGGCCACTCGAGCCAATTGCAAAATGTCTTCCTGCAAATAGCGGCCCTGCACCTGCCTAATCAACTCGATTTTATTAACTGTGGGACACTCTGGCGGATTTTTGCCCTGTTCGTTCACGCAGCGCCGTTCTTCGCGATTGCGCACCGGGCAGGCGGCGCAACGCGGTTTGTTTGTATTTTCCGTATCCATATTAAATCTCGCTTTAAAAAAAGTTAAACTAAAATCTCAAGTATGTTGACACAAGGATAATTCTGTTTACGCCAAAGAAAAATTTCCTTAAATAAAGTCACTGCCAAACTCCGCCAGCTGGGCTCCGCCCCCTTACATTTGATGGGAAGCTGTGCGACGGACAAATATCGAGGAAATCCAAATGACTCAACCACAAATTATGCTTACTAACGATGACGGAATCTATTCACCCGGCTTGCAGGCCGCCGTGGACTCTATGTCCGGTTGCGGCGATTTGCTTGTGGCCGCGCCGCTGCAACAGCAAACTTCCATGGGGAGAGCCCGCACAGGCCGTCCCGATGCCCGCCTGGTTCCGCTTGATTATACATCTGAAAACCACCGAATAAAGGCTTTTTTCTGTGAGGCATCCCCGGCGGCAGTGGTGGCCCATTACTTCAGAGTATTCACCGATTATAAACCAGATCTGCTTGTTTCCGGTATAAATTACGGCGAAAACATCGGGGTGAATGCCAGCGGCTCGGGCACTGTTGGCGCGGCTCTGGAAGCCGCCTGCAACGGCATTCCGGCTCTGGCGGTTTCTCTGGAATTGCCAGTGGCCTCCCACATGAGTTACACGGAAGAAAATTGGGAATCGGCCAAATATTTTACCCGTTACTTTGCGGAACGTATCCTCAATTTTGGTCTGCCGCCCGACGTGCATATACTCAAAGTGGAAGTGCCCGATTCGGCTACGCCCGACACCCCCTGGAAACTTACCGGGCTGACGCCTCGCCCCTACTATTTGGGAACAATATCTCGCCCTACACCTCAAAGCGCCCGCAATGAAGTGATAACAAGCAAGCGCGATTGCGGCAATGACTTGCCCGATACTGATGGGCACGCATTGCAAACAGATAAAGTAGTGGCGGTAACCCCGCTATCCATAGATTTCACCTCGCGAGTGGCATTTACCACACTGCGGGCTTGGCTCGATCGAGTTTGAGGCCCCTGAAGCGTTAAAAAAAACTTGACTATACCCTTAAATATAAATAATATCACTCTCTGTAACTTTCTGGGGAAGTAGCTCAGCTGGGAGAGCACTGCCTTCGCAAGGCAGGGGTCGAGGGTTCAAATCCCTTCTTCTCCACCAAATAAATCAAGCGGTTATGGATAAAATCTGTAACCGCTTTTTTTATAGCGGTACTGTAGCGGTACTTTGTTGTCACGATCACAGTCTCCATGGTAGTTTGTTGATTATGAAGCAGGAACGCATAAAATCCAAACGATTTCAAGGTGTTTACTATAGAGTATCCAGCGAAAGGAAGCATCTTGGCAAGCCGGACAAGACCTTTTGGATTACCTGGACGCAAGAGGGAAAAAAGCAGTGGAAGAATGTTGGCAGCGCCAGCAGGGGGAGTACGGAAGAGTATGCCTATCAGCTCCGCATGGAAATTTTGCGGAATCTTAATG
>JAVBLG010000002.1:0-14840 GCA_031553655.1 Desulfovibrionaceae bacterium | reverse complement strand
ATCCATAAAATAATAATATAGCCCCAATTTAGAGCGTTTTGCGAATGAAATGAGCGAAATGCTCTGACGGCCCGTGCGTTGGTAGGGCCGTCCGAACGCGCGTAGCGTTCGTAACGTAGGCGGCGAAGCCGCCGTAATAACCTGCGATTCCGAGCCGCCGGTGAAGGGCGGCGCAGGACAATCGGACTCGAGTTGAAAAAATCAGCTTTGAGTCATGGATAATTTCAAAAGCAAAATACTATAAATTTGATATAAGCAGGTACATATGAAAATAATACGCGGCTCCATGCTCACCTTTACTGCCGATCCATTTCTTAACAGTGAGGAAGAATGCCTGCGCCATGAGCAAGACGCGGCCATTGTTGTGGAAAACGGGAAAATAACCATGGCCGGAAACGCCGATAAAGTGCTCGCTGAACTTCCTCCTCAGTCCGTGGATCAAGCTGAGACAACCCGATACACAGACAGCCTCATCCTGCCAGGTTTTATCGACGCCCATGTGCATTACGCCCAGACGCAGATAATAGGGGCCTACGGCCTGCAACTTCTGGACTGGTTGAACAAATACACCTTTGTGGCTGAGCAGCAATTTGCCGACTCCCCTCATGCGGAAAAAATCGCCTCTTTCTTTATTGACGAAATGCTCAAAAACGGCACTACCTCCTGCTGCGCCTTCTGTACCGTTTTTCCGCAATCGGTGGACGCTTTTTTTAATGAAGCGTGCAAACGCGGGCTGAGAATGGCCGCAGGCAAGGTCTGTATGGATCGCAATGCGCCCCACGCCCTTCTGGACACGCCGCAAAAAGCCTATGACGACAGCAAACGGCTCATAGAAAAATGGCACGGCAAAGACAGGCTGGAATTTGTTCTTACCCCGCGCTTTGCCCCTACTTCTTCTCCTGAACAGCTTGCGGTGCTGGGTGCGCTTGCCGGAGAATTTCCCGATATGGCCATTCAATCGCATATTTCTGAAAATATAAATGAAGTAGCCTGGGTAAAAGAATTGTTTCCTACCCATAACGGCTATGCCGATGTGTACGACAAGTTCGGCCTGCTGCGCAAACGCGCCGCATATGGGCATGGCGTACACCTTACCGAAGACGAACTGGCCGTGTTCAGCGAGCGCGGCGCGTCAGTAGTGCATTGCCCAACTTCCAACATGTTCATAGGTTCAGGCTGCTTTGACGTCCTCCGGGCCAAAAAGCCCGCCAGGCCGGTGCAAGTCGGCCTGGGAACCGACATAGGCGCGGGTACCGGCTTTTCCATGCTGCAAACTCTGAACGAGGCCTATAAAACAGCCCAACTTAACGGCGTGTCTCTGTCACCCTGGCAGGCATTCTATCTTGCCACTAGAGGGTCAGCTGAATGCCTGGGCCTGGAAAACAGCATAGGCTCGCTTGAGCAGGGCATGGAAGCCGACATGGTGGTGCTGGACCTCAAGTCCACTCCGCTTCTGGCCCTGCGCATGCAATATGCTGACAGCCTTCAGGAAGCGCTGTTCCTGCAAATGATTCTGGGAGACGACCGGGCCGTACGCGCCACATGGTCGGGAGGTGAGCTGGTTTATAGTAAAGAGTGAGAGGCATCAAAACTTTTCATTTTAAAATTACAAAACTAAAAAGCCCGCATCCTATCTGTTCGATTGGCGCGGGCTTTTTCAGCAACAATTAAATTTCAACAGAACAAGAAAATATTAGGTATTCTTGTGCCTATTCTTACCCGATTTGTCGGCTGACTTCCTGTCATTATCTTTACCGTGTTTGACAGTATTTTTCTTGGAGGCAACCGGTTCGCTCTTGGCCGGTTTTTTAGAAGGACCTTTCGCTATAAGCGAATCATTGGCGGATTTTACAACAATTTTCTTATCAAGCGCGGCTACCGCCTTGCCAGAGCCTTGAGCCATGCTCTTTGTGGAAGATTTCTGCTTTTTGCCCGCAACCTGCATATTGTCTTTGGCGCCTTTTTTGCCTTTCTTAATCACGGGGGCAGGCATTTTTGCGGCTATTTCGCGCATTTTGCCTTGGGTGGCCGCATAGGCCTGCAAATTCATCTCCAGGCGCTCATATTCGGCGTCATCCGTGCGGTTTACTCGCCTGGCCCCAAGGAAAGTGCCGCTGAAATAAGGATCGTTAAGGGAATTTACCCGCACCACCTGACGCCGACGCGGGCTGTGGATGAACTTTTCATCGCCCACATAAATACCGGTGTGATAGCCGCGCTTGGGATGCCAGAAAGCGACTATGTCGCCCACCTGCATGTCTTCGGAGTTTTTGATGGGCTGCCCCACCACCGACTGTTCTCTGGCGGTGCGCGGCAATGCTATGCCCGTGTCCTTGTAGGCCCAGCACACAAATCCGGAACAGTCAAAGCCCTCACGAGGTGTGTTCCCTCCCCGTACATACGGGGTCCCCAGAGCGGCAAAGGCCTTCTTAAGCACATCTTCAGGGGCGGCGTCCATAGAGTCGGCACCGTCAAAATCCCATGAAAAGTCAAATTTCTCGGCGGTACGAGCCGAATCGGATGAACTCATGCTGGTGAAAGACGATCTAGACGGACTCATGGCAGTGGTGTCGGAAATGCTGCCCCCCTTTTTGGGGGTACACCCCGGTGCAAACGGAATAAGAAGTGAAAAAATTAGCAGGCCCCTAAACGAGTTTAATATGGCTGACTTTTTCATAGACTCTTGACTACACCAGCACAGTGCTTATGTCAAGACACGTAACAACAGGCGTGTTTCCAGGCAAGCTTACAATAAACAGCAAAAGGAACGACTAGCCCGAGAGAGATGCCCTTCGGCATCGCCCCCGATACGACAGCCGCCCCAAATTGCGAATCAGCGCCAAAAGCCGCTGGCTTTGGGAGGGTTATCATGAAAAAATTTATTACAATAATGGTCTTTGCCTTAATCCTTTCCATTTCCGCTTCCGCTCATGCGTACTCAACCAACAACAGTAATCGATGGGACGAAGGTACTTTCTACCCCAGCATGGATAATTCCGTGACGGACTCGAACCACCACTCTGGCGTGGTCGTCGGTGTAATCCGCAAAAACGCGCCCATGCGCGACTTCAGCGGATCATTTCCCGCTCAGCACGTCCCCTACGCCGCCAGACATAACAGTAACGACTGGGATATGACACCCTACTTCGCCCATTGATAATCTGAAAAATTATAATGCGCGCATAAATTTTAGTCATCCGCCACTGCTGTTCCGACAAAAATTGATTTCCGGCTTGACTGAACCGCACGAATGGTTATTTAAAAATGCATAGAGAAACGATAATTATTCCTGATAAGAATATACAATAACACCGCAACAGAACGACTGAAACAAGGATGGCATTAAAAACAGCCAATCCACACGACAGCCGCCGAAATTGCGAATCAGAGCCGAAAGCCTGCTGGCTTCGGGAGGTTCATATGAAAACTATCATTGGAACACTGGCTCTTGTATTGGCTCTTTCCACTCCGGCTTTAGCCATGCATGAACGTGGCGGGAACAGCGACAAATGGGGCGAAGAAAATTTCTTCCCCGACATGACGGAATCAACCCCCAGCATTGTTACCTGGGATATGTTTAAAGCGGAACATCCCAATCTTACCAGAGCCGACTTCGACCGTCTTGACATGAATAACGACGGAGTGCTCAGGGGAGACGAACTCAATACTTACGGGGCTGTGTTGATCCATGGCACAGGTTATGGCGACACGGACGACGAAGGGCTTGAAGACATTAACGGTGACATTCTGGCAGGATCGCACGGACATATCGGTATTGGAACGGAAACCACCAATCACAACGCAATCAACAGCAGATACTGGGACGAAAAACCTTTCTTTATGAACTAGGACAAATCAATTAATCAATCAGACAATGACACCTGAAGCGCGATAAGCTGCAATCGGCTCGTCTTTTACAAATGGCACGGGCGAATAGCCGATAAAAAGAGGCCCGAACGGGAAATAACCGTCCGGGCCTCCGTTTTTCTTTATTTCGACTCGCCGTCAACGGCAGAGCGTTTTACTCACTTCATCCGCAAAATGCTCTGGTTCAGGGCGTAGTTGGAACTAGTCGAACTGAAGAATGTTTTTCAACTGCCCGATCAACTCATAGCGCAGATTTTCTTCCTGCAGCGCAAAATACACGTTAGCGGTGAGGTATTCGGCCCAGTCACCGGCATCAAAACGCATTCCGGCTATTTTCACAGCCATCATACCTCTGGTGCGCGCCAAGGATTGCAGGGCGTCGGTAAGCTGAATTTCACCGCCAACGCCTGGTTTTACCTTATCCAAATGGTCAAAAATATCCGGCGTGAGCACATAACGGCCAACTATGGCCAAGTTGGAGGGGGCGTCTTCGCGCTTGGGCTTTTCAACCATGTCGCTCACACGGAAAACACCGGGCGAAACTTCGTCTCCGGCAATCACTCCGTAGCGGCTGATCCTGTCCATGGGCACTTCCATAACGCCGATCACCGGCATTTTTTCGGCCATGGCCACGTCAATAAGCTGCTTCAGGCCCGGCACACCGCCAAACATCAAATCGTCGCCCACCATAACGGCAAAAGGTTCTTCCTTGACCAGTTCACGGGCGCAGAGCACCGCGTGCCCAAGGCCAAGCTGCCTTTTCTGGCGCACGGACATTATGTTGACCATTTCCGCCACGTCGCGCACTGTTTTGAGCATTTCCAGCTTGCCGGCGCGCTCCAGCACACCCTCAAGCTGAAGGTTGTAGTCAAAATGGTCTTCAATAACGCTTTTGTCGCGGTTGGTAACAAAAACCACGTCTTTTATGCCGGAGCCGATGGCTTCTTCCACAACATACTGGATGACGGGCTTATTATAAATGGGGAGCATTTCTTTGGGAATATTTTTGCTGGCGGGAAGAGAACGGGTGCCCCAGCCGGCAACGGGAATCACAACCTTGCGAATATTCTTCATATCTTTTGCTCCTGAAACAAGCTAAAATGTTCACTCAGCTCAAGACGGTTTTTACCACTTCAGCCAGATGCTCCGCATGACGGCGCACCTTCACCTCATTCTCCCCTTCAACCATAATTCTGCATAAAGGCTCGGTGCCGGAATAACGCAAGAGCACTCTGCCCCGCCCGGCCAAATCTTTTTCCACCGCCGCTACAGCGTCCCCTATCCTTGGACATTCGCCAAAAGGAATTTTTTTGTCAATACTCACATTAAGAAGAACTTGCGGAAAAGGCTGCAAAAGCCCGGCCAACTCGGAAAGCGGGCATTCCTTTTCACGCATTATCCGCAAAATTTGCAGTGCGGCCAGCAACCCGTCGCCGGTGGTGCTGTAATTTCGGAAAATGAGATGCCCCGACTGCTCGCCTCCAAGGGTGGCGTTAAGGGCGCGCATGGCCTCCACCACGTAACGGTCGCCCACATTGGTGCGTATAAGTTTTCCGGCGCGTTCGTTCATAAACACTTCCAGCGCCATATTGCTCATAACTGTGGCCACAAGATTGTTGCCCTCGAGTTCGCCGCGTTCCATCATGTCTTGGGCGCACATGGCCATTATCTGGTCACCGTCAAGAACCGTGCCCCGCTCGTCAACCACAATCAGCCTGTCGGCGTCGCCGTCAAGGGCCAGGCCAATATCGGCGCGCAGTTCGCGCACTTTAGAGGCTACATTATCAGGGTGAAGCGAGCCGCAATTGAGGTTAATGTTGGTGCCGTCCGGGTCTGTGCCTATTTTGAACACCTCGGCCCCAAGTTCCTCAAGGGCCATGGGCGCAACCTTGTAGTTGGCCCCGTTGGCGCAGTCTATTACTATGCGCAGCCCGTCAAGAGTAAGATGAGGAGGAAAACTGTTTTTTATAAAGACAATGTAACGGCCTTGGGCGTCGTCTATCTTAAAGGCGCGGCCTTCTTTGCCCGTCGGGGGATAGTTCCATTTGTAATCCTGGTTGAGCACCATATCGGAAATCTCGTTTTCCACGTCATCGGGCAATTTAAAGCCCTCGTGATCGAAAAATTTGATCCCATTGTCCGAAAAAGGATTATGTGAGGCCGAAATTACCACCCCAAGATCCGCGCGCATGCTCCGGGTAAGAAAAGATATGGCCGGAGTGGGCAGCGGCCCAATGAGAAACACATGCATGCCCGCAGCACAAAGCCCGGCAGTGAGCGCCGATTCGAACATATAGCCGGAAAGGCGTGTGTCTTTGCCTATGACAACCTTGTGTCTTCTGTTGCCGCGCCGAAAACGCATGCCTGCGGCAAGGCCCAGACGCAGGGCCACATCAACGGTCATGGGATACTTGTTGACCTGCCCGCGCAGGCCGTCGGTGCCGAAAAGACGTGTGCTCATCGTATTTGTCCTGAAAAAAGTATCTGTTGCTGTAATGTTTCAATCCACAGCCAGCTCCATCCGCCGACTGATTTCGTCTGGGGAGGTTTCAGACCATAAAGGAAATTTTGATGAAGTTACACCCTGCTCCAAACTGAAAGTATATTCTATTTGCCTGTCTTTGTCACTGTCACTGAAGGCGGTGGCCCGTCTATCACCTTGACCCCGGGAGGAAGCTCCATTTTTACTGGAGCTGTGGTTATGAGGTCACCCGAAATTCTGGGCGGAGCGGCCAGTACCCTTATTTTTTGCAGATAATCGTTGTTTTGAGCCAGAGCTTCGGGAATTTCCACTCGTATGGAAACCTTTTGCGGGTTCACATGATAGCCGCGTCTGGCCGCGTTATCCACCAGCACTTCGCGTTCCAGGGATATTTCCTTGCGGTGGCTGGTGCTGGTAAAGGCCACACGCACCGAGGACGGCACGGCAGTGACCAATGGAGGCAAATCCAGATGCACGGTTTGAATATGGGTTCCGGCGGTCAGCAGAGGGTCCAGAGTTATGTTCAGTGGCAGCGTGCTCATGGGGTTGACCACGCTTTCCGGACCGCGAATCTGCACCGTGGCCGGACTTACCGCGATGTCATTGATTACAACGGCATTTTTGGGGAGCGGCGACAAAATCTGCGGGTCCAGAGCGATGGAACGGTTGGCTATGGTGTCGGCCTCAAGAGTAATTCGGGCCGGAGTTATCTCCATAAGGCTAAAGGCCCTGGCCGCAACCTCGTTAATATTGGGCGCGGTAGGCACCACATTGAGGCCTTTTTTGATTTTGGACAAGTCCACCGTGGAATTGAAATCACGCGACGTCATGGAACGCAGCAGCGTTTTGGGGCCGCGAATGCGCGCGCTGACCTTATTCACCAAGCCGTCAACAATAACCAGATTGGACGGCAGGCCCTGATAATCCAGCGGTATTTCAAACTGAACCTCAAGCGTGTCGTATACCGTAACTCCGTACCACATGGCCACCGCCACCACAAAAGACAGTGTCAGAAGCAGCCAGTCGGGCTTTTTGAATGAACTAGAGTACATCGGATATCACCTGTTTGATCTTGTCGACATCCAGCTCAATGTTGCGCAGCAAAACGCCTTTGGAAGCCACGGATATTTCTCCGCGTTCTTCGGACACGACCACAGCCACCGCGTCGGATTCCTCGGTAATTCCTATGGCCGCCCTGTGCCTGGTGCCGAAATTCTGCCCAGGCGGAACAACAGCCAAGGGCAGAATGCAGGCCCCGGCGGTTATGCGGCCTCGGCTGATTATTACCGCCCCGTCATGCAGGGGGGCTTTGGGATAAAAAATGTTCATGAGCAGCTTGCGCGAAACAATGGCATTGATCATCACGCCTTCGCTGCGGATCATGTCACCAAGAGGCATGGAGCGTTCAATGACAATGAGCGCGCCCACACGCTGCCAGGCCATAGCCAGACAGGCCTCGGCCATTTCGCGCAAAACGTCTTCCTCCAGGTGGCTGCGTCTGAAAAAATTGCGCGCGCCAATAACCCCCAGCGCCTGCCTTATGTCGCGCTGGAAAATAACCACAATAACCAAAAACAGCGAGCTGAACACATTGCTGAGCAACCACGATACTGTATAAAATCCGAAAAGCAGTGATAAAAGATATAAAAGCGCCATAAGCCCCAGGCCGTAAAGCACGGCCAAAGCTCTGGTGCCTTTTAAGAGCATGATCAACTGATAGAGCAGCAGCGTAACCAGCAGAATATCGGCCAGATCCGCCCAGTTGAAATGATAGTTAAGGATGGTCTGCATCTTGTGTTACCCGGCCCTTTAACATGTTCCAGGATTTGTATATGAACTGAATGCCCGCGTCAGCCGCAACGTATCGCGGGCGGCCGCCACATGGTGCACCCTGTGCAAAGCCACGCCCTTGCCCGCCAGAAAGGCGGTAGCCGTTTGCGTGGCCCTTATTTTCTCTTCTTCACCAAGCGTCCCCACTCCGGGAGATAAAATCCCGGCGAAAAGCGACTTCATAGAAACGCCCGCCAGAAGCGGCCGCCCCAGAACATGAAAACGCTCCACCGCGCCGATTATGCGCAAATTGTGCTCCACTGTCTTGCCAAAGCCTATGCCGGGGTCAATAACAATACGATCTTCGGGCAGCCCGGCCGAAACAAGCGCTTCCATGCGCCGCGTGAAAAAATCCAGCAGTTCGTCAACCACATTGTCATACTTGGGATTGTCCTGCATATTTTCCGGGCGTCCCTGAGAATGCATAAGCACATATCCGGGCTTGTAGGTGGCCAGCACTTCCATAAGGCCAGGGTCGAAAAGTGCGGCGGATATGTCGTTTATTATGTCCGCGCCCGCTTCGAGCACGTTGGTCGCTGTTTCGACTTTCCAACAATCCACGGAAATAATGACTTCGGGTTCGGCATTTTTTATGGCCGCAATCGCGGGCAAAAGTCGGGAAAGTTCCTCCACAGCGGGTACAACAGCGGCCCCCGGACGAGAAGATTCCGCCCCCAAGTCAATAATGTCAGCTCCTTCAGCCAAAAGCCGCCCGGCTCTGGCCAGAGCTGAGGCCGCATCTTCGTACCTGCCGCCGTCGTAGAAGGAATCGGGGGTCAGGTTTAAAATTCCCATAATGCCAAAGAGGGGGAGCGACGCAAAAAGCCGCCCCCCCCGTATAATCCATATTCCCGATGCCGCGCCCATGGCGTTCATATGCCGCTACTGCCGCGACGCGCCGCGATCGTCTTTTTCTCTTTCTCCGTCTTCGTCTCTGATTTCTGACGAATTTTCCTTTTTCCCACCGCCATTTTCCGCTTCAGTATCATATTCCGGACGAATGAGGAAAGAATCGCCATCCCCCTGTCCGGAGCCTTCGGAACGTCCGGAAGGCCCGGAAGGTCCGTTGGAATCAGCCGGAGGCAGCGGCTCGCCGCGCATTATGAGGTCAATATCCGCGCCGCTTATGGTTTCGCGTTCAAGCAGCGCTGCGGCGATGCCATGCAATTGGTCGATATGGCCTTCAAGCATTTCACGACAGCGCCTGCGAGCTTCAAGAATAATGCTCTTGACTTCGGCATCGACCTGTTTGGCGGTGTCTTCGCTGAAGTTGCGGTTTTGCACCCATTCACGGCCAATAAAGACTTCTTCGCCGGTTTCGCCTATGGACAGAGGGCCGATATTTTCACTCATGCCCCATTCACACACCATTTTACGAGCCATTTTGGTGGCTCTTTCAATGTCGTTGCCCGCGCCGGTAGTAATATCTTTAAAAATGATTTCTTCAGCCACACGCCCGGCCAGCAGCACCACAAGGTTATCGCGCAGGAAATTTTTGGAATAGCCGTGGCGATCTTCTTCCGGAAGCTGCATGGTCACACCCAATGCCCGCCCGCGCGGGATTATGGTTACCTTGTGCACCGGGTCAGCCTTAGGCAACAACTTGGCCGCCAGGGCATGCCCGCCTTCGTGATAGGCGGTGATGCGCTTTTCTTCATCAGAAAGAATCAGGCTGCGCCGCTCCTTGCCCATAAGCACCTTGTCCTTGGCATATTCAAAATCCTGCATGACCACATATTCAGCTTCGCGCTTGGCTGCCTGCAGGGCGGCTTCATTGACCAGATTTTCAAGATCCGCGCCGGAAAATCCGGGTGTGCCCTTGGCCAGAATTTCTATATCCACATTACCGCCAAGTGGGGTACGCCTGGTATGCACTTCAAGGATACGCTTGCGCCCGCGCAGGTCGGGGGTGGGCACCACCACCTGACGGTCAAAGCGACCGGGACGCAGCAGCGCGGGGTCGAGCACATCAGGGCGGTTGGTGGCGGCAATGAGGATTACGCCTTCATTGGATTCAAAACCGTCCATTTCCACAAGCAACTGATTGAGAGTTTGCTCGCGTTCGTCGTGCCCGCCGCCAAGCCCGGCGCCGCGCTGTCGGCCCACCGCGTCTATTTCATCAATAAAGATTAGGCACGGGGCATTTTTCTTGCCCTGTATGAAAAGGTCGCGCACTCTTGACGCGCCCACGCCCACAAACATTTCCACAAAGTCGGAACCGGAAATGGAAAAGAACGGCACCCCGGCTTCTCCGGCCACGGCCCTGGCTAACAAGGTTTTGCCGGTTCCGGGGGGGCCAACCAGTAGCACGCCCTTGGGAATACGCCCGCCAAGACGGGTAAATTTGCGCGGCTGCGAAAGAAAATCAACAACTTCGGCCAATTCTTCCTTGGCTTCGTCCACGCCGGCCACATCTTCAAATGTTACCCTGGCTGATTCCTGGTTCAAAAGTCTGGCCTTTGAGCGACCGAAAGACATGGCCTTGCCGCCCCCGCCCTGCATCTGACGCATGAAGAATATCCACACGCCTATGAGCAGAAGCATGGGGAACCACGATACCAGCAGGGTCATGTACCAGGGCTGGTCTTCAATTGGTTCGGCCTTTACTTCCACTTTTTTGTCCAGAAGCTTTCCTACCAAAGTCGGATCTTGCGGAGCATAGCTCTGCACCGGCTTGCCGTCCACATTTTTACCTGTGAGGTTATGCCCCTGTATGGTGACCTCGGTCAGTTCGCCGCGATCGACCTTGTGCATAAACTCGCTGTAGGGTATTTTACTGCTGGACAGCTGCGGCTGCTGGAACATATTGAACAGCATTACCACCACCATGGCGATAACTGCCCATAACATCAGATTGCGCGTAAATTGGTTCAAGAGGTCCTCCGTAAATCATAAATAGATCCCGCCACGCGGGAACAACGCCCGAGTTTCTCCATAATAAGCATTAGCCGCTAATTTGACAATGAGCATTGTTTGACTTTGTCGCATTTTAATTCCATGACGGGCGGCATTGTAAAAACTTTTTTGCCCGCTTGCACTAATTATTATTTTGCGATATTAATGGCCCCTTCGTGGAGGCGTGTTGTCACCGGTGTGGCGCCTGGTCTTCAAAACCAGTGATGGGCAGAGATGTCCATGGTAGGTTCGACTCCTATACGCCTCCGCCAACTAGAATATCATAAAGCCCCATAAGGTCGCAAAAACCTTGTGGGGCTTAGCTTTTACGGGGTTTTGATACTCACATGTTTTTCTTCGTGGGTTGAAGTCCAACAAATGAACACATTGTCCAACCAACGTCCCCGGCCGTCCATGGAAATGCGGATTCCCTTATCCCGCAGTACATTTGTAAAGGCGAAACTGGTAAATTGGCTGCCTTGATCCGTGTTGAAGATATCCGGAATGCCGTATTCCACCAAGGCCTCTTCCAGGGCGCAAACACAAAAATCTACATCCATGGTATTGGACAGGCGCCAGGACAGCACTTTTCGGCTGTGCCAGTCCATTACAGCGACCAGATACAGGAAGCCTTTGCGCATAGGAATATATGTAATGTCCGCGCACCAGACCTGATTGCTCCTGCCTATGTTCAAATCGCGTAACAGATAGGGGGTACCGCTTGTGTTCCGGATTTGAAATGCTGGTTCTCGGTTTTTGGTACATCGTCATGAGCCCCATCAACCTCATCAGACGACGCACACGCTTTCTACCGGTGCTGCACCCCAGAGATGCCAGATAGCGGCACATTTGGCGCACCCCCAGAAAAGGCCATTCGGTAAAAGCGCGGTCAATTTCCTGCATTAAAGCCAAATTCATGGCCGATTCGCCTGTTTTTTCATAGTGCAGGCCCGAACGGGATATCAGCAAGGAACATTGCCGCATAACGCTGAGCCGTTCATGGCCGGAATTGACCATGTAAGCGAAAGTTGCCACCTGCGCGTAACCGGCGACACTCGTTTGAGTAGTAATGGTTGATCTGGCGTGATCATTGCTCCCGACAGTCTCTGATGGCCGCATTGACACCAGTAAGCCAATGACTTATATTTATTCCATGCCAACCGCTCCCATGACTGTCATTTCAACGCCCTCCTTTCTGCGCGATGCCAAGCGGCTCTGGATGATGAGGAGCGGGAAGAAATTGTTGCCTTTCTGGCGCAAAACCCCGATGCGGGGGACATACTGCAAGGTACGGGCGGCATTCGGAAAGTTCGTTTTGCGCGAGATGGCGGCGGCAAGAGTGGCGGGTATCGGGTGATTTACTTCTTTCACTCGCAGGATATCCCGCTCTTTGCCCTAAGCATCTTTGCCAAGAATGAAAAGGCCAATATCAGCCCGGCTGAACGGAACGCGCTGAAGGAGCTTTCCGACTTGTTGGTGCAGACATATCGAAAGAGGTGAACATGAGCGGCAGCCGTATAGTTGAAAGCATGAAAGAGGCCGCGGCCATCGCCCAAGGGGCCTTGCCGACGGACTCCTATAACGTCCATATCCCCGCCGTGGTGGATGTGAAAGCGATTCGCCAGAGCCTGGGCCTGTCGCAAGCATCGTTTTCCGCCCGCTTCGGCCTGTCCCTGCACACCTTACGAAATTGGGAACAGGGCAAGCGCACACCAGACCCGGCGGCGCGGGCCTACCTGAAGGTCATAGAGAAGGCCCCGGACGTGGTGACGGAGATACTTGCCGGGTAAAATAGAGTGACCTCGCCCATAGCGCACTGTTAAAATTTGACGGCATTAGTGATGGTATAATTATAAATAAATTTATTATATTATTTAAACTATTTAAATGCAATTTTCGACTCCTATACGCCTCATAAGGTCGCAAAAGCCTTGTGGGGCTTCACTTTTATGGGATGATGATACTCTCATTCGAAGTTTTCCCGCCTGGTAAGCGCCAGGCCCTCAACCTTAGTTTCCCGTATGTTGGGCTCGGTGCAATGCTTCAGCAGAACGTTGCTATTTAAAAGTCGACGGATAGGAATAGGCAAGAAATGAATAGGAATAGGTATATAGTCCGGTATGAAGAGCCTTTATATGTAACAAAAAGGAGACATCATGGCCAAACATACTACTTCCCGCCGCACATTCCTGAAAGCAGGCGCGGCAACTGTGGGCGCTATTGCTCTGAGCAATGTGGTTTCGTTGCCCGGCTTCGGCAACGCTTTCGCCGCTGAGCAGACCAGCAAATCCAAGGTTTTTTTTACCAAAAACATCACCCCAGTCGATCTGGTAAAAATTTACAGCAACATCAACAGAGGCATAACCGGTAAAGTCGCAATAAAGCTTCACACGGGTGAACCCAACGGCAACAATCTTTTGCCCATCGAACTGATCAAGGAGCTGCAACCGCGTATACCAAACAGCGTCGTCGTTGAAACCAATACTCTGTATCCCGGTCCGAGACAAACGACCGAGGGGCATAGAGAAGTTCTCAAGACCAACGGCTGGACGTTCTGTCCTGTTGACATCATGGACGCCGAAGGCGCTGTTATGCTGCCCATAAGGGCCATGCGAAAAATACTCGCCAAGTACAGCGCACCGGGCATGGATTATCCGTTCACGCCCGGCACCCATCTTTCGGAAATCTCCGTAGGCAAGAACCTCCTGAACTACGATTCCATGCTGGTGTATACCCACTTCAAAGGGCATACGAGCGGCGGGTTTGGCGGCTCCCTGAAAAATATCGCCATCGGATGCTCTTGCGGGGCTGTGGGCAAACGGCAGATCCACGGCGACGGCTGGCAAAACGGCCCGATTTTTCAAGAGCGCATGGTTGAGGCCGCCAAAGGCATTCTTGAGCACTTCGGTTCACGGATTACTTATATCAACGTCCTGAAAAATCTTTCGGTGGACTGCGACTGCAACGCAGCCAGCGCCGCACCTAAAGCCCGGGATATCGGCATACTCGCATCAACTGACCTTCTAGCTCTTGAGCGGGCTTCCGTGGACATGATTTACGCGCTACCGGAAGCGGAGAAACACGACCTCGTAGAGCGCATCGAAACCAGGAGCGGCCTCCGTCAACTTGAGTTTATGGAGCTGCTTTCCATGGGAAACATAGAGTACGAGTTGGTCAATATTTAACCGGTCCGCATACAACAGACCGGGAATCCTGAACTGTCGGTCGTACAATTTTCGTTGGAGGATGCTAAATGATATCGATATTAACTGAAGATTAACCTGGAGTCACACAATTGCCAATCCAGCGGATTACTGGATCGTTAGCCCCAAGTGACTCCAGGCTTGGGGTATTTTCCATTTCTTTTTCCACTTCAAAACAGATAAAATTTCCTTTTTTAGCTATATTGTGACAAGAATCCGCGTTGCTGTCGCCAAAATAATATCGCCAAAGCTTGCCATTCATATCTTTTATAGTAATTTGTTCGGCTTTGGTTCCAATTGGTTGTGCATAAGTGATCTCACCGCAAACCTGCGCAGGTTCTTTTTGGGCCGCTCTGGATACGGATTTGCTATGCTTTGCGCCAGCCGGAGGCGGAGTTTGCTTTTGCGGTTGTTGAGTTTTCTTGCCATGCATAGTATCCAGGGCAGCTTGCACAACGTCGGCCGTTTGCTTAGAGATAATTCCCTGCTGAATAAGAATATCTCGTTTTCCAGTGCGGACGGACTCCATTACAGGAGCTATAATACTTATGGCTCCAGAATCC
>JAVBLG010000003.1:0-6471 GCA_031553655.1 Desulfovibrionaceae bacterium | reverse complement strand
CCCCCCTTCCCCCAAGCCCCCATCCCCCTTTCCCAAAAACTTTTGTTGGGGGGAGAGCCGGATAAAAAATTATACTTCGCCGTTAGCGGCTTATTCAATACAAACTTCTTTTAAAATGTGGAGATTATCCAGCGCACGGCCAGTGCCCAGCACAACCGTGGAAAGCGGGTCTTCCACTACTGTAATGGGCAGCGATGTTTCCTCACGCAGCAACTGATCAAGCCCCTTCAGCAAAGCCCCCCCGCCCGTAAGCACAATGCCGCGGTCGACTATGTCGGCTGCAAGTTCGGGAGGTGTTTGTTCCAGAGCAATGCGCACGGCCTGTACAATGTTGTCCACCTGCTCGGATATGGCCTTGCGCACTTCTTCGGAGGTAATAATTATATTTTGCGGAATACCGGTTACCAGATCCCGCCCCTTGACCTCGATCTGCTGCTCGGGATCCATGGGATAGGCCGAAGCTACTTTTATTTTGATATCTTCAGCCGAAGACTCGCCTATGAGCATATTATATTTACGTTTCACATGGGTCATGATGGCTTCGTCCATCTTGTCTCCACCCACGCGAACCGACTTGGAATAAACAATACCAGAGAGGGAAATAACCGCTACTTCGGTTGTTCCGCCGCCAATGTCCACCACCATGTTGGAGGTGGGTTCCTGAATGGGCAAGTTGGCTCCAATGGCCGCAGCCATGGGTTCTTCAATGAGATATACCTCGCGCGCCCCAGCGGACTGGGCCGATTCCTTGACCGCCCTCTTCTCAACCTGAGTTATGCCCGTGGGCACGCAAATCATTATCCGCGGACGAACCAAACGCCTGGAATTGTGAACCTTGGCGATAAAGTGGCGCAGCATGGCCTCGGTGACTTCAAAGTCGGCGATAACACCATCCTTCATCGGCCGTATGGCCCATATATTGCCGGGGGTACGCCCGAGCATGCGCTTGGCGTCCTGCCCCACGGCCAGAACCACATTGTTGCCGCGTGTATCTTTTTTTACCGCGACCACCGAAGGCTCTCTGAGCACAATACCTTTGCCTTTAACATAGACGCAGGTGTTGGCGGTACCCAGATCTATCGCCAGATCATTAGAAAACATCCCGAGTGCATAATCCAAAAGCTTGGCCATAACTGTTTTACTTGCCTCTCTGTACTCTGGCGGCTAGGATGCCCCCGCGCCACTAATTATTTTTGTGAGCAACTAGTTCTGTTCTTCCAAATTTGAGCCGAAGTCAATAATAACTATACAAAGTTCAAAATCTTTGCCTCACATCAACATTTAAAGACCACGGGAAAATTTTTTGACCACGAAATTTTGGTACGCCCTGTCCACCTACTTCAAACAACGCCACGGCCGCCCGGTGCAGAAAATTCCCCTTGATTCCGGGGCGGGGTGCCCCAACCGCGACGGCAGCATCTCCCGTAGCGGCTGTTCGTTCTGCAATGCTCTGGGCTCCGGCTCCGGCCTGCTGGCCAAAGGGCTTGATTTACCCGCCCAATGGCGCTTGTGGCGCGAAAAATATGGCCGCCACCGCCGCGAGGCCTTTTACTTAGCCTATTTTCAATCTTTTTCCAATACATATGGCCCGGCAGACAGAATACGTCGCCTGATAGCCGAAACAAAAAATTTGCCGGACATCATCGGCCTGTCCATGGGCACCAGGCCCGACTGTCTCGACGAAGAAAAACTGGATATTCTGGCTGACTGTCCCCTGCCGGAAGTGTGGCTGGATATTGGTCTGCAAAGCATGAACAACCGTACCTTGGAAAGAATCAATCGGGGGCATGGCGTGAACGACTCGGAAAAAGCGGTTAACGGCGCGGCCGAACGGAATATAAAGGTTTGCGCCCACCTGATGGCCGGACTTCCGGGCGAAACCCCCGACGATTTTCTGGCCTCGGTGGCTTGGGCTGTTTCAATGCCCATAGCGGGCATAAAGCTGCACAATCTGTACGTACCTCAGGGCACCACTTTGGCAAAGGAATATAAGGTACAAAATTATATACCAATGCAAAAGCCGATCTATATAAACACTTTAATCACGGCGCTCACCATAATCCCGGCCCATGTGATCATACATCGCCTCACCGCCGACCCGGCGCCTGGCGAATTGCTGGCCCCGGCCTGGGCCGGTGAAAAAAACGCCTTGCTTAATGAAATTTACCACACCATGGCCGCAAGAAACCAATGGCAGGCGTGTAGGGCGGGGTATGGCGACAGTATTCCCTCCTGGTATTAAAAAATCGCCGAAGTTTTCCCTCCGCCAAGGAAAGCGGCTTTTTTACGCCGGGGCATAGAACTCTTTTGGTTCATGCTCGGCGTAAAAAAGCCGTTTGACACAGGCGGAGGGAAAAATCCGGCGATTTTCGCTACAGCGACACCCCAAGCTTGCTCAACCACGCCTGCGGAATGAATGAAGTAGGCAACGGCCGCGTATGCACCACTACCGAAGCTTTCATTCCCAGATTAAGGGCCGGACGCGACTTGTTGGGGGTAAAGTCGAGCTGAATGCGCACCGGAACCTGACGATCCGTTCCTTTGCCGGAAATAGCGGCCACGTCCATTATCGTGCCGTCGACCGCCTCCTGCTCGCTACCTTCAAACAGCACGCTGCATCTTTGCCCGGGCTTGATTGACGCGGCCGGTTTTTCACGAAAATAGGCCATTACCCACAACCCGCCGCCATCCGGCGGAATTATGGTCATAAGCGGATAGCCACGGCGAGCCATGGTTCCCGGCGCACCAACACCCACCACACGCCCCGGCCCCGGAGCAAGCACAAAAAAAGGATTATCAGCCGCTGGAGGAGGCAGAGGAGGAGCATAGCCGGTCTGAGTCTGCATGGCCCGCATCTGCTTGGCCTCGGCACGCGTGGCCCCAAGTTCCGTTTCGACGGCGGCGCGCACCCGTGAGGCTTCCTCGCGCGCGCTGCGCGCCGCCTCCATGCGCACCCTGGCCGCCAATTCCACCTGCCTGGCCCGATCATATGATTCGCGCGGCACATTTACGCCCATGGCCTCCAGGCTGCGTACTTCAAGTTGAGCCTTCACATGAGCCATACTCAAATTTTCCAGCTCGCGCACAGCGGCGGCCTCTTCCTGTCTGGCTTCGGCCACGCGGCGCACAAAAGCTTCTTCGCGCGTTTTGGCTTCGCCTGCCCGCGCGTATGTATCTTCGGGGCTATAGGGGGCCGGAGCCCCGCCGGAATTACTTCCGCCATAGGCCTGAGGGCCGCCTTCCAGACGAGCCAGTGGTTGCCCCTGAGCTACGTCTTGGTTTTCGTTGACAAAAATTTCAGATACAGGCGCGGATACAGAAGGAATGGCAGCCAGAACATCTCCTTCCACAACAGCATGAGATGAATTGACATCGCCGAATTGCGCCCATATCCACCAACCGGCCAGAGTGGCCAAAATAAGCCAAAGCAGGAGAAAGGGCACAAAATATCTGTATCTCCCGGCAGACTTGGGCAATTTTGCCGGACTAGGCAGTTCAATGGGTTCGTCGGAATTTTTTTTCATATTCGCGCCTCCAGAGGACGGGTTGAACAAAGTAGGCAAAAAACATACCAAAATCGCCAAAAAGAAGAGTAGTCTGTTGACTTAGTCGACACCCTACTCTTCTTTTAATTCCCGCATCATGAGCTTAAAAACAGCTTCGCGTGGATTAACCCGCCCTTCCATAACCGCAGCCGTGGCCGAAGCAATGGGCACGCTTATATCCAGCTTCCGCGCCAAAACATTGACTGCCAGGGCTGTTTTAACCCCTTCGGCCAGAAAACCCGACGTTATATGCTCAAGGCTTTCTCCGCGCCCCAGGCGCAGCCCGGTTTGCCGGTTGCGAGAAAGATCGCCCGCGCAGCTCAACATCAGATCCCCAAGCCCGGACAAGCCGGAAAAAGTGGCTGTCCTTGCGCCCATAGCAACGCCTATACGGCTCATTTCCGCCAGCCCTCTGGTCACCAGAGCGGCCCTGGCATTGTGCCCAAGCTCAAGTCCGTCACATATGCCCGCAGCGATAGCCAGCACATTTTTTAGCGCCCCCCCCAACTCTACCCCGATGACATCCTTGCAATAATAACAGCGAAACCAGGGGGTGGAAAAAATTTTTTGCAATCGCGCGCCAAGGCTTTTCTTTGTACAGCCGAGTACTACCGCCGTGGGTTTTTTATCCATCATTTCCACAGCGAACGACGGCCCGGAAAGGGCCACATAGCTCACGCGCTCAGGCCCGAGCACATCTTCCACTATACCCGACGGCGTCTTGAGGCTGCTCAGCTCCAGCCCCTTGGCCAGATTGACCAAAACGGTTCCAGGCCGGATAAGTTTCCCATGTTCAGCGAGAAAAGCGCGAATTTGCTGGCAAGGAAGCGCAAGAACCACAATATCGTGCTCGCTCAGGTTTTCCACATTGTCGTGGGCTGAAACTCTCTCGTGCAAAAGCTTTCCGGGTAGATAGCGCGGATTGGAGCGTTTCTCGTTTATGGCGGCAATCACTTCAGAATCGCGCCCCCATATCCGCACTTTGCGCCCGGAACAGGCCAGCACGTCGGCAACAGCCGACCCGCAGGCTCCGCAACCATATATTCCTATATCGGGCATAGATTTCATAGCTGTAGTCCTTGTCTGTAATCCTTGTCTTGCCTCTTTACCCGCCAGAGGGTATCATGAAAATCTGAAAAAGAGGAGGAGGTAAATAGTGAGCCGCACTTTCAGCGAATCAGAAAAAATAATCCTGGGCATAGTGCAGGACAATCTGCCCGACTCCGCCGAGCCATATGCTGACATTGCCGGAGCAGCCAATGTTTCCGAGGAATTTGTCATAAACTTTCTCAAGAGCTTGCGCCAGGAAGGGGCCATTCGCCGCTTCGGCGCCAGCATAAAACATCAACGCACCGGATGGACCCACAATGCCATGGTGGCCTGGCTCATCGACGACGACAAAATTGACGCCGCAGGGGAATTTGCGGCCAAAAATCAAAATATATCCCATTGCTATCATCGGCCGTCACCATACCCCGACTGGCCATATACTCTATATACCATGATTCACGGCCGCAATGCTCAAGAATGCCTCGATGTTATCGAAGATCTGAGAAAAAATACAGATCTTGATGAATATGATGTGCTTGAAAGCGTTAGCGAGTTGAAAAAAATATCAATGACATACTTTGAAAAGGTCTGACTCGATGCAAAAATCGCAAGAACTCTTCGATAGAGCCCAAAAGCTCATCCCCGGCGGTGTAAACAGCCCGGTGCGCGCCTGCAAAAACGTGGACAGCATCCCGCTGTTCATAAAAACTGCCAAAGGCAGCAAACTCACCGACGCGGACGGCAAAGAATATATTGACTATGTGCTCTCATGGGGGCCGATGATCTTAGGCCACGCCCACTCTGAAGTAACCGAAGCGGTGCAAAAGGCGGCGGAACGCGGCACCAGCTACGGAGCACCCTGCGAAGATGAAGTGCTGCTGGCCGAGGCCGTCACCAAAGCCATGCCTGCCGTGGAAATGGTGCGTATGGTCAATTCCGGCACCGAAGCCACCATGAGCGCCCTGCGTCTGGCGCGTGGGGTTACCGGCAAGGACAAGTTGGTCAAATTCATCGGCTGCTACCACGGTCACGCCGATCCCTTCCTGGCCGCTGCCGGCTCGGGCGTGGCCACATTTTCCATACCAGGCACACCGGGAGTTCCCGAAGCCGTGGTGCGTGACACCTTGCTGGCCCCCTATAACGATCTCGCGGCGGTAAAGAATCTTTTCGCGGATAATGCCGGGCAAATAGCGGCAATTATCGTGGAACCGGCGGCCGGAAACATGGGCCTGGTTCCGGCCGCGCCCGGATTTTTGCAGGGCTTGCGCGATCTGTGCGACCAAAACGGGGCGCTGCTCATTTTCGACGAGGTAATCACCGGTTTCCGTGTGGCCTACAACGGCGCGCAAGGCCGCTTCGGCATAAAGCCCGATCTCACCACCCTCGGAAAAATCATCGGCGGCGGACTGCCCGTCGGAGCCTATGGCGGCAAGGCGGAATACATGCGCCGTATGGCCCCGGACGGCGATATTTACCAGGCCGGCACCCTCTCGGGTAATCCGCTGGCCATGGCCGCCGGCTTGGCGACACTCAAAGCGCTACAAAACAGTGACTACAATCTTCTGGAAAAGAAAACAGCGGATTTCGCCTCTGAGCTGAAAGCCATCCTCCAGTCCAAAAACGTGCCCGTGCAGGTAACGACCTTGGGAGCCATGTTCTGCCCATTTTTCAACGCCGGTCCCATTGTCAATTTTGCCGATGTAAAAATGTCGGATGTTCGTATTTTTACCAGTTTTTACAAACAAATGCGTGAAAACGGCATATTCTTGGCCCCGGCGGCCTTTGAAGCAGGCATGACCTCATTCGCCCACAGCGACGACGACTTCCAAAAAACCCTGGACGCGGTGCGGCGGGTTAATTTGTAGGATTATGGGGG
>JAVBLG010000045.1:0-3358 GCA_031553655.1 Desulfovibrionaceae bacterium | reverse complement strand
GCTGCTGGAAACCGGCATCAAGGTCGTGGACCTGCTCATCCCCTTCCCCAAGGGCGGCAAGATGGGCCTGTTCGGCGGCGCCGGCGTGGGCAAGACCGTCATTCTCATGGAAATGATCAACAACATCGCCAAACAGCATGGCGGCAGCTCTGTGTTTGCCGGCGTTGGCGAGCGTACCCGTGAAGGTAACGACCTGTATCACGAATTGAAAGATGCCGGGGTGCTTGAACGCGCCACGCTTGTTTATGGCCAGATGAACGAGCCGCCCGGAGCCCGCGCCCGCGTGGCCCTCACCGCCCTGGCTTGCGCGGAATACTTCCGCGATGAAGAAAACCAGGACGTGTTGCTCTTTATCGACAACATATTCCGTTTCACCCAGGCCAACTCGGAAGTGTCGGCTCTGCTCGGCCGCATGCCCTCGGCCGTGGGCTACCAGCCCACCCTGGGCACCGACCTCGGCATGCTGCAGGAACGTATCACCTCCACCAACAAGGGGTCGATCACTTCGGTGCAGGCCGTTTACGTGCCCGCCGACGACCTTACCGACCCGGCCCCGGCTACCACATTCTCGCACCTCGACGGCACCCTGGTGCTTTCGCGCCAGATTGCGGAATTGGGCATTTACCCCGCGGTTGACCCGCTGGACTCTACCTCGCGCATTCTCGACCCCAACGTGGTGGGAGTGGAGCACTACACCGTGGCTCGCCAGGTGCAAATGGTGCTGCAGAAGTATAAAGACTTACAGGACATCATCGCCATTCTCGGCATGGACGAACTGTCGGACGAAGACAAGGTTACCGTGGCCCGCGCCAGACGCATTCAGCGCTTCCTGTCGCAACCCTTCCACGTGGCCGAAACCTTCACCGGCACCCCCGGCCAGTATGTCAAGCTTGAAGACACCATCAAGGCCTTCAAGGGCATCCTCAACGGCGACTATGACCATCTCTCCGAGTCCGACTTCTATATGCTCGGCGGTATAGAAATGGCATTGTAAAAATACCAGAAGCGCCAGGGGTAAAGTTGGCTATTTTGCCGTGATACTGCGTCAGACTCGTTTTTCTTCCGGGGGATGGCCCAAAGAGGCCTATCCCCCATCGGAAAAACTTCACCTTCCTTGTCTGACGGCAAACTAGCCAAAGTTTCAGGGTGTATTCCTGGCTCCAATTTGGAGTAAATTCCAAAAATACGTGATGCCAAGGGGAACCCTGAGGAAATTGCGATGAGGAAAAACTATGAGTAAAGCACTCCAGCTTGAGGTGGTAACCCCTGACAAACAGGTGGTTAACGAAACCGTGGACTATGTAAGCTGCCCCGGCATTCTCGGCGAATTTGGCGTGCTGCCGCAACACGTATCCCTGCTGTCAGCACTCAAAATCGGCGCGCTTACTTACCGCGTTGACGGCAAGACCGAATGCGTCTTTATTTCCGGCGGTTTTGCCGACGTGAATAATGACAAAGTGTCCATTCTTGCCGAGTCCGCTGAAAAGGCTTGCGATATCGATACCGCCCGCGCCATAGCCGCCAAGGAAAGAGCTGAAAAGCGCCTGGAGGAAATGGGTGAAAACGTGGATCACGCCCGGGCTCAATCGTCTATGCACAGGGCCATGATGCGGATCAGCATCAGCCAGCGAGGCTAGCCTTACAATGTAAATGAATGTGGCGGGCGGGTAATTTTATTATCCGCCCGCTTGTCGTTTGCTGATTTCAATTTATATTTAATTTCGATTTGTTTTTGTCAATTTCAACTCGCCTTTACAGTTCGATCGGAAACAGCGGAAAATTCAATGCAGCCAATATCTCACGCCTGGTGCGTTCAAATAGACGTTACAAGCTACTGCGTGCATTCTTGCCTCTACTGCTCGCGTTACAACCGGCATTTGCGCCCTGACCAACGGGTGCATATGCCCATGGATACATTTGTACGGGCCTTGCACAGCCTGCGCGACTGGCCAACCAATGTGGGCATCATAGGCGGAGAACCATTGCTGCACCCGGAGTTCAGAACCATGAACTTCCTGATCCGCAAATCGGGCATACCTGGACACAAGATGGGGTTGTGGACTTCTGGTCTGCCCGGCAGCATTCTGGAAGATCCACGCTTAGATCCGGATATTGATGCCACCTATGATCGGGTATATTTCAACCCTCATGATCAGGAGCAAGTAAAAAAATGCCGTCATCAACCCCTTACAGTGGCTATTTCGGAAGTTGTTCCCGATAGAGATTTGATGTGGAAACTCATTGACGATTGTTGGGTGCAGCGCGACTGGTGCGCTACCATAACGTATAAAGGCGCCTATTTTTGTGAAGTGGCTGCGGCCCAGGATCTGTTGCTCAATGACGGCGCCAACGCCTGGCCCATTGAGCCGGGCTGGTGGAAACGCCCGATTGATTCACCAGATTTCAGGCGGCAGAAGGAAGCCCTTTGTCCCAATTGCGGCATGGCCATTCCCATGGAGCGCGAATTTTTGCTTAAAAAGGCGGAAAAATTTTCGCCGCGCCTTCTGGAAATGTTCCGTTCCAAAAATCTTAAACGCATGCGCGACAAGGATGTGGAGCTTTTCAGCGAGATATTCACTATCGAACGGGTTCGTGAAAACATAAAGCAATGGTATCCGGGCAATTACCGCGAAGACCTGATCGCGGACGAATGTTGCGGAACCGGTATAGGATTCAAAAAGGATTTATAAACGGCAAGGATGGGCGTTTCCCTGATGGGTAATTAAATAATTGCCTATCGATAGCTTTGCCATACAGAATAACCACAGCAAGGAGATGAGACCATGCTTAAGGATACCTGTAGCGAAGAGCATCTGTCGGAATACGCGGCTATAGGCTGCAAGGTTTTGAACGAATACATGGCGGCCCTCAATACCGGAGACGCCAAAAAGTGGGCCGAAGTGCTGCATTATCCCCATGTGCGCATAGCCGGTGAACGCATCCTTACCTGGAATACTCCGGACGAATTTGTTCAGGCCAACAGCCTTGACCGCTTGGCAAGAAGAATAAATTGGGGCCACAATAAGTGGGACTGGCGGCATCTGGTGCAGTTTGGTCCCATGAAAATGCATTTTGCCGTGCAACTTTCCCGCTATACTGTTCAGAATGAACTTATATCCTCCTTTGAAAGCCTATATATAATCACCCGCATCGGACAACGCTGGGGTGTGCAGGGGCGTTCGAGCTATGGTGGAGTGTTTGCCGAAAATACCGCCTATTAATAAAAAGGCGGCTTTTGTTCTCTGACATCGTCAAGTGGGCCTTTTTGTAAATGAAGAAGCGCCATTAGCGAGTGGAAAAAGCGCGTATTCAAGAGCCGGCAGGCGCGTGGTGTTTAATATATTCGGTGCCGGGGGGG
>JAVBLG010000101.1:0-72176 GCA_031553655.1 Desulfovibrionaceae bacterium | reverse complement strand
ACGGGACGAAGACAAATACACATACTCACCCTCCACATATCCTTGAAAAATATTCTCCTGTGATTCGCCGCACCCGCCCGCAAACGCCAGTAATAAAGAAAAAACAAACGTGATTCCATGCCTCTTCATCATAATTTCCTTTATGGTCTGAAACCTCATCTATTATTCACAATTGCCTTGCTGGTTGAAGCACAGGCCGTTCAACAGCAGGGCGAGCGCGTGCCGCCGCAACATGGCTCTGTCCATGGCGGGAACGAGTGGAATTTTGCCAAGAATTTCTCTGGCGGCAAGAGGGAGCATAATAACGCTCATGGCCGAAGATATCACCATGGAGGGAATAATCTCCGAGTTAATTTTTCCTTTTTGCTGGGCTTCGGCAAGGGCGCGGCAGGCCTTGTCGAATTTGTCCAGAGGGATAAGGGCCATAACCCGTTCCCGTAATTTGCCCCCGGCATTCAAAATTTCGCGGCTCCACAAAAGTGGGAGCTGCGGCATCCGTTCCACAGTTTCGAGCAGGCGATCCACAAATTCAGTCACCAGCAGACGCGGATTTGTCAGCGCTTCTCCCGAAACTCCCCCCCAGATATATTCCAGGGCCGGGGCCAGCCGTTCTGTTGCCAGCGCGTCCAAAAGGCCTTTGCGATTGTTGAAATAGTAATGCACCATGGCCGAAGTTACCCCGGAAGCCTCGGCTATTTGTGCTACGGTGGTCCCGTCAATGCCCTGCGACGCGAACAGGGTGAGGGCATTGTCGAGAATGTGTTCCCGTTTATCTTCGCCTTTGCGGGCCGGAGGGCGGCCTTTGACTATATTTTTTGCAATTTTGTTATTCATGCATAATTAATTAACCAATCAATTAATTAATTGCAAGTCCAAATTTTACTGAAAATAAATGGCTCCACTGGATGAATGCTTTATGTCGCGTAGAGGCGAGGTTGATATGAGCGGCAGGCTATGGAATTTTTTTCCCGGGCACATTCGCGGAGAAGTTTGAGCTATCGGCCTGGTGAGTATGTTGATGAACGTTTCTTCGGAGATGGTTCAAAGCCTTCTGCCGCTGTTCATGGTTTTTTGAGGTTCAAATTTGACGATTGCTTACCAGCATTGCACAGATAAATGCCGGCGATGGCGAGCATGCCGCCAAAGCATGCCGCCGGAGCGAGAACTTCTCCGAACAGAAGCATTCCGAATAATACGGCGGTGACCGGATTCAGCGCGATGAATGCTCCAGAGCGGGTAGCGCCGATTTGGCGTATGGCGTCATAATACCATATATAGGCGATTGCCGAGCCCACGATTCCCAAATACAGAAGGCTTACCCATTGCGGGGCTGTTATGGCCGGCAGCGAAGCGAAAACCTTGCCGCCTTCCACGCACAGGGTTGCGGCACACAACATTGCGGTGCCGAACCATATTGAATAGCTAACTGTGAGCAATGGCCCGAGAGTTTGAGAAAGATCGCGGGAAAATACACTGTAGACGACCCAACTGACCACACAGCCGAGAATTATGATGTCGCCGTATAGCGAGCCGGACAGCGCGCCTTCGTCGCGGCTGATAATGACCAGGCCGGCACCCAGAATGCAGAAGAGCACTCCTAAAATTTGTATTTTTTGTAATTTTTCGTGGAAAAAGCAGAATGAGGCAAGGGCGATCATTGCCGGATTAAGCGCCACAACCAGTGATGCGCGCGAAGCGGTGGTATGGCTTAATCCGTAAAAAAAGCACACATTATACATGAAAACCCCAAAAAAGCCGAGCATAGCCAGATGCAGCATTTTCTTTTTTGAGGGAACTGGCACAGGCGTGCGTGTGACCATGAGGTAAAGCGCGAGCGCGGCACTTGCCAAAAAAAAGCGCACACTGGCGGATACCAGTGGGGCGACGCCCCCACCCAAATGGCGCCCGGCAACAAATGTTCCGCCCCATATAGTGGCAACAGCCAAGAGCTTCATATAAATAATCCGCAAGTCTACAGGCATTATGGCTCCATCTTTGTAGAATAGCCCCTACCACAACAGGTTTTTGTTATGCCCGATTTTGAGGATTTACAAAAGATAAATATAATCGGTAATCTCCGGAAAACCGGGGATTACCGATTATATCAAGATGTTAAATTTGTGATTTCAGCATTCGAATTTGGGCAACAGCAAGTTGGCAATTATAGCCGTCAAGCCACACACAGCAACGGAGGAGTGGAGCAGATCGGCCAGCCAGGTCGGAAAGTTACGCACACATTCGGGATGAAAGGCCACGCCCACGCCAAGCCCCAGGGATAAACTCAGGATCAGAATGCCTCGGCGAGTGACCGGCTCGCTGAATATTATGCGGAGGCCGGTGGTGGTTATCATGCCGAACAGAAGCAGCAGAGCCCCGCCCAACACCGGCTCAGGGATGACTTGAAAACCTTGCCCCAGCACTGGCAGGCAGCCCAAAAGCACCAGGAACAGGGCTATATACTTACCCACATGGCGGCTGGCGTTGCCGGTGAGCTGGATGACTCCGCTGTTCTGGGCGAAGATGGCCGTGGGAAAAGAGTTGAAGATTCCCGCGATGAACGAAGAGACGCCTCCGCCAAGAATACCCCCCGCAAGGCGACTGATGAATTTGGGACCACAGGTTTGCTCGCAGGAAAGCATGCATGTGGCCGAAAGGTCGCCCGTAACTTCGACAGTGACTATGATGTAGAGAAGCGCGATGGAGATGAAGCCCGAAAAGCTGAAGTCGAAACCGTATTTGAAGGGCATGGGGATGGTGTAGAACTGAGTTGCTTCCGGTACGGTTTTCAGCATGCCCATGGCGGCAGCCAAGATGATGCCTACCGCGAAGCCAAGTAGCATGGCGCTCATGCGAGCCAGGGGGCTTTTGAAGGCATTGAAAATTATGATGGTTACAAGGACCGACAGGCCCAGGAGTATGTTGCGTATGGATGCATAGTCCGCGCTTTGGTGGGAGCCGCCCAAAAATTTTTGCATGGCCATGCCGATGAGGGATACGCCTACCATGGTCACGGTAACGCCGCAAACCAGAGGGGTGAATACATGATTCAGCAGTTTGGTCATGCGGCTTAAGGCCATCTGGATGATGGAGCCCATCAGGGTGGCCCCGCTCATAAGGGCTACTACTTGTTCAGGGCTCTTGCCTTCCGCCAGAAAAGTAGAGCCCATGGCTATGAAGGCGGCGGGAAAGATAAAACTGGTGGCCTGGATATTTAAAAGGCCTGAGCCCACGGGGCCGAAGCGGCGGGTTTGAATAAAAGTGCCCACGCCTGAGATAAAGAAGGCCATATTCACCATATAAGTGGTAATCTCGGCGGAAAAACCCAGAGCCTGACAGACTACCAGTGGGGGCGCTCCAATGCTTATCACCATCGACATCAGGTGTTGAAGCGCGGTCAGAAGCGATTTCCCTATTGGCGGACTGTCTTCGAGACCGAAAATTATGCCAACGCTTTTTTCTTCTTCCAAGACTGCCATTTGATTCTCCGTATGTCCGGGAATTCCCGATGGATGTGAGTGAAGAAACGAAGTGCCATCATGGTTGTAATACGCCTTATGACGGCATAACATCGCAATAAAAAAAGAGGATAAAAAACAAGAGACTCTATACGGGCAGGCAGGAGCGGGAACAAATTTCAACGAATCGCTATTTTATGATGCCACACCGTAAAATAGCAGGATAGGAGCGGGATATTTCCCCCTGATAACGAAAGAAGGGCTCACAATTTTAAGTGTAAACCATTCCATTTATAGAACATATTCTCGATACCGTTTTATAATACTTCAAAAGCTCTCGCCTGTAAATCTAATAATGTCTTCCATTCCTTCATTTCTTGATTGCTATCAGTGCGGGCCTATTTCGTATTTGAAACCAGAGCGCTGCAATCGGGAATGAAACGCAGTTCCAGAACGATTGAGTTACTGCAACGGATCAGCCAACCGGCGGCCCTGAAAGGTTTATCTTTCAAAGCGTCTTTGTAGGCTTGTTCAGGAATGAGCAGGACACCAATGGATCCGGGATAATTTTGTGGGCGTGAGGTAAGGAAGGCATCAAGCGTCCTTTGCCGGGCCTTTTCCAGATCCGGCTCTTCCTCGCGCATTTTGAGCATTGCGGTGGTGTTCATTTCCGTGCCTTCCTTGAACTGCATGAACCATGGGCGCATGCCCATGGCGTATACGGTCTCGAAGGCGGCCTGTATGGTGGATTCTTTCTTTTCGATGCGCATAACTATCACACCGGGCTTGGCTTCTTCTTCTTTGTAATCTGAAATAACACTGCCGGAATCGCCGTCGGCCAAAACCGAGGCCAGCCATAATTGGCCGCCAGCTTCAACAACAAGCTCCAGGGCCTTGCCTTTTTCCATGTCGCGCACATGTCCTTCAGCCACTTTGCGTACTTCGGCCATGGTTTCAGTATGCAAAAGCTCGCTCAAGGGGACGATTTTTTCAATTTTATCCGGTAATATATTGGATAATTCCCCTTTCACGCGCAGGGGCTCGGCGTTTCCTTCCGCCTTAAATTCCAAAAAGGGGATATTTTTATCGTCAAGTCCCACGCCAAGGTTCAGTTGGTTATGGCCTTTCAATGCGGATAGGTCGGTGAATTTGAAGCGGTAAAGCCCCATGTCCAGATTGATTTCGGTCAGCTCCACGGCTCCGCCGAAGCCAAGGCCGCAATCCGTGCCGGGCGGAGCATTGAATCCGCCGCCCATGCTGCCCGAACCTTCTTCTGTGTTGGCGTTCAGTTTCACCCACATGATTTCCAACGGGGTGTTGTTAATGAAAATAGCGGTTATTTTTTTGTCATCGGCCAGAGCCGCGCCAGCGAAAAGCAGCAGGCTTGAGGCGATAGTAAGTAGAAAAAACAGGGTGAGTTCATGTTTTCTCATTGGTTCCCTCCTGTTTATTTGAATTGATACCGTCAAGGGCTGTCTTTAAAGAAATAAATTTTGTTCCCTGGCAAAGAAAATTGCGCTTTTGGAACGGGGTAGTCATTGGAATATAACGTAGTGTGTCGTCCAGGGCAAATATTATGGCCTTGGCTCTGGCCTTTAAAACACTCCTGATCAGGTAATGGATAATTTCAAAAAAAAAATTATATAAAGGCATAAAAGCAAAGCACTTTTTATGCCATATGCATTTTTATTGCATTACGTTGTTATGTAAAAAATTTTAATAAAAACCCTCTGCCCAGTTTTTGAGCAGAGGTTAAAAAAATAGGATTTATCTTATGTTTTCAATTAGTTAAAATATTTCAAATCCTTAAAACGTGCGGGTAATATCAGGCAACCAGAAAATTTCCAACCCGCCGGAACCGCAATACAAAATCGCGCCATGGGCGGAAACTGGCTTTTTGCCGAAGGCAGCTTGCATCAAGTCCGTGTTGGGCGCGATTACCGCGGAAAATTCGCGTAACCCGCCCTTGTTGCGGGCGGTAATATAAGCTTCGCGCAGGGATGAAAAATCTTCTGCCGCGTTTTTTCCGCTTCTAGCATATTCAATGGTTCTGTTTTCGTTGCTGCCTCTCAGGCTGGCCCTCCACAGACCGTAACCGCGTGCGTGGAAATCATCGAAAATCTTTTTCAGCGCATCGTCGCTCATGGGTAACCGTAAAGAAAATGCCACCATGCCCGAAGGGGTGGTTACGGCCCGGCCTACCCCGATTAGACCGCATGCGGAAGCGGGAAAAACCAAAGTCTTGCCGTCATCCTCGATAAAAAGCACATTGTTGATGTTGGCCGAGGGGGGCAGAGTTGTTTTGATCAATTCGCGCACTCTGTCCAAGCTTCCGGCTTTCACGGCGTCTTCAATGGGCACGGCATGCGATCGGTTGCCGTCATTGAGAAACCATATGGCTTTGCCGTTGACCGAGCTTAGCTTACCGTCCGTGCCAATCTGTTCCAGGCGGGGCACGCCGTTGTGCATGGAAACAGTCAGGCGTATGGGGTCCACAGGCTTCAGGCCGGACAGATCATTAAAATCCAGGCAGCCGTTAATCAATTCCAGGCGTATGTCCAGGGGGTTTACAGCCCCGGTTACGTCAATACGATAAGAACCATTGTTGGGCAGGGCCACACGCGAGCGCTCTTCGCGTGTTCCCTGCGCGGTTTCCAATTTGGCCTTGATTGCCACAAAGTCAAAACCGGTTTTATTGTCGTATTCAATGTTCAGATTCGCCGCCATGGCTGTGGCGGTCTGACAAAGCAACGCAGCGGAGAGGGCCAGAGCCGAAACGAGCTTGCTCATAAATTTTCTCCCTCATTATAGTATGTTGGTATTAAAATGCATCATAATGAGGATGCAGCCGCATCATAGAATTGTGGTCGGCTCCATTCACTGGAGCCGCCATCCTCATTCCTGGCAGGCATCATAGCAAGCCATGTATTATACGGGAATTATTCAGGCAAATCTATTTCGTTTTCCACTTCGGGCAGCCCGGCCTTTTCAAAAAAATCAGGTCCAATTTCTGAGGTTTCCTTACCCTGAAGCGCCCTCTTTGTCGGCGCGGCATGTTTCCCTAGCCTTTGCTGAAACTAATGCTTATAGTCGCTGTTTTGAAAAGCGGGGCTTTGCTCATTATATGTGTGGGGGAGCTTTTTGTATAAAATGTAATTAGATCACAGCATTGGAGAAGGTATTGGCATTTTTGAACATGCAGGGCGTTACCCTGAACCTCGGTGGAAAACCGCTGTTGGACGCGGCGGACTTTTCTGTTGAAACCGGCGAGCGGCTCTGTCTCGTCGGCCGCAACGGAGCGGGAAAATCTTCGCTGTTGGCGCTTCTTGGAGGGCGGATGCAGCCGGATTCCGGCATCATCATCCGGCCCGGCACGTTGATCGGGCAAATGCCCCAGGATGTGCCGGAAGGCTGGCGCGGCTCCGTTTTTTCCCTGGTGGCCGAAGCACTCGGCGAAGAAGGCAAAGCCTTGGCCGCCGCCCATTCCGGAACGGAACGCGGAAAAGAATCATGGGACGGCTGGGAACGTTACGGAGATGTGCTCGCCGTCATCAACCATCTGCAACTGGAGCCGGATGCCGAATTCGCCGCGCTTTCCGGCGGAACCAAACGGCGGGTAGCCCTGGCAAGGGCGCTTGTTTGCTCCGAAGACCTCTTTCTTGACGAACCGACCAACCACCTGGATCTTGCGACCATCACCTGGCTGGAGGAATTCTTATTGCGCAAGGCCCGCACCATGATTTTCGTCAGCCACGATCGGGCCTTTGCCGGACGCCTCGCCACGCGAGTGGTGGAAATTGATCGGGGCAAGCTTCACAGCTATTCCTGCGGCTTTGACCGCTATCCGGAGCGGCGGGAGGAACGCCTCGCCGCCGAGGAGCGCGCTTTCTCACTTTTTGACAAGAAGCTCGCTCAGGAAGAGGTATGGATACGCCAGGGCATCAAGGCCCGGCGCACGCGCAACATGGGCCGGGTGCGCGCCCTTGAATCTATGCGCACCGAGCGGGCCGCACGGCGCGATAGGCAAGGGAGTGTGCGCATGGCCGCGCAGGAGGCCGAACGCTCGGGTAAGCTTGTCATAGAGGCGGACAACATCGCCTTCGCCTATCCCGGAAAGCCGCCGCTTTTCAGCGAGTTTTCCGCCATTATCCAGCGCGGGGACCGCGTGGGCCTCATCGGCAACAACGGAACCGGGAAAACCACTCTGATCCGCGTGCTGCTCGGCGAGCTGCCACCCACAGAAGGGGCAGTGCGCCTGGGCACCAATTTGCAAGTCAGTTACTTCGACCAACTGCGCGAGACTCTGGACCCGGAAGAAAGCGTCATGCACAGCGTGGCGGAAGGAAATGACGTGGTCACATTGAGCGGCGGCACGCGCCATGTCGCCGGGTATTTGCAAGACTTTCTCTTTACCCCGGACCGCCTCCGCCTGCCGGTTAAAGCCTTGTCCGGCGGAGAGCGCAACCGGTTGCTCCTGGCGAAACTCTTCACTCGGCCATCGAATGTGCTGGTGCTGGACGAACCAACCAATGACCTGGACGCGGAAACGCTGGAACTTCTGGAAGAGTTGGTCGCGGACTACTCCGGTCCAGTACTCATCGTCAGCCACGACCGGGTTTTTTTGGACAACCTTGTGACTAGCGTGATCGCGCTTGAAGGCGACGGCATGGCGCATGAGTATGTCGGAGCGTATACGGACTGGCTGCGTCAAAGGCCCGTGCCGGTGCAGGAGCGGAAGACGGAAGAAAAAAATGCTCACCATAATCAGCGGCCCGTCACGGAAAAAGCCCGCAGGCGCGGCTTCAAGGAGCAGCGGGAGTGCGAGCGGTTGACCCGGGAGCTGGAATCTCTGCCGGAACGCCTGGACGCCCTGGAGCAAGAGCAGAAAAATCTTGAAATGGCCCTTGCGGACCCTGATTTGTTCACCAGAGACCAGGCGGCATTCACCCGGACAACGGAGCGCCTCACCGCGTTGGAGGGAGAACAAATGGAGATGCTGCTGCGCTGGGAGTTTGTGGAGCAGCGGCTGCAAGAGCTTGGCGAGCTTTCCGGCTGAACCGGAAAATGTCCGCCACAAAAGGCTTCAACCGTTGCCTGACTTGGCAAGTATACCCCCGATCGCCGGGGGGGCCTTAAATTTTGACAGAGAATGGGAGATGGTATATACCGTGCCACGCGGAGGTTCGGATGTGTTGCGGCAATGACAATGACAGGCAGCGGGCCATTACAAGATTGTGCGCGCAGAGCGCCATGCTGGTTATGCGCCACGGCGCGGAAACGGCGCTGGTGGAGCAGATCGCCGTGCGTACGGGACTGGCGCTGGGAATGGATTCGGTAGAGGTGCTCATTTCAGCCGGGGGCATCGTGGTCACCACTCTGTCCGGGGGCTACTGCGTAACCACCACTCGCCGTAACATCGACGGGGGCATCAACATGGGCGTGGTGACGGAGGTGCAACGCATCCTAATACGCATCGAACAGGAAAAATTGTCTCCGGCCGCAGCCCAGGAACTGCTTTCTTCCGTGCGTCCGCATCACTATCCACACTCGCTTGTCGCGCCGATGATCGGCATCTCCTGCGGCTGTTTTTCTTTATTGGCCGGGGCCGACTACGCCGGCGCACTCATTGCCTGCCTGTCCGGAGGCATTGCCATGGCTTTACGTTTGTGCATTGCCGCACTACAGTACAATCCCTTGCTTAATTTCTGCATTGCCGCCTTTGTGGCGACCACCTTGGCTGGTTTTGCCTGCGCGCGCCATATGACGCATACGCCGGAAGTGGCGCTCGCTTCCTGCGTGCTGTTTCTGGTGCCGGGCTTCCCTTTGATCAATTCTGTGGCCGACATGCTCAAGGGGTATACCAATACCGGCATAGCCCGCTGGGTCATAGCCACGCTGCTGACCGTCTCCACCTGCATAGGAATTACGGCCGCCACGATCTTGTGGGGGATACATGGATGGATGTGAACGCGGTACTATCGTTTTTCATAGCTCTTGCCCGGGATATGCTGCTGGCCGCCGTGCCTGCGGTGGGTTTTGCCCTGGTGTTCAACGTGCCTGTCAGAGCTTTACGCTATTGCGCCATTTTGGGCGCTCTGGGGCACGGCTTGCGCTTTGTCTTGCTCGCCTGCGGTCTGCCCCTTGTGATCTCCACCTTTTTCGGCGCACTGGGCATAGGGTTTGCCGGCATCTATTTTTCCCGCCGCTTTCTGGCGCATCCCAAAGTGTTCACTGTGGCCGCGCTTATCCCCATGGTGCCGGGGGTGATGGCCTACAAGGCCGTGATATCACTTGTCCGATTGCATACCGAAGGGTACAATGAAATCTTGATGGGCGCTGCCGTAAGCTCCTTTCTCAACACTCTGGCTATCGTGGCCGCCCTGACTTTGGGTCTGGCCTTGCCGGGCATGATTTTTTATCGCCGTCGGCCCATAGTTTGAACAGCTTATTTCCATATTTGACCAAGCATTTTTTACGCCAGACCAATGACACTTATGCGCTGTTTCCGGCTGCTCCCTTTCTCTGTCTTGTCAATCATTGCCGAAGCATAGTCCGCTTCATAGGGGGCCTTTGTCCTTCCTGTTTAAACTATGCCTATATGGTGCGGGGCGAGGTTACCGCATGAAGCATGGGGAGAGGCCACCAACTGCGAGGCGTTTCCGCAGACGGTCGCCTACGCCTTAGAATGCAATCATTAAGGGGTTAGCGATCAGGTCGGCGTAATCTCTGCCTACACCATCTGGAATATTTATTTATGTTTTGCTATAGTAATAAAGAATTTTTTTGACCAGTCGTCAACTCTATAAGACCAGGAGGCTTTGCTATGCAAAAGCAGTTCGATCAAGAGCAGCGTTTGGCTCTGCTCTCAAACATGATTTTAATCCGTACATTTGAGGATAAAATTACCGAATTGGCCCATGCACAAGGACGCCTGCCTGGAATGCAGATTACTTGTCACGGCCAGGAAGCAATTGCTGCGGGAGTGGTCCAGGCATTGAACGATACCGATGTCATTGTCACCAATCACCGCAGCCATGGTCATATGTTGGCGCGAGGAGTTGATCCCAAACCGCTTTTAGCGGAAATTATGGGCAAAAAGGACGGCCTCAATCAGGGTAAATCGGGTACGTTGCATCTTGCCGACCCAAGTCATAATGTGCTTATGACCTCGACAGTGGTTGGCGCTGCGCCACTGTTGGCCATGGGGGCCGCCTTTGCCCAGCATTACCGCCGCGAACAGGCTGCAACTTGCGTTTTTTTGGGAGATGGGGCAGCCGCGGAAGGCAGCGTCCACGAAGCGATGAATCTGGCCGCACTTTGGAAGCTCCCTGTGCTTTTTGTTTGTGAGTCCAATTGTTGGGCGGGAGCGCAGGCTCACGCCGAACACTGCCCCATCAGCCGTATCGTGGACCGTGCCCCGGCCTATGGTATGCCGGGGGAGGCCGTGGACGGAAACGATGTGGAGGCGGTATACCAAATGGCGGCCAAGCTTCTCAATGACTGTCGTCAGGGACGAGGCCCTGCGCTTTTGGAATGTCAGACTTACCGCATGCATGGGCATGGTGAACATGATATCCAGCATTATGTTGACAAGGCCGAATTGGCGGCTTGGGCTGAACGCGACCCCATTATTCGCTACACGCAAGTATTGCGTGAGGCTGGAGTGCTTGAGTCGACAGAAGCTATTGAAGAGCAAGCCAAAGCCCAAGTAGACGAGGCAGTAGCCTTTGCTGATGCGAGTCCATATCCATTGCCCGAGGAGGCTCTGGATCATATTTATGTCAATTCTTTCGTAAGGGAGGGGTAGATCGTATGAGCGTGCAAAGTACAGGACAAGCAATCGGATCGGCCTTGGCTCTTGCTATGGAGATGGATAAAAACGTGTTTTTGGCTGGCGAAGGTATCGGCACATCTATCCACGTCAGTCCCCACCTGCCGACGAACGGGCTCTTGGAACGTTTTGGACCGGACCGGGTGCGCGACACGCCGGTCAGCGAAGCGGGCATTGCCGGCCTTGCCGTTGGTGCTAGTTGCATGGGGCTCAAACCTGTAATTGAAGTGATGTTTTTTCCCTTTGTCACTCTGGCTTCGGACATGATCGTGAATCATGCGGCAAAGCTTCGCTATTTAAGCGGCGGGTTATCAAGCTTTCCCCTGACTGTGCGTATCAAGACAGGCATCTTTTCAGCGGGTTGTCAGCATTCTCACTATTTGGAGGCTTGGCTGGCCCATGTGCCTGGGCTGAAAGTGGTCTGTCCTTCAAATCCCGCTGACGCCAAGGGACTAATGTTGTCTGCCATCTTTGATCCCGATCCGGTGATAGTCATTGAAGAAATGCCTTTATACTGGAGTGTTCATGGCGAAGTGCCTGATGGAGATGTTCGAGTGCCTTTGGGGCAGGCGCATATTGCACGCGCCGGGAGTGACGTTACTTTAGCTACGTATGGCGGCGCGGTGCATGTAGCCTTAAAGGCGGCGGATGTCTTGGCGGACAAGGGCATATCGTTGGAAGTAATCGATCTGCGCAGCCTGTTGCCTTTGGACACGGCCACAATAGTATCTTCAGTTTGTAAAACCGGTCGTTTTGTCAGTCTCCATGACGCCACACGCTTTTGTGGTTTTGGAGCGGAACTTGTGGCTCTGGTCAGCGAGTCCTGTTTTGCGGAACTGAAAGCTCCGCCGCGTCGTATTGCGGCTCCAGATATACCAGTACCTTTTACGCCGCCTCAGGAAGAGTTTTATAAGCCTTCAGTAGAAACAGTGGTGCAAACGATACGCGAGATGATTTCATAATTGATGCGTTCTTTCTGAGTTGTAACTGTCGATCCAGGCATCCAGATCGGTCTGTGTAAAAACGCCCCCGTTTTTCCTGACGGATCAAGGTCATGCCCTACGATAGCGCCAAATGGGTTTTGCCTGTGCCGGAGCCGCCCACGAGCAATACATTGCCGTGGCGGTCTGTCTTTAATGTATTACTTTAAGGTAGAAATAGTGCCGATAAAATTATCGTCTGACAAGCCCTGGGCCAAACTGCGCATGAGTCGTAAACAGTACGAAGCCGCGCGCATGTGGAAAGAACAGAGAGCCCGTTCCCTGGAATGGAAAGGAGTCGCTCCTCGGGTTTGAGGTTTTAGGTTATAACTGGGGTTGGCATAGTTATTTGTGCAATGCTTTGGAAAAGGATCTTTTTACGCTTTTTGGAAGCAGATTGAATGCGGAAGGCATGATCCCCAACCTGAACATTGCGGAACGCTTTGCCGCGCATATCAATGCCGAGGGCAGGGCTGAACCTGGCTTGTGGCTGCCGTACGGGCTATTCGTATAAATAAATAATAGGCCGCCAAGCGGCGCGAGATTGGGGCGCGGCCTTGAATCGGTTTGCCATACAATTTGAGGGCAGATTTACCGCTCAATAGGATTATCGATTACACAAAGTTATGGTGGGACACATCCATTTTTCCCTATTATACCATCGCTACATTTTGCCTGCCGTTACCCGTATTTTTCATTTTCATGACATCCTTGCGCGGCGATTCCCCGAAAAGCCGTTTATACTCGCGATTGAACTGCGTTGAACTCTCGTACCCCACGGCAAAGGCCGCCTGGGTGACATCATAATCATCAGACAGCATAAGGCGCTGGGCTTCCGCCAACCGAAGCTGCTTCTGGTATTGAAGCGGACTTAATGTCGTAATTTCTTTAAAGTGCTTGTGAAATGTCGATGGAGCCATGTTCAGATGCGCGGCAAGCTTTTCCACATGGAGCGTCTTATTATAGTTGTCTCTCAGCCAGGCGATAGCCTGAGCGATCTGGTTGCTCTGCGATCCAAAAGTGCTCAGCGCCCTCAGCTGGTTACCGAAAGCGCTGGTCAGGAGTCTGTAGTGAATTTCCTGATACGCCAGATCGCCCAGTACCGTCGCCTGCTCAGGGTTTTCCGCCAGCTCGAGCAGGCGCAAAAAAGCGTCCAGCAGTTCCGGGCCTACCGGCTGAATCACCGCCCCGGCTGAAAGCGGCGCACTGTCCATAGTGGGTGGAACTTTCGCCGCCAGGGTGGCGATAAGCCCTTTATCCAGATTTAACGACATGGAGAGGTACGGCTCATCTTCGCTCGCCACCATCACGCAACTTGAAACCGGCATGTTCACGCCGGCGATAAAACAGGTATGCTCGCCGTATACAAGATCCTCCCCGCCGAAACGAACCCGTTTTTTGCCTTGTACGACAACGATGATGACGGGCTCGTAAAAACGCGGCTTGGGCTCGTCTCCGTTGTTGTAGCGGTGAAGCACGAGCCCGTTGACAAAGGTGGGGTAATCGCCCTGTTCCGCCATGCGCTGCAGTAAACTTTCTTTAAGCGCCGTCCGGCTCTTCTCAAAATCAAAGCGATAGTTTTCCGCCATGGCTTGCCCCCGGCTTAAATATGCTTTTGGAGTCCTCACTTTAACACGACAAGCTACGAATTACTATATAAATGGAGGATCAGGCACACTATTCAAACGGGATACTCTCGCCAATATCCTTCAATCATGCGCATATTTTGTGGTATCATTAAGAGCCGTTTCCGCCGCCTTGGCCTTCTCAGCCAGTAACAAACGTTGAGCCTCGTTAAGTTGAAGACGTTTCCGGTACTGAAGCGGACTGAGAGTAGTGACGCTTTTGAAGCTTCTGTGAAATGTGGATAGCGGCATCCGGGCCATGTCGGCAAGTATTTCTACATGCAGAGGCCGTTTGTAGTTGCGGCCCAGCCAGTCAATAGTCTCCAACAACTGGTTGCCGGGGGAACCAGTGGCATATAGTTCCCGCAGCCGTCCGCCGAACGGGCTTTGCAGCAACCGGTAATGTATCTCTTCTCTAAAAAGTGGGGCCAGGAAGCGAATTTGTTCCGGCCTGGCCTGGAGCCGTAGCAGGCGCAAACAGGCGTCCAGGAGTTCATAGCTGATATTTTGGACCCCCGCGCCCGGTAAAAAGTGTCTGCCCCGGTCCGGCCTGAGAGGCTCAAGAGCGGCGAGCCGGGCTATCAGGCCATACTCCAGTTCCAGCGTCAGAGCGAGGTACGGCTTTTCAGGTGACGCCTCTTTCACGCAGCAGAATACCGGCATATCAATGCCCGCCACGAAGCAACTGCGTTCTCCGTAGATTGTTTCATCCGTTCCTACTTTTACCCATTTCCTGCCCTGTACAACCACCACAAGGATGGGGGCATATATCATGGGCTTGGGCCGCTCCTCCCTGTCGAATCTATGCAGTGAAAGTCCGGGAATGCGGGTCGGATAGCTGCCCTGATTCGGTAAAAGCTCAAACAGAGCGTCCCTGAGCTTTGAGCGGCTTTTGGCGATATATTCACGAAGAACGATCGTCATGACGGCATCCGCCTCCAGCGGCGTTCAGGGGTGTGGCATATCCGGCCGGCGCATAATGTACCCGCGTCCTCAGAACATCTGCCGCAATTTGGCAATATCTTCATTTGTCCGGTTGTGTTGTGTCATGCCTTCAGTTCATTGCGCATCTCGCGCAAGACGCCCGGAATATCCACATTATGGGGGCACTTGGGCAGGCATTGTCCACAGGCGTCGCAAACATCGGCGTTGACGCCGCGCGGCGCGGGAACATTCCTGTAGTATCCTGCCGCTGCGGTTTTGTTGCCGGAAACCTTGTAGGTAAACCACATCTGTCCTATCAGGCTGCCGATGGCCACGTTCTTCGGGCAGGGCGCACAGTTGTTGCAACCCGTGCAAGCCGTAACACCGTCGATTTCTCGATAGCGTTTCGCCGCCCGGCTGATATTTATCAAGTCCTCCAGACCCAGCATGCCTATGGAAGATCGGCGGGCATATTCCAGGTTTTCCTTTACTTGGGCGAGATTGCTCATGCCGCTGATAACGACGCCCGCCTCAGGCATGTTCCACAGATAATCGAAAGCCCATTCCAGCGCCGTCCTTTTGGTCGGGGCGGCGTCGAAAACGGCCTGAACTTCTTTTGGAGGGGCGGCCATGAAACCGGCTTTCAACGGCTGCATGCAGTTGACGGCAATCCCGCGCTCATGAGCGTATTTCATGCCCATAAATCCCGCTTCATATTCCGTATCCAGATAGTTCAGGATAATCTGGCAGAAGTCCCAGTCCGGATTGGCATTAATTACTTTTTTGAACAGCGCGAGATTGTCGTGGAAGGAAAAGCCGGAAAAACGGATTTTGCCGTCCTGTTTGTAGCGCTCTATTTTGTCGATGACCTTGAACGGCAAAACCGACTCATTCCAGGTTTTCGTGGTGACGTGGTGCAGCAGGTAATAGTCGATGACGTCGGTTCGCAGCTGTTTGCGCGACTCGTCGAACATGCGCTCGAAATCCGACTCGCTTTTCATGGCAATGAGCGTTGATTTCGTCGCCAGGTACACCTTGTCGCGGTAGCCGTTCAAAAGCGCCTTGCCCACGGCCGTTTCGCTCTGCCCGCCCAGGTAGCCGCGAGCCGTGTCCACATAGTTGATGCCGTTGTCGATGCCGTAGCGCAGCATCTCGATGGCCTGAGCTTCGTCCACGGTTTTGAGGTCCTCCAGCATGGGCAGCCGCAGCATGCCGAAGCCGAGGGCGGAAATATACCCCCCCGTGTTCCCGTGGGGTCGATAGTGCATTTCCGGCTTGTAGCCACGGACGTTTTTCGGGTCCATTGCGGAATGTTTCTTTTCGGTTTGCGCCGCGCGGGCAAGGGGAAGCCCGGCTCCCATGATGGCCCCGGCCGCCGAAAGCACGGCGGACGATTTGATGAAGTCACGTCTGTCCATGTTGTTCTCCCTGGTTTCAGGCGCTGAGGCCCGCAAGTTTCGCCGGATTGGCGCGTACCATCATGTCGATATCCTTTTGCGGGACGCCGCTTTCCCGCATGGCCCCGATGCAGGTGCGCATGGCGTCAACCGGGTGCGGCAACCCCACCTGACCCATATCCGTGGTGATGAAACTCTGTTCCGGAACGATTTGCGCGTAGGCGATAAAATCTTCGTTGCTCCGGCGTTCAAACTGCGGCAGGCCCGTTCCCGGCCCCCAAAGACAGCAGAGGTAGCTGTACTCTATGTATCCGCCAAGGTTGGCTACAGCTGTCACCTGCTCCCTGGTCAGACGCCAAATGCCCGAATTGGCGTGGGTGACCACGAACTTCCTCACCCCGACTTCCCTGGCTTTTCGGGCCAGAATGAGGCTTTCTTCCGGCGAACTGTGCCCGGTGGCGAAAATGATGTCCGCTTCGGCGCAGATTTCCATGACCCGGACGACCTCGGGGAGCACGTTTTTTGTGGCGCTCAGCACGGGGATGGCTTTCCATGGCTCCTTTCTCATCCTGACCTGATACTCGGCCGCCTGCGTGGGCATCCAGATGCAGCGGCAGAGCTTGCCGCTGGTCGCCACGGCCTTTCCCGCCGCATGGACATTGACCTTTTCACCATGTGCCAGGTTCATGCACAGGCTTCCGAAACATGCAAAATCCGGCAAGGCTTCCCGCACAAGAAAGGCGCGGTCGTGGCAGCTCCACTCATTGGACTTGAACATGACGGCGCGGTATCCGGCTTTTTTCGCGTCCATGGCAAAGGAAAGTTCGTTTATTAAACGCGGTCCGACATCCGGCTCGGCGTGTACATGGAGGTCGCAGACGCCTGTCAGCTCGGGAACAGGCTCTTCGGCCCTGTAGGGAGTCGCTGCCGGAGAGTGGTTCAGACCCGCAACACCGGACAAAAGCGCCGCGCCTCCGGCAACCCCGGCGGCTTTAATAAAATTTCTGCGGGAAAGAGATGCATGGCTCATAATCTTCCCTCGTTTGTTTGCCCGCCACGAAGCGGCTGTGGTCTCCGTATATCCGGCTGGCGCATAATGTGCCCGCGTCATCAGAGCATCTGCCGCAATTTGGCGATATCTTCGTCGGTCCGGTTGCCGTGAATGGTGATCTTCGCAAGTTCGGCCTCAATTCGCGTAAACTCCGCATCGGTCAAAACCACTTCAGCGGCTCCCAGGTTTTCTCTGATTCTTTCAATCCGCCGCATTCCCGGAATAGGCACGATAAAATTTTTCTTATGCAGCATCCAGGCGAGGGAAATCTGGGCCGGAGTGACGCTTTTCGACTCGGCGAACCCGGTAATCAGGTCCAGCAACGACTGATTGGCAAGTATGTTCTCGCGGGTAAACCGCGTGATGACCCGGCGCACGTCATCACCAACATACTGCCCGCCCGCATTGTCTTTTCCCGACAAAAATCCACTGGCCAGTGGAGAGAACGGCACGAAGCCGATGCCAAGTTCCTCACAGGCGGGGATAACGTCTTTTTCAAACATGCGCTCCATGATGGAATATTCGCTCTGGATTGCCGTCAGGGGCGTCACCTCATGGGCACGGCGGATTTCATCTTCCGTTGATTGCGATTGCCCCCAGCCAAGAATTTTGCCTTCTTTTATCAGTTCACCGGCGCAGTAGGCGATTTCTTCCACGGGGATATCTTTATTGACCCTGTGTAAATAGTAGAGTTCCACTCGATCCGTCCCAAGCCTTTGCAAGGAGGCTTCCAGGTGCGCACGAATGCTTTCGAGAGTTTTTTCCCGCGAGCCCGCCTCGTTGTTCGCAAGCATGAACTTGGTGGCCAGAACGACCTTGTCCCGGATAGGCCGCAGTGCTTCTCCCACCAGTTCCTCATTGGCTCCTTTGCCGTAGACTTCGGCTGTATCAAAGAAGGTGCAGCCCAGATCAAAGGCCTCCCGGATCAACGTGACGGCTTCGTCCTTGTCCGGGCCGGGGCCGTAGCCGTGACTGAACCCCATGCAACCAAAGCCTATTGCAGAGACTTCCAGATTTCTCAGTTTTCGTATTTTCATGTTGCTGATCTCCGTGAGATGTTTCGGCGAACCTGTGGTTCCAGCCTCCGGTTTTAGGATACAGTCACTATTTCATACGCATTTTCGCCCATGCCGAGTTCCTTCATGTAGGCCAACTGGCGCAGGCCGCTACGGCTTTCAATGCGTTCCACCATATCACGCCGCTGCCTTTCGGGCAGAGCATAGATCATATCTACGGAGGCCTGATCAATGGCAAGGATGTCCTTCGAGGCCAAAATGCCGAGATCCGGCGTTGTTGGGGCGGCTGCGCTTGTGCCAGCGCAGTCGCAGTCAACGGATATATTCCGGAGGACATTGATATAAGTGATTCGCGGCCCAAAATGGTCGGTGACGGCCTTGCCGCCTTCGACCATGCGTTCCATGAAATTCGGCCCGCCGGACCATACCTGCGAACCTTCGCGGTGAAGTTGCTCTTTTCCCGCCCGTCCGGAAGCGCAACCGATGGAAATGTTCTTCAGCGAACCGCCAAAGCCGCCCATGGTGTGTCCTTTAAAGTGGGTAAGCACCAGCATGGAGTCGTAATTCGTAATATTTTTCCCCACAGCCAGCTCTTTGAACCACTTGCCTCCGCGAATCGGCAGGCTGACGTCGCCATCCGCGTCCATGATATCCACCGGGCTGAATGTCCAGCCATTGGTCTCAAGCGTCTGCCGGTGTCCCGCCGTGGTCTGTCTTGGGCTTGAATACAACACGTTGCATTCCACAATGGTGCTGTTCGGCACCGAGGGCATGAAAGCCCGTACCCATTCCTGCGGGATTATGTTCGGTCCACCAGGCTCACCGGTATGCAGCTTGATGGCCGTTTTGCCGGTAATGCCCTGATTGACCTGAGCATACAACTTGCGAAGCCCTTCCGGGCTGAGATCCTTCGTAAAGAAGACCTTCGCTTTCGGGCGTGAACCTTCCTGAGCGGCGGCAAAGGCGCTGCCCGGCCCTCCGGTAATACCCGACAGAGCCAGTGCTCCCACAGCCAACGTGCTGCTTTTCAAAAAAGTGCGGCGTGACACTGCCATGCTTGCCTCCTGTCGCTGAATTATTGCCCGGCCAGGCCGGGACATTCGAATTTCCTTTATATTTTCTAGCGGGAGGCAGTTCCGGAATAAAGACACGATCCTCTACAATCCTTGCCCGATCCTCCACGGTTCAATCGCTACGGTTTCAAAGTCCGTCTGTTCCTTCCTGCCAGTTCCATACAGACAAGCAAATAGAGAATCGGGCAGGAAGTATAGAGGAATGTGCCTATGCCCCAAAGGTCAGGCTGCTATATAAAAGCTGATAAAATAGCCGGAAATACGGAGGACGAATGACGCGCGCAACCTTCTCTTTGCGGAAAAATATGGTTCTTGCCCTGTGTATGACCTTTTTCTTCAGCCTGAGCGTCCAGGCCGAGCAAGGGCCGATAACCCTGAGAACCATGGGCAGCCTGTTTTTTGGCGGGACGGTCACAAAAGCTGAAAACGGCGAGACCTTCCATGGCGATCACGGATACTGGAGGCCCCCACGGTTCCGTTGGAAGAATTCAGAAAACTGACCCGGATGCCCATATTGGTGGTTTTCGGCGACAACATCGCAACCGCACCCGGCAATGTTTACAATTCCGAAGTATGGAGGTCATCCAGCCTCAGAGGAAAGCAGTTCGTGGCTGCAATCAATCGCCACGGCGGTGACGCCCGGATCGTATTCCTTCCCGAACTCGGCATGAAGGGCAATACGCATATTCCGTTCGCCGACTTGAACAACGTGCAGGTGGCGGATCAGTTGGAAGCATGGCTCAAGGAAAAGAACCTGGACGGCAGAAACGCTCCGCATCAGGGGCCGCAAAATAAGCTCATGGAGTTGACCATACCTCTGGGAAAGTAATCCGGAAAAGTCCATGAAAAACATCCTTGCGCCGAATGCCCGGAAAACTTTTAGGCGCAAGATATCACGAGGAGAAAGAATGGAGCGGTTTTTATTCACAATTACAGCTCTGGCGCTGATAGCCGGGGCGGGTGGCTACGGAGGACAGGCCATGGCGAAAGACGCAAAAGAGGAACAGATGATCACGCGGGCGGGCTCGCAAGCTTCCATCAAAGGCTCCAGCGCTTATTTTACGGGAAACGTGACCATTCAGTCCATCTTCACGCCCAAACACCCGGATGCCCCCTTTGGCGCGGGCTATGTAACCTTTGAACCTGGCGCGCGCTCTTTCTGGCACACGCACCCCACGGGCCAGCATCTTATTGTCACCGACGGCATTGGGCGTACCGGCACGGTAGACGGCAAGGTCGAAGAGTTCAAGGCCGGTGACGCGCTGTGGTGCCCGGCCGGCATCAAACACTGGCACGGAGCCTCTCCCACATCGTCCATGACGCATATAGCCCTGACCGGTTCGCTGCCGGATGGAAATAACGTGACCTGGATGGAAGAGGTGACCGACGAACAATACAACAACATCAAATAGCCGTGCATGGAGAAATCAGGTGATCAAGAAAGTACTGCTTTGCCTCACTCTGGTTTCGCTTTTTCCCGTCACTTTCGCCGCCGAGAGCTACATGAGTAAAAACGAGCAAGAAACCAGGATACGCATAGCCTTCAATAATGAAGAAGCCGTTGTTACGCTATTCGACACCCCGGTGAGCAGAGACTTTATATCGCTGCTCCCTATGACAGTGACGTTTGAAGACTATGCTCGGACGGAAAAAATCGCCTACCTGTCCCGCAAGCTGGCAACGCAGGGCGGTGTTTTGGGCGACCAAGCCCAAGGCGATTTTTGCTACTACGCACCATGGGGAAATCTGGCTGTTTTTTATAAAGGATTCGGCGGCGGCGCTGGTTTGTATATCTTGGGAGGATCGACTCCGGCAAGGAACGGCTGGCCGGGATGGGCATGAAGTTCAGCGCCAGGATAGAAATTATAGAGTGACACGCTGATGGCGTGAAGTATCGCGGGAGTTCATATGAATAGGAAAATTACAGGTGTTTTTGGAGCCATTTGTCTTTTTGTCACCAGTTTTACCGGCATTGCGGAGGCACAAACCATGAACGAACTTACTTCCAGACAGCGGAGCGTTATCGCCATTTCGGCCTATACGGCCAACGGCGACCTGGACAAGTTGAAACCAGCCCTTGGCGAGGGGCTTGAAGCGGGCCTGACGGTCAATGAAATCAAGGAAGTCCTCATCCAACTCTATGCGTATACCGGATTCCCGCGCAGTCTGAACGGCATCCATACCTTCATGTCCGTGATGGACGAACGTCGGGCAAAAGGTATCAAGGATCAGATCGGCAAAGAATCCAGCCCCATTCCCGCAGGAATGAATAGGGACGAATATGGCGCAAAAGTGCGGGCCACGCTCTCAGGACAGCAGACAATCCCTCCCGCCAGAGGGTATCAGGTCTTCGCGCCCGCTATCGACGCCTTTTTGAAAGAACATTTGTTCGCGGATATTTTTGCCCGCGACGTTCTGGATTTTCAAACGCGTGAGCTTGCGACCATCTCCGCACTTGCCGCCATGTCCGGCACTGCCGGGCAGCTTCAGTTCCATCTTGGGGCATCCATGAATGTCGGCTTTACGGAAAGCCAGATGAAGCACTTCGTCACTGTAATCAGTGACAAAGTTGGAAAGCAGGAAGGGGAAACAGCGACGTCGGTTTTGGAAAAAGTTCTGGCAACCCGTAGATAATGGGCAGGAATGTATATGCGGTTCAACTTTGAAAACAAAGTGGCGATAGTTACCGGAGCGGCATCCGGCATCGGGCTGGCTGCCGCCCGACTTTTCGTCAAGTCCGGCGCAACGGTGATGCTCGCCGACAGTAACGGGCAGTCCGCCGCCGAGGCCGCCAAGGCGTTGAACAGCCAAGGCCATCGCGCCGTGGGGTTCGCTTGTGATGTTTCCAAGGAAGATCAGGCCGAGGCCATGGTGCAAAAAACCATTGCTGCATTCGGTCGGCTGGATTTTGCTTACAACAACGCAGGGCTCCATGTGGCCGTTGTGGAAACCGCCGACGCTACGGGCGAAGATTTTGATCTGGCGATTGCCGTTAATTTGCGCGGAATCTGGAACTGTATGAAGCACGAGTTGCGGCAGTTGCGGGCGCAGGGTGAAGGTGGGGCCATCGTCAACTGTTCTTCGCAAAGCGGCTTGGTTGGAACGGCAAATCTTGGCGCGTATACAGCGTCGAAACACGGTGTTGTGGGTCTTACCAAAAGCGCCGCTCTGGAATACGCTTCACGGGGCATACGCATCAACTGCGTATGCCCCGGCACGTCCGATACGCCGATGGTAGCAAAAGCAGTTGCCGCCGCGCCGGAGCACATGGCTGAGATCATCAAGGAAATTCCGATGGGGAGACTCGGCACAGCGGAGGAAATCGCGGCAACGGTTTTGTGGCTGTGCAGCCCCGCAGCCGGATTTATGGTGGGGCAGGCTGTCGCGCCTGACGGCGGTTATACAGTGCGTTAAGCCGAGTAAAATAGGGAATTTTACATAAGTAAGTCACGAGAAATAACTGCCCAAGCTGCTGCGCAGAGCAAGGCGTCCATATCGGCATGCCGCATGATGATGCATGCACCCGATGCCTCCGTGCATGGTTTTCATGGAACAGGAAGGCCTGTTCCCGCTTGGGCGTCTTGCTCCGCCCCTCATTATGCAGATACGATACGGATGCAAATTTTTAGCCGCAAGGTAATAATGTTTTCGAAGCGTTCACAACAGTATCCACCAAGCATAAAATCCTTGAATTGGCAACGAAAATGAGAATAAGATGAAGCTGTTTCATCAATTTGCCATATACAAGCGGGTATTGTTGCTAAACGACTAAAAACTATTTTGGAAATCGTATGAAATTCAGTATTGTTCTTTTCGTGATTACAATGGTTGCCGCCATGCTCCTCGGGGCATCAGGCAAAGCCGTTGCCGCCGAGGCCGGGGCTGTGCGCATAGCTCATTTGCGAATTAAACCGGATCAATTGGAGGCTTTCAAAGAAGCTGTCAAAGAAGAAATGCGCGATGCCCTGAGTCTTGAACCAGGCGTTTTGGCCATATACGCTGTAGCTGACAAGGATGACCCAACTAAAATCATGTTCTTTGAAATGTACGTCAACGAAGAGGCCTACCAGGTTCACCGCGAAACACCGCACTTCAAAAAGTACTTTGAAACCACTAAAGACATGATTGCCGAACGTATCCTCATGGATGGTGTGCCGGTTGAACTGCGGGATAAACTGAATACTCCGCTTGAAAAGTGATTTATACTTTTCTGTTTCTGATGCACAAAATTACATAAGGTAAATCATGCCAGTTTTTGAATACGGCGAGACCGAAATAAACGCTCTGAAGGCCAGGGATGCCAAGTTGGGCAGTGCCATTGACCAGATTGGGCTTATCCGTCTTTATCCGGCCCAATTCGGCGTAAGACGCCCTCAGTTCGCAAAGAGGCTATCCCGCGCTCAATAGTTCGTGTGCTTACGTCTAGTTGTTTCGCCAATTCAGGGATTGTTATTTCACTGCTCTCCTGAATCAGCGTCAAAATTTTCCCCCTGATTTCGATGCGGTTATCAAAGATGAAAAGGCGGATTGGCGCGCTGACCAGGTAATCCCTGTGAACCAGGGCGTTGACCAATAACTCTTCAAAGACGCTTTCGGAAATTTCAGGCAGGCCAGGTGCGTTTACTCCGCGTCCCGCCTGCACTTTGTGCAGATTGCGCATGATAAATGCCTGAGCATCATCAAATACCTTGCGCAGCGGGCCGGAAAAGTCCTCGGTATCCACATATTCGCTGGCGTGAATTTGGTTACCGGGATAGCGGATGGCCTTGACCACGAATTGCGGCACTATCCATTCCGGGCGTTCGGCAAACATGAGTACTCCGGCAAGATTCAACACGCCGCTGTCGGTGGCAAGGTTCATATTTTGGAGAAGACGGGTAAGTTCTTCCGGAGAGTCGGGAAAATCCTGCTTATATACATCCCGCAGGAAATCCCGAAAACGCAGTTTATCCAGCTTTGTCTATGCCGGCCTTGGTGGATAATTCGTCCGCATGGAACTGAGCGCTGATCTGGAACAGACGGCGCAGTTCTTCCTTGGAGTTCACCCGGCGTTTGTCGGAACCTGTTTTCAACCAAATAACGCCATTTTTGTCGAAATAGGGCTTGTCTATGCCTTTGGGCACAGTGAGTACGATAATTATCCGTCCGTTCTGTAACGGCACATTTTCCGTATGCACGGCCAGCGGTCTGCGTACAAGCTGGCTGGCCGCATTACTGATAAGCTGGTTTATGCGGGTGACATCCTCACGGGAAAGCCCCGACATGCCGCCGTCATCAGCAACACCTACATAAATGACTCCACCTTCTGAATTGGCGAAAGCTGCCATTTCAGAGGCCAAGGATTCGGCATTGCGAATATCCGCTTTGAACTGGCGGGTGCTGTCCTCCCCGGCGGCGGTTCGGATCTGTAGTGCTTTTTCGTCCAGAGGCATGGCATGCTCACTTCATGGTGATTTTTTACTCTGGCAAAACTGTAGACCGGCCCGGGGTTCTTATCAAGGCCGCTTTAGTAGCATTTATTCCGCTATGCGGGAAAACTTTAGAGCATATGCTCGATAGGCCCGCGTGTTATTCGCAACCATACACAGCAATTTTTTACAATATGGCCGGACTCCATATCAGTATATTGCTTCCAGCAACTTGCTGTAAGGAGGCATTACATAAATGGATCTGTTCAAACAGTTTGAAAACGGCACCTTGGTAAATGCGGGGCGAAAAAAAGATATGAGCGCTTGCGCCTGGAACAAACACAAAAATTTCCTTGGAGTATCCTTAAAAAATCTGCTCACGGCGGAGCAGACCGGCGGGCTGTTTACCTGCCATCTTGTGCGTATTGAACCGAATTGCAAAATTGGCATGCACACGCATACGGCCAGCATTGAATTACATGAGGTTGTAAAAGGAAGCGGAGTGTGCCTGACGGATCAGGGAGAAATGCCCTATGTTCCAGGCACCATGGCTGTAATTGCCTGCAATGCGCCGCATGAGGTCAGGGCCGGAGAAGACGGACTGTGCCTGTTTGCCAAGTTTGTCACAGTTCCAGCTTGATGCTGGCTTTTTTGAATTCTCCTGGAGTCATGCCGTGGTGTAGCTTAAACACCTTGTGCATGTGGCTCTGATCGGCAAAACCGGCGGATACGGCGGCCGTGGCTCTCGCCGTATCCGACCGGAGCATGGAGCGCAGCAGGCGCATACGGCAAACAAGTTGAAATGCATGAGGAGTCATCCCCGTAATTCTTCGGAAGGCACGCAGAAAATGCCATTGACTGTATCCGGCATATGCGGCCATGCGGGCAATGGGCAGGGTTTCGTCGGGTTTTTCCATTACCAGCCGCATTATCTCTCGGATTGAACTAACGATGAGAGAATCATATGCCTCCGGATGGTATTCACAATATTCATGCGAAAGCATAGTTTTCTCGCAGGCCGCCACAGCTTCCGCGAACAAGGCTTTTTCATTCGCTTGAAGGATTGATGATAGGCGTGAACTAACCGAATCTCCATCCGTTAAAAACGCGCCACTTTCGTCAAGGCATAGGGTCAGCAACGAGCTCTCCGGTTCCACAGCCAGGCTGTGAGGTTCATATGGACGTATGAAAAAATGCTGGCCGGTGTTAAGCCGGCGAATATTTGTTCTGGTAGCCAGGAGCACAGCCCCGTGGCGTACCACTCCGACTATCCAATGGCGTGTATGTATGTGCCAGGGATATCTGTGTTCCCGCCCTTTGGTGACAATCAACTCAATGTCGCTCGATTCCGTGTAATAGTATCCAACTTCGCTCATGGAAATTTGATATATCCGTTTTCGCGTGATGACAATGACCTCATTCAGATGCTGATCTACGGCATAACTTGCTCGTGCGGCGAATACATGCAATCTTCGACGCAAAAGGTGCGGTGATTATGCGTTATATACACAACAGGCCGGAGTGGCCACTCTTTAAATGGAGCATGGATACGCTTGCCGGTCAGCTTGCCGCTGTGCGCCATAAGCAGGGCTTGCTTCTGGGGAGATCGTTATGCGGAGCCTTTAACTGCGGAACGCCTGTTCGGCTGGCACGCCGCGCTGTTCCCAACAGGATATGGCCAGGCTCGGCGTATTACTGTCGGATCATGGCGCACTCCGGAAGCTGGACCCATGCAGGTTGTTTCCGGTTATGTCGGGCGTGAAAAGGTTCACTTTGAAGCCCCGGCCGCTGAGCGGCTTGATGAAGAAATGGGCTGTTTTCTGCTTTGGCTTAATGAGCCTCAAGATATTGATCCGGTGTTCAAAGCCGGTATAGCACATCTTTGGTTTGTAACCATCCACCCATTTATTTAACGCAGGTCCTGGCGAAAACCGCCTTGACTTATGGCTAAGTCCTAGCTAAGTCTATAAAAAGGATTAAAGATAATGGAGGCTAATATGTCCATCACCGTCGTGCCCATGCATCAGGCAAAAAGTTCTCTGTCGCAGCTGGTCAAACGCGCCGCCGGAGGGGAAACCATTTTCATCGGCAGCTATGGCCGCGCGGAGGCCATGCTTACTTCTGTTGTCAGTGCCAAACCCAAAAAGCGCCTTGGCCTTCTGGAAGGAAAATTGATTGTTCCTGATGACTTTGACGATCCGCTGCCGCCGGAAATTCTCGCCGCTTTTGAGGGGGGGACGGAATGAGGCTTTTGCTGGATACCAACGCGCTGCTCTGGGCATTGAGCAATGGGCCGCGCATTGAGCCTGTGCGGGAACTGTTGCTTGCGGATGAGAATGAAGTTTTTGTGAGTACCGTATCCTGGTGGGAAATCGCCATTAAAACGCGCATAGGCAAATTGGCGGCCAGCCTGCCGGAGCTTCGCGCAACCGCGCGGGAAAGCGGCTTTCTAGAACTGCCGCTTCTCGGCTCGCATACGGAAATGCTGACTACAATACCCAGGCACCATAATGATCCTTTTGACCACATGCTGGTGGCCCAAGCCATGGCCGAGCCCATGCGGCTGATTACCGGTGACGGGGTGCTTGCCAAATATACGCCGCTGGTCATGCATATTTGAAGCCCGCTCACTTTGCAGCCAGATGCTCGCGAATTTTATCCTGCGTTGGAAACAAGTAAAGACGATTTTGTGGCGGCGATTTATGCGATACTCATTCTTTGATAAATGCGCAGAGTCATTTATTTCCTCTCGTTGCGATCTTGATCCGGAAAATACACGAATGCTCATGGAATTTTTGCCCGGAGCCAATAAACGGGGAACGGCTGTTATTGTGGTTACCCGTGATGAAGACGTGCCGCTTTACGGCAATGCGCGTTTTTCCATGAACAATTGATACTCAATCCATTTAAATAACAGCACTATATTTAAAACTGGTGATATGTATTTTCTTGTTTTTCACCGGATTCCCGGTGTCAAAAATTTACGTTTTTTGACACCGGGAAAACTGTTTTAACCTTTGCTTCTGCCGATCAAGCCAGCCAGCATGTTACGCCGCGTAATCGGCACCGGTTTTTCCTCATTGGCGGAAACCGCGCTTTTATGGTACGTAAAAGGATCTTCCTGAAACAGGTAAATGGTGCGCACATAGTCGATATCGCCGAGAACAGCGTTAGGCCAGCGCTTTTTTGCTTCTTCCAGGCGTTTTTGCGCTTTATCGCGCATTTCATTCTCATCACCGAAGCTCATGCATCCACTGTTGCAGGTGAGTACGCAGGCCGGCAAAAGCCCGTCGGCGATGCGATCCGGGCACATATCACATTTGTACAGCTGCTTTGTGGCCGGGTCCATGCGCGGGATATCATAGGGGCAGGCTTCGCGGGCGGCCTGGCCGTCCACCTCCCTGGTAAGTTCCGTATAGGTTACGGCCCCGGTATCCGGATCCTGCAAAATGGCTCCTTCCTTGTCATTGTCCGCCGAAGCCTTGCAGGATGGCATCTGGCAGTGCCTGCATTGCTCGGGAAAAAAGAGCCAGCGCAAATCGTCTTTTGCACCCTTTTCTATAAAATGCACTGTTTTAAATGTTGTATAGCTCAAATCAGGCGGATTGGTGTGCGAGCCGGTATTACTGGTTTTTTCCGCCGCCAGTTTCTTCCATTGCTTGCAGGCCACCTGACAGCCGCGGCAGGCTGTACACAAGGTCAGGTCAATAAAAAACGCCATTCCCATGACAGCCTCCTATGCCTTCTCTAGGTTGACCATGAAGGCCTTGGTCTCGGGTATGCCCACGTTCGGGTCACCCACCGCTATCGACAACAGGTTGGCGGAATCGCCCCCGTCTTTGGGGGTAAGCCAGCCGTACTGCCAGGACAGCCCCACCATGTGTATCTTTTTACCGTTGCTCATAAACGGGCGGACGCGCTCGGTAACCATGGCCACGGCGGTCATGGCTCCACGCGGGCTGGATATGCGCACCATATCCCCGTTTTTGATGCCTTTGGCTTGGGCCAGTTCCGGGTCTATCTCCGTGTACACCTGGGGTTCGGCTTCAAGCAGCCACGAGCTTTGCCGCGTCATGGTGCCTGTCTGCCAGTGTTCGGTAAGGCGGTAGGTGGTGCAAACATAGGGGAAATGCGGGTCAGCCACCGCGAACTTTTCATCCTTGGCGAAAAAAGCCGTGGGATTGATGCGCTGTTTCGAGAACCCGTGCGCCTTGAAAGGAGACTCCACCGGCTCATAATATTCGGGGAAGGGACCGTCAAGCAGGCCTGGGCCGTACAGAGCGCCAAGCCCGTGCGCCTGCATGATGAATGGATGCCTGGTTCCCGGGTTGCCCGCGCCGTCCACCACATCACCGGTCCAGGCGCCGTTTTTCCATTCGATCACGGACTTGTCCGGATTCCATGGCTTGCCCTCTTTGTTCACCGAGGCTCTGTTGTACATGATGCGGCGGTTCGCCGGCCAAGAATAACTCCAATTGGGCGAAAGGCCAATACGCTCCTGCTCTGGAGTGCGTTTGGGGTCGCGCCGGGCCATCATATTGCCTTGTTCAGTCCACGAGCCGCCGTGCAGCCAGTTGCCGCAAGCGGTCGAGCCGTCGGCCTGCAACAGAGCAAAGCCCGGAACCTGCTGCCCGACCTTGTAAGCCACGCCGTCAATGGTCGTATCGCGGGTAAAGCGGCCGTTCATCAGTTTGGCCACATTTACCGACGAGAATTCATCGCCCTCTTTCCAGAGGTCGAAGCCGAAGTGTTTGATCGGCTCGGGAAAAGCTCCGCCGTTTTTGGCGTACATTTTCCGCAGGCGTTCGCTCATGGCCAGCAGCATATGCCCGTCGGTCCACACGCCACCGTGCGCGGGCGCGGCCTGGGAACGCCACTGGATCCAGCGGCCAGAGTTGGTTATGGAACCGTCTTTTTCCACATCGGTGGCACAGGGCAGCAAAAACACCTCCGTGTCCACGGTTTTGGGGTTTACGCCCGGACCACGCCAGAACGAGGCGGTTTCATTGTCAAAGAGGTTGACGCTCACCATCCACTTCAGCTTTGCCAACGCTTTGCGGTTTTTACCGGCATTGGCTCCTCCGCAGGCCGGGTTTTGCCCCCAGGCGAAAAGCCCTTGGACGTCTCCGGCCAGCATGTGGTCAAAAACCGCCAGCCAGAAATAATCCGTCATCTTTTTGCCCTGATCCACCTTGGGCATAAGCTCATAGGCTTGCTCCGCAGTCAGATCCGGATACATGGACTTCAAAAAGCTGGCCACATATTTGGGGCGGTTCTGCCACCAATTGACGCTCATGGGGTCTTTGGAAACCGGCGTCATGGCCTTGTTGTAGGCGGCCAGATCCACCAGACCGCTGTGGGGCACGGGCAGATAGCCGGGCCAGCTTTCTGTCAGCACGCCTTGGTCCGTGGCCCCTTGAACGTTTGATTCGCCGCGTAGCGCGTTCACGCCGCCGCCGGCCACACCCACATTGCCGAGCAAAAGCTGAATGATGGCCATGGTGCGGATGTTCTGAACGCCAACAGTGTGCTGGGTCCAGCCCAGGGCGTACATTACCGTGCCGGCTTTATCCGGTTTGCCGGTGGCGGCAAAGGCTTTGTACACCTTTTCAATATCCGCTTCCGAGCAACCCGCCGCCTCAGCGGCGGCCCGCAGGGTATAGCGTTCGTAATGCGCCTTGAGCAGATTAATCACGCAACGTGGGTTTTTGAAACTGGGGTCACGTTTGGGCACGCCGTTTTCATCCAGCTCAAAGGCCCAGAGGCTCTTGTCGTAGCTATGCGTTTTCGGGTCATAGCCGGAGAAAAGGCCGTCTTTGAAGCCGTACTTTCCGCCCACGATCATGGACGCGTTGGTGTAGTTGGCCAGGTATTCGGCAAAGTACAGCTTGTTGTCGAGAATATATTTGATCATGCCGCCAAGAAAGGCGATGTCGGTTCCCGAGCGCAGCGGCACATAAAAATGCGCCTTGGCCGAGGTGCGGGTAAAACGTGGATCCACATGGATGAGGGTAGCACCGCGTTCCACGGCCTTCATCACCCATTTGAAGGAAATGGGATGGTTTTCAGCCGGATTGGAGCCCATAATCAGCACACAGTCACTGTTGGCGATGTCCTGCCAGTGGTTGGTCATCGCGCCGCGTCCGAACGACTCTGCCAGAGCCGGTACAGTGGAGCTGTGTCAGAGACGGGCCTGATGCTCTATATATACAACGCCAAGGGCGCGCATCAGCGCCTGTATGGCCCATGATTCCTCATTGTCCATGGACGATGTGCCGAAAGAGGCTATGCTCAGGGTGCGGTTCACTTTTTCGCCCTTGACGTTTTTTTCAGCAAAAGTGGCGTCGCGGGTGGTCTTGATATTGGCCGCGATGCGATCCATGGCCCAGTCCCACTCCACCTCTTTCCATTCTCCGGATTTGGGGGCGCGGTACAAGGGCTTAGTTGGTCTGGCCTGATTTTCGGCTATTTGCCAGAAGCCCGCGCCTTTGGCGCAAAGAGATCCTTCATTGATCGGATGATCCGGATCTCCCTCAAGGTTGATTATTCTATCGGTGCTGTTGCCGGCGGCCTTGTCGCCGGAATTTACCATAATACCGCAGCCTACGGCACAGTAGCAGCATATTGACGGGGTTTGTTTTGTCCATTTCAGCCGGGCTATATCCGCCCTGGCGGCTACAGCTTCAAAATTGAACGGCAAACCGGAAAATGCTGTGACCAGCGCGGCTCCCGCGCCGGCCTTGAGTACGTTTCGTCTGGATATGACCATGTGATGTCTCCTGAGAAATTCAGGCTCGAGTGATGAAGGACAGTCTTCAAAATTATAATGCATTGGCAATTAATATGCTTTTTTTAGCATATATCTTATGTTGTATGCAGTCAACGATAATTATTTATATATACTTTTTCCACGCATCCGGTTAATGATGAAGATTATTCCTGATTCCCGGTAACTTAATCATATGTAGGAAACGCCATGCCGGATATTCAGTTCGCCGCGTCGGACGTAAAACTTAAAGTGTTGGATCAAATTTACTGGTTGCCACCGGAACTTGTAAATCTGGTAAGGCGCGTGCTTCGCGCGCAAGAAAGCGCTCTGGCGGCTTTTGAAGATGGCTCTTCTTATGTTCTTCCGCAGCCCGCTCCCTCCGATGAAGAACATCGTCAGGGGATTCCGCTGCTTGCCCGCAAAAATTTTTCCGCCGACTTGCCGCAAGAGCGGGAACTGTTGCGCGCCATCCAGGGGATTCTCAGCCGTTTGGGGGGGCCATTCAAGGAAGCTTCGCAACGCTTCGGCAAGTTGAAGTCGAAGGGAGAAATCAGCGCTGACGCGTTGTTCCGCGCCCATTTGAATGATGATGAAGAGTGGTTTGCGGGCCATAGGCAAGGCTTTACCCAGGTGCCAGGCTTATTGCGTTTTATGGCGCAAAGCTCCTTGAGCCCGTTCGCATATGCTTTAACACGAAATATTTCCCGTAGCGGCGGACATGACCCGGCATCCATCTGGACATACGGACATTGCCCGCATTGCGGTTCGCACCCGTCCATCGGGGAATTGCGCGGGGCCGAGGGCGCGCGGCTGCATGCCTGTTCTTTCTGCCTGCTGATTTATAGGGCTAAGCGCATGCAGTGCCCCTTCTGTTTGGAAGAAAATTCGGAAAAAATGGCCTTTTTTATAGCGGACACTGAGCCGGGGTACCAGGTTCATGTTTGCCGTTCCTGCGAAGGCTACATAAAGCTGGCGGACTCGCGCCAGAAAATCGTTTCCGAATTTATTCCCGCGATTGACGATTTGCTTTCGCTGCCGTTGGACATGCTGGCGGTTAAAGAAGGTTTTCATCGCCCAACTCCTTCCCTGTGGGGCTTTTAATGCGCGGTGAAATTTCATGCGAACCGGCCCGCATCAGGCAATGGCAAGGCGACTCATGGCTGGCCGCCGAAGATTCCGTTGCCCATGAGATCCGGTTCACTGTTGAGCACGAAGGGGAAAAGCGCCTGCTGTGGTCCAGGCCGCAGGAACTCAAAGAGCTGGCTCTGGGCAACGTGTTGTTGGAGCAAGGCAGCCCGCCTTTATGCGGGCCCGCGCCTTTTCCTGATCCGGAACATATTGTGCTTGAGGAAGAAAGTGCAGGGGAGGGCGGCCCCATGGTGCGGGTGCGCTTCACCAGGCCGCTCAAAACCCGCCCGATAAATACCGTGCCAGGTTCGGCGCGCGCCTCGGCCCTGCTTGAACATATGCGCGGCTTCTTGGATGCTCCAGGGCTTTGGGCTGGAACCGGCTGCTCGCACCGGGCCGCCATGATGCGCCTTGAGCCAGACGGTATTCAGGCCGGTATGGCCTTGCTTGTTGAAGATATAGGCCGCCATAACTGCCTGGACCGTCTGGCCGGGCATTCCGCGCTGAGCGGGCTTGATCCCGGTGGGCACGTTCTGTTCACAACCGCCCGCCTTACCGCCAGCCTTTACGCCAAAGCTCGCCGGTTGGGCATATCTTTCATGGTAAGCAGGGCAGCCGTGACAAGAATGGCACTGCATGACGCCCCCAGGGCTGGTGTTGCCCTTGTGGGGTTCTGTCGTCCGGCGGAAAACCGCCTCACCGTCTTTTCCGATCCTTTGGGCAGAGTGATTTAGATAGCCTATAGGTTTGTATTATGAGAGTATTATACCAATGGCGCGACAGTATATTGGGATTTTCATGACTTCCCGGGAGAATTTTCGATTACGGATAAATATTCGCTTCAATTCAGTAAAAAACAGTTTAGGCAAAATGCCAACCCTAATAAAAGCCGGAGCATTTATTTGCGGTAAAAAAATCGAGCAATACTTTGTTTACCGTATCACACTGCCGATTTGGCATATGTAAATAGTGGTCGGCATCCTTGATGGCATGTGCCGTGAAAGATCGAATATTATCTTTGAGTTCCGTAATTTCTTCAGGGTCTATCAACGAGTCGCTATATCCATATATTAAAAGAAACGGCATAGATATGGCAGCTAATTCAGCTTTGGTGAAATTGGGATAGAGTTCGCAGTTTTTAATTGTTTCCGTTATGAAATCCTCCCATTTGCCTTTGTGGGCCAGGGCGTGATCATTTCGCAGGCGTTCAACGAATTTCCCATGCCGGTCTTTACATAGCTTTTCGGGATGAAACTCACGTACATATCTTTTAACTCCATCATTGGCTACTCCGGTCGAGGCAATGGAAGTCGCGGTAGCCACACGCTCGGAATGCCGAATGGCGCAATACATGGCTACATCGCCGCCCATACTGTGGCCGACAATGTGGGCTTTGGGTATATGCAGCTCATCCAGCAAATATATTATATCGTCGGCAAGCTGTGGTGTTGTCCAATGTGGTGATGCTGCAATCGTTCTCCCATGGCCGCGCAGGTCGGGGCATATCACTCTGTAACTACGGCTGAATACCGGTATTTGCGCGGTAAAAGTGGAGTCTCCCCGCGAAAAGCTGCCGTGAATAAAAATAACCGGCTCGTCTTTACCGTGATCTTCATAATAGAGCCTTATGTCACTCACATTGGCGTATGCCATCAGTCGGCCTTTCAGATCGTAAAATCCGTGTTGCGCAGCCCTTCGTAGTAGTTCCCGCGCTCCGCCGTGAACTTCACGACCACAAAGTCGGGATCGAGCGGCTAGTATATGGTCATAAAGTCCCGCCATAACGAGCGCCACAGGTTATAATCCCAGGACAGCTCGGCCTTGCCAGACAGCATCACGCCGCGACAGATCATCGAATTGGCGTCGGCCGCGAACTCATAGGCATACAGTGGGTACACAGTTGGCAATTAATTTATAATATGTATATATCTGTCTGGGCGGAAAAATACAAGCAAGACATCCGCCGTTGCGTGGCCCAGAGGCTGCTGATGGAAACGACGGACGCCAGAGATTTTTGACTCTGATACGTATTACATTTTAATCTGATAACACCATGAAAAATAAAAATACCATATCCGCCGAACGCGGCAAGGAGTTGCGCGGCAGGCATCCGCTGTACTCCAGACTCTCCGGAGAAGTTGTTTGGGGGCTCTATGAGGAATTAGGCTACAGCGTGGAAGACTGCGGCAAGGCCATGGACGTTTTTCTGGAACAAATGTGCGAGATATTGCTTGTAATGGATGCCTTGGAAGCAAAATCTGAGGGCTGCTTCATCCTGGAATTCAGTAATTCGGAGTGTGCGGGCAGTCAAAATATTTCAGAGAGGGTAATTCCGGTTTCCAAGGCCGACTGGCGCAAATTTTTGCCACCATTCGCAGTGGGCTGCAACGCCGCAATCAAGATGTTAAATGCTGCGGAACCTAAGCCGTCAAGTAACAATACTGTGTTGGGTGAAAACGAGTTTACATCGCATTGTCTGCTTATATGCCCTTTGCTTGGGGCGCCAGAATAGGCGCGGCAATCCGGGTTTGATATGCCCCGCACCGCCTTTCGTTATGCCCTGGAAAAGATGCCGCCGGAATGGCGGGTCAATGCCATGAAGAAATGAGGAAAAATATGACCATGATTGCCAAGACAACCGAAGCCATGCTGAATTTTTATTCCGGAGACATACGGCGCATCAATCATTTTTTGTGTGTGCACGGGCTGGCGAAAACAATAGGCGAGCTTGAACAGCTTGACCGGAAAACCCAGGAAATTCTTGAAATCTCCGCCCTCACCCATGATATTGGCATTAAAGTGGTGGAAGACAAGTTAGGCTCCTGTACTCCCGCCCAGCAGGAAAAAGAAGGGCCGCCCGTCGCCGCCGACATGCTAAGGGCGCTCGGATGCACTAAAGATATAATTTCCAGAGTGAGCACGCTCATTGGCAGGCATCATACATATACAGATATCGACGGCATCGACTGCCAGATTCTGCTCGAGGCTGATTTTCTTGTGAACATCCATGGAATGGGCATCAATGAGCATGCGGTTCAAAGCTTCAAGAAAAAGGTGTTTAAAACAGAAAGCGGCCTGCGTTTCCTCAAGGCGATGTACAAGGCATAGTGGAAGCAGGGTTGATGGGCAAAGTTCCTCCAAGGAAGCAATGGCCTGGCATCGGGCTCGGATTTTTTGACAAAAAACCTCCAAAAAGGCATTACGGGCATTCACGAATGGGGACAAAATGGCATTTTCCGTTGAATTCCCGGTGCAATCCTTCACCCTGTTCAGCCGTGCGCTGGCTCCCGGATTTTACCGGCATCTTGGCTGGCATGACTGCGGGCTGATGGAAGACGGACAGCTCAAGTTTTGCAAGGCGCTGCACAAAGTTCACAATGAACGAAAGTAACAGGCTATGAAATTTATACCGACTGTTACCGGCGATTCCGCATAGAGAGCCTGAATCGACAATTCACTCCGAGAAAGCCCCTAATTAAACTTTCTCGGAGTGAATTTATGATGGCTCTTGCAAAATTCAGGGATTTTATAGGGACAGTTCTTCTCCATCCGTGGGAATAAACACCCGGGAGTTGAGCCCTTTGTCCTGGACAAACTGCCGCATGTCCCCACGGCTTACACGGGCGTGATTGACCGCATCAAGGTGAGTCACGATTATCGTGGCTTGCGGGGCGGCTTTAGACACCTCATAAAGTCCTTCGGCGCCCATCAGAATCGGCGTGCCATCCGGAAATTGGGCCTGCGCGGCATTGAGGACGATAACATCAGGATGGTGTTTGTCTATCGCGTCTCTGACCATCTCGCCCCAAAGCGTATCACCGGCAACGTATGCGGTTCTTTCACCAAGCTTGGTAAACACAACGCCGCAGACTTCATCAGGAATTCCGAGCGCCGCGTAATTCTTTTTTGAAGCCTCGCCGCGCCCATGTTCACCGTTTGTTCTGTGGAGCGTAATCTCTTCAAAGTGCACTCCTTCATCATGAAGGGCTGTTACGTTCTTGAAGCCGAGCCCGCGCATGTCGCGCGCTTCTTTTTCATTCTGCGTGAACATTGGCATATCTTTGGGCAGCGCCCTCTGAGCCGCTTCATCGAAATGATCGAAATGATGCATATGCGTGACGATAACGGCATCAACTGCGACAATTTCGCTTATGGACAACGGCAGCGCAACCAGAGGGTTGGGGCTTTCATTGTAAGGAGAGGGCACGGGTGGCACACTTCCCTTGTCCGCAAAAAACGGGTCTATCAGGAACTTCTTTCCCGCATAGGTCACAATGACCGTGGCTCCGCGTATCTGTTGGAATTTCATATTACCCACCTTTTCCACACTCTACTTGATGCCGATTACTGCAAAGCCGGTATCTTTTACAGCTTTTTTAAGCGTTTCGTCGGAAACGTTGCCGTCCGCCTCAACCGTCGCGGTTTTGGAAGTCAGATCAACGCTTACTGCGGTAACACCGGGAACGGCCCGCAACGCCTTTTCCACTGAACCGGTGCAGTGCCCGCAATTCATGCCTTCAATAGTTATGTTTTTTTTCATGACGGAACTCCTTATGTTGCTTTGGTTTGTTATTTTTTTGGCTGGTAATGCCGGTTGTGGAACATGGCTTGTCCCGGACTCATCACCGCTTTGCGAATGTTTTGGCACAAAAAGATGGAGCCGGAGCGCGTTGGACACGACGCTGACGGAACTGAGGCTCATGGCCGCCGCCGCAACCATGGGGCTGAGCGTAAGCCCCCAGATGCCGTGGAAAACGCCCGCCGCCACCGGGATGCCTATGCTGTTGTAAAAGAAGGCCCAGAACAGGTTTTGGCGGATCGTGCGCATAACCTCCCGGCTGAGCTGGATGGCGGAAACGGCATCCAGGAGATCGCTTTTCATTAGCACTATGTCCGCCGATTCAATGGCCACATCCGTACCCGCTCCAATGGCGATGCCTACGTCGGCGCGGGCCAGGGCCGGGGCGTCGTTAATGCCGTCGCCGACCATGGCGACTTTTTTTCCCTGTTTCCGCAACGCATGAACTTCGCGTTCCTTGCCCTGGGGAAGCACTTCGGCCACCACCTTATTTATTCCCGCCTGGCGGCGCACGGCCTCGGCGGTTTGGGCATTATCGCCCGTGAGCATGATGACCTCAATGCCCATGACTTCAAGTTCGGCCACAGCCTGGCGGCTGTTTTTCTTGATCACGTCCGCGACGGCGATAAGGCCCACAAGTTCCTTGCCCCGCGCAAAATACAAAGCGGTTTTGCCCTCGGCGGCGAAAACTTCCGCCTTGCCCGACAAGCTGTTGGCAATACCTTCGGCCTGAAGCATTTTTGCATTGCCGGCAAAATGACGCATTCCCTCTATCGTACCGGAAATACCCTGGCCTGGGTTTTGTACGAAGCTGTCCACCTTGCACAAAGTCAGATCCCGCTTTTCCGCTTCCTGCACAATGGCCGCGCCGAGCGGGTGTTCCGAGAGTTTTTCGAGCGAGGCGGCAAAAGCCAACAATTCCGTTTCCGTTATGGAAGCTGTGGGAACTATGTCTGTCACCACGGGTTTGCCCTCGGTAACGGTTCCGGTTTTATCCAATACAACCGTATCAATGCCTCCCGCCGTTTCAATGGCTTCGGCGGATTTGAGCAGAATGCCGTTTGCCGCGCCACGCCCGGTGCCCACCATAATGGCCGTGGGCGTGGCAAGCCCGAGGGCGCAGGGGCAGGATATGACCAGTACCGCAATGCCGATGGACATGGCGAATTCCAGCTCATGGCCGAGTAACAGCCAGATTACTGTGGCGACTACGGCAATGGCAATGACAACCGGCACGAAAATGCCGCTGATTTTGTCGGCCAACCGGGCGATGGGAGCCTTGGACGAAGTGGCTTCATCCACCAGCTTGATGATTTGGGCCAGGGTAGTGTCGTCGCCGACTCTGGTCGCTCGCATGAGAAAATGCCCGGACTTATTGATGGTCGCGCCGGTTACGGTGTCCCCGCCGCGTTTTTCCAAAGGCAGACTTTCGCCGGTCAGGGCGGATTCGTCTAAAAAGCCGTTTCCTTCGGTGATAACGCCGTCCACCGGAACGCTTTCACCGGCTTTGACCACCAGAATATCCCCGGCAAGCACATCTTCTCGTGCTATGGCGGTTTCATTGCCGTCACGTATTACGGTGGCTGTTTTGGGGGTAAGATTCATGAGTTTGGCAATGGCATCGGAAGTTCTGCCTTTGGCCCTGGCTTCAAAAAATTTGCCCAGGGTGATCAAAGTCAGGATCATGGCTGCGGAATCGAAATACAGGTTCGCGGCAAAATGCCGCACCGTGGCCGGATCCGCCCGCCCAATGGCGAAAGTCATCTTGTAGAAGGCATAGACGCTGAAAACAGCCGCCGCGCCGGAACCAATGGCAATGAGCGAGTCCATGTTCGGCGAGCCCGAGAAAAGCGTCTTGAACCCCACCCGGTAAAATTTGAAGTTGACGGCCATGACCGGAATGGTCAGCAGGAATTGCGTAAAGGCGAAAGGCAGCGCGTTTTCCGCCCCCTGGAAAAATCCGGGTAGAGGCAAAGCGAACATCGGCCCCATTGCCAGATAAAACAACGGTACAGTGAAAAACAGGGAAACAGTCAGCCGCTCTTTAATTTCCTGTAGCTCGACAGCTACGGGATCAGGGCTCTTGCCCGTCGTGCCGGTCTTTCCGCTTTTGGATACATGCGGTGAAGCTCCGTACCCGGCCTTTATCACGGCATCCGTGATGTCCGACGTTGAAACTACAGACTCGTCAAAGCTGATGGCCATACTGTTTTTCAGAAGGTTCACGCTCACGTCGCCAACGCCTTTTAACGCCGACACGGCTTTGGTAACTCTGCTTGAGCAGGCCGAACAGGTCATGCCGGTAATATCGAAAAATTCTTTTTGCATACTGCACCCTGGTATTTATTTGCCAATTGGGGATATTATAGCTATTGATATTTTTTACGCAAGAATGCACTTTTTTGGTATATAGTACCTAAAAGGATATTTATGTTGAAAACAAAGGAATTATCGCCACTTTGCTGTAGACGTGAGCGGACGCCTGGAGCTGTTGAGAGGCATTGCCCTGTTGAGGCGACCATCAAGCTCATTGGCGGAAAGTATAAGTCACTGATCCTGTGGAACCTCATGGGGGGCGCTTTGCGTTTTTCCCAGCTTCGTAAAGAAGTGCCCTGCGCGACGCCCAAAATGCTGACGCAGCAGCTTCGCGAGCTTGAGTCTTCAGGGCTGCTCACCCGCAAGGTGTATCCGGAAGTTCCGCCGAGAGTGGAATATTCTTTGACCGACTTTGGTAAAAGCATACGCCCGGTGTTGGAGGCCATGTACGGCTGGGGAACCGGATACCTCAATGACCAAGGGCTGGAGGTGAACTGCTCGATGAAGCCTTTTGCCCCCTGAAATGGAGTTGACATTTGCCGTAACGGGCATTCTGTTCACAAATTCCGAACAGCGCTTCCAAGCCCTGGTGAGGGGCAGTTGAAGCGGAATAACAAAATAGATAATTCTGAAAAATAAGCGGCCCGGGGGAAACTCCGGGCCGCTTGCAACATGGGGGGAGAGGGTGAACGGATCAGGAGCCATTCACGGTTACAGTGTGCCACGCCATGAATTGATATGCATTCTATCCTTCGCGTGAATCTCTTTCTGGGAGGGCATGGATGCGTTTTTCGCGGGATACCCCAAGGCAATATAGCAGGGCATGACATAATTTTCAGGATGCCCGACAACCGTCTTTATATGCTCGGATTCGTCAGCCATCGGAATACGGGTTACACCAAATATCCCCTCGGAAGCGGCGGCCAGCAGCATGTTTTCGATGCAGCACCAGATTGACGCGAAGTCATTGAGTGAACTTAAAGAGCTTGGCTGGAGCAGTGGCTCCCGTACCTTGAAAAAGGGGAGTATCAGGCATCCGGCATTGTAGAGCATGGAGAACTGCCTGGGCATGGCCGCACGGTACATGTCGCGCTGAACCTCGTCCGTCATGCCGAAACTGTCGAGCATTTTTTCACACTCGTCCCGGTTGGTCATATTTTTTACTCTGAGGACTTTGGCCTTCTCTTCTTTGCCATTCACTACGACAAATTCCCACTGGCGCAAGTGGTTATTGGTGGGGGCTTTCAAACCGGCGTCAATTATCCTTTCAATTATGGGCATTGCAACCAATGTATCCTCAAAATCACGAATGGTTCTCCTGGCCCTGATCGCTTCGTAAATGTTCATCACAACCTCCGTCCTTTGGGTTTTTATGAATGTTTATGGACGGACTGTACGCCAGGAACAGGACACCTGTTTGTCATATTTCTTCTGCATTAACTGAATTTTTTCTTTCACGGTATTTCGGAGAGTTGACGGCTCGATAACTTCAAGCCCATCCGCGAAGGAAAGGAGATAGCCCGTCAGCCATTCATTGATGGGCATTTCCTCGTCAATCAGAAAGGAGCCGTCGGGCTGCTGGCGGATGTCCTGCTCGGGAAATTCGTCGAACACCCTGAACGCGAACTCGGCGGCCACACGGAGCACCACTCGTTGCAGGTCATAGCTCTTCGAATAGTCCGGCGTCGCCATCGGGTCTTCCCGCATGGTGCGCTCGAATGTTTCTTCCGTGACATGCAAATCGCGTATGCGCGAGGCCCGCAACACCATTTCCAGGCTTTTTTTCCTGTCAAAGACGCAGACATACCAAGCCCGTTCGCGGAACAGCAGGCATAAAGGCTCCGCGGCACGCTCGGATATCCGATTTTCTGAGCTGAAATAGGTGAAGCGGATAACCTTTTTGGCAAGGATGGCCTCTTTCAGTCTGGTGAATTTCTCCTTGCCGAACCCGGAGCCGCACCATGAAGAAAAATCCACCCGCACCCAACGGTCTTCCGCCTTTTTCTGGAACAGGGCGGCAAGCTTGTGAAAGGCCGCATTGCCGTCAGGGTATCCCGCGCCCTCAAGAGCTTGGAGCCCGTGCAAAATGTCCGCCTGCTCCTGCTCGGTCATAAACGTTTTATCCAGCGTGAATTCTTTGAGCAGCCCCACGCCGCCTCTATAGCCCCGGTTGGAAAATACGGGGATTCCCGCAAGGCTCAAGGCATCCAAGTCTCTTTGGATTGTTCTGACGGATACGGAGCAATGTCCGGCCAATTCTTTAGCTGTGCCGCATGAGCCGTTCATGAGTAAAAATACTATCTTGAAGAGGCGTTCAACTTGCATTTGTAGGCAAGCCCCCATTTTTCCATGTGTTTTATTATGGGGCGCATGGTTTCTCCAAGCGCGCTTAAGCTGTACTCCACGCGGGGCGGCACTTCGGAAAAAACAGTGTGCGTCAGCAAACCGTCCTCCTCCATTGCCCGCAGGTTGTCAGTCTCACCATACAAAAAAAATCGTGCCCACAAACGTAAGCGCCAGGCCTGTTCCACAAACGGACGGCTCCAACCAGGATACATCGCCGTTTTCCCGCGCGATATATCCATCAAGGCTCAGAGCCAGAAACACGCTGACTTTGGGCCGTTGCATATGGGTAACACCTTCTATCTACGAGTTGCCAAAACTTTTTCCAATACCGACGCGGCGATTTCCCCTTCCTGTTTTCCAACTTTGTCGCTGATCACAGCGACGAAATGCTTCATCTGGCCTTCTGTGAAGCCCACATTCATGGATGCCCCAAAGTGGAATTGAAGCTGCCCGGCAGTGCCGGACATGGCGGCTAGTGCGGAAATGGTCGCAAGCTCACGCGTTTGAAAATCCAGAACGTCGCGGGCAAAAATATCCGCGAACAGGTGTTCTTTCAAAAAAGTGTCGATGGTGGGCGTGAAGACCTGATACCCGCTGGCGGGAGGAATTGTATCCTGTCCTGAGAGCGTGGCCCGCACCTTTGCGCCGTATTCGTCTCTGTTCATATCCGCTGGCACGGCAGTGGCTTCTTTGCCGATCTGATCTTTGATTCCCTTTGCCTGGCGTTCGTCCATCACCGCCATGAAGGTATGGATACCGTTAAGACTGCGCGGAAATCCGGTATACGCATATAGTTGGATGAGGATACCTGATATTATCAGGTTCCTGCCCAATATGATAGTTCCGCGTGTGAGCGCACAGGGCGCGCAATGGTCAGGTTCGCCAACATTACAAGCCATTTCATAATTAATCTACAGGCATTTCAGGCGCTATCGACGCCGATGGAAGATGGAACGACTTTTCGCCTGGTTGCAAAATTATCGCAGAATAGTTGTGAGGTACGAGTTTCATCAACCGAAGGCACAGGCCCCTCCAGTATTCTTGATGGATATTTTTTCAAATATTAAATATATAAATATAGATATAAATGAAGATTAAGGTTAAATGAAATACAGATGAAAATGGTTAAGATAAAATATTTTAAAATTTAAACTTAAATCATAAATGGATATTTTAATACATATTACATGCAATGTGCCAAAATTAATCGGATAATTCTTTATTAATTATTGTGTATATGCTTTATATGGACTTTTTTAGAATTATATGTAATCTTGTGAAGAAAGTATGTTTTACAGGAACCTCATATGATCAAAGATAACTAGCCACTCAGCGGTGGTAAGGTTTTAATAAATAATCCCATAGATTTGAAGCAATACACTCTGGTTCGCCTTGAAATGGACAATTAAACCAGGGCTCATTATGCCGGGGCTATGGGTACAAGCACGCCCACTAACCAGACCAGAGTGCTCAAGTACCTGGCCGGAACTAACGATGCCAGTAAATGAAGCGCCTATGGCCACTGTGAAACGTGGCAGGAAAAAGAAATCCGGCCTGTAGCCGGGCAAAAGTGTGCTGATAAAGGAAAAAATATGAATTATCCTTGGCTTGACGAATACTGCCTGGCCAAGCCCGGCTGCGAAAAAGATTACAAAACCGAGTGGGAGGCCACGCGCTATATGCTGGCCGGTAAAATGTTCGCCCTTATGGGTGAAAACAAAGAAAAGCAGCCTTTCATCAACCTGAAAATTGAGCCTTTTCGAGGGGCCGCCCTGCGCCAGGATTACAAGGACATCACCCCCGGCTACTATATGAACAAGCTGCACTGGAATTCTGTGCGCCTTGACGGCGAGGTGCCTGATGATGTGCTCAAGGAGATGATTGACGAATCTCACCAGATTTTGCTGGACTCCCTGCCAAAAAAGGTACGAACCAGGATTTTGGGGTAGAAGCGGCGATGCCCGGTTGTTCCATTTCCTTATAATATTATTCCATAACCTAAGTTTATCTCCCTTGCGGGCAATAATTAAACCTACTTTTTTAATATGCCTGTAAAAACATACTCCGAAAAACCCTGGGCCAAACTGCGCATGAGTTGTAAACAGTACGAAGCCGCGCGCATGTGGAGATCCCTTAAGCGGGTTTTGCTTCCATATCCGATTCTGGCTATCTGCATTCTATGTTCATTCATAAAAATTTTCAGCGCCAGGGCGTAGCCACATTGTTATATAATAAAGTTGAGCGTTATGCCTTGAAAAGAAAACTCATTATGCTCACCTCGGAAGTGAGCATTACAGCCAGGCCGTTTTTTGAAAAGCAGGGCTTTACCGTTGAGGCCGAGCGGAAAAGAAAGGCAAATAAACTGGAATTAACCAATTACCTCATGGCCAAAACGCTATTGGAGACGCCATGCCAAAAATAGATTATAAGAAAGATTTCAAAGAGCTATATCTACCAACGGCTGCACCTTCCATAATTGACGTGCCACCCATGAATTTCATCATGGTGGACGGCAAGGGAGACCCTAACGGCGAAGAGTACCAACAGGCCGTTGCAATCGTCTATGCGCTTTCTTATTGCATAAAAATGAAGGGCAAGGATCTCGCCGGATATTACGAGTATTCGATTTTTCCGCTTGAGGGCCTGTGGTGTGCGGATGGAAGCGAATTTGGCCTGGAAAAGCGTGATGAGTGGCGCTGGACGGCCATGATCCGCCAGCCTGACTTTGTTACGACGAAAATTTTTAAATGGGCGGCGGAACTTACGCAAAAGAAGAAACCGGAAATTGACTGTTCCAAAGCTCGGCTGGAGAATTTTGCCGAAGGCCTTTGCGTTCAAGCTATGCACACCGGCCCATTTGCGGATGAACCAGCCACAGTGGCCAAAATGAGCGAATTTATTGAGGTGAACAACCTCATCAGTGCGCTTGGCAATAAACGCAAGCACCACGAAATATACCTGTCCGACCCCCGCAAAGTAAGCCCGGAAAAAATGCGCACCGCGCTGCGGCTTCCAGTAGCGAAGCAATGATACGCCCCTCGGATTTGAGATGTTGGGTTGTAACTGAGGATGGCACAGTTTCATGTTCTGTGCTGCGTGGAGATCTATACCGGGTCGACGGGATACCCTATGCCGTCATAGCCACGATCCGCCATCTGTGCTACCATTTTACCCGTAAGCGGGCTTTTCAATCGGAGAACCTACAGGCGGCAGAATCACGCATTTCTGATGGGGTAGAGCCATTAAAGCTTTTCAAAGTCTACAATCAACTCTGTCAGCGGTGTTAAGTTACTCAAGGACAATATCGCGGGGCCATGGACAATATTTTTTCTGATTTCAATATCCCCGGTTTTTTTGTTGTATACCAAAGCATATTTTTCGTCTTTTTTATAAAACCATAGAATATTGGAATAATCCTTGTAGCCATCACTGATTTCCAATAGTTTGTCACTATTATGCGTCAAAACCATTAAACCGATTATCGCATAATTAACCCTGACAACCTGATTGCCATCAGAGTGGGATTTTGCCACCAGTTCTGTAAAGTACTTTTGTATAATTTCAAAATTGTCCGGTTTGCTCATCACAATTACCTGCCTAGCATATTTCTTTTCATAAATTTATATAACGAACTTAATATGGTGGAAAGATGACTTAAAAGAAAAAGGCCTGAATCCGTAAACCCAAGCCTTATGTTCTTATTGTGGTGGAGCTGAAGAGAATTGAACTCTTGACATCTTGAATGCCATTCTGGAAATCCTAACATTTTAGCCGCCTTAACAACATTTCATAATGCATCATAATCTCTGCAAAAATTATTGAATGGCAAAGATTTTGTATATACTCTTTCTTTCAGGTTTTGTCACGTATTTTTTGGCTGTTTCATCCAAAATCGCGGGATAAGATTTTACCGCTCCACCACTTCAGCTCCTGCCGCTCCTCCTGTGTTGCCTTGTCGTTTCTGCCGCTACTTCTCCGCCACAGCCTTATCCCGTTTTATTATGCATGAGGGCGTACCATGGCTGTTATCTGGAAGAAGACAAATTTTCTTGGCGTCCGATTCAGGGAGCACGCTTCGCGCAAGCATGGCGTACGCGCGGATCGTTGCTTTTCCATTCGCTACAAACTTGACGGCAAAGATAAAGAAGAGGTGGCTGGCTGGGGTTCCGAGGGCATGACCGCCGAGAAAGCCTTCAAGATGTTGTCCCTCATCAGGGATAATATCCGCCTTGGTGTGGAGCCGCGCTCCATTGCCGCCATGCGCCAGGCCAATGCCTCACAGGAAGCGGAAAAAGAAAAGGCCCGCCGCCGCAGGGAAAAAGAGCAACTCACCTTTGCCGAGTTCTGGGAGTCCGAATATCTGCCCATTGAGGGCCACAAAAAAATACACCACCATGGAAAGCAAGCTTTGGCTTTTTTCAAAATGGATAGCTCCGGCCATTGGCGATGTGCCATTACAGAAAGTAGACGCCGCCAAAATTGAAGCCCTGGCGCTGCATGCGCAAAAATTCGGAAAAAGCGCGGCCACCATCCGCTACATTCTGGCCATCGTTTCCCAGGTGTGGAACAGGGCGGCATCTCGTGATATGGTTCAGGGTGAATGCCCCACTCGGCGCGTGAAAAAGCCCCGGCAGGACAACAGACGCATGCGCTTTCTCTCGCAGGAGGAGGCCGGGCAATTGCTTGAGGCTCTGGGCACACGCTACATGAATATGCATGACATAGCCTTGCTTGCATGACATAGCCTTGCTTTCTCTTTTCTGCGGGCTGCGCGCCGGTGAAATTCACGCTCTGGTCTGGGGTGACATGGATTTGGATAATGACTCTATTCTTGTGCGCGATCCCAAGAATAAGAACAACAAAGTTGGAACTGATTCTCGACTTGCTGGATCATGCCGATCAGCCGGAACAGGTGAACTTCCCCGGCTCCGGGCTGCATACGCTCAAAGGAACCTTGAAAGGACACTGGAGCGTTAAAGTTTCCGGTAACTGGCGTGTCACCTTCCGCTTTGAGGACGGCAACGCCCATGTGGTGAATTATCAGGATGATCATTAAAGGAGGCCGCGCAATGCTTGATCGCTCAAAAAAAACCGCCGCCCGTCGCATCCGGGGGCGATTATCCGGGGGCTGTACATGGAACCCCTGAGCCTGACTGTTACGGCACTTGCCGTGCATTTGGGGGTATCGCGTAAGACGCTCTCCAAGGTGGTGAACGAACGCGGCAGCATTACCCCGGACATGGCCCAGCGTTTGGGGCGCGCATTTAATACCGGCGCTGAACTGTGGCTGAATTTGCAGCAGGCCCGCGATCTGTGGGACAGCTCCAACACTCCAGGAGATTGGCAGAATGTGGCTCCTCTGCCTGGTATAGAGGCCGTTCCCGAAGCAGAGACACATGGATAAAATTTTCTACGGAAGGAGATGCACGGATTTTTTTGCTGGACTCTGCAAGGTGTACTTAAAACAGGCCGAACCCTTGGAAATAATTCCTGCTTTCTGGCCAATATGGCTTTGCATGTGATTGGCTGGTGGAGTGGAATAACGATCGTAACGATAATAACAGCGTAGATACCAAACACCATATCCCTCTCTGTACACCTAATCCTCATCGCTGAGTGGCCCACAAAAAATTCTTGCACGCATCTCAATTGAGATATACTTCTGAGGATACACGCCCATCAGTTCCTCATCACCAGACAATGGATGATGCCCAGGCCATTATAGACCAGAGACGTCATGCGCGTTCTTAACTGGAAAATGGCAGCCATAAGCGAATAAAAGAAAGTCATGCAAGGTGCCACCAGCAGAATTCATGAAAGCTACGCCATGATCCAGGCGCATTTACCGGAGGGCTGCCAATTTTTGCGCTTTCAGCAAAGCCTTTCCACAGAAAGCAGGTACATGCGCGTTGCTTTTGAGAAAGATGGGGCTTCAAGCATTTTTTTAATACGCGTTTCAGAACATAAAACTGCAACTATGCCATATTGTTATGACAATATAAATATTCCAAGGTGCAGCATTGTCCTGGCTAAAACTCCTCATCCAGAACGTACATGCTGGGTTGATGCTGTGCTATGGCTTTACGAGCAAGCGGAACAGCCGACTCCACGCATAACCCGAGATGCCATATGGCGGCATTATACATCATTTTTTCCAGTACATTATGGCAAATGTTGGCCTAAGTCACTGGTAAAATTGAATAGGGATTGCCGTACAAAGACTTTGGAAAGAATTGTGCAACAGTATCCGCATGTAGGATATATACAAAAAATGCTTCATGCTGCTCACAAAATCAATCCTGCTGCAAAATCACTTCTTGTGGAGGAAATGAGCAGGATGCTTAAAAAATTTCATGTAGCTGTCCAAGAGCATGAATGCGGTTGCACTTTTTTGGAATCTGCCTTGCAGTGCAAAAAAAAGCCCAATCTGGCTGAGGTCGAGTTTCTCGATCCGGTGGTTGAAAACTGTAATTGAACTCTTCAAGGCGCGCCTGAAGCAGGCGGAAACCTTGGAAATAGGCATCAGTGAGGCGAAGATGATGGATTGCATAATCCGCTTGGGCCAGGATGTGCGGATTGTGATCGGCCACGCCCTTAATGCTGGGCAGATCGGCAGGGTGGAAGTGGCACACGCCTGAGATGTATCTTTATATTTCAAATAATCTTCATCAAACCGGCCTAATGGGCTGATACATAAATATGGCAGCATAATGTCAAAACTTGTAACTATCGCTGCATTTACCAGTTTGCCGGAAGCCTATATGGCCAAAGCCCGGCTTGAGGGAGTTGGAATAACTTGCTTTCTGGCCAATGAACATTTGGTGGGCGTAAATTTTGCGTACTCCGGAGCCGTCGGAGGAGTGGAGTTGAAGGTGCCGGAAAGCGAAGCTGAAAGCGCCGTGGCCGTTTTAGCGGATTTATCTGAAATTGCTGTTTGCCCAATGTGCGGCGGAATAAAATTCAGGCAAGTCAGAGACAAGAGCCGCAAAAATTTCTTGGCCACTCTTTTTGCCGTACTTTTTTTTATCCCCCTACTATGCTCCGCTCGTAGCCAATGTGAAAAATGCGGCCACATTATGCCTTGATGAAATGCCGCTAATTTTCCCTGAACTCCATTCGCTCGCGTAGCTCATCTAACAGATGTCGCGTAGGCACTTCTTTTAACGGGTTCAGGCTGTATACATCCGGTCGACAGCAGCTCGGCCTGATAAAACGCGGCGCGTCTCCGGTCAATATCCATTCTGGATTAATATGATGATTTGTCAGCAACTTCAGGAGCCACTCGCAAGGGATGGCCTTTTTCCTTCGCGCATCGGAAATAGCTGATTGGCGAACGCCCAGAAACAGGGCAAGTTCATCCTGAGTATTGCAGTTGGCAACTTCAAAAGTACGCTGGAGGGATTCGAAAAAATTTTCTGTGCTCATAACAACAGTACTCTGGGAGTATCCCGGCCAAAAGGTGGATGGAGTTCATTGTAAAAGGCGTTCCGTGCGCCACAGGGCACGTTGTGTTCTGTAGCGCACAAAAAAGAAAATGGCAATGGGCTATACAGGAGGGATGAAAAAATATCCTTCCCTCGGACCGGTTTTGCGGCGTTTACGCATTGAAAAGGGATTGTCCCAGGAGGAGCTTGCCGAGCGTATGGGCATGGCTTCTCATGCGCACATCAGCCGTTTAGAAAGCGGCCGCAAACAGCCTACGCTCGAAATGCTGTTCCGCATTGCTGATGCGTTGGAAATGGAAGCATGGGAATTCGTTAAGGCAATGCAAGAAAAAGCCAGTAGTCCAAGTCAAAACCATTCCCCCAAAAACTAACACTTGACTTTGTACTAAAAACTAGTACATCAAGCATAAGAAAAAGCATGGTCGAAAACTTCTGGCATGTCAGGATTTCCGAAAAGGCGGACAAAAGCCTCGCCAAATTGCCGAAGCTGGTTCTTACCAGCCTCGCATCCCTCCTGACGCAGATTGAAGCCGAAGGCCCTGTGCGCGGAGACTGGCCAAACTATGGCAAACTAAGCCCCAACCGGCATCATTGCCATTAAAAAAAAGCCATCCAACCTATGTATGTGTTTGGGAAGAACTGAAAACCGGCATCCGCATTGTGGAGGTAGCATAGTTGGAACACACGAAAAAGCCCCCTACTGAAGCGGTCAACATGACCTTTACCGGCCCTGTTGCCATGATGCAGAAGGCTCTTGAGGCTATGCAGGCGCTGGGCTTCAAAAAAGTGGAGGAACCGCCGCTTGTCTCTGGTGTGGAGGATTCCATTCCCTGGCGCGAATCCGCACACTTTAAAGACATGCCTTTTCCCGGTTCATACCTTGCCGGTCTTCGCCACCGTGAAGACATGACGCAAAGTGAACTTGCCGAGCGCACGGGCATTCCACGCCGCCATATTTCCGAAATGGAAAACGGAAAACGGCCCATCGGCAAGCAGAACGCCCGCAAGCTGGCCGAAGCCTTGGGAGCTGACCCGCGTATTTTGCTTTCAGTGTAGTAGATATTTGGAAAATTTATCTATCTATGACAGCAATAATTTTGTTTTATTTGGGCTTGGAAAGTCTATTAAAAAGACCTTATGTTCGGCTTTTCCTATACGCCATCCGTTGCATCATTTTGAGGTTCCAGTTCTTACCAAAGAAAAAATTCTCGGTTGATCGTGGCCATAATATCGCCGAATGTGGCTTTGATGTGTCCCGGATTAAATCCTATATAAATTATCCCGGAAATATTGGACGGCAGCTCAACACCTTTTTCCACCAAGACTATTGTTTTGTTGTTGCCGAATCTTTCCTGAAATTTCCCAAGTTCATGAATAACATTTTGCCGTGCACGGGTCTTGCCGTAGGCGGTTTCATCTTCGCCGGTCAATACGAGAATAGCCATATTAGATTTCTCGCCAAGAGAAGCAATAACTGCGGGAATTGTTTCGCTGGCTTGCTCGTCTGTTTCAAACGCCTCGACTTCAAATCCGCACTTGTCATGCAAGTAATCTTTTACATCGCGCCATGCCGGGTTGCCCCCATGTCCTATCGCAATTGCCGGACGGGTGCTGCGATCATATCGTCCCTGGATTGAATACCTGTTGTCCACCTCTGTGCCGTCAGCATCGTATAGGGTGACTTTGACCTGAGGAACTGAACAGATGTGCTTCCTTGAGCCTGTGAACGTTATCCAGTGTGCCATTGGGCAATGTATATTCTCCCGTTCGCGGCAAAAGCCTCCGTTGCCTATACCGCTGACAAGGAACAATTTTTCTCCAGGATCAAAAAAACAGTTTTCTTGAAAGTTGAAAGAGTATGAATGCAATTCGCGCTTTGTTTGCAAGTCAATCCAGACCAATCGCCACCCGTTCAGATGGATACGCTTTGCCGATATGTTGGCAAGGGCAACAAATTCTTCATTTTGATAATCAGAATGTCCAACATTGATCGATTCAATAACAATATTACGGCTCATTACTCCACCTTCTCTACTTTCCTTAAAGCTTCATACAGCCCCACAGGCCCTAACAGCAATGCCTTCAATCCTTCCTGCACGCGCGACGAATTAAGAGCCTGGGTGCTCATAATTTTGTGCGCGTCCATGGCATCCATGATGGCATCAAGTATGGCCTTGGAAAGATCAGGGGAATTGGCGAACTGCTCTTTACTGTTGTCTCTGGCCTGCTGGGCCAGTTCCTCATTTTCCAACAGTTTGCCCTTGATAACTCCGTTGACGTAAACAAGCTGGTCGCCGTCGGTAAGCTCTCCCTCAAAAAGCTCGTTCATTTTCTCGATTATTTCCGCCAGAAAAACCTTGTCCTTGTCTTGTACCGAGCCGCTGCCGGTATCGCTGATGGGTTTGATTTTCGGCGCTTCGCCTTTATTCAAGGAAAAACTGGTTGTGCCAAGATTTTTCAAGGTATGGTGAGTCAGCTTTACCTTGGAAAGGTCAATGTCGTCGCGTTCGCGCCCGAATTCCAATAAGGGCAGAAGATGACGGTAAAATATGTGGCGTTTTTCTATGTCGGTATTGCCGTAGTTGAATATCTGAGAAAGAAATGTATAGACTCTGATGAAAGCCCCAAGATCGCCCTTGAATAAAATCAGGGAATCCATTTCATCCTTGGCCGTTTTGGCGCTTTGCGCATCGCCCCGTGCTTCGGCCGCAATTTTACGCTCTCTGGCGCTTTTGTAGGCGGCAAGCAGGCGTTGGCTCACCGGGATTATGGCGGCGGCCAGCTCGCTTTGTCTGGCGTTGGGCTTAATAACGGCCTGGGCCACCTTTTCAACCTCCACATCGGAATAATACCCCGTGCCGTCAAGTTTGGCGCGCAGGTCGTAAACAAGGTTGGGGTTGGTGGTATCTTCCAGTTCCGCTGTTTCATAATATTTTTTGAAAGCGGTCAGCACTTCGAACTGATTGTCGGCAAAATCCAGAATATAGGTGGTGTCCTTGCCCGGATAGGCCCGATTGAGGCGCGACAGGGTCTGCACGGCCTGAATGTCGGCAAGCCTTCGGTCTATATACATGCCGCACAGCAGTGGCTGGTCAAAGCCGGTCTGATACTTGTTAGCCACGAGCAGTATCTGATATTCGGAAGTGGCAAAGGCCTCGCGTATATCCCGCCCCTTAAGGCCGGGATTGAGTTCCTTGCTGTTTTCCGTAACCGCGTTCTCGCAGGTTTCCGCGTCAATCACCTCTCCGGAAAAAGCCACCAGGGCATCCAGAGCATAGCCCTGGCGCTTGATATATTCCCGCAGAGCCTTTTGCCAGCGCACCGCTTCTTTGCGGCTGCCCACTACAATCATGGCCTTGGCGTCGCCGTTAAGTAGAGGCTGGACATTTTCGCGGAAATGCTCCACCACAACCTGAACCTTGGAGGCTATATTGTACGGGTGCAGGCGTACCCACTGCATCAGCCCCTTTCGGGCTTCGCTACGGTCCACCTCATCCTGATCCCATTCCCGCCCCTCGTGGGCCAGTTTGAAAGCCAGACGATAGGAGGTGTAGTTTTTGAGCACATCAAGAATAAAGCCTTCCTCAATGGCCTGACGCATTGAATATACGTGGAAGGGCAGTGGCGGCCGGTCGATATCAACCACGCGACCGAAAAGCTCCAGAGTTTTGTTCTTGGGCGTGGCCGTAAAAGCTATAAAGCTGATTCCCTCCGTGCGCACACGGGCTTCCATTTGCGCATTAAGCAGATCTTCCGTGCTCACCTGTCCGCCGTCGGCGATATCGGCCAGTTCTTCGGCGGATAATACTTTTTTAAGAGTGACAGAGGTATTGCCGCTCTGTGAGCTGTGGGCTTCGTCCGCGATAACGGCAAAAGTTTTGCCTTCCGTGGCCGCAAGCTCGCGCACGGCTTGCAGGGCAAAAGGAAAGGTCTGTACTGTGCAGATAATTATCTTTTTACCGGCCTTTAAGGCCTGAGTGAGTTGTGCGCTTTTGCTGCCGTGCTCATCGGTGATGCTTTCCACCACCCCGGCGGTGCGCTCAAAGTCAAAAACCGCCTCCTGAAGCTGCTTGTCCAACACCTGCCGATCAGAAATAACCAGCACGCTGTCAAAAATTTTCTTGTCGGCGGCATTGTGCAAATCGGCCAGAAAATGGGCCGTCCAGGCTATGGAATTGGTTTTGCCGCTTCCGGCGGAATGCTGAATGAGGTACTTGCCGCCCGGACCTTCCTCCGCTATGGCGGCGATAATTTTGCGGGTGGCGTCAAGCTGGTGGTAACGGGGGAAAATATAGGTGGTGAGTTTTTTCTTGCTGTCGCGCTTGGCAATAATATAACGCCCGATTATTTCCAGCCAACTGTCGCGTTGCCATATTTCTTCCCACAAATAAGCCGTGCTGTAGCCGTTTGGATTTTCCGGATTGCCCGAAGCCCCGTTATTGCCCTTGTTGAAAGGCAAAAAAGTTGTGCCTGGGCCGGAAAGGCGCGTGGCCATGTAAACTTCATTCTGGCTTACGGCAAAATGCACCAAAGCTCCGCGCGGGAAGGACAGCAACGGCTCAACCGCCTTGGCTTTGGGCGCGGGATCGCGATCAAAACGGTATTGATCCACGGCATCATGCACGCTCTGGGTAAATTCCGATTTCAATTCGGCGGTGGCAACGGGTATGCCGTTTAAAAACAGCACCAGATCCATGGATTCATGTTCGTTGTTGACCGAATGATGCACCTGCCGGATCACGCGCAGGCGGTTGGCGGCATATCTGCGGGCGATGTTTTCGTTAAGGCCGAAAGCCGGTTTGAATTGCGCCAGGGACAGGGGATGGCGCAAGCCGATCATTTCCAGGCCGCGCCGCAGCACTTCAAGCGTGCCGCGCTCGTTGCAGTTTTTGCGCAGGCGCTCGGCAAGCGCGGCCTCAACTTTATTGCCGTTTGCCTTGCACAGAGTCCGCCATGCCTCCGGCTGGGTTTCCTCCAGCCAGGCCGCAAGGTCGGGCATAAAAAAGGAATTGGCCCGGTCGTAAAGAGCGGCGTCGCCCTGCTGATACAGCCAGCCGTTGGCGGCAAGACTATCGCATATTTCTTCCTCAAAGGCTTTTTCCTTGTGCAGAAACACGGCGTCAACTCTCCTGGTAGGCGCGTTCGATGAGCGGCTTTGCTTTTTCCAGATCAGCGCGGTTGCGGATATAAACTTCAAGGTCGCCGGTGCCCCAATGCCCGGTGTCGCGCACGTCGCGGCAAAAATCTTTTTCCAGGGTTACGGTATCGGGGTTGAGCTTTACCCACAGCTTCAGGCCGCCTTTCATGGGCAGCAGACAGACAAAATTCTTCAGGCGGGTAAAGGCGATATATAACCTAAGCTCTTTCACATTTACATCATCTCCCAGAGACAGGATAAAAGAGGTCAAGTCATCGTAAAGAGGACGCAATGTTTGAGACATGGTTTGTATATGCCAATCAAGGTTACGGACGGGCTTATCATTTTTATCCGCTTGCACTTCATTGTTGGAGTCGTCCTGAATTTCCGCGACATCCACCCGCGAGACGTGTTTGCGTGCAGTCCCTTTGGCTTCGCCGCTGGCCGGGTTCAACCATTCCAACATCAGCAGATCAGCAGCAAAATACTTGTAGCGAATCAATTCAATATTTCTGCCGATCTGGGCTATGGCATGCTCGTCAAACTTGGTAAAATCTCCGGCTACGCAAAGCACGCGCGTGCCGTCCCATTCTATATCGTCGGCAATGTCCTTGCTGAAATGCTCCATAACCAGAAGTTTGAACTCGGCCTTATGATCCAGCAGCCAGTCGAGATAATACAGGCCCTGGTTGATGACGTTTTCATTGCTGTGCCGTTTGTATTCAATTATGACCGGGCAGCAGTTTTCATCCAGGCCTAAAGAGTCAATACGCCCCCGGTGGTTGGAGCCGGTGCTGTATTCATGGGCCACAAAGCGAATGCCGAGGAAGCACTCCATGTGCTTTTCCATAAGGCCGTGCAACTCACGCTCCACCAGGGCGGAACGCCCGGCCAGCTCTTCGGCGGCATCGGCGGAAAAACGGAACAATTTTATATCGCTCATACAGCCTCCGGAAGTTTGAAGCCGCGCACGTCTATCTTGCCGGTTACGGCGGCGGAAATGAGAGCGCTACGGCGCTCTTTGAGAAGCTCGACGGCTTTGCGAGCTTCGGCCATGAGAGCGTCGATTTTGGCGGTTTCGGAATCGAGGTGGGCGACGATGGCTTGTTGTTCAGATAAAGGAGGGAGTGCCAAAACAAAATCTCTAAATTGATCTTGCGAAAGATTTTGCATGGATGAACTAGTTCCAGAACAAACAGATTTTACTTGAGACCTATAGCCGTTTGTTTGCATATAAATATAGATAAATACTGGGTTCGCTATTGTGCAACACGTAACTTGCCATAATCGATCAGGTAAAAAAATATTTGAGTATTGTTCAGCTACAAATCCTGCCGCTCCAACCAAATCAGGGGTATTCATTCTGCTGACTATTATCGTATTTTTTTTTAGAGGACAACTTACTCTGTCATATTCTTCAGGTAAAACAGACTTATTTTCGGTGTAGACAAACGTACCTGTATATACACAACTTGTTTTCAATACTCCAAGCTCGTCTGTATCCGCAGGTCTATCTTCAGCATTTACGCTAGTACCAGATTCTATACCAGATACGATATGTCGCAATGGTAAGATTTCCCACTCTTCTGGAACCATACCCAACCACTCCACACCGAAATCCTTCATGAGGGCATCAGGATCAAGGCCTTTGGTGACGGCATGGGAAATGACGGCCTGACGTTTTTCCGTGAGCAGGGTAATGAGCTTTTCCTGCTCAGCAATCAGAGAGTCTATTTTTGTGGTTTCGTGTTCAAGGAATGCTGCGATAGATTGTTGCTCAACATGAGGAAGAAAAGGGGCATATCTCTGTGATATGGCTTCTACGGCTAGCCCTGGTTGCGCGGAAGCAATGGAATACTGCCCAAGATTCATTGTTTTTAACAGATTACCCAGCCAGAGAATATTCAATTCTAACTTAGGAAAAACGACTACAGCATGTTCTGAGGGCCAAAACTTTCCTGACGCGTAGTTGATATTTCCACATAGTGCTCCTTGTCTACCAATTAGTGGATAAAAGCCTTCATGGGTATATTTGTCTGTATAGCCGCGCAAGCCATTTCCGCCATATACGGGATAATCTCCTTCTGCTTGTATATTATCCGCAGATATTTGCTCTCCGCTTTTCATGCTAATAAACCGCTTCAAAGGTAAGACTTCCCACCCCACCGGCACTTCCCCCAGCCACTCCACACCGCTGTCTTTATATTCAGGATAACGGGGCCAGTTCATATATTCAGCCCCTTCAGCATATTCATAATCCGTTCGCTCACAGCTTTAAGGTCGGCATCTATCTCGGACAGGTCGCGCGGCGGTTCGAAAACATAAAAGTGGCGGTTAAAGGGAATTTCATAACCAATCTTGGTTTTATCCTCGTCAATCCAGGCGTCCGGCACATGGGGCAGCACTTCGCGCTTGAAATATTCGTGAATATCCTCGGTGAGCGGCACATTTTCCGTATCGCGCTTTGAAGTAAGGGCGATTGGCTTGCCTTTGAGCTTGCCCTTGCTGTGATAGGCTATATTGCCATCTTCATCGTGCATGGGCTGTTCCACGGTGATGGTCCTGAAGCCGAAAGCCTCATTGGAGAAAATGCGTGAGAGCGGAGCCAGCTTGAGCTTGCAGCCCTCTGGAGCCTCCAGGGGCGTCTGGCCCTGGTAAACAATAGCCCTGCTCGCTTCCTTGCCGTCGCCATTGAGCACTGTGGCCAAACTGGCTTCGCCGAAATTGCCGAACACTCTGGTTATGTCTTCAATATGCGCATCGGAAAGCTCCTTGCGCTTGCTGCCAAGAGACTTGCGCATTTTTTGCCAGAATGACGAGGCATCAATAAGCTGCACTTTGCCCTTGCGCGCCTCGGGCTTTTTGTTGGTGAGTATCCATATATAGGTGGAAATGCCCGTGTTGTAGAACATGTCGGTGGGCAGGGCGATAATGGCTTCCAGCAGATCATTTTCCAGAACATAACGGCGTATTTCACTTTCTCCGGAACCGGCCGCGCCGGTAAAGAGAGGCGAGCCGTTAAGAACAATGCCGAACCTGGCTCCCCCATCCTTAAGCGGGCGCATTTTGCTGATCAGATGCAGCAGAAACAGCATGGAGCCGTCAGACACGCGGGGCAGGCCTGGGCCGAAACGCCCTTCAAAGCCTTTGCTTTCGTGTTCCTTGCGGATTTCCTTTTCCACTTTCTTCCAGTCCACCCCAAAAGGAGGATTGGACAGCATAAAGTCAAATTTTTTGCCGGGGTGCCCGTCGTCGGAGAGAGTGTTGCCGGCCACAATGTTGGCCACGTCCTGTCCCTTGATCAGCATGTCGGCCTTGCAAATGGCGTAGGACTCGTCATTAAGTTCCTGCCCGAACATTGTCAGGCGGGCCTTGGGGTTGTGTTCTTCAAGATATTCTCCGGCCACGGAGAGCATGCCGCCGGTTCCGGCTGCCGGGTCGTAAATGGTGCGCACAACGGCCTTGCCTGGTCTCAGGGCGTCGTCGTCCTCGATAAAAAGCAGATTCACCATGAGGCGGATGACTTCGCGCGGGGTAAAGTGCTCCCCGGCCGTTTCGTTGGAAAGCTCGGCAAATTTACGAATAAGCTCTTCAAAGGCCAGCCCCATCTGGGAGTTATCCACCTTGTCCGGGTGCAAATCTATGGTGGCGAATTTTTCCGTGACCATGTAGAGCAGGTTGGCCTTGGCCAGACGCTCCAGCTGGGAATAGAAGTCGAAGCGTTCGAAAATATCCCGCGCTTCAGCGGAGAAGCTTCTTATATAATCGAAAAGATTTTCACGAATATGATCCTGGTCGCCGGTTATCGCCTTCAGGTCGTACGGAGAAGTATTGTAGAAAGTCTGCTTAGCCGCGCGCAGCAGAAAGGGGGCAAGCGCCGCATCACTGTTCTTGCGCGAGGCATACTCCGCAAGCACTGCCTGCTTGGTGGGTTCAAGCACACAGTCGAGGCGGCGCAGCACGGTGAACGGCAGAATCACTCTGCCGTATTCGGACTGCTTGTAGTCTCCGCGCAGCAAATCAGCCACAGCCCAGATAAAGGACGAAAGTTCCTGATGGGTCATAAAAACCAACTCCTGAAAAATATTCAGGACTAGCTTTAGATAGGGGGTGGTATAAAGTCAAGGAAAGCGCGGCTGGCAACCAGATTTGCTTGACGCGGCGTGTTGATTTTATCCATGCTGAATATTATTAGCATCTCTGAGCGTTTTCTCAATCATTGCGGCAAACTCAGAAAATGAGAGTCCGAGGCCGGATGCCAGCCCCACAAGCACGCCAAGCGTGGGTTCGGAAGAGCCTTTTTCCAGGTAATATATGTAATTGCGCTCCACACCGGCCGCTTCCGCCAACTTTTGTTGGGAAATGCGCCGCTCTGTGCGCAGGGTTTTAAGCAGAGCGCCGAAACTTGCTGTGAGGTGTTCTTCCATGCCAAGGATTATTGGCGTTTTTTTATGTCTTTGTATGCTAAATATATTAGCAATAACTTAAAAGCAGAAACAGCGGAAAAGCGGATTGCGGCCAAGGTCGTACATATCCATGACGGCGACACCATGCGCGTGCGCTACGATGACGGGCAAGTGATTAAAATTCGTCTCTATGGAGTGGACAGCCCCGAAATAGGGCAAGATTTCGGCCGGGAGTCCGCCGATATGGCAAAGGAATTTTTATTGGGTCATGATGTGGTGGTAGAAGGCTCTCCATCAAAGACAGGGGCTGGCAGCAGAAATCAACTAAAGCGGGCATGCCAAATTTGACCTTGGCATGCCCTCAGGGCAATACTTTTTTCCGACCAAAGAAAGGAGTAAAGCCCTGTGGAACGCATTGTAATTGGTCTGCCTGATTTTACAATTGAAAAGGTAGTGAGCGTATCGCCCATAATTTTTGAGGTTCGCTTTGTGGGCAAGGCCATTTGTCCTGACTGTGGAGGGGATGAGGCACGCATCAAAGACACATTCTGGCGCTTTATAAAAAATATTCCTTTGAGGGAAGGCCCATCCACTCTCAAGGTCAAATGCCACAAGCATATATGCCGCGGCTGCGGGCGGTATTTTAATACCCGCCTGCCGGGAGTAAAACTCTGGAGCAGAACGACCGAGCTTTTAAAAAGCAATATTTTCCGGTCTTATAACAAGGGTTACACCTGCAAGGATATTGCCGTTGAGAACAACATTGGCACGGCAAGTGTGGAACGGTATTACCACCAGATGATGAAGCACGAGGCCAGTCATTGGAAAGACAGGCCCTGTCCGCGTATGCTCGGCATTGATGAGCACCGCTTTACCCGTAAGCAGGGCTTTTCAACCACTTTTTGCGATCTTGGCAAACACCGTATTTTTGATGTGACTCTGGGCAAAAGCGCTGCTGAACTGGAGTCGTTTTTACGTTCCTTGAAAGGTAGAGAACGGGTGCGGGTAGTTTGCATAAATATGAATTCCGCCTACCGAAGCATGGTGGAAAAATGGTTCCCAAATGCGCGTATAGTTTCAGACAGATTCCACGTTATCAGACTGATAAACCAACATCTTTCTGAAGTATGCAAAAAGCTCGACGAACCAGGTCTGGCCCCACAGAAAAAATATCCAACTTGCGTTGCTTCTGCATTTTCAATTATTTTATCTGGATACAATATTTTGCTGCGTAGCTCTCGTCTAATCCATGAAAGACATCGCTCATCATGTCGTAAACATACGCATCACCCGCAACAGTCAGATTTGCGGCTTTGGCTTTTCGCAATAGCCTTTCAAAGACTTCATTATGTGTTTGTCCAGTTCCCTGATGGGCAATAACCGCATATTTTCCTTTCGGTTTGAGGTGCAATAGAGAGCGCGGCGTTGAACGCGTAGCTTTGCTGAAAAAATATCTTCCCTGCAATTGTTCCTGCAAAACATCCTCTTCACCTAAAATAAAGCCGAATGGAAGGAGTGGTACTCGCTCCTGCGCTCGGTAGAATTCAAAATATTCAGCAAAGCGTGGAACAAACTCAGACTTATCATCCAGCGGAGAAGCATCCATTGGAAAAGCTTCTAAATGCTCTTCACTATGATCCTGTATCATAAATTTATCATATTCAAAATCTAATGCTTCTCGTGTGCAAATAATCATATTTTGAAGCATAGTCTCGCGCTGAGCCAATCTTTCACGTTCCTTTTTGATGACAAGGTGCTTTTCCTCAAGCAATGATAAAAATTTTGTTCCGTCCTTATTAACAAGGTGCTCCTTGATTTCTTTCAACGAACTGCCCGCGTCTTTGAGCGTCGTAATTAGGTCGAAATCAAAAAATTGATCCGCAGCATAGCGCCTGTAGCCATTTTCCGAAACATATCTCGGTTTGAGCAGGTTTTGCCGGTCATAATGGAACACCGTTTCCTTGGTGGTCTTACACAGCGCGGCGAATTCGCCGGTAGTCAAAAATTTTTTCCGATTCATGACGAAACTTATTGACTATTGGGTTACACAATACTTTATCCTCTCATTATTCACATGAATTTGCAAGCCACCGTTACCGTTCTTCATGGCGCGGGGGTGGCAGAAAAACACCGAGGGGATGTCATGAGGTTACAAAACGTGGTGAAAACGGCTCTGCTGCTTCTTATGATTTTACCGGCAACCGGATGTGGTGAAGAAAGCCATTCACAAGCGGAACCGGAGGAAGTTCGTTACGCCAGCGTACCGGAGGAGCGCATAACCTTGACCAATAGTTTGCCGGGCAGGATTTCAGCACTCGTACTATCCGAGGTAAGGCCGCAGGCGGACGGCATTATCCTTGAACGCCTCTTTGAAGAAGGGGCCGATGTTGTCAAGGGGCAGGTGTTGTACCAAATTGACCCGGCAATGTACCGCGCCGCGTATGATACCGCTAAAGCCGCTCTCACGGAGGCGGAGGCCAATGTTACGGCTGTAGCCTTGTTGGAAAAACGCTGCAGAAGCTTAATAAAAACCAACGCTATCAGTCAGCGGGAGTTGGACAAAGCCATTTCTGATCACGGGCAGGCGCGGGCGCGCATTGCGGGAGCCAAATCGGAACTGGAATCAGCCGCCATCAATCTTGCCTATACGCAGATCAAAGCGCCAGTTTCAGGCCGCATCGGCGCGTCTTCCGTGACGCCCGGAGCGCTGGTTACGGCCAGCCAGCCTGCGGCGCTCGCCGTCATTCAACAAACTGACCGCGTTTATGTGAACATCACGCAGTCCAGCGCGGACACCATCCGTCTGCGCCGCGCCATGGCCCAAGGGAAAATGTCGCCCAACGGCAGCGCGGCGAAGGTGCGCCTTACCTTGGAAGACGGCTCGCCCTACACGCGCGTTACAGGCGATCATAAAGCCGACAATCCTGAGTGGATACAAGGTGATTTGTTGTTCTCTGAAATTTCTGTCGGACAAACGACCGGAAGCGTCACCTTGCGCGCGATTTTCAACAACCATGATGGCCTGCTGCTGCCGGGCATGTATGTGAAAGCGACCATAGAAGAAGGGGCGCTGGACAAGGCCGTGCTCATTCCCCAGGCCAGCGTGCTTCCAAACGGTTCGGGAGGCCATTTTGTCTTTCTGCTCGAAAAAGACGAATCCGGCGACGATCTTTTCAAAATAGTACGGCGCGACATTGAACTTGAACGTGCTTTCCGTAGTCGCTGGATCGTCAGATCCGGCTTGTCTTCCGGCGAGCTCCTGGTGGTGGAAGGGCTACAAAAAGCCGTGGCGGGAAAGCTTGTCAGAGGCGTTCCGCTGCAAAGCAATGTCTCTGGTGTTACTGGCGTTGCAACTAAGGCTTCCAGGCCGGAAATGAGGTAGATCATCATGGCTGCATTTTTTATCAAAAGACCGATTTTTGCCTGGGTGATCGCCATTATGATCATGCTGGCTGGGGCGCTTACCATCCGCTCCCTTCCTGTCGCCCAATACCCGGATATAGCGCTGCCGCAGATAGCCGTTTCCGGGCAATATCCCGGAGCGTCGGCAAGCGTTGTCGATCAAAGCGTGGTACAGGCCATTGAGCAGCAGATGAAGGGGCTGGACAATCTTTTGTACATGCGTTCCTCCTGCGATTCTTCCGGTAACGTGGAAATGTATTTCACCTTCGCTTCTGGAACAGATGTCGATACGGCACAGGTTCAGGTGCAGAACAAATTGCAGCAGGCTTTGCCGCAACTGCCGGAAGTCGTGCAGAGACAAGGGGTTCGGGTTACTAAATCCGTTGAGAACTCGTTTTTGATGGTCGCCTTTTATGATGCGAACAGCGCTATGCGGCCCAACGACATAAGCGACTATGTGGCAAGCACCCTTCTTGACCCGCTGAGCCGGGTTCAAGGGGTGGGATCGGCCATGCTGTACGGCGGGCAGAACGCTATGCGGATTTGGTGCGACCCGGACAAAATGCGGCAGTACGGATTGAATCCGCAAGATATTATTGCCGCCGTTCAGGAACAAAACGCTCAGGTTGCCGGTGGGCAGGTGGGCGCGGCTCCCGCTCCGCAGGGACAGGAAATCAGCATCGCCATAAACGCCTCTTCACGCTTGGAAACAGTGGAGGAATTTGAAGACCTCCAACTGCGTGTGGAAGAGGACGGCTCTGTTTTGCACCTTAAAGACGTGGCGCGTATAGAACTGAACGAAGAGGCTTTCACGACCGGCATCCGCTATAACGGCCGCGAAGGAACCGGGATGGCCTTTAAGCTCGCTTCGGGAGCCAATGTTCTGGAAACGACGAAAGGCATCAAGACGGAACTGGAGTCCCTATCCCGCTTTTTCCCGTCAGGACTCAAGTATGCCTACGCGGATGACCGGGCGCCGATTGTCGAAAAATCCATTTCGGCGGTGGTGCGCACTCTGTTTGAAGCCATAGCGTTCGTTGTGGCGGTGATGTTTCTGTTCATGCAGAGCCTTCGCGCCACAATCATCCCGGCCATCACCGTGCCAGTGGTTTTGCTCGGCGTGTTCGCGGTGCTCGCGGCGGCGGGTTTCTCCATCAACACGTTGACCATGTTCGGGATGGTTCTGTCTATCGGCCTGCTGGTGGATGACGCCATTGTGGTGGTGGAAAACGTGGAACGCCTCATGCGGGATGAAAACCTTTCTCCCAAAGAGGCCGCACTCAAGTCCATGCGCCAGATAACGGGCGCTCTGGTCGGTGTGGCTGTGGTTATTTGCGCCGTGTTCGTCCCCATGGCTTTTATGTCTGGCTCTACAGGCGTCATCTACAGGCAGTTTTCCGTCACCATCGTGACCTCTATGGTGCTGTCCGTGATCGTGGCTATCGTGTTGACTCCGGCTTTGTGCGCCACCATGTTGCACGCGCATGCGCACGGCGTTAGTGAGGGCGTTTTGGGAAAATTCAACAAGTGGTTTGACCGAGTTACCAAACGTTATGCCGTCAGGGTGAGAAGCATGGTGGGTAAACCCAAACGTTGGATTGGACTCTTCATCGCGGGTCTGGCTGCTTGCGTGGCGATATTCATGTTGTCCCCCACCGCTTTTTTACCGGATGAAGACCAGGGGATGTTGTATGTTGACGTGCAGTTGCCGCCTGGAGCCTCATTTGAGCGCACTGAAAGAATTCTGGCGGAAATAGACGAATATTTCCGTACCGAAGAAAAGGATTCCATACAAAGCGTCATGACCGTCAAAGGATGGGGATTCAGCGGAAGCGGCCAGGGTTCCGGCATGGTTTTACCTTTGCTCAAAGACTGGAGCGAACGCGGCAAAGAGCAAAGCGCTTTTGCTGTTGTGGAACGTGCCACGGCACGGTTCGCAGCTATACCCGGAGCGCGAATTCAGGTCATGGTTCCACCCGCTGTTATGGAACTCGGCAACTCTGGCGGATTTGATATGGAGTTGATTGATCGCGGTTCCAAGGGGCATTCGGCCTTGATGCAAGCCAAAGATGCCGCATTGCAGGCGGCTGGTGGCCGCTCTGAGATATCCTTTGCTTGGTATAGCGGTCTGGACGATGCCGAACAATATGATCTGAAAATCGACAGTAAAAAGGCCGGGGCTTTCAGTTTGAACAAGGGAGACATCAACGGTGCACTCGCCGCGTATTGGGGAGGCGAATACATCAACGACTTCTCCGATAAGGGCAGGACGAAAAAGGTCTACTTGCAGGCCGAACCGGCGTTCCGCACCAGCGTGGACGATTTTTCCCGCTACTATCTCCGCAACGCCAAAGGGGAAATGGTGCCGTTCTCCAGCTTCCTCACTGTTACATCCATGACGGCTTCCCCCAAACTGACCCGCTATCAGGGCGTTCCGTCCGTAAAAATCGAAGGAGTGGCCGCTTCGGGGAAAAGCACCGGACAGGCGATGGCGGCGATGGAGGAAATAGCGGCGGGGCTGCCAGCCGGGTTTGACTATGCCTGGACGGGGCTTTCCCTCCAAGAGCGCATGGCTGGAGATCAGGCTCCGATGTTGTACGCGATTTCGATCATCGTTGTTTTTCTCAGTCTTGCCGCGTTGTACGAAAGCTGGACGATACCCCTCGCCGTGCTCATGGCTGTTCCTACAGGGATTGTCGGGGCATTAGGCAGCATTGTTCTGCGTCAGGCGGCAATCGACATTTATTTTCAGATTGCGCTGCTCGCCATTATCGGGCTGTCCGCCAAAAACTCCATTTTGATAGTCGAGTTTGCCCGGCAACTGCATGAGGGAGGAAAAGACCTGTTCACCGCCACCGTGGAAGCCGCCCGGCTTCGTCTGCGGCCCATCGTCATGACATCGCTGTGCTTCATCCTCGGAGTTGTGCCGCTCGCCATAAGCAGCGGGGCCGGTTCCGGCGCACAAAACGCTCTCGGTACGGCGGTTCTGGCAGGCATGATCACGGCCACGTGTTTGGGCGTCTACTATACGCCGCTGTTTTTCGTCCTGGTGACTCGTTTCTTTGCCAGAAAAAAAGTTGAACAGCCGGAAGCGCAGACAACCGGAGAAGTTGCGCCAGTAGTATAAGGAGTAGTTTGTATCTGATACCATGCGATCAAAGCCGCTTTTCCAGCCATTGCGTCCCAAGGCATTCAGAGGAGATTCAATGGCTCTGATGGCAACTTGGTATGAGTAGCTATCACATCTGTACGATTTTTGGGGAGCACTTCTATGGTTCGGGGTATACCACCACAGGCAAAAGAAAAGGGTGTTTGCCTTGTGTCCGTAGTAAATATGGACTTTGGCAAACACCCGTTTTCATCTTTGTGGTGGGCCCACTAGGATTTGAACCCAGGACCATCCGGTTATGAGCCGGTGGCTCTACCAACTGAGCTATAGGCCCGAACTACAATTTGAATATTTATCCTGTAACTGCATCCCAGGTCAAGTGTTTTGTTGAGTATATTTTGTTGAACATGTCACATTTTAGGCATTAAAATTTTTTATTGTAGTATTGACATACAAATGAATAGATAGTAGTGCCGGATAAAATCGACGTTGTAGGCCACAACGAAGGTTCAGGGAGCAAGATGGGAGCGCGACAGAGGTTCAACAAAGCAAAATTATTTAACAATCAACGTTACAGGAAGTCAGTATGCCAAACACCTCCGTTTTGTCTCAGGCCTTCCCCGAAGGCACTCCATTGCGCAAGAAAATAGGCTTACCCTTGGCGCTACTGGTATTTTTTGCCATTTTGATGATGCCCCAACCGGAAGGTTTGCCCGTGGCAGGCCAACGTATGTTGGGGCTGCTTGTGTTCTCCGTTATCCTGTGGATGACGGAAGGCGTTTCCTATCCTGTGAGCGCGGCGGTGATCCTCTCGCTCATGACCCTGTCTTTGGGCACGGCCCCAACGGTTAACGACCCCAATGTGGTCTATGGCATGGGCCGAGGCCTGACCATGGGACTGGGAGGGCTGGCCAACACGGCGTGGGCCCTTGTGGCTGCCGCTCTGTTTCTGGCTGTGGCCATGCAGAAAACCGGTTTTGACCGGCGCCTGGCCCTGAAAGTATTGTCACTGGTGGGGGCCAAGACCAAAAACGTGCTGGCCGGCGTTATTATGGTGGGCTTTGTCCTGAGTTTTTTCGTACCCTCCACCACGGCCCGTGTGGCCTGTATAGTGCCCATTATCCTCGGCATTATTTCCGCCTTCAAGATTGACAAAAAAAGCCGTTTCGCGGCCATTCTTATGATTGCCTGCGCCCAGGCCGACAGCATATGGAACGTTGGGGTCAAAACCGCCGCCGCCCAGAACATGATTGCCGTCAACTTCATTAAAAATCTTCTTGGCCAGGATATAAGCTGGATGGAATGGTTTGTGGCCGCCGCGCCCTTTGCCGTTTTGATGTCCGTAGCCCTCTATTTCACTCTGCTGTGGATCATGCCCCCGGAAGTGAAGGAAATTGAAGGTGGCAAGGAAGTTATCCGCCGCGAGCTGGCTGCCCTTGGCCCGATGAAGCCCGCCGAGATCAAGCTGATGGTCATATCCATATGCCTGCTTGCTTTCTGGATACTCGAAAAGAAGACCTTTGGAGACTTCGGCATTACCGGTGAGCTGGCCAAAAAAACCATACATCCTTTTGACACTGCCTCTATTACAGTGCTTGCCGTTACCTTGATGTTCATTCCCGGCCTTGGCGTGATGACCTGGAGTGAGGCGCAGAGCAAGATCAACTGGGGCACAATTGTACTTTTCGGCATAGGCATAAGCCTTGGTTCAGCCATAATCACCACCAAGGCCGGAACCTGGTTGGCTCAGATTCTGGTGCCCACTTTCGGTCTGGCCTCAAGCACGCCGTTTGTCATTTTGGCAATCATGGCACTGTTCCTGATTATTATCCATATGGGATTTGCCTCGGCCACAGCCCTGGCCGCCGCGCTGATACCCATCATCATTGCCGTGCTCACTGAAGTGGCCAAAACAAAGGGCGGCGGCATCAACGTACTGGGCATGACCATGATTTTGCAATATGTGGTAAGCTTCGGCTTTATTTTACCGGTTAACGCCCCACAGAACATGATTGCTTACGGAACAGAAACCTTTTCCGTGGGCGACTTTGTCAAAACCGGCATACCGCTGACCATTATCGCCTACGGGCTGATTATGCTGCTGGCGGCGACCTATTGGAAATTCTTGGGTTATGTATAGACCAGCGACAAGCTTGCCGGTTTATAGATAATTTTATAAAATAGGGCGTTCACCATTTGGTGGCGTCCTTTTTTTATCGCCGCGTAGGAGTAAAAGATGGTTAAGACAGTAGTAATCCGTGAATTTGGCGGTCCGGAGGCAATGACTCTTGAAAATATGCCTCTCGGCCGCCCCGGTCCTGGCGAAGCCCGGGTGCGCCATACGGCCATCGGGCTTAATTTTATAGATATATATAATCGTAACGGGCTCTACCCACAGCCCTTGCCCGGATATCTCGGCAAGGAAGGGGCGGGCGTAATTGAAGAACTTGGCGATGGCGTTGCCGATTTGGCTGTTGGCGACCGAGTTGCCTACTGCGGCGGGCCACTCGGTTCGTACAGCGAGGGACGGGTTATGCCCGCTTCGGAACTTGTACGCCTTCCTGACGGCGTGGCTGATGCCGACGCGGCTTCGGTGATGCTGAAAGGCCTTACCGTGCAGTATCTTTTTCGCCAGACCAAGTGTTTGGAACCGGGCGAAACAGTTCTGTTCCACGGCGTTGCGGGGGCTGTGGGCCTTATCGCCTGCCAGTGGGCCAGAGCGCTCGGCGTGCGTCTGATCGGTACCGTGAGCACCGATGAAAAGGCCGCTCTGGCCAAAGAAGCCGGTTGCGAACACATAATCATCCACAGCCGGGAAAATTTTGTGGAGCGAGTGAAGGATCTGACCGATGGCAAAGGGGTGAGCGTTGTATACGACGGTGTGGGTAAAGACACCTTTCCCGCGTCTTTGGACTGCATTCAATTGCGTGGCCTGTGGGTAAGCTTTGGCAATTCATCCGGTCCGGTACCGTCGTTCGCTCCCTTGCTGTTGATGCAAAAGGGGTCGCTTTTCGCCACTCGTCCCAATCTGGCCGCCTATGCCCATGATAGGGCCTCGTTGTTGGCCATGAGCGCGGAACTTTTCGCCATGCTGGACAGCGGCAAAATTAAGGCCGCCCCACGCAACCTTTTTGCTCTGGCCGATGTGGTTGAGGCACATAGGGCCATGGAGTCGCGCAGGCTTTCCGGGGCCTCGGTGCTTGTGCCGTGAGAATGTTGGGGGAGGAAGAGTAATGCTACTTTTCCGCAGCTATAATAGTGTTTCGGGAAAATTTGGTGTATGGGGTGAAATGTTCTCCCCATACACCCTTTATGCGCAACCCGGCCGCATGGAACATATTTTCATACTCTTCAAGAGTATATATGTGCGGAGTGAAGTTCTGAGCGTCGTGCCGGCGCGCTGAAGGAAAAATCGCCCGGGAGCATTCCCGGGCGTAATTACAGTATGGCGAAGGGATTTTGCCGCTATATTCTCTATTTGGCGCGGCATGGCAAACCTCTTTAGGATTGAGGTTTTTCATCAATAGTGTTCCGCCGGCCTTCAAACAGCCCGCGAAGCGTAACATGGTGAATATATTCTCCTCTTCTTCCTCAACGCGGTTGAAGCTGTTGAACCAGTTGAGCAGCAAATCGCAGCCGCCCCGGTAACAGGCGCGGCGCATATCTCCCACATAAAAGAAGGCTTTCAATCCTTCGGTTTCAATTTTTTTTTTCACATTTATAATAAAGCCTGGATTAATATCCATGCCCACCACAAAAGCTCCAAGCCGAGCTAATTCCATAGAAATATGGCCTCGTCCGCAGGGGCAGTCGAAAATTTTTACCCCCTTGCGCAGGTTGAGATGGTTCCATATTTCAGCAGCTTCGGACCGGCAACGTTCCTTGTTGTGCGGCCGGTGATTATTTGGATAGGGCTTGTGACAGTTACTAGGAGCCATGATTCCCTCCATAGACTATCCATATTGTGCCAATTACCGCCTATGATTAAATTTGCAATTATATTTCGTATGATTGGCCATATCTTTTTTTTATTATTGAGGGCCGATAAATGACATTATTAAGATGAACGACTAAAAAGAATTGTATCCATCTTAAAATAATTATGGAATCATGCCTCCAGACCTTTCAGGCTAAGGCTCTTTGTAAATAAAATGAGAGAAACGCCCTGATAGTCCGGATATGATCTGGGACATTCGCGCTTAATCGGCAATGAGGAGAGTAAAGAATGGAGCTATGCGAGTGGAGGGATGGACTGTGAAAAAATGACGACCTGCAAATGAGAGTTTTTGAGAGATGGGGTGGGGTTTGGGGAGGGGAAGAAAAGATTTCTTTCTTGTGAAAGAAATTTTTTCTTCCCCTCCCCAAGTCTTCAACTGATCTTAGTCAACGAGGGTGGCACTTCCCCAGCCGGTACGGTCGGAGCTGTTGGAGGCGGAGCCGCTCCAAATGAGTTGCGGGAGGCGGCGGGAGTCGTCGCTGTTGTCGAGGCCGAGGTCGAAGCGGAATTTGGTGCCGGTGGCGGGCTTGATGCCGAGCTCGGTCCACGGGATGCCGATTTCCATGGTGTAGCCGTTGGCGCGCGGGAGGGTGACGACGTCGAGTTTGACGGATTTTTGCGCGCCGACCAGCCAGCTGCCGCCGCCGGGTTTGGCGGAGATCAGCAAATGGCGGTCGGAGAAGAGGACGGAGCCGTTCTGAGCGAGCTTTTCCCCGCCGATGAAGAGTTCGACGCAGTCGCCCTGCCAGAGGTCGCCGTTTTTCCACTTGTTCCGCATCGGAGTGGGATCGACGACTTCGATGTAGCAGTAGAGATTGGTGTCGTCGAAGCAGAACCAGAAGTCGGCGGCACCTCCGCCCTGGGCGGTGCCTTGGACCAGCGTCGAGCTGTCGAGACGTTCGGCGGGGCGGCCGGGCCAGGGTTCTTTGAGTCCGTCGACCTTGTGGCCGGGGAGCGCGCGGGGGATGACCAGCGTGCGGCCGCCGCGGCCGGTGGCGGAAGCGAGCGATTTGCTGACGAAGGGGTGATCTTTGCCAAGCATGACGTCATAGATGCGGCTGTTGGTTTTCATCACTTCGGCGAGGAAATCCTTGAACGGGCGGTCGGCGACGTCGACGAGGCCGATGTTCTGGCTCTCGCCGTTGTATTGCTGGAAATAACGTCCGGTCAGCGCCTGATCGAGACAGGCGAACCACTGGTGACCGATGACGTAGGGCAGCGCGGCGGCGTTTTCGACATAGTTGCGGTAGGCTTCGCCGCGTTCGCGCTGGTTGGCGGTATCGATCACGCCGCCCGCGAGGCCGTGTTCGGCGGTGCCGAAGCTCCACTCGGAGAGCAGCAAAGGCTTCCCGGCGGCACGATGGACGCGACCAAGGAATTCCCGGTCGATCGAACGCGTGTAGTAGTTGATGCTGAAAACGTCGCAATAACGCCCGCAGGCGGCGACGACTTTTTCGAGATTGCCATGGGAGTTGAGGAAGCGGGTGCCGATCAGCAGGTGATTTTGGTCATACTTCTTGAAGGTGGTGCCGAGGAGCTTGAAGTATTCCTCGAAGAAGTAATCGGCGAAGGCTTCGGCGTCTTCGTGGGCTTGCGCGGTGGTCAGCTGAAGCTCGGTGTCGGCGAGATCGGCGAAAACGGCGGCGGAGCACTGCCAGGCGGCGTTGAAGGCGGCGATGGTGCCGTACTTCTTCTGGAGCATGGCGACGAGTTCACGCTTGGCGGCGACGGAGCCTTTCATTGCCGGGATGCGGCGCGGGACTTCGCCGTAGGCCTGTTCGTTGCTGAAGAAGTAGCCGATGATCGAGGGATCGTTGGCGGAGTCCTTCAAGCGGCGGAATTTCTCATCCATCGACTTGCGGATTTCAGGGTCGAAGGGGTCGTAGATTTCGCCGATCAGGCCCTTCATGCCGGGCACGAAGGGAGTGCGCGCGAACTTCTCGGCGGTGTTGAGCGCGACGGTCGGCGAGGTAAAAGCGCCTTCGCTGTTGAAGCCCCATTTGCGGAGACGGTTGATGAATTCCGACTTCCACTGCGTCAGGTCATGCGGCTGGCCGGTCTTGCGGATGCGGTTGGCGAGGTAATAGGAGAAATCGGTCCCCCACTGATTGCGCCAGGCGGTGGCGAATTCGCCCTGCTTCGGCGGCAGCCACTCGTAGATGCCTTCGCGGCCTTTGACGTAGGTAAAATCGTCGCCGGGGCTGACGGCGCAGACGCCAAGCTGAAAGAAAATATCGCCGTCGGGCGTGACCATCACGTCGCGGCCGGCGACTTTATCGATCCGGAAAAACCCGGTCGATTTGAGATTGTACTTTTTGCCGCTGCCCGGCATCCCGCCCCAAGTGGAGCGGGCCGGAGGCGTCAGCGAAGCGTAGTAGGCGCGGTCGGCTTCGAGGTCGGCTTTGAGATCGGCTTCCTGCTTGATTTTGCCGGAAAAATCGAGGTCCATCGGCTGGCCGAAACGGTCAACGCGGACTTTGACCTTTTCGGGAGCGGTCAACGTGAAGTCAAAGGTGGAAACCTGCGCCGGATCGTTGGCTTTGAGCGCGACCGAACACTTGAGGAAAAAGATCTTCCAGTTCCACGCCCGGTTGTCCTGAAGCTCCCAGAAACAGCTGTTGTTGCCGGTAATCGTCAAGCCGGAGTCGCTCTGCTTGTCGAGGAGTTCGAAGCTTTTGCCGTTGGTCTGGATCAGATGCGGCTTGGCGGGCTGCGCGGCGGGAAGCGGCAGCACGTTGCCGGAGTCGATCCGGCACGTCGCGTTGCCCGCGAGGTTCATCGA
>JAVBLG010000018.1:0-16348 GCA_031553655.1 Desulfovibrionaceae bacterium | reverse complement strand
ACTGGCCGTTAGATCATATCTCAAGAGATATTATCTAAACATTAAAGAAAAAGGGAACTAAGTCAGCATCTTTGTCGATATATTCCTTGCCTTCAGTGCGCATGGCTCCGGCGGATCTGAGAGCTACTTCGCTGCGATATTTCATATAATCCGCATAACCGGCAATTTCGGCTCGGATAAAACCGCGTTCAAAGTCGCTGTGGATAACTCCGGCGGCTTGTGGAGCCTTCCATCCGTCGTGTATGGTCCAGGCCCGCACTTCCTTGGGGCCGGCGGTAAAGTAGCTGATCAGCCCCAGTGCTTTGTAACCGGAGCTGATTATACGGGAAAGGCCGCTTTCCGCAATACCGTATGAGTCCAGCATTTCTTTTTGTTCCGCATCGGGCAGACCCTGCAGTTCTTCTTCCAGAGCGGCGCAAATTATGGCCATGCCCGCGCCGCGCGAGGCGGCCAGTTCCGCCACTTTGCGGCTGTAAGCATTGCCTTCCGCCATGGCGCTTTCGTCAACATTGGCGCAATAGATTGTTTTTTTCGCGGTAATCAACCCTAGTTCGCGCATGACTTCGCTGAAGGAATCACATTCGGGGTCGGCAAATTCAATGGCTGGGCGGCCGGCGTTCATATGTTCCACCAGCGCGGCCAGATGAGGGGCGGCCGCTTTAGCGTCTTTGTCGCCCTTGGCCTGCTTTTGCAAGCGCTCCAGGCGCTTTTCCGCGCTTTGCAGGTCGGCCAGCAAAAGTTCGGTTTCAATAGTTTCGATGTCGCGCAGAGGGTCGATGCCGCCGTCCACATGCACGATATTATCGTCGTCAAAGCAGCGCACCACATGCACTATGGCCGCGCATTCGCGGATATGGCCAAGAAACTGGTTACCCAAGCCCTCGCCCTTGCTCGCTCCACGCACCAGACCGGCAATGTCAATGAAATCCACCCCGGCGTAAATGGTTTTTTGCGGTTTGACCAGTTCCGACAAAGCGTCGAGGCGTTTGTCGGGCACGGCCACGGCGGCCTTGTTGGGTTCTATGGTGCAAAAGGGATAGTTGGCCGCCTGGGCGTTCTGTGCCTTGGTAAGCGCATTAAAAAGCGTGGACTTGCCTACGTTGGGCAAGCCCACGATTCCTAGGTGCAAGGACATAATATTTACCTGTTTAAGTTGTTTTCAGAAGTTTTCCTGTTGATTAACACTGTAGCTATATTAGTTCAGTTTGGCGTCAGACGAGGAAGGCAAATTTTTCGCGAGGGGAGTGTACTTTTCTCGTACATGACCCTTTTCTCGTACATGACCCGAGCGGAAAATACCGCCTGACGAAGTATCACGCCAAACTATAGCCCTCTACCTTAATTTCGTGCCGATGGAGGGCATAACCTTCTGCTCCTCCAGCCCCGTTTCACGCAGGAGCGGCTGCAAATCGTCGGTTATGGGCACTGTGACCGTGCCCATGGCCATCACTTCATTGCTGCTTACGTGCAGCAGGCGCAGGCTGAAGCGCACCTGTATGGGCGAAATCACATAGGTGCCCACCAGAACGGCATCGCCTGTGGCTTTGAGGGTGGCCAGATACGCGGTGTCTCTGGTAAGTAATGTTTCACCTGTGGATCTGTCAAAGAAAATATCCCTGCCCTTGCGCATTTCCTGTAATTTGTATCCGGCGTTGATGAACCAGCGCGAAACTTCTTCGGACATCTGCCGGGCCGCGGCGCATGAGAGGTTAAGATTGTTGAGGTTTACCGGAACAGTGCTGATTATTGTTATTTGTTGGCGGGTAAAACGGCGGTCGCTGTCACCCGAGTAGGTGCTGAGCGAGCCTCCGGAACCCGTTTTGAAGCGGTTTATAATTTGTTTGTCCATCTGTTCGGCCACTTCGTTAGCGGCCTTGGGCACATTGCCTATGGCCAGAGCCGCAACCGGCATGGACAATATGAGCAACGAAAAAAAGAATGCCGTTATGCGGCGCATTGTTATTATCCTTTTATTCAAATTCCAAATTTTGATGGAGTTCGCCCGGAAATGGAATTATCGCAACGTGCGGATCTGCATGTCAATGCTTTGGAGCTCCGTTTGTATTCTGGACACAGTTTCCGGAGCACGCGCGTTGGCAAGAGCCAGCAGGTATTCCTGGCGGGCCAGTTCCAAACGCATGGCTGCCTCATATGCTCTGGCTTGCTTCCAGTGCATTACGGTCAACTCGGTGTCCTTGGGGATTCTGTCGGCATCCTTGACACTGTCCGCCAAAGCTGTTCCAGCTGCCAAAAGTGTGGTCGCCAGAAAAATCAAGGACAATAATTTGGCTATATTCCTGATCATGTCAAGACTCTTTTTATGGTGGCCAGGCCCGGCTCGCCAATCACGACGCGCCGAACCTGGCGATAGATACTATTGATAAGAATCCACAGGCGTGCCCCACAGGCCGGGGGCGCGCTTCTTGGCCGCAGCCACGCGCTTGACCGGGATGGAAGCGGGATTCTGCCTGATGTTGATGCTGTTCTTGCCCAACACACCGGAATAATTGTCTGCCGAATCCAGGTTCTTGCCTCCCTTGCCGGAGGAAGCATAAGCCGCGCCGGTCAGGCGGTTCACATAGGCGTTGTTCCGCATTACCAACTGCCCTGTACGCAGCACCATGCCGTCGGAAGCGCGCACCATTCTGGCGTTGACAATAACCGAATCCCTATCCAGATAATAGGTGCCCACAATCAGGGCAGCCCATTTTTCCCCGCTGGTCTTTATGCCTCTAACGCGGCTGAGGGCAAAATCTCCCAGGCCTTCTTTCGTGGTGATGCCGGGGGACAGGCGGTATTCGCGCACCGGGAACCCGCGCTGGTTGAATTCATAGTACAGCGACTCGCTTACAAGTCTGCCGAAGGAGTTGGTTGATTGAAAATTGTCCTGATTTACAAATGTGGTGGGCACCGCTACCAGGCCGGTAAGGGCGTCGTTGGGCACTGTCGCCAGCATTTGATCCGCCAGTTCACGTACCTTGAGTTTAACTTCCTGAGCGTCCACATAGCTGGCTTCGGAAGCGTCCACAACAGGTACGGCCCCTCTGCCCGCGCAACCTGCGAGCAGGCTGCCGCACAGCAGCATAGTGATGAAAAATCTTGTGAGGGAGTTCATATATTCAGTCTCCAGCAAAGTCCAGAAGTATCTTCTGTTCAACTTATCGGCCTGGACCAGGAAAACTTAAGGCTGTCGTTTCCTGAACACTGTTTAAATCTAACAACTCCAGTCCGGAAGTACAGGGTCGGTGTGCCGTCTTTAGTTCAGCGAGCGCAAGGAAGGGAGTTTTCCACATTAAATTATGACGCGGCGGCACTATAATCTATATCGGAGTAACCTGTATGAACATTTACATCTTGAATTGATATATGAAAATGCCTAAGATGACTTGCAACCAAACCTTGCCCGACGCATATTTTCACTTTGGAGTCCGCCACATTTTATGAACCGCCTGCTGCTATACGCAATGTTTATTGTCATGCTCGGTATGCTGGGCACCGCCTGGCTCGATCACCACGATTTTGAAGGGAGCATGCTCGGCGTCATTCGGCAGCAGGAATTACGCAATGCTTCGGGCATGCGCAAGTCTCTCGACGAAAGGCTTGACAGGGCCAACCGCAACAGCCAAGTGCTGGCCCTGACCCCCACGTTCCAGAATGCCCTTGATCCGGCAACCACCGGGCACGAGCGCGAACTTGCCCGCCGTGAGCTGAGTGCTATGTTTCAGGATCTGCCCGGAGTATCCGGCGGCGAACTCAGTTTGGTGTTGGCCTCCAGGACAGGCGAGGTGGTGGTTTCCGTTGATGATTCACTATATCGGGAACTTACCCCGGAATATCTGGAGTATGTGGTGAACGAAGCCTTGCTGGGGCGGTCAACCGGCGCTTTTGGCGTCATACCGCGCGAGGGCGTGTCAGCACACTACGTTATAGCCGAACCTGTGCGCATAAATGAATATATCGCCGGAATTCTGGTAATACAGCTCAAACTTGGACCGATAATAGAAAGCTGGACAGAACTTTTACCGGATATAACAGGCAGCTTTGCCGCTCTGGTTGATCAGAACGGTCTGATTCTAGGATGCACCACAGACGCTCCTGTTGCGGACTTGTACAACTTCAAATCCGATTTGCTGGCCGCCGCCAGAGGTGATCTCACCGGCACTTTTGATTTGCATCTGGCCGGCTCGTCCTGGCTGTCGGCCTATTCCACAAGCCGACATGGCGGTTGGAAAGTTATTGTTGCTTCCCCTGTGGAGGAAGTTTTGGCCCCGGCCAGTCACGCCATGACCAGAAGCTTCACAGTGCATGGGCTTGGGGCCATAGTGAGCATAGGCATTGTTATTGGCCTGATTACCATGCTGACCAGGGATGTACGCCGCAGATTGGCGGTCGTAATGTCCGAAACAGGCGAAAGTTTGCCTAAGCACAGCGGTTTTTTTGAAGAAATAGATCTGTTGCTGGGGTATATGCATAAAGCCGTGGCCGCCATGCGGGAAAACGCGGCCATTACCGAAAGATCGCGCCTGGAGCTTGCCGAGCACAAAGAGCGGCTTGAGGATGAGGTGCGTAAAAGAACGGAAGAGCTTGGCAGAGAACGCGTTATTTTACAGGAAGCCGAAGAAAAGCTCATACAGGCCCGCGATGAGGCCGAAAAATCGTCTAGAGCCAAAAAAGATTTTATGGATCGCATGAGCCACGAATTTCGTACGCCTATGAACGCCATTATGGGAATGAGCTACCTTTGCCTGCATACCGAGCTTACGCCAAAGCAACATGAATATCTTTCCAAAATACAGACAGCCGCAGGCAATTTGCTGGCATTGATTAACGATGTGCTCGACTTTTCCAGACTTGAATCCGGCCATATAAACATTGAGCGAACTACATTTAAGATATACGAAATTGTAAATAATACTTACGACCTGCTGGAATTGAAGGCCTCCGGCAAAGGCCTGGCCTTCAACATTCACCTAGCCAATGATTTGCCCAATTTGGTGATTGGCGATCCTCTGCGTCTTTCGCAAGTTCTCACGCATCTGGCCAGTAATGCCATAAAATTTACTAGTTCGGGGCATGTGGATATCTGCGTTACCAATGAGGAAGGGGGCGAAGGGCAAAATATTTTACATTTTACGGTAAGCGACACGGGCATAGGAATGCGCCCGGAGCAACTGCCGGGCATTTTCGGGGCTTTCAACCAGGCCGACGGATATCTTACCAGGAAGTATGAAGGCTCGGGCCTGGGATTGACCATAAGCAAAAATCTTGTGGAACTCATGGGCGGCAAAATATGGGTGGAAAGCGAGTTGGGCCGAGGCAGCTCTTTTCATTGCGTAATACCCTTTGCCTCCGTTTCTGGGCCGGATACCCTCTCTTCGCCGGCTGCCCCAGCCTCCAACTACATTACGGTCAAGCTGAATAAAATAAAGGGGGCCAGAATTCTGCTGGTGGAAGACAACGAAACCAATCAGATCATCGCGCAAGAAATTCTCGAGCGCCTCGGTATGATTGTAAAGATAGCCTGCAACGGGCAAGAGGCGCTTAATGCGCTCGCCGTTGAAAAATTTGCTTTTGTGCTGATGGACATTCAAATGCCGGTCATGGACGGGCTGACCGCCGCCAGAAAAATACGCGCGGCCTCATTCCCCGGAGCGGGCGATTTGCCCATAGTGGCCATGACCGCCCATGTACAAGTTTATGATCGTGAGCAAAGTCTGCTGGCGGGCATGAATGATCATCTCACCAAGCCGGTCAATCCGGAAGCATTGGCCTCCGTGCTGGCCGCCTGGATAAAGCCCGGGAAAAATTTTTTAGATCCGGCCGCCGTATCTAGCTCCGTGGCCGTCCCTATTGAACAATTCAAACAAAAAAATGGTGAAGTTATGTACGTGCCGGGAATAGATACAAAAAGCGGGCTGGCCAGGGTTATGGGCAATGAAAAATTGTATAAAAACCTGCTTCAACGTCTGGCCACCAAGTATAACGATACCCCGGAAAAAATCAGAGAAGCCCTGGACAAGCCCGATATGGAAACCGCCGTGCGTCTGGCCCACACTCTCAAGGGCGTGGCCGCCGGGCTTGGCGCGGACAGTCTGGCCCTGGCATCTTCCGAGTTGGAACAGGGGCTCAAGAATAATGGCGCAATACAAACCTTGTTGGGTAATTTCAGCGAAGAACTGGACAAAATCGTCCACGCCATAATCGATTCCATAGGAACGGGCGACGTAAAACCCGCCACCCCAGTGTCCGGCACGGCCCTGTCCCCAGGAGAACTTGTTGAAATAAAATCTTTTATGGAAAAACTGCCCGAACTTGCTGAAACGGATTTCATCACGGCGCAGAACGGGCTTAATAACCTTGCCGGAAAATTGGAATCATCCGTGGCCGGAGCGGAATATCGCGCTCTGCGCGAAGCTCTGGAAGATTTTGAGCTGGAGGCTATTAACGCAAGGGCCAATGCCCTTATGAAAAAATTACAGGGCTGAGCGTGTTGCCGCGATGCTCTTTTTGCCTTCGATAGGAACAACAATCATCCTCGTGACGGCACACCGTTAAAAAGGCGGATTTTGTTTCATGGCAAGGAAAACGCCGTTTTTAAGCCGGGCATAGTACTCTTTTGGTACATGCCCGGCTTAAAAACGGCGTTTGACGATGTCAGGGGGCAAAAGACGCTTTTTTAACCTAGTAGACGACGCTATAGGACATAACCTCCGGACGATGGAAGTAAAATTCCACGCGCCGGTTCTTCTTTTTGCTGTCTTCATTAAGACCAGGTTCCAGCGGCCTGGTGTCGCCATAGGCCACACCACGCAGCCTGGTGGCCTTGATGCCGCCCCTTTCCACAAGATAGCGCAGCACGGCGGCCGCTCTGGCTCCAGACAATTCCCAGTTCGAAGGGTATGGCGGGCGCACTTCTTCCAGGTCGGCATGGCCGCGCACCACCAAATTGAGCTTGTATTCCCTGAGTATGACCAGCACGTCGGCCAGCAGCGTGTCCGCGCCAGGGGCCAGAATGGCTGAGCCGGGCTGGAAAATCAGATCGGAATTGACCCGAAGCTGCACGCCCACGTCATCAGCGCTGATGCCGGTGGCGCTCTGCGGAACCGCGTCGGCCATGAGCATCTGCTTAAGCTTTTGGGCGATCACATAATGGGCTTTTTCCACCTCGGATATTTTCAGGTCCCTGGTATCTATTTTGTCGGTGTTCTGGATGAAGGGGTTGTTGGACACCGGGGATGTGCTGCTTGAATCATAAGCCCGCTCGCCGGAGAAAAAAGCGGCCAACCCGGCCTTGGTTTCCGGCGGGGCCATGTTCAAAATCCACATCAACAAAAAGAAAGCCATCATCGCGGTTACGAAGTCCGCATAAGCTACCTTCCATGCACTACTCATAGGGTTTCCTTATTAGAGCGTTTTGCGAATGAAATGAGCGAAATGCTCTGACGGCCCGTGCGTTGTCAGGGTCGTCCGGACACAAAGTGTCTGTAGCAAAATGTTATAAAAAATGAAGTTTGTCTCTTGGTAAGTAAATCGGCCAATCCGGGTCGAGGATAGTACTTTGACGGTACAGCCCCGGCTTGAATTGGCCGAATTGATGCCGCTATGGGCAAAATCCGTCTTTTAGACTAACCACTCTTCAATTTTTCTTCCATCGTCGCGAAACTGGGACGGAAAGGATAGGGGATGGCTCTGCGACCGTATTCCACAGCTATGAGCGGAGTCGAGCCGCGAATGGCCGCAGCCACGGCTTCCTTGATGGCATTATAGTAAAAGTGCTCTTCATGGGCGCAGTTTTCCAGCTTGGCGCCAAAAGGACCGAAAATTCCGTAACAGAAAAGAATACCGATGAATGTTCCCACCAATGCCGCGGCGATGTGGTGCCCGAGCACTTCCGGAGGCTCGTTGATTTTGCCCATGGTCAGAACCACGCCCAGCACCGCCGCCACAATGCCCATGCCGGGCATGGACTCGGCCATGTGGGTAATGGCGTGAGCAGGGAGCATTTCTTCTTCGTGCATGGTTGCCATGTCCACAGCCATCAGGTTGTCAATGTCGGCCGGGTCGCCTGTGGTCAGGTAAACGCGCAACGTGTCGCCGATGAAGGTTACGGTTTTGACGTTTTTAGATATGGACGGATACTTGCTGAAAATGGCGCTTGATTCAGGCTTTTCAACGTCGCCTTCAATGCTGATCACGCCTTCACGGTGCATTTTGGAGAACAGGGCATAAAGCAGCGCCAAGGTATCCAGGTATTTTGTTTTACTTGAACCAGGGTCGCCGAAAATATGCGACATGTTTTTGATGACCAGGCTGAAAGTATACTTGGTCTGCGAACCGAAAAAGGCCCCCAGGCCAGCGCCAAGGATGATGATGTATTCGGCCGGTTGCAAAAGGATGGCGAATTCGCCATGCGACATAATGTAGCCTGTGGCAACTGAACCTACAACTATGAGTAATCCTATAATTATGTACATAAAGCTCCGCTACCACCTTAAGTCTTTGTCCGGCGTGCCGGGGTACCCCTGACAAGGTTCTTCGGCTGTTTAGGGACAAAACTATACCCCTGAATCGAAAATAATTATTTATCCTATGCCGTCACAATTTGCAAACATTACAAGACCTAAGCGTTTATATTATGTGTGTCAATAAAATTGAAGCGTTAAGGTGATTAATTGCATTAAGTGCCACAGGCCGGGCCGCGCGATATCGCTAATGTCGGCGGCCCGGCCTGAAAAAAGTTTATCTAATTAGATTTTTCAGAGACTTGCCCAGATCTTTCGCGCCTTCTCCGGCTCTGCCGCCCGCACCTTTGGTGACGTCGAGGAGGTTGTGCGGGCTAATCGATTCCTGTAACAGCTTTTTTTTGTTCACGCCGTACGAAATACTGCTGAAAGGCCCTTCGGCCGTAACAGGTAGATTCAGCCCGGCCAGTTTTATTTCAGCGGCAAAACTCACATGCTCGTGAGGCAGATTCACCTGTCCCTGGCCGTCAGCGCTTACCGCCGGGGCACTCAGAGTAATCGGGCTTATGTGTATAATGCCTTTTGCCGCGCTAAATGGCGCATTTAAACGGTCAAGCCGCGCCGGAACAGCCGGAACTCCGGGCAGATTGGCGGCATCCAGAGGCAGCAGGGAAACATTGTTCATAGTTATCCCGCTTACGGTCAGAACCCCCTTGCCCGCCAGCGATGATTTAACCGCGTCGGCGCTCTTGCCTTCGGCCGTGAGATCAGCGGAAAAATCAGCCACCCCGTCAATCGGGCGCTTGCCCTGCAAGGCCTGCATGAGCGGGCCTATGGACACGCTGTCGGCCTTGATTTTCAGAGTATGCTTTGAGCCGTTTTTGGAGGACATGTCAATTTCAGCTTTGCCGCCGCCTTTCAGGGAAAAGGTGAGCGGAGCCACGGAATAAAGATCGCCTTTGCCACTGATTTTAGCCGCTACATTCTGCATTTCCACATTTCTGACGCTAGCGGCCGGGCTGGAAAGTTCCAGATTTATGTTGTTAGAGGCTGTTTCCACCGTGCCGGAAAATTTCAATTCCAAAGGCTTTACAGCATAGGCTTCGGGCATTTTACGCGGCGTAAATGCCAGCTCACCCTTGCCGAGAGTTATGCGTCCACTGTCCACGCCTAAATCAAACTTGCTCTTAATCGCTCCTTGAATTTCCGGGTCGCTGAGGGCAAAGTCAAAATCAAGTGACACGGGAGACACGCCGCCGGGTTTGAAATTGGTTACAGTCAGGGCAATATGCTCAATTTTGACGTCTTTACCGGCATTGCCGCCCAGAGCCAAATCAACCGTGCCGTCTCTTATTTCCAGCTTGGCAAGTTCAAGGGCAAAGCTTTGAGCTTCTTTTTGCGGGGGCAGCTCCCGGCCCGCTCCTGGATCTTGCTTTTCAGGCTCCGGGCGGATAAAGATTGTCGGCTTGTCTATGTGAATTTCGTCAATATGGATGCGCCCGGAAAGCAGAGGCTTGAGCTGAAGGCGCACCAAGCCCCCGGCTACTTCGGCCGAAATTCCTGATTTAGCCGGTTTGCCGTCGATCATGCCCCACGAGGCCTGGCCAAAGCTGACCCCAGGGGGAAAAATAGATATGCTTGGAACGGCTTTCAGTAGCAACGGTTTTCCGGTAGCCTCAATGGAAGTGGCGGCCAGCCGGTCGCTGATGAGCTTGGGATCGATTTGGGACACTACAATGGCTCCGCCTACCGCTCCCAGAACAATCAGGACAAGAATGAACATTAATATACGTTTCATATTTGTCTCCTCATCATCGCATAAGCGCCCAGGGCCTCCGCGTAGAAGCGCGTCAGTCCGGTCATGGGGTAAGTGGTCAATTTTCTAGTTTCTTTCTAGACATTACCTTATCTTGATTCGTGGTGCAAGCCGGTAACCTTCCGGCCCAGGGCTACCGCATCTTTTAAGGCTCGATTTTGAAAAAGATGATGTTTGAGCTGCGTTGCCCATTTTCTATTTTCGAAAAATACTTGTGGTAGGGTTTTGAAGGCGAAGCTACAATGTTGACTACAGTCGCAACCAGTTGCCAACAGGGCAATCGAATGAATATTTTATAGTAATAGGTTAATTTTCCTCAGTGTTATTTTAGTATATACTCAGCTCCCTAAACAATTCCATATACTTTTGGGCACGCCCTTATGACACAATCGTATTGCGGAGATTGCCTGAAAAACTTTAAGACGCTGAGTATAGATCGTCAATACCCCGTATAGACACGTGAAATGATAAAAAACAAATATTCTCCTATCGCGTGAAAAAGCCCTGCTTGGGAAATATTTATTCGCGGAGAAAGGAGCGAGTGATGGCGTTGGAAAATAAATTGGGCATAACCGATTCCTCGGAACTTGCCAGAAATGAAGAAAAAATCAGCAAAAAGAAAGCTCTCGAACTGTTTGAAGCAGGTTTGCTCGAGACGTTTGAAGTTGGAACTTTCGAGGGGCTTTCGAAAATCCATAAATATCTCTTTGGCGAAATATATGATTTTGCCGGAAAAATACGCAACGTCAATATAGCCAAGGGTAACTTTCGTTTTGCCCCTGTCATGTACCTTGATACTGCCCTAAAAAATATTAACAAGATGCCGCAATCAAATTTTGACGAAATCATAGAGAAATATGTGGAGATGAATGTGGCGCATCCGTTCCGGGAGGGCAACGGCCGCAGTGCGAGAATATGGCTTGATACGATTTTGAAAAAAGAAATCAAACAAGTTGTTGATTGGAGCAATGTCGATAAAGGGGATTATCTGCTTGCCATGGAACGCAGCCCGGTAAAAGATGTGGAAATAAAAGTTCTATTGAAGAGCGCCTTGACCTGCAAAATCAATGACCGGGAAGTTTATATGAAAGGCATTGACGCGAGTTATCATTACGAGGGTTATAGTGTATATAAGACAAAAAATCTCAAAAATGAACAGTAACCGTAAGGCAGGGCTGACGCGCCTTGGCGCGGAGGCCCGAGGCGCTTGCGTCAGCAAGTGACCGAATGAGTTAGTATTCGTAGCTAGACGGAGCGCAGCGACGTCGTACTCAAACCGCGCAAGCGCTGCGATTAATCACATTAACCGGCTGACTTTATTGGTGTGCAAAATTAGATGCGTTTGCCCTGTCTTCCGGCCTGGATAAATATGCTTCAATAAAGTGAATTTTAATAAATCAATCTATGCTTGTTTTGACTATATGTAAGAGTTTTGCGGTTCAACACAAGGATGTTAGTTGATGAAAAACAACAAAAAAATTCCGGCGATCATGATCCAGGGCACCGCTTCCAACAGCGGAAAAAGCCTGATCGCGGCGGCGCTGTGCCGCATCATGCACGAAGACGGTTTTAATCCGCGCCCGTTCAAGGCCCAGAATATGGCCCTCAATTCCTGCGTCACCGCCAGAGGCGAAGAAATGGGGCGGGCCCAGGGCGTTCAGGCCGCCGCCTGCCGCGTGGAACCCGACGCGCGCATGAACCCGGTGCTGCTCAAGCCGGTGAGTGACTGCGGTTCGCAGGTTATTGTCATGGGCCGGGCCGTGGGGCAAATGCGGGCCAGGGAATATATGGAATACAAGGCCAAGATCTGGCGTTCGGTTAAAGAGGCCTATGCCTCGCTGGCGGAAGAAGCCGGGGTGATGGTGCTTGAGGGCGCGGGCAGCCCGGCCGAGATCAATCTCAAAAAATACGACATTGTGAATATGGCCATGGCCCGCCATGCTGAAGCTTCGGTAATTCTGGCCGCTGACATTGACCGGGGCGGAGCATTTGCTTCGCTGGCCGGAACTTGTAGTTTTCTCACCCCAAAAGAGCGCACCCTTGTGGCCGGTTTTGTACTTAACAAATTCCGCGGAGACGCCTCACTGCTGACCCCGGCCATGGATTTTACCACCAGACGCACCGCAAAGCCTTTTCTGGGGGTAATTCCCTGGATTGTCGAGCACGGCCTGCCCGAAGAAGATTCGGTTTCCTTTAAAGAACTGGCCGCCAGAGGCGAACCGGCCGGAGGCGGCTCGGTAGGGCGAGCTGATGTTGTGGTGATCGACCTGCCGCATATCAGCAATTTCACCGATCTGGACCCTCTGAAACGAGAACCGGGCCTTAATGTGCGTCTGGCGCGCCGTCCCGAGGATTTGGGAAGGCCCGCAGCCCTGATTTTGCCGGGCAGCAGAAACGTGCCCGGTGATCTTTCCTGGATGCGCGCGAGCGGACTGGATAGAGCCATAGTCGAGATGGCGCACGAGGCGGACGGGCCAATCATCATCGGCATATGCGGCGGCTTGCAGATGCTTGGCGCAAGCATAGCTGACCCTCTGGCTCTGGAAGGTGGAGGGGGCACGACCGGATTGGGCCTTCTGGCCTTGCATACCGAATTGCGAAAAGGCAAAACCTTGGCCTTGGTCAATGCACGGCACGTTCAAAGCGGCATTGAAACCGGCGGCTATGAGATTCATCACGGTGTTACGGGCATCGAGGTGGCGGAGGGGGCGCTTTCCTCAGACGCGGGCGCAAGAGGGAATGCGACGACAAAAGGCATGGGGCGAGCCGGAGAAAGCGCCGCTTGCGAAACCGTGGTGAGCTTTACGGCCGAAGACGGCCGCGCCCTTGGCTTTTGCCTGGCCGACGGGCAGCGGCAAAGCAAGGTGTGGGGCACATATGCCCACGGCATCTTTGACGACGACAGGTTCCGGCGTTTTGTTGTTGACGATTTGCTGGCCCGCAAGGGGCTTGCGCCCATAGCCCCGCAATCATGGTCGCTGGATGCCGCGCTTTCGCGCCTGGCCGCCCAGGTGAGGGCGCATATGGATGTGAAGGCGATTTATAAGTTACTTGGTCTTGACTGTAGAGGAAGGTAGAGATACATGTATTACACATGCAGAGATACATGTATCGCACATATAAGGAGAATTAAAATGACTTCAGTATCATTGCGCCTTCCGAGTGATGTTGCCGCCCGTCTGCAAAAATTGGCGGATCTTACCGGTCGCAGCAAGACTTATTACATGTTGGAAGCTATTCAGGAACATCTTGATGATCTTGAAGATATCTATATGGCCGAAGCGGTTTTGGAGCGCGTGCGCCGAGGCGATGAACCTGTTTATTCTCTTGATGAACTGGAGAAACGGCGTGCCCTGGCAGATTAATATTACTGAAACAGCGGATAAGCAATTAGCCCGCCTGGGGAGCGAGGAAGAGAAACGCATACGCAAATTTTTGCGGGAAAGGCTCGCTGTGAGTGACAATCCGAAAAATCTCGGTGAGCAGTTAACAGGTGATTTATCCGGCCTGTGGCGTTATCGAGTGGGCAATTATAGAATTATATGCACTATTGAAGATGAAAAAATTACAATTCTGATCTTGAGAGTGGGACATCGCCGCGAAGTTTACCGATAATTCTTAACTTGCCGTAGTATCATAAAAAAATAACCCCACTATCCACAAAAAAGGGGGCCTTGCGGCCCCCCCATATTCAAACTCGGATTTTTTTATGCTTAGAAAGCATAGCGGAAGTTGAGGTCGATGTTCCAAGCGTCGGTGGTGCCGATGCCGCCACCGCCGTTGGCCTTGCTTATACCGTATTTGTAACCCGGGCCCCACATGCTGCTGCTCTGGTCGAGCCACATGGCCACGTAACCGAAGTTCAGGTTGGTTTCGAGGTTTTCGTAAATCTTGTAGTTGTTGTTCAGGTTGAATTCCATGGCGCTGTCCATGGTGGTCAGGTACACGCCCGGAGAGGAGTTGAAGTCGGTGCGGATGCGGGTGTAGTTGGAGCCGCTCGCTTCGCCCTTGTAGGACTTTTTGCCGGTGATGTAGCCGGCCATGGCCGGAGCGTTGGTGCCCTGCATGTAGCTGAGGGATATGGTGTGCTTCAGGTTTTCCAGGAAGCTCATGTCCTTTATGCGACCGCCGATACCCCAGGTGCCGTTGAACACGCGGCCGAGGGCGCCGTCGTTGCCGATGGTGGGTTCGCCGTACCAACCCACATAACCGGCGGTGTTGGTGAGGTTGGAGCCGAAGTTGGGCATAACTTCGGAGCCGTTCTTCAGGTTGTCGTCATCGCCCGAGCTCCACCAGAGCATCAGGCCCGGAGTACCCCAATCCATCTTGTATTCGGCCAAGGCGTTCAACATCCAGCCCGACTTATTCCACTGTTCCTGTCCGGTGTAGATGCCGCCGTAGTTGAAATCCCACGCCAAACGGAAGGGATCCCACAGGGTCAGCTCGCCGGTGATGCCAGCCCAGAAAGCAGTGCTGTAATCGCTGACAGGGCCTTTCTTGTGGCCGCCGCCGTCATAAACTACGGCCGGGGCAATGCCGGGCACCACGTTGCCGGTGAAGGTGTTGCCGTAGTTGGTGTAGCCGCCGCCCCACTTGTTGCCGTATTTGCCGCTAAGGGCATCACGGTAAACGGTGGGTCCAATCATGCCAAGCATGGCCCAGGGGGTAACCTTTACGCCGTCGAGGGTAACGGGCACCATAAGGGCAAAGGCATCCACATTGTCCATGTAGTTGCTGTTGATAGCGTTCCAACGATTGGTATCATTGGCGACGTGGTTGTCATTGTAGGCGCGGGCCCAGGCAAGGGTGGCGCTTACATTATCGTTGAACTTGTACGAGGCGGCAATGCCGGCCACGTCTTCGTCAAATACCATGGAGCCGTAAGAGAAGCTGGGCATTTTCATGCCCTGGATGCCCATGCGCAGTTTCAGGTCGGTGTTGGGCACTATCCAGTCCAGATAAGCCTGCTTCACTTCCACGACCGTGCCGTCAGCGCCGAGGGCCGCGCCCTGAGAGCCTTTGCCCCACTGCTGGTCGCCGATTTCAAAGTATACGGTACCGGACAGGGCTTCGGAAGCTACGGCGTCCAACTGCAAGCGCACGCGCTGGCGAGCGTCGAAATTGTCCTGCGGGCTATGGCCGGACTGGAAAGTGTTGCCGGTCTTTTTATTGCCGTAACGGTCTTTGGCCATAAAATTCTGGCCGTTGCCGAGGTTGAAGTCCACAAGCCATTCACCCTTGGCTTTGAAATCAATGGCTTGGGCTCCCGTGGCAGCACCCAGCACGAGGCCGGCGGCCAAAAGAAGAGTAGCTAGCTTTCTCATGATATTCCTTCCTTCCTTTCTTTTGCGTCGAAACTGACGCTGTTGTCCCCAGATTTTTTGAGCTCTTTAGAGCCCGTGATTTTCTATAGCCGATATACATTAGAAAGGCAATAGCTGTGGTGCAAATTTTTTTACCGTATCCGTAAAAAATTTCACATGCGCAAAAAAGTTTTATTGTACCGCGAAGCTTTTCAACGGCGGCTCGGAATCGTATGTTATTATGGCCGGTTCTCTGTACAATTTGCGTATACTTCACATCTCCACAGCCAAGACCGCATGCGGGTCGTCAAAGAGCTTTGCTAATTCCATCCGCAAAAAGTTCTGAAATTGGCGGCATACAACAAAACCGGAGGGCCTTGCGGCCCTCCGGTTTAAAGTTTTGGATTTTTTTTGGTGGGTGCCGGGAAAGAATTGGCCAGTACCCCTACTGGCGAGGCCATCGAACTTATAGCATTTTGATTTTGAAATTATCCATGACTCAAAGCTGATTTTTTCAACTCGAGTCCGATTGTCCTGCACCGCCCTTCACCGGCGGCTCGGAATCATATGTCCGCCGCACAGCGCCGCATCGGATGTCGGCGGGCGAAGCCCGACCGACGCGGCTTGGCAGCTCAAAGGCGCGGCACGCCGCGCGACTACCGTCGGTTTTAAGGTACGGCGCTCGCTGCGCTCCCGCCTACGTTACGAACGCTACGCGTTCTGACGGCCCTACCAACGCACGGGCCGTCAGAGCATTTCGCTCATTT
>JAVBLG010000061.1:0-14460 GCA_031553655.1 Desulfovibrionaceae bacterium | reverse complement strand
CCCACCCCCACGCCCCCAACCCCCTTTACCAAACACTTTTAATGGGTTTTCGACTGCGCCGTAAACGTATTATAACGACGATTCTTCCATCCAGAGAGAACTTTTTCCCTCCAGCCGTCAAAAGCGGCCATAAATCCGTCGGCAGGCAGTTCGCCGCGCTCGCCCGTGCGGCGGTCCTTAACTTCCACAACGCCGCGCGCCAGACTTTTGCCGCCAACCACAATCTGTATGGGAAAGCCGATTAGGTCGGCATCTTTGAACTTGACGCCGGGGCGCTCGTCGCGATCATCCATGAGAGTTTCAATGCCCGCCGCATTGAGCGCGGCATAAAGGGCCTCGGTTTTGGTTTTAACTTCTTCGTTTTTGGGGTCGAGGTTGAGCAGGGCCACTTCGTAGGGGGCCAGGGGCGGGGGAAAGATAATGCCGCCGTCGTCGTGATTCTGCTCTATGGCCGCCGCCACTACCCGCGATACGCCGATGCCGTAGCAGCCCATGATAATAAATTGATCGTGACCACTTTCATCGGTGTAGCAAGCCTTCATCGACTCGCTGTACTTGGTGCCCAGCTTGAACACATGCCCCACTTCGATGCCTTCGGGGAAATTAAGCTTGCCGCCGCAAACCGGGCAGGGGTCACCCTCGGCTATAAAACGCAGGTCGGCGTTAGGCACTCCGGGCAGATCTACTTCATTGTCGGCCAGACGCACAACTTCCGCCCCGGCGGCCGCTTTGGCCTGTTCTTCGGTAATTGAGGCCACAACCTTGGAATCCAGATAGTTTTTTACCTTGATGTCGTTCACTTCGCGGCCGGGGCGCACGGCAACGGCTACAATGCGCTCATCGGCTTTAAACCATAACAGCGCGTGTTCGGCGGATTTTCCGCCCTTATACATAACCTTGGCGCGCTCAATGTTGGAAGCGAAATCGCAATCGGCACAAGCCGCGATGGTGTCTTCGCCGGTAGAGGCCAGCACCATGAATTCATGGGAAAAATTACCGCCTATGGAACCGGAATCGGCCTCAACAGGGCGGAAATTGAGTCCCAGGCGGCTGAAAATGCGTTTGTAGGCCTCGTACATGGCCTGATAGCTTTTACTAGCCCCGGCATCATCGCGGTCAAAGGAGTAAGCATCTTTCATCATGAATTCGCGGCCGCGCATCAGGCCGAAACGCGGGCGAATCTCGTCGCGGAACTTGGTTTGAATCTGATAGAGATTGAAAGGCAACTGGCGGTAAGATTTTATTTCGTCACGCACAACCTTGGTGATTACCTCCTCATGGGTAGGCCCCAGGCAGCAATCTCGGTCGTGGCGATCTTTAAAACGCAACAGTTCCTTGCCGTAAACTTCCCAACGCCCGGTTTCCTGCCATAGGTCGGCGGGCTGCACCATGGGTAAAAAAACTTCCTGCGCTCCGGCCCGATTCATTTCTTCGCGCACTATATTGGCCACCTTATTCAACGAGCGCAGGCCAAGAGGCATGTAGCTATACACGCCTGAGGTCAGCTGACGCACCAGGCCGGCGCGCAAAAGCAATTTGTGGCTTACAACTTCCGCATCGGCGGGAGCTTCTTTAAGAGTGGGAATGAAAGCTTCACTGAATCTCATTATATTCCTCTGAAGGTTAAATATAAAAAATAACGCGCAAAAGTGTTATCTAAGTTGCGCAATGAATGCCTCAAGCTCTTCCATAAAGGCCGCGAGCAATTCAGACTGCCCTTGCGCCGAGCGCACAACTTCGCCCTTGCGGAAGATAACGCCCCGGTCGCGCCCGCCGGCCAGCCCGATGTCGGCTTCCCGGGCCTCACCAGGGCCGTTGACCACGCACCCCATCACCGCAACCTTGAAATCGGCGGTCTCTTTCTGTAGGCGCTTTTCCACTTCATCCACAAGGCTCATCATATCTATTTCAGTACGCCCGCAGGTGGGACACGAGATTATTTCCGGCCCGCGTCGCCGAAAATCAAGGGCGCGCAAAATTTCATAGGCGGCAAACACTTCGCGAACGGGATCAGCGGTAAGCGAAACCCGCATGGTATCCCCCAGGCCTTCGGCCAGCAAAATGCCCAGGCCCACAGAACTTTTTATGGCCCCACGCAACAGGCTTCCGGCCTCGGTAATGCCGATGTGCAAGGGATAATCACATTTAGCGGACAAGAGGCGGTAAGCCGCCACAGTATCGGGCACGGAAGATGATTTAAGTGAAATTTTTAAATCGTGAAAGCCGCGTTCTTCCAGCATAGCCACGTGTTCGAGGGCGCTGGCAACCATGGCCTCGGGGCATGGGCCGCCAAACTCGCTCAAAAAACGCTTTTCGAGCGAGCCGCCGTTTACCCCGATGCGAATAATGGCTTTATGCGCCCTGGCGGCGTCAACCACGGCATCCACATTCTTGCGCGGGCCAATATTGCCAGGGTTAATGCGCAGGCCGTGCACACCGCTCTCAAGTGAGGCAACGGCCAGACGGTAATCAAAATGTATATCGGCGATCAGCGGCAGATCCGTTTGCGCGACAATGCTTTTTAGAGCCCTGGCCGCCTCTTCGTCGGGCACGGCCAACCGCGCTATTTCACAACCGGCCTCGGCCAGCCGCTCAAGCTGGTCCAAGGTAGCCTCAACATCGCGAGTATCGGTATTGGTCATGCTTTGCACGCTCACCGGAGCGTTGCCGCCAATGGCCAAATGCTTTATTTTTATTTGTCTTGTCGGCCGCCGTCCGTCCCATATGCCGCCATTGCCCATGCCTGTATCCAATTTTTTAATTTTATATATTTGCTTATATCTAAACGTTATATTTTATCTCATCGCAGCTTAAAAATCAAATTCATAATCCCACGGAAAATTTGCTTTCCTCGTCTGACGACAAACTGCCGCCACTACCGGCAGCAGACGGCAAGGGGCTGGTTTACTTTTGCGTAACTGTATATTATTCGATTACTGCACGTAGAATTGGAAAAAACAAGGTTAACTGGAAAAATATGGGGAAGACAATACGTTTCGGCGTGTCTTTGGATGAAGAGCTTCTGGAACCCTTTGACTCTCTTTGTGCCAAACACAAGTATTCCAACCGTTCCGAGGCGATACGGGATCTCATCCGTAAGGCCCTGGTTGCGGACAAATGGGAAACCGATGCGCCGGACGAAGGCGCGGGTACCCTGACTATGGTTTACGACCATCACAAAAACGACCTCAGCCGCAGACTGATGAGCATACAGCACAACTCTCACGCCAACATCGCCGCAACTCTGCATATACACCTAGACCACCATAACTGCCTGGAAGTACTGGTGCTTAAAGGCCATGTGGGACAAATACGCGAGTTGGCCGAAAAACTCATTTCCTGCAAGGGGGTCAAACACGGCTCGTTCACCATGACCACCACCGGGCACGACCTGAAGTAAGTAATAGGCCTGCTTGGAATTTTCGGGTACCTAAAATAAGCAAGATTTACTTTTACCGAACTATATGCTTAGGTCGGTTTTTTATTTCATCAAAATGTCCCTTATGGTTTGAAACATTATGACGCAATAATCCGGAGACTCCCGATGCGCGTTACGGAAGTTAAAAACTTTCTTTCAGAGCGCGGCCTGGCCGACTCTTACATGGAATTCGCAACATCCAGCGCTACTGTGGACTTGGCTGCCGCCGCCGTGGGCTGTGAGCCGGGGCGCATAGCCAAAACCCTGTGCTTCAAGACGCGTGGCGGCCCCATTGTTGTTGTGGCCATGGGCACTTCACGCGTGGACAACAAAAAGTTTAAGGAACATTTTGGTGAAAAGGCCTGTTTTCCCAAGCCGGAAGAAGTGGCTGAGCTCACCGGGCACCCTGTGGGCGGAGTATGCCCCTTTGCTCTTATGCCCGGTGTAAAAATATATCTTGATCAGGCACTAAAAAAATTCGACCCGATCTACCCCGCCGCCGGGGCCGCCAATAATGCTGTACGCATTTCCCTTTCCGATCTCGAACTCTTCACCGGAGGGAAATGGATCGACGTATGCCGGGAGTAATCTCCCAAATTTCGCAAAAAACAATTAAGTTTATGTAACCGACCTTACACCCCGCGTCTGTTAAGTGAAAGTTTACCGCCGGGGCCTGTCAATAACTCTGATGAGTATAAAACCATGATGTTTACCGCTGGACTAGGGGAATTAGCCGCTGTTGCCACCGCCTTCGGCTGGTCCGTATCGGGCTATGCCCACTCCATTGTCGCTTCGTCTGTGGGAGTTGCCAGCCTGACTCTGATGCGCATGCCTTTGCAGCTGATTTTGCTTGGATTTTTGAGCTTATGCATGGGAGCCATAGCCCCTATAACGCCCATGGCGCTGCTGCAGCTATGCTTGTCTGGCATTCTCGGCATCAGTGTGGGCGATATGCTTTTTTACCGCGCCATTACTATAATCGGCCCCAATCTCGGTATTCTGGTGCAATCGCTGTCGGCCGCCATGGCGGCGCTGCTGGGTATCGCATTTCTGGGTGAATACCTAAGCTGGCAGATTGCTTTAGGAATAGCACTCACCACCTTCGGAGTTGGTACGGTAATAGCCGAAGGGCGAGGGGTCATGCTGCCGGGCCAGCGACAGCCGAACCGCCGCGAGCTTCTGATCGGCGTGTCTTATGCTCTTGTATCATCGTTTTTGTTGGCGGCCAGTTTTATATTTTTCAGAGCCGCGCTTCTGACCGGCCCCACGCCCATATGGGCCACTACCGTGCGTATAATCTTCGCCGGAGCGGCTTTGTGGCTCTGCGGATTGATACGACGTTGGCCGCAAAAGTCGATCAGCGCCTTCAGAGGTAGGCCGGACATGTTCCGTCTGCTGGCAGGAGCGGCCCTGTTCAGTGGTCTGGGCATATGGATGTCGGGCGTGGCGCTGGCCCTGGCCCCGGCGGGAGTGGCTGCCGCATTGATCGGTCTTCAGCCGGTTATGATTATGTTGCTGACATCAGTCATACAACGCCGCCGCCCTTCACCCATAGCGGTATCAGGAACTTTTATCGCTTTTGGCGGCACTACACTCATTTGCCTGCGATAAAAAAGGAAATTTTTTTCCAATTATATCATAGTATTTTTCTATATTTAAAAACACATTTAAGAGGCATTTTTACAACATTGCTGATTATATCGTTTTTATAATGCTTTTAGTCAGCTTGCAAAAATACTGTTTGAAGTATATGCAAGTGTCGTGGAGCGGGATTTTCCCTCCGCGATATCTATCTGTGAGGTTGACACATGGTAATTTCCAAATCAAAAATAATTCTCGGAATGGCTTTGGCCCTGTTGATGAGCGGAACCGCCTTTGCCAAAGGCAGCGACGACACCCTGGATCATGAAGGAAAAGCGGCGAAGGCAAAACAAAGAATCGAAGAGTTCAAAGCCAAAGGCGGCCTGATAGCTCCCATTCGCTTCATCAGCGCCAGCGGCGAAGGCAAAAGAGCTGGAGTAGCCTTTTTTAAAGACGGCAAAGACGGCCTGCATGTCCGGGTGCGCTTAAGAGGACTGCCCCCAGGTGAGCACGGCTTCCATGTGCATGCCGGAACCTCCTGTGCCCCGGCCGAGCAAGGCGGAACCATGGTGGCCGGGCTTGCCGCCGGCGGCCATTTCGACCCTGATAACACCGGCAAACATATGGGCCCCGACAAGGCCGGCCATAAGGGTGACCTGCCGGTGTTGAAGGCTGATGCCGAAGGCAAGGTAAAAACCAGATTTGTGGTACATGGCCTCTATGCCAAAGATATCAAGGGCAAGGCTTTGGTTGTGCATGCCGGCGGTGACAACTACGCCGATGCCCCCGCTCCCCTCGGCGGCGGCGGAGCCAGAATAGCTTGTGGAATTATCGATTAAAGCATTTTGTGAATGAAATGAGCAAAGGCTCTGACGGCAGGATGTTGTCCGGGCCGACCAGATGCTGAACAGAGTTTATAACAGGAAGGCCGGGGGTTACCTTGGCCTTCTTACTTATAACATTCTCATTTCATCCGCAAAAGTATCTATCTCTCCCGCAGGGCATTCTGCCTGGCTCTCAGAATGGGCTTTAAAATATAATCAAGCACGGTTTTCTTGCCGGTGATGATATCCACCGAGGCCATCATGCCCGGCATGATCGGCAGACTCACCCCGTTGTGTTCCAATGTACCCGATTCGGTACGCAGCTTCACAAGATAAAAAAGCTCGCCCCCCTGCCCCTCGATTGTGTCGGCGCTCACATGCTCAAGCACGGCCTTCATTGAGCCGTAAATGGCAAAATCATAGGCGGTAAGCCGCACTCTAGCCTTCTGTCCCACAAAGACAAAAGCCACGTCCTGCGGGCGTATGCGCGCTTCCACAATCAGGGTATCGTCCACCGGAACCACGTCCATAATAACTTCGCCGGGCATGATCACCCCGCCGCCGGTGGTGATGCGTATGCTTTTTATCACCCCCCGCACCGGAGAGCGCACCTCGGTGCGGGTCACCCGGTCGGCCCCGGCTGTAAGCATTTCACGAAGAGTAGCCAGTTCGGCTCTGGCCTTGTTGCGTTCGGCCAGGGATTCCGTTTCCACTCCGGCTCTTTGCAAGGCCAGCTTTTCTTCGGCCTCGCGTATGGCCGCCCTGGTTTTGGGTATGGTTGAAGCCAGAGATTTAAGTTCACTTCGTAAAGTGTTGACCTGACGTTCAAGGTTCAGATATTCCATTTCAGAATAAGATTTGGACGCCAGCAATTTTTTGGCCAAATCGCGCTGGCGTGCGGACAGCTCTAAAGAAGCGGCCAGGCCGCGCTGCTTTTCAAGCTGTTCCTGCTCATCCAGGCGACGAGCCTCAAGCTGGGCTTCCAAAGCCTTGCGCTCAGTGTCCATCTTGCGGCGGTCGGCAGCCAGTAAATCATTGTGGCGAACGATTATGTCCGGCGCGTTTACCCTGACTTCTTCGGGGTATTGCGGTTCAGTTCCGGATATTTTAGCCTCAAGGCGGGCAATTGTGGCCTCAAGTTCAAGCGCTCTGGTTACGGCATCGCGCAGGGCGCTGCCGGCCTGCTCATTGTCAATGCGCAGCAGAAGGTCGCCTTTTTCCACAATCTGGCCTTCGCGCACCAGAATTTCGCGCATGATACCGCCTTCAAGATTCTGGATATGCTGCACCCGCTGCGAAGGCACAATTTGGCCTGAACCGGGTACCACCTCGTCTATTTCCGCCAGCGCGGCCCAGATCATGAACAGTATAAAGGCGAGGCATACGCAATAAAGCAAAATGCGCGAGGAATAAGAAGGCATGCGGCTGCGGGCCGCCACGCGGGCAGGCACAAAAGGCACAAATTTCTGGTCGAAGCTTCTGCTTTTAGCTTGAAGAAAACCGGAAGGCGAAAGCTTGGCGTTTTCACCAGATTCGGAGGCGTTGTAGGTTTCCGGCTTGTTCTCAGGCGCGGACATGGCCGGTCTCCATATTTATTTTGCCGTCGCGCAGGGCGGCCAGTACGGCCTCACGCTGGCCGTCAACGCGAATGTGGCCGTCATGCAGAACAACAATACGGTCAACCAGCGCCAGAAGGCTGGGGCGATGGGTCATGATCAACAGTGTTTTATCGGACAGACTGCTCTTCAGCCGCATCATCAGGCGGTGTTCGGCAGCCATGTCCAGATTGCTTGATGGCTCGTCAAGAACGAGTATTTCCGGCTTGCCGGCCAAGGTGCGGGCCAGGGCCACAGCTTGCCGCTGCCCGCCGGAAAGATCCTGCCCTCGCTCGCCCACCTGCATGTCATAGCCATTGGGATGCCGCCGCACAAAATCGGCCGCGCCACTCAGTTCGGCGGCGTCGACAATTCCGCTCATACTCAGCCAGGGGCTGCCCATGGCAATATTTTCCCGCACACTGCCGAAGAAAAGATAATTGTCCTGCGGCATGAATTTTATACGGGCGCGCAATTCGGCCGGGTCCATCTGCCTAATGTCCACCCCACCGAACAGTACCGCGCCTTCTTCAGGTTGATAAAGCCCGGTGAGTATGCGGGCTAAAGTGGATTTTCCCGATCCGGTGCGCCCGATAAAACCCACTTTTTCGCCAGGCCGCACCACAAGTGAAAAACCGGCCAGCGCTGGAACAGGGTTGTCCTTGTAGCGAAAAGTCACCCGGTCCAAAATAAGCTCGGACCTCAGGCCTTCGGCCGAAACACCTTCCTCGCGCTCAGCCGGAAGTTCCATAATCAGTTGCAGGCCGCGCAGGGCCATACGCGCGCGTTGCATCTGCGTAATCATTCCGGAAAACTGCATAAGCGGACCCAAAGCGCGACCCACCAGAATTACGCAGGCAATAAGCCCGCCCTGAGTCATAAGCCCTTCGGAAATGCGGTATACGCCCCAGACGATCAGTGCGCCATTTAGCATGCCGGTGATTAAAAGCGATCCACTGGAGGCCAGAGCCGAAAGCCGCCTGCCGCGCGCGGCCTCTTCGGCCGAGGCGTCCACCACGTCTTCCCACAGCTTTTGCATGCGCCCTTCGGCTTGAATGCTTTTAACCGTTTCAAGTCCGCCGGTTATTTCCGTGAGCATGGCGTTTTTTTGCATGTTTTGTTTGAATTGGCGCTCTACGGAACGCTGAAAAGGCATTTGCACCAACGCCACAAAACCAATCATCAGCGGCACGGCAAAAAGCGGCAGAGTCACTACGGGACCGCCAATAAAGGCCACAATAACGATAAAAAGCAGCAGAAATGGCAAGTCAAAAAGAGTCATCAGCGTGGTGGAGCCAAAAAAGTCGCGCACCTGCTCGAACTCGCGCAAATTGTTCACCATGGCCCCGGTAGACTGCGGCTTTTTGTCCAGCCGCATGCGCAAAACCTTTTCCATCAACTTTCCGGCTATAATCACGTCGGCATTGCGCCCGGCAGTATCCACAAAATAGCCTCGGGCGTTACGCAGGGCAAAATCGAGCAAAATAGCCAGTAAAAGTCCGGAAGTTAGCACCCACAAGGTTTCCATGGCATTGTTGGGCACCACCCGATCATAAACATTCATAATGAACAGGGGAGTCGCCAGGGTGAACATGTTCACCACCAGACTGGCTATGGCCACATCGCGATAAATGGGCATGAAATCGCGCAGAACATCCCAAAACCAGTGCCTGGCCTTCAGCAGGGAAAAGCCCGACAGCCTGGGATCGCTCCGCCGCCCCGGCCGCACAAAAACGGCATAGCCGCTGTAAACGGCCATAAATTCCTCGTGGGGAATTTCCACAGCTTCCGGCGAACCGGCAAAAATCACCTGTGCGCTGCCCGCGCTCAGCGACAGCAACGTACAGGCTCTGGTATGCCCGTCAGCATCCACGTCCAAAAGCGGAATGCAAGGTAAGGCCGCCTCTGGTATGGCCGCAAGATCCGGTTGATGAAAAATTTCGGTCTTTATTCCGGCTCTGGCGGCTGAAGACAGGCACTCTTCCACAGTGGGCGGCCTGTCCCCACCGGGCAGCCCGGCCATAAGCCGCCGCCTGGAAAGCGTGGTTTCGCGCAGGCGGTGCAGGTCGGCCAAGGCTTCGAAAAGAGGGGGAACAGTTGGTGGCATAGTATTTGGCAACGCATGGGCGGCCATGGGGATTTTGACTTTATCAAAATTCCCATGTAAAGCTTGGTTTTTCTTGTTTGAGCTTGGTTGAATTGATCCCGATACGGTTCAAAAGGTCACCGGCAAGGGCCAGAAGACGGTATCCGGCAATTATTCTATCGCCTTCACACATGCTCTGTTGGCTGGCGGCATAGAAATAGTCGTTTTCGGCATCAAGCACGTCAAGCAGCGTGCGCTGGGCCGCCAGGAATTGGCGGTAAAAATCTTCTCGGGAAAGGCGGGCCGACTTTTTAGCCCGCTCATATTGCCTGATCTGCTCGTTGGCGGACAGATAGCGGCTGTAGGTGGCCTCCACATCTTCACTGAGCATGGTGTCGATAAATTCGGCGGTGTGTCGGGCCTGTCGTGTTCTGGCTTTGGCCTGCGACACGGCGGCTACGTCAGCCCCACCGTCAAAGATGTCCCAGCGAACCATGAGCATTCCTTCCATGGCTTCCACCTTGTTGGACGGTCCCTTGCCGTCGCGGTTATTCCAATAGGGACCGATTTCAGCGTCAAAGCGCGGATAAAAGCGGCTCTGAGCCACTTGCTTGCCGTGCTGAGTAGCGGTTATGTCGTGCTGTGCCGCTTTGAGGCGAGGGTTGTTGGCGCGGCAAGCTTCAAGCAAAGCTTCAAGAGTTGGATAAGGCAGATTGATCTTGGGAGGCGTGCCGAGTTCCGGAGGATTTTTGCCGGTTACGCGCAGATAATTGGCTCTGGCGGAATCAAGCGCGCTCTGATAAGCGGCAAGGGTGGCCTGTGACCGAGCCACGCGCCCGGTAATTTGATGCAGTTCGCCAACAGTGGAAACATTGGTGTCGTAACGTTCGCGAACGGTTCGCAGAATTTTTTCGTGCTCTTTCACGTTTTTCTTGGCAAGATCAACCATTTCTCGGCGACGCAACACGTCGGTGTGGGCGGAAATGGCCTCAAAGGCCAGGTTTATGCCCTTGTCTTGCAACATATTATCGGAAGAGGCCAATTGCTCTTTGCGCATATCGTGTTCGCCCTTGATGGCCCAGCCGTGCCAAAGGGGCTGGGTGAGCTTGGCGCTGGCTTCGCCTATGGCTCGGAAGCTGCCGTCGTCCTTGTAATAGCGGTTGGTGGAATCACTGCGCCAACCCGCTCCCACCCCGGCCTGAGCATATACCTTGGGCAAAAATCCGGCTTTGGCCTTATCCACGGCCAATTGCGAATGGATATTGTCTTCTTGCGTGGCCTTCAGGTCGGGGTTGTAAGCCATGGCCGACTCCACGCTTTGCAGCATGCTGAACCGCTCCGCCTTGGCGGCGGCATGGGCGGAAAGAGGTAAAATGATGGCGGCAATCAAAGTAAAAAGCATGAAGGCCGGACGCGCGAAGCTCATATGCGGGGGCTCCTAAAAAAAATGAACATAATTTATTAATGAATACCGATCAGCAAATCGCGTTTGTAATGTCATTTGCCGTTGTGGCGTTAACTACATCGAAAAGATTGTATGTCACGGTATTTTGCGCCGCATCGGTATATGAGACGGTCCAGTTGGTCGTTCCCTCTTTTGTTCCGGAACCAGCCGGATTTGTTGTCCAGACTCCTGAAGAGGTATTATCCAGATCCAGCTTGTCGCGCGCCGCATCAAAATCATGAATATTGATTTGAACGCCGGAATTTGCCTCAACGTTGTGAATTTCTATTATATCGGCCCCGTTTCCGGCATAAATATTGATGGTTCCAGGCTCAATATTTTCAGAATCACGGGGGTCGGGTTGGTCCACAGCATTGATGGAAATATTATCCCCATATTTTCCGGCGTAGATTGTTCCATTGGACATGGCGTCGATGGTTATGTCGTTGCCGCCCCCGCTGTAGCTGTTATCCACCTCAAAATTACCGTAGATGCTTCCGCCGTCCATCGTCCCCACATTGATGTTATTGCCTCCGGCAACAGTTTGGCTGTCTCCGGATTCTCCGTCGCCAAAAATCTTGCCGTCGCTCATCGTGACAACATCAATTGTATCATTTCCGGCTACGGAATCTCTCAATTCGCAGGCGTCACCATAAATAACCCCGCCAGACATGGAATTTACGGTAATGATATCGTGACCACCGGCGTTTTCGTTGCTGACCGCGCCGTTTACCTTGTCCATGGACCAGGCGTCGCCGCAAATCATAGATCTGCCGGACATATTATCCGTCACTTCAATTACGTCAGAGCCGGAACTGCCGTTGCTGATTGTGCGGGTATCGCCGTAAATGGCTCCTTCGCCGGACAGACCGCCTACGGTAATATGATCCGTGCCGCCTGTTCCTTCTTCAATATTGTAGGCATCGCCGTAAATTGCGCCCCTGTCGGATATGGATCCCACTACTCCGATACTGTCATTGCCGCTCGCTACTCTAAATAAATCATAAGCGTCGCCATAAATAGCGGCAGTGCCGGACAAGTCGCCTTCCACCAGAATGTTGTCGTTTACATGGTCGTCGTTTTCAGAAAAATCGGCGCTGTCAATGGTGTGGGCATCTCCAAAAACAACGGCGTTTCCACTCATGTTGCCTTCAACATCAATATAGTCCATACCGGCGGAACCGCCGGAAATATTTTCTCCGTCACCGTAAATTACGGCATTGCCGCTCATGTTGCCAAACACTTTAATGATGTCATCGCCCGAGGCGGTATTGAACAATTCTCGGCCATCGCCATAAATAACAACGGAGGAGTTTATAGCTCCATGCACGGTAATTTCATCACTGCCCGCAATGCTATTGTTCAATTCTTCGGCGTCGCCAAAAATCAGCTCGCTGCCCATATCACCATGCACAGTAATAGAGTCATCCCCGGCAAGAGCGGAAAGCTTCAGGACTTTGCCGTCAGGCACGTATTGACCGGTTTCGGCGCCAATTATAACACGGCCTTCGTCATACACCCCTATCACATCATTTTCCGCGGTTCCACTTATTTCATGATAAAGGGAATACTGAGGTGTGGGCACTACGGTTATGGCTTCGCTAAAAGCTTCCGCATCCATGAGTGTATCATAAAATCTGATGATTATACGGCCTACGTCTCCATCGGCATTGGTAACCGAGTAGGATAATGCCCAATAGGAGGCCGCCGGCCCTGCGGGATCTTCAAAATACATCCAGGAAGCTTCTCTGTATGGTTCCAGCATGGCCAACTCAAGAGTGTCGCCAACAGCGAATCCATAAATATCCAGAGAATAAACCTTGACAGCGTCATCCGCGCCCGAAGCGGCGAAATCATTGCCGATGCGGATCACATCCGCACCCGCGCCAAGGTAAATTTTGGGCGTTTCGCCGTCCGAGCTGATATCAAGCCCCTTGATGGCTATTTTGTCACCGAAATTTCCCGCGCGAATTTCTCCGCCGGACAATTTGCCGATATTGAATATGTTGAAAGCGCCGTTTTCCTCCCCCCTTTCTCCAGCGCTTATATCACTGTTGGGCTTTGAAAAATCAACGTCTCCATAAATGACGCCGCCGCTCATCCGGTCTATATTGAAAGTATCGCCGCCTACGGCGGTGGAAGCTACGGTTTGGGCGTCGCCGTAAATTGCTCCACCTCTCATAATATCGATATTGAAAACATCGTTGCCGGCAGAGGAATAATCAAGCCTTTCGCCGTCACCGTAAATAACCCCGTCACTTATCTCGTGAACATTGAAGGTGTCGTCCCCGGCATTGCCTCCGGTTATGGCTTCGGCATCGCCATATACGGTTCCGCCGCTCATTCCCCCGCTCCCCTCAACGCTCATTTCTTTGTCGTCCATTATCCCCAAATTGATAGTGTCCGCACCGCCTATGCCTCCGTTCATATCTTTGGCGTCGCCGTAAATAACTCCGTCAGCCATATTGTCCAGAATCGAAATGACGTCTTCTCCGGCGGAGGTGTCGTTAAGGATGAAAGCATCGCCGTATATGGCCGCATCGTCGGACATATTGCCGCCGACAAGCTCACCTGAGAACAAATCTACATGCCCGACGGTAATATTATCCGCCCCGGTGGAGTCTCCGCTAGTGTGCTCGTATACATCGCCGAAAATAGCCCCGCCGCTCATATCTCCCTTGACCAGAATGGTGTCGGAGTCGCAGCTCGAACCGACATACATGTTGTGAACCTGCTCGTCGCCGATAATGAGGCCCCTGCTCATATCACCTTCAACCGTTATGGTGTCGGAGCCGGAATCGCCAACAACACGGAATTCCTTGTCGTCCGGCACAACAATACTTAATGGGCTGTTATTAACGGAAATACGCGAGCCAGAATCACTGACAGTAATCACATCGTGTCCATTGCTGCCATATACCGTGACGTAACTTGATTCAGGCTCAGGTTCAGGCTCTGGCTCAGGTTCGGGTTCAGGCTCAGGCTCTGGTTCAGGCTCCGGTTCGGGTTCAGGCTCGGGCTCAGGCTCGGGTTCAGGCTCGGGTTCGGGCTCAGGTTCGGGCTCAGGTTCGGGCTCCGGTTCGGGCTCCGGTTCAGGTTCTGGCTCTGGCTCGGGTTCAGGCTCGGGCTCAGGCTCGGGCTCAGGCTCGGGTTCAGGCTCGGGCTCCGGTTCGGGCTCCGGTTCGGGCTCCGGTTCGGGTTCTGGCTCCGGCTCAGGCTCCGGTTCTGGCTCGGGTTCAGGCTCCGGTTCGGGTTCTGGCTCCGGCTCAGGCTCCGGTTCTGGCTCAGGCTCAGGCTCAGGCTCCGGTTCTGGCTCGGGCTCAGGTTCAGGCTCCGGTTCTGGCTCGGGCTCAGGTTCTGGTTCAGGCTCCGGCTCAGGCTCGGGCTCCGGTTCAGGCTCGGGCTCAGGCTCGGGCTCCGGTTCAGGCTCAGGTTCAGGCTCAGGCTCCGGCTCGGGCTCAGGTTCTGGCTCGGGATCAGGTTCAGGCTCGGGCGCACGTTCGGGCTCGGGG
>JAVBLG010000051.1:0-11507 GCA_031553655.1 Desulfovibrionaceae bacterium | reverse complement strand
CCCCCCCCCCCCCCCACCCCCCCCCCCCCCCCCCCCCCCCCCCCCCCCCCCCCCCCCCCCCCCCCCCCCCCCCCCCCCCCCCCCCCCCCCCCCCCCCCCCCCCCCCGCCGGAGGCATTCATTCGATTGCCCTGGTTTTCGTGATTCACGTCCTTGCCGTAAAAGTAAAAATACAGTATAGAGCGGGGAGAATACACCTAATTTGTAATCTAGCTTATAATTTAACCTGGGGATAACTAAGATGGCCAAAAAATCCTCCACTCGGATTTACATAATCGCCTTTATGCTGTTCCTTGGCGGCATCGGCTACCTGGCCTTTACCGGCCTCAAGGAAAACAGCGTATACTTCCTTAATGTTTCTGAAGCATTATCTGAAGTAAAAGCCGAAAACACAGCAGCTCGCCTTTTCGGCACTGTGGCTGAAAATGACTTGGCCCGAGAACAGGCCAATCTTAGCTTCCGCCTGCTGGACAAGGACGATCAGGGCAAAAGCATCATGGTGAGCTATCGCGGTACCGTGCCCGACACCTTCAAACCCGGTGCCGAGGTTATTGTGGAGGGCGTATTGTCTTCCCAGGGCCGCTTCACCGCCAAAACGCTCATGACCAAGTGCCCTTCCAAATACGAAAAAGAAAACCGGGAAAACACCGTTAAGAGTTAACGCCCGGGCAGGCATACTCCCGATTTGTTGACGGACAAAACCGCAAAACACGGCCCCTCTGAAAGCCGACAAACCACAGAGTCCCTTAATGTACATTTTTGCTTACTCCCTTTTGTTGCTCAGCCTTTTGTGCGCCCTTGGCGGGGCGGCCATAGCCTGCGCGCAGTTGTGGCAAGGCCGCTCCGACGCCCTACGCTATATTGAAAAAGCCCAGCTGGTAATTTCCGGAGCGCTGCTGGTGGCCTCGGGCCTGCTGTTGCACGCCCTGTTCTGGAACGACTTTTCCGTTCAATATGTGGCCAGCTACACCGACAGAATACTGCCGGTTTTCTACAGGCTCACGGCTTTCTGGGCCGGACAGGCGGGTTCCATGCTGTTCTGGGCGCTGTCCGTGGCCATATGCGGGGCTTTTTTCCTGGTTTGCAAACCTTATAAAAAACTCAGCGCGCCCACCAAGCTGTGGTACTGGGTTTTCTTCTTGCTCATAATGGCCTTTTTCGGGCTTATTCTCACCGCCTGGAGCAATCCGTTTACCCTGCAAACCCCGGTTCCCCAAGATGGCAACGGCCTTAACCCGCTGTTGCAGAACCCCGGAATGATCTTTCACCCGCCCCTGCTCTTTCTCGGCTACGGTGGTTTTGTCATTCCCGGCTGCCTGGCTTTGGCCCAATGTCTTTCAGGCATGGAGCAAAACGAAAAAAGCTGGATTCGTGTGGCCCGGCCCTTCACTCTTTCTGCCTGGGTTTTTCTGACAGCGGGCATAGTTCTTGGGGCCTGGTGGGCCTACATGGAGCTGGGCTGGGGCGGCTACTGGGCTTGGGACCCGGTGGAAAACGCCTCGCTCATTCCCTGGCTGGTGGGCACGGCGGCCATACACACAACCATTATTGAAGACCGGCGCGGCAAGCTTGGCCGGGTAAACGTGTGCCTCATGGCCCTGACCACCATTTCGGCTTTTTTTGCCACTTATCTGGTGCGCAGCGGGGTAATCGACTCGGTGCATGCTTTTGGCGACGGCGGCGTGGGCACTCCCCTGCTTGTTTTTATTCTGGCCTCCACGCTGCTGGCCTTTTTTGTAGCCACCATCGGCAATACGGCCGGCAAGCCTTTGGCGGGCATAGACAGCCGCGAGGGCTTTCTGGTGTTTACGGCCTGGGCACTGATGACCCTTTCCATCATAATCTGGATAGCCACGCTGTGGCCCATTATCAGTAAACTGTGGTCCACCGGGGCTCAGGGGCTGGAAGCGGGCTTTTACAACCGCGTTTGCCTGCCTTTGTTTGCCATGATTGCCGCCACTTTGGCCTTCTGCCCCTGGTTGAGCTGGAACGGGGGGATTAAAGACAAGACCAAAATTCTTTCCGCGGCTGCAATCTTAATCGGCTCCGCCATTATTTTCTGGAGTATGGGTTACCGTCAGCCCACGGCCTTTATCGCCTCGGCGGCCGCGGCCGCTGTGCTTGGCGGCTGCATAATGCAGTTGCGCGACAAAAGTGTTCGCAACTTGCCCCAAAGCCTGGGCGCTTGCGGCATACATTTTGGTCTGGCTCTGGTTTTTCTGGGCATTGCGTTTTCCGGACCGTACAAAATAGAATCGGATCTTACATTGAGCAAAGGCGAAAGCGGCAAGGTGGGAACGTATGAAGTGACCCTGCTTGAAATACGTGACGGGGCCGGGCCGGGTTTTGACTACATTGAAGCCGATCTTGAGGTCAAGCGCGACGGCAAGGTGCTGGGGAAACTCAATCCGCAGCGGCGCATGTATGAAAAATTTGGCCGCCAACAATTTGCCGAGGCCGACACTATTCCCGGACTTGGCAATGAGCTTTACGCCTCACTGCTGGGCCTGGAAAGCGAGAAGCGGGTCAATGTGAAGGTCAGCGCCAACCCGCTGGTGAACTGGATCTGGATAGGCAGCACATTGATGTGCCTGATGCCCCTGATCAACTTCCGCCGTGGCAAAGATGTCCGCGACGCCTGAAGCCCTTATTCTGACGGGTGTGGGCAAAACCTACGGCCCGCGCACCATTCTTGAGGATATAAGCCTGTCTTTCGCCTTTGGCTCCGTCACTCTGCTGGTGGGAGCCAATGGCGCGGGCAAGTCAACCCTGCTTAAAATGGCGGCCGGGCTGTCCCGGCCCTCATCCGGCAGCATGGAAACCTCCGTTGATGAGGCGCGCCTGGGATACCTCGGGCACGCCACCTTTGTGTACCCCGCGCTCACTGCTATTGAAAACCTGGCTTTTTGGCGCAGGCTGTACAACCTCTCGGCCGATTCGGCCGATCTGCTGCCCTTTCTACAACGCGTGGATCTGAAAAAATACGCCCATGAGCGGGCGGGGGTGTTTTCGCGCGGAATGGCCCAGCGCCTCAATCTGGCGCGGGTGCTGTCCCTTTCCCCCGAGTTGCTGCTGCTTGACGAGCCGGGAACAGGTCTGGACGCCGCCGGGGCCGCAATGCTGCGCACCGAAATAGCCGAAGCGCGCACGCGCGGGGCTTGCGTAATCTGGATCAGCCACGATCCGGCTCAGGACGGCGGCATGGCTGATCGCCTGATCTCTCTGAAAGCCAAGAAGGTTGAATATGACGGCCCGGTAAGCCCTTGGTTGAATCGCGAAGAAAACGGTGGTGAACAATGCTGAAAGCCGCGCTGCTTATCGCCGCCAAAGATCTGCGCCTTTCCCTGGCCGGAGGCGGGGGGCTTGTTCAGGCCCTGCTTCTGGGTCTGTTGCTCCTTTTTGTGTTCAGTCTGTCGCAACGCATCGGTGAAATAATGGACCCGCAGGGCGCGGCCACAATTTTCTGGCTGGCCTCGGCCTTTTGCCAAGTGCTGGTTTTCAACACTCTTTACAGCATTGAAGAGCAGAACGGTGCGCGCGGTGGTCTGATGCTCATGCCCTGGCCTCTGCAAAGCGTGTGGCTGGGAAAAGGTTTGGCCGGATTCACTCTGGTGCTACTGGCCCAGCTTGTTTTTTTGCCCGCCGCTGTCGTACTTTTGGGGCAGACTGTTTCCGCGCTGTGGCCCATGGCTCTGGGCATGATTTTGCTGGTGGATCTGGGCCTGGCGGCCTCGGGTTCGCTTCTGGGCGCGTTGGCTCAGGGCCAGTCCGGGCGCGAGTCGCTCCTCAGCATTATTCTGTTTCCCTTGCTCATTCCTCTGCTTCTGGCCGGAATACGCGTGTGTGCCGCCGGATTTTCCGCTGACGCGCCCGAGGGGCTGGACAGCTGGTTCGGAATAGCCGGAGCCTTTGACGCCCTCTTTTGCGCCGCCGGTTTATTATTGTTTGGTTTCATTTACGGAGAAGATTAGCGCGCCCTGTGATTCCTGAATAAGTTCAGGGGTTCGCGCGGCGGCAGGAGCGATATAATGAAGTTCAAAGCATCCGCTATGCTGGCTCTGGCTGGAGGCGTGGCCCTGGCCGCCTGTCAGTGGCTTATCTTTGTATATGCCCCGGTGGAATCCACCATGGGTCTGCCGCAGAAAATTTTTTATCTGCACCTGCCCCTGTCCTGGTGGGCACTGGTGTCATTTTTTGTGGTATTCATCTATTCCATTGCTTTTCTGCGCGGTAAAAACCCGCGCCACGACCACACCGCCCACGCCGCCGCCGAGGTTGGCGTGCTGTGTTGCGCGCTTTCGCTCATAACCGGCTCCATATGGGCCAGGCATTCCTGGGGCGTATGGTGGACCTGGGACCCCAGGCTCACCACCGCGCTGATTATGTGGTTTGTGTATGCCGGTTACCTGCTGCTGCGTTCTCTGGACATGCCCGCCCAACGCCGCGCCGTTGTCTGCGCGGTGGTGGGAATTGTGGCTTTTATTGACGTGCCCCTGGTTTTTGTTTCCGCCAGACTGTGGCGATCCATACATCCGGCGGTTTTTGCCTCCAAGGGTGGCGGCCTGGAACCGGAAATGAAGATCACCACTGTGGCCTGCCTGATCGCCTTTGGCCTGCTGTGGGCGGGCATGGTGCTGATCCGCAAAAATCAGCTGGAAGCGCAAAGCCGCATTGAGGCGTTGATGAGGGATTAAAAGCAAACAGAATTTTGTAATTTTATAGGCTAGACGACAACCATTTGCTATACAGTAATATCAATTGATAGAGTCACCGGAATTTCCGTAAGGGAAATTTCTTCTGGTGTCAGGGCAGGATCGGAAGCAACTGCCGTGGCCGCCGTGGCCTCTGACTCAGCTACTGCTGCCACATCAGAAGCGGGAGCCGAATTGGAGCCGGAGATTCCCGACATTGATGTGTCTTCTTCAGCACTTTCAGTGGATAGATTTTCAGCGGAGTTACCGTCCGCATCAGCCGGAGTGGCAGCCTCTTGAGCCTTTCTTTCAATTTCATCCTTGATTTCATCAAGATTTTTTTCGGAAGCTTCGGATGTTTCCTCTTGTTTAATTCGATTTGTTGCCTGCTCAGAGGCGGTTGCGAGGCGTGTTCCGATAACATAGGTGTTTTCTATCTTGACTGCCCCGCCAAAATTCCTCTCCATATCCCAGATAGCGGCTTGAGACGTAAGAGAATTCAACAAAGAATTCATTTTATTGGCGAATGATCCCTCTAACCGCTTGCCGTCTATGTTGGCTTGCAGATATTCGGAGCGCTCATAATTGTAGTCAAAAAAATTTCGCGACATCAAACTTGAAGATGTGGGATGCCCGGCAGCGGATTGAAGACCGGCAGTTTCCAGAGCTTGAGTATTCAGAGTTTCTTCTGTGGACTTTTCAAGCAGTTCTGCCTGCTCTTTTTGCAAGGAGCGGAATAATTCTTGTAAAGCGCCACCAGTGCTTTGCGAAATTTTGGTAATCATATGTCTCCGCCTAAACCACAGTGTCCACACTATGCGTAATTGGAGATACTCCGGATAGCGCATTTTGCTGTGTAGAGTATATTTGCGCTTGCGCGGCCAAAGGCACATTCTGACTCGTAATATCCGTATCCGTGGCCATATCAATGCCGTTAGCCTGCTTCTTTGCCGCTAACGCCTCGGCTTCCGCCGCAATTACTTCGGTGGAAGATTTTGGCTCATCCGTGCCTGTATTCGTTCCGGCCAGAGCGGATGGCTCGTCTTTTCCGGCAGCAGCCACGGCCTCATCGGCCTTTTCTTCCACCTCTTCGGCTGTCTTGTCGAAATCTTTTTTCGCCTCTTCAATAATTTCCTTGTCGCCTTCGCTCTTCAGCACTTCCTTTACTTCCCGGTCGCTGATACCATTACTACCGAAGTATGTACCGCTGGGGTTAATCCCGCCAAATCGCTCCAACAACGCAGCTGACTGTGACAGTTGCATCTGCATATCTACGGCCAAGGATGTTTTCATGGCTGATACATAGCGCGATTCTTCGCTGGTGGCGTGGACGAAAAGATTATCCATCATGTTCCCGCCGCCCGAAACCAGGCTTTGGGTAATGATGGAAGAATTGTTCGCGAGGGAAGCGTCGGCAACGGTCTGCTCGACCGCCAAGGCGCTTTGGTCACGCATGGCCTGCAAAAGATCAGCAGTCAGTCCGCTCAAAAGATCGGTACGTAATGTGCCTATGTCCATAATTTTGCCCCACGCCTTTTTCAGGCCTTGGAGTAACTGTCCTGAAAGCTAAACCACAATGTCCACAGAAGGAGCGCTGACGGCGGGCGCAACATTGACCGGGGCGGCAACTTCCATCATCACGCTTCCAGCTTGCCCGGCAGCGGCCACTGTTTCCTGGGGTGATGCGGCTGACGTGACGGGTGCGGACTGAACTTCACTGCTCACGGCCGCTTCACCCTGAGTGGCCCCTTCTTCGCTGGTTCCTTCCACAGCCTTGGCCGCATTTTCTTCCACGGATTTATTCTGTTCATCCAGGTTGCGCCTGGAAGCTTCCATGGAAGCCTGCTGCATTTCCTCTTTCATCCGGCGCTCGGCCCTTTTGCCTGCCAGAATGCGCTCGGCATAAGTCTTGGCGGCATCAGCCTCCGCAATGGCAACGTTCAATAAGGCATCCTGCCTGTTGGCCTGCATGAGCACGGCGTCATTGCCGGCCTGTCTGCCCTTCACATACTTTGATTGATGGTCTTCCACAGAACCGGAAGAGACGAAATTGCCGGCCATCATACTTTTTGAGGCTTGGGAAAAATTAACTGTGTCTGTGCTGGAAACAATCTGGGAGGTCAGACTTTCGGCCTCAGCGGAGGCGTCAACGCCTTCCTGCATATTGGCCGTAATTCCCTGCATCATTTTGGAGTCGATAATATTAAGCTGCCCGAAGCCAGATACCTTGTCCATAGCCGACCTCCTCTATGATCACTTATTGTTCCGTATCGGCTGCTACAATAAAATCTTTATGCTTTTCTAAGCACAAATTTATTTATTTGGCTATGCTCGGCAGACCTATACATCCAAAAACACGCGCGGGTCCAGGTTCAATGCCGCTCCAATCTTACGGGCGTTCTGCTTGCCTATGGGCCTGCATCCATTTTCCATGTCCGAAATGTGGCGGCGAGGAATGCCGGTGCGCTCGGAAAGCTCACTCTGAGTCATGTCTTATCTATAAATGAGACTGTATAATGGCCGAGAGACACGAAATACCGGATGAACTGATAGACGCGTTGCTTGCTGGTTATAAAACCCCAAATGATATGTTCGGCAAATTAGGCATTATTGAACAATTGACTAAGCGAATGATGGAGCGGGCGCTTCAGGCGGAAATGACCTACCACCTAGGACACGGCAAAAACCAACCCGTGGGCAATGTAGAACCGGTATGAATCATTCAGCCGTAATGCCGCGGTCAAATCAAGGCCGCGAGGCCGCCTCTGACCTGATCTGCGCGTCGATCATGTTCTTGATCACGGCCTGGCGCGAGATATTCAGGCGTTCGGCCTGTCGGTCCAGGGCGTTAACCATCCAGACGGGCATGTCCACGTTTATGCGTTTAATTTCCTTGTTCAAGGGCCGCGTAGAATTGCGGTCAATATATTCCGACATGTCTTCGCCGCTGTCAAACAGCTGGTCAAGTTCTTCTGCGGGCAATCTCTTGTTCATAATCCTCAATCTCCTGTTTACGGGAACGGCGCACGGAAATAATCCTGACCGCCGCCCCCCGGTACGTGACGAAGGCGGACCACATTTTATCATTGACACGTCCCACAACCACATAACGTGGCTCGGTATCACTGCGTGCGTCCTGTTCAATGGCAAATTCATCATTCCACAGAGCCTGTGCCTCTTCAAAATCAATACCGTGCTTGAGTTTGTTAGCCTGGCTTTTGTTTGGGTCGTATTCGTAGTGCATAAAATAAATGTATAACAGTTATACAAAATGTCAACCAATCTGGTCAGAGGAAGATCAGGACTTTGTCGGACTGTGTGCCGAATTTCCTTCCCTTTCCTGGCTGGACAAGGATCAGGAAGCCGCCTTGCGCGGCATTGTCGCCCTGGTTAAAGAAACCTTGACCGATATGGAAGACAACGGAAAAAAAATAACAAAAACCAGCGCGGCCCCTGCGGGCGATACTCCATAGAGATATCGTCCGCAAGGGCCGTAACGGCTCCGGTTAACCTGAAAACCTATTTTAAAACATACTTCTGAAACGGTTCGGCAATTCTTCCAGATTAAAAATGATGCCTACGCCCCCCTCACCGCCTCCACAACCTTCAGGCACAGCGAAGCCTTGTTCAGAGTATAAAGATGTATGCCCGGCGCGCCGCCGTCCAGCAAGGCTTTAATTTGTTTCACGGCATAGGTGAACCCGGCTTCTTTGACGGCCTCGGCCCCGCCCTGCTTGTGGGCTTCTTCCAAGGTGAAGTACAGCGAAGCGGGGATATTGGCTCCACACAGCGAAAGCACGCGTCGGAACGAATCAAGGCTCTGAATGGGCAAAATGCCTGGAATGACCGGAATATTCAAGCCCTGCATGCGCAGGCTGTCCACAAAGTCAAAATATTCCCGCACGTCGAAAAAGAGCTGAGTCATCACAAAATCGGCCCCGGTGCGGATCTTTTCCACTGTCCAAGCCCGATCTTTAACAAATGATGGCGACTCGGGATGAGGGGCCGGGTATCCGGCCCCGGCCCCGCCCATGCCCGGGCGCACCCGGCGCAGGTAGCGAACCAAATCGGCGGCATGGGTGAAATCGCCGCCCACTGTGACCACGGTCTGCCCTTTGGGCGGGTCGCCGCGCAAGGCCAGAATGTTTTCTATGCCCGCGCCGTCAAGCTCACGCAGAAACACCTTTATGGATTCCGAGCTGGCCCCCACGCAGGTGAGGTGCGACATGGGCTCCAGGCCCATTTCCTTTATCCTTTTTACTATGCCCAAAGTATTGCCGCTACCCGAGCCGCCCGCCCCGTATGTTACGGAAACAAACAGAGGATCGACGGCCTTGAGCCTTTCCACGGTTTCCAGAAAATGCGGCCATTGTTCCTGTTCTTTAGGAGGAAAGAATTCAAGAGAAAAAAAAGGTCCTTCGCATTTGGTGATCTTATCGATTATCTTCATAAAAAACACATACTCCGGGTTTGGAGATTGCCGGTCCGGCCGGTAAAATTTATATTTGACCTATAAACAGCGAATTGTATAGCATAAAACCGCCCCGGCGGCCAGAGGCCGTTGATGCGGCCACAGGGCGGGGCCATATATGCGTCAGCCCTGGATGCGGCCAAGCCTGACGGCGCGTGCAGGGCAACCAGCCTCTGGTTAAAAAACAATTTCAGGTAGACATAGTATTTCAAAGTTAAAATGCTATATAGAAGAGATATAAAAATGCGGCGGTTTCAAAAAAAACTTTTTACTGTCGGACCACGGACGATAATCCGCCTGATTCTGGCCCTGTGCTGCATTCTGACTCCTCAGGCGGTCTTTGGCGACGGCATGGAGGAAAAAGCCTGGCAGGAACTTGAGCCCGGCTTGAATTTTGCCGAATTTTACCGGCCGGAAACCAATTCCGCCAAAATTGTGGTGTTGCGTTTCGATCCCTCATTTTTCGACTTCACCCTGCACTCCACCAGTGAAGAAGGCGGTCCCTCCAAACCTCTGGCCGACTGGGCGGACAAACATAATCTGGTGGCCGCCATCAACGCCAGCATGTATCTGCCCGATTCCCGCACCAGCACCGGATATATGCGCAATGGCGAGCATGTGAACAATGGGCGTATTTCCAAGCGCTTCGGTGTGTTTTTTGTGGCTGGGCCAATGGTTCCGGGCCTCCCCTCGGCCGCCTTGATTGACCGTGATGCCGACCCCTGGCAGGAAAGATTAAAAAATTATCGGACCGTGGTGCAAAACTATCGCATGATTAATGCCGACAGGCGCATCCTGTGGTCGGTCGGAGGACCTCTTTACGCCATATCGGCCGTGGGGCAAGACACTAGCGGCAACATTTTTTTTATTCACTGCCGCCAACCTGTGGAAGCCTATGTGCTTTGCCAGGCCCTGCTGAACCTGCCGCTTAATCTGCGTTCGCTCATGTATGTGGAAGGCGGAGCCCAGGCCGGGCTGGCCATCAGAACCAAGGCGCTCAGCCGCGACTGGTCCGCTCCGCATATGTCCGGTCTGCTGATTACCGGTAAAATGCAAGCGGCCCTGCCCAATATTATAGGAGTGAAGCGCAAGTCGGCCCCTGCCCCGGAAAGCGCTGTTGTTCAACCCGCTACAGCTCCGGAGGCTGCGCAGCCCGCCCCCCCTGAAGGCGCAAAGAACCAGGAGTCGCCCGATTCCTCCTCTGCCCCTGAAGGTATGAAAAGCCAAGAGCCTACCATGGAACCTACTGTTTCCAATGGCGCGCAAAGCCAGGAGCCGCCGATGGAACCTGCCACCCCGGCGGCCGAAAAACATCAGAACTCCAAACAGGAAACACCCGCTACCGCTCCTGAAGACAAATCCGCGCCGCAAACAGGATCTGCTCCTCAAAATATTCATTAGCGGAACCATTTGGAAAAAAATAATATCTTAACCTGTTAATAATTATTATTAATAACTAACAGCTGATAGATATTGGATTTTTTTTAATTGAAAATTATATGGGATTGACCTAACATCTATCCCCAGGTTGCACCCGACTTGGTGCACAAAAAAACAGCGAGGTAAATATGGCCAATCGTCTTGATATTTATAAATGCGATCTTTGCGGACATATTATCCAGATCATGCACGAAGGCAGCGGACCGCTCTATTGCTGCGGCGCCCCAATGAAGTACATTGAAGCCGGCACCAGCGACGGCGCCAAAGAAAAACATGTTCCGGTAATTGAAAAAACCGACACCGGTTATAAAGTTTCAGTTGGCTCCGTGCTGCATCCCATGCTTGACGCCCACTATATTGAGTGGATCTCCTTGATAGCCGACGGCGTATGCTACACCAAATTCCTCAAACCCGGCGACCAGCCCGTTGCGGAATTCTGCATTAAGGCCGACAAGGTAGAGGCGTACGAGTACTGTAACCTGCACAGCCTCTGGAAAGCGTAAACAAAAATATAAAAAAGGGGTTCTGATATGGCAGCCAGCCACGTATGCTCCGTTTGCGGATATGAATATGACCCGGCTCAGGGCGATCCGCCCAATGCTCCGGCCGGAACTAAATTTGAAGACCTGCCCGATGATTGGACCTGCCCGGTCTGCGGCGTGAGCAAAGACGATTTCAACCCGGCCTAGTGCCTGCGCCCAAATGCGTCTTTTGAAATAAAAAACTCATTGCACAAAAAGTCGGCCTCTTGGGAAACCAGGAGGCCGACTTAAATTCAAGGTTGGAAAATAAAATGCAACCAGTCGAGATAAAAAAAGATATCTGGTGGATTGGCGCGGTTGAATACGACAAACGCAATTTCCACGGCTATACTCTGGCCACCAGAGGCACCACCTACAACGCCTA
>JAVBLG010000019.1:0-22701 GCA_031553655.1 Desulfovibrionaceae bacterium | reverse complement strand
CCCCCCCCCCCCCCCCCCCCCCCCCCCCCCCCCCCCCCCCCCCCCCCCCCCCCCCCCCCCCCCCCCCCCCCCCCCCCCCCCCCCCCCCCCCCAAAAATCTATATCCATTCAAAAAGGAAAATTTTCATGACCACTCCAGTTATTCCGGTTATCCTGTGCGGCGGCTCGGGCACGCGGCTGTGGCCGCTTTCGCGCGGCCTTTACCCCAAGCAATTTATGGATCTTGGCGGAGCCACGCTTTTTGGACGCACCCTGGAGCGAGCGACAGGGCTGCCGGGGGCGGCCGCGCCAGTGGTTGTGTGCAATGAGGAGCATCGCTTTTATGCCGCGGCTATAATGCAGGAACACGGGATCGCCGGACACATAATTTTGGAGCCGGAGCCTCGCAACACTGCGCCGGCCATTGCCTTGGCCGCTTTTCAGGCTATGAGCGAGGGGGATGATCCTTATCTTCTCGTGCTGCCGTCGGATCACTCCATCAGCCCTGACGGCGCATTGGGTGAGGCTTTGGAGCGGGCGTTGCCTCTGGCCCGACAGGGATATCTGGGCACGTTCGGACTGATGCCCAAAGGGCCTGAGCCGGGATTCGGCTATATTTTGCCGGGAGAAGCGCTCGAAGGCGGCTTCAAAATAAAAGCTTTTGTGGAAAAACCCGGAGAGGAACGCGCCGCCGGGCTGATTGCGGCCGGGCCGTGCTATTGGAACAGCGGCATGTTTATTTTCAAGGCCTCGGTTTACCTTTCCGAACTGGGGAAATTTTCTCCCGAGACTCTTGAGGCTTGCCGCGCGGCTATTGACGGGCGCACTACGGATCGCGATTTCATTCGGCCCGATCCCAAAGCTTTCGGCGGCGCGGTGAAAGATTCCATTGACTATGTGGTGATGGAACGCAGCGCGCTTACCTGTGTTACTCCATTTGACGCGGACTGGACGGACTTGGGTTCGTGGACGGCTTTTTATGATTCAGCCGAGCGCGATGAGCGCGGAAATGCCAAAATAGGCGACATCCTGGCCGTGGACGCGGATAATTGCTATTTGCACTCCACGCATCGCCTGTTGGCTGTTCTGGGGGTGAGCGAGCTTACCGTTGTGGAAACAGCCGACGCGGTTCTGGTGGCGGCCAAGGAACGATCTCAGGATGTAAAAACCGTTTTGAACATCCTTAAAGAACAAAAGCGCATGGAAAGCGAAAGCCATGTGCGGGTGTATCGTCCCTGGGGAGCATATGAGGTGCTGGCCGGAGGAGAGCGGTTCCAAGTTAAGCGTATAGTTGTGCAGCCGGGCCAGATTCTTTCCTTGCAACTGCATCATCACCGGGCCGAACATTGGGTGGTGGTGCGCGGCACGGCCAGGATTGTGGTGGGCGAAGAATCGAAATTGTGCAGTGAGAATCAATCGATTTACATTCCGCTGGGCAGCGTTCATCGTTTGGAAAACCCCGGCAAGATTCCCTTGGAAATAGTGGAGATACAGTCAGGGCCGTACTTGGGCGAGGATGACATTGTGAGATTAGAGGATAATTATGGGCGGTAGCGGCCGAGTTTGCCGTGATGCTGCGTCAGGCTCGTTTTTTCTCCGGGGGATGGCCCAAAAGAGGCCTATCCCCCGGAGAAAAAACTTCGCCTTCCTTGCCTGACGGCAAGCTGGGCCGCTACTGTATAACATATTATTCCAAGTTGCCGTTGAAAGGACGCAGAACTATCGAACTTGGAGCAAAAAACAGCTTCAAGTAATGGATAATTTTAAAGAAAATTGCTATATCGGAAAAAATCAAGATTTGATTTTTTCGTAAACGGCATTTCCGTTGGTGGCCTCGGCCAGAGCTAGAGCAAAAGCCTCGAAATTTTCTTCGGGCATGATCAGGCGCAAGGAGATATCCTGGCCAAAGTTTTCGCTTTCCACTCTGGCTTCAAACAGCGGCAGAAGACGCCGTATCTTGCCGTCAAAAGCGTAATCAAAGATTATCTCGGCGTGGGCCGGTTCAAACTTCTGGCATAGCGGCAGTTCGGCCAATCCCAGGCTTGTTGTTTCCTGATAGGCGCGCACCAAGCCCCCCACCCCCAGTTTTATCCCTCCGAAATAGCGCGTGGCTACGCAAACCAGTTCCCCCACTTGCGAATGCAGCAGAATTGACAGCATGGGCCGCCCGGCGCTTCCGTGTGGCTCGCCGTCGTCCGACGAGCCTATTCTGGCTGTATCACCCGGCGGGCCGCAGGCAAAGGCCCAGCAATTGTGTGTGGCATCGGGGAATTCGCGGCGGATGCGCTCTATGAAATCGCGGGCCGTCTCAATATCCGGGGCATGCCCCACGCTGGCGATGAACCGGCTGTGGCGGATGACAAGTTCCGCCCGGTGCAGCCCTCCCGGCGGCAGATCCGGTATGTTATACCTTCGTGTATTCATGTTTCAATCCACAGTCAGCCTCATCCGCCGACTGATTTCGTATCCAGTGGATGGGAATCGTGCGGATTGCCCCTCTATGAAGGAAGGGGTTACAAAAAGGCTGAAGTTTGTCTTTTGGCAAGAAAAACGCCTTTTTTGCATTGGGGATAGAACTCTTTGGTTCATCCTCAATACAAAAAAGGCGTTTGACGCGGCCAAAGGGCAAAATCCAGCCTTTTTACCTACTTCTCGCCGGATTGGGCCAGAATGAGCTCCACCTCGTCAACCGTGATACCGGCGGATTGAGCGATATGCGACACACTGTGCCCCTTGCGGCGGTTGTTGAGGATGATTTCGCGCAGGAATTGCGGCGAGCGCTGTATGCCCTCGGCCTGCTCCAGCAGGCGGCGCAACTCGGCGCTGCGTTCCCCTATTTTGATGTCCAGGGAACGCAGTTCGGCCTGGCGTTGGGCAAAGGATGCCACAAGTTCCTGTTCCAGTTCGGCATTGTGTTGCAGGCGTTCTATAAAAGCTTCCTGGTTGGACTGAAGACGTTCCAAAAGAGCTTCCGAGCGTTTCAGGCGCATAAAAAAGAAAAGCACAATGAGCAGAATGAGCATTTCCGCCACGGAAAGGAAAATGATAAGCCAAAATTGAGGCATATTGTCAAACCTTGATGTTCAAAAGATTGCCGGACAAAAATTCGTCATTTGTAGACATACTTTCGGCATTTTCGGGTTCTTCCTGGAGCTGTTCGGGTTGACGGGGAGCCATGCGTCTGCGCCCGGCAAAACGCCCCTGTTTGCCGTCTTTGTCCGCGTTCAGCTTGGATTTGTCGCCTTTTTCCGCGGTGGGAACTTTTTTTTCTTTCTCGCGTACCGTTTCATTGGCCTGCAAGCGGGCCATGGCGGCTCCGGCCTGAGGGGCCACTACCAGTTCATGGGCTATGCGCGCCGCATGGTTCGTTTGCGCATATAGAAAGGCTATCGTGGTATCTATGGGGCTTGAGGACATATTGACCCCCCCGTAGTTGCGGTCATCTCCTGAAAAAGCAATATTTGCGGCTACTTACTCAAGTAACTTTCGAACAGCACCCCGCTGATCCTGCCTCCTGAAAGATATCCGTTGATTACCGATGCCAAATCGGCCTTTACTGTGGAGGCATTGGCTGGTTCCGTTAAAAACGTGTACGTCTTGTTTTTAAGATAATAATACACGCCGTCGCGTAAGGTAAGTAGTTTTTGGCGCACTTCTTGGGCCAAAGTTTCTTTTGGGGTTATTATGCCGAAAGTGCATACCAGAAATACCAGACCGTCACCTTGTGGCGAAGGTAACTCTACCCAGAATGGTTCCATGGTCACCACAAATTCCTGAGACTTGACCACAGGTTTCTGGCTTGGCACTACAATAACTTCAGGCTCAATGACCGCCGGCGGGGTTCTGAGAAGAAAAAACCACAGAGCGGCCGCAATGGCGACAAACAGAGCGGCCGCGCCCGAGCCGATGATGATCAGCTTTTTTTTGCGGGCCTTTTTCTGCGCTTCGAGGTCGGCATCCACAGCCTTTGGCGCGGGAAGCTTGCGCTCAATTGGCTGCGGCTCTTCCTTTAGAAAAGGAGCATCATCAAGATCCAGGGCAACTTTGTTGCCGCCTGTTTCAAGGACGATATTGAGCGCCCCTGTGTCGGGGGCCGCTTTGGTTGTGGTGCCCAGATCGTTTAAGTCAGTCAAGGTCGAACCATGAATTTAGAGCTTTTTGCGAATGTTATCGGCTGTAAATAAAAACAGAGAAATATTAAATCCATCTCCTACCGGGACGCTGTAAGCGTCCATCCGCCCGTCAGGCGGGCGACCCCGCAAAAAAAACGGGGTTGTCGCGGTATGAGCGGAATTAATATTCTCTTGAATAAAAAAATAATATAAAAACCAAGCGTTATTGTTTAGGGGAAAATTTTATCGATCTTCTGCTTCATTGTTTCAGCAGTGAAAGGCTTTACAATGTAGTTGGAAACTTTGGCCTGCACAGCCTCGATAATGTTTTCTTGCTGAGCTTCAGCGGTAACCATGAGGAAAGGCAGGTTTGCAAACTCATCGGTGCTACGTACCTTGCGCAGAAGCTCAATGCCGGTCATGTTGGGCATATTCCAGTCGGAAACAATGAATTCAATTTTGTCCTTGTTCAGAACGTCCCAGGCGGCCACTCCGTCGTCCGCCTCGACCACATTGTTGAACCCGAGCTGCCTGAGAATATTTTTAATAATACGGCGCATTGTGGAGAAGTCGTCCACTACCAGCACGCGCATATTAGGATTGTAGGGCATAAAACCAGTACTCCTTAAATATTTTATTTTGACGCTAACGGGACAATTATCATGTGGCTATGAAATTCCCGAGTCACCGTACTTGCTGTGAAAAGCTTTCCTGAGCCTTCCAAGAGCCTGGGAGTGCAATTGCGACACCCGCCCTTCGGTAATGCCCATAACTTCAGCAGCCTCGCGCATATTAAGTTCATCACCGTAATAGAGCGACAATACCAGCTTTTCTCTTGGTGTCAACGTGTCAATAAGCGCGGCCACCTTGTTGACCATTTCCTTGCCTGCTGTCTGCTGGTAAGGCTCGCTTTCCATACGTGACGCGCTTTCGTTGGTCACTGTGTCCTGAATGGCTTCCAGCGACAGACATAGCTGATTCTGCAGGGCTTCAAGCCCTATGCGCAATTCTTTGATGTCAAGCCCTGTAGCGTTCTGAAGCTCTTCTTCCGTGGCCTGGCGCCCGGTTTCGTGCTCGAAATGGCGCATGGCCTCGTCTATTTGGCGCACTTTCTGCCTGAGCGAGCGGGGAAACCAGTCCAGGCGGCGCAACTCGTCCAGCATGGCTCCACGAATGCGGTTTTCGGCATAGGTTTCAAAGCGTATGCCGAAATCGGGCTTGAATTTGCCCAGCGCTTCCATCAGCCCAAGCGTCCCCGAGCTTATCAGTTCGTTCAGCTCAATATGGCGGGGCACCTTGGCTTTGAGACGAAGAGCCAGAAAACGTATCTTGGGCGCGTAATGACGCACTATCCTGGCCTGATCCGAAGCTTTAAAATCGTTCCAGGCGGTCACTCCGTTTTCCAGAGCGTCCCATGGCGCGCTTTTGGCTTCAGATACGGCGTTAGATGGGGAGGTCATTGCGGTTCCTTGCACTTTTTTTCACACTTTACCAAGAAAATCAACTGAAAAGAAGTCTTTTCCAGAAAAATTTTATGTTCCCGTCAAGGCTTTCCGGGGCCTCCCAAGTCATAATGGTGTTGGTCAGCGCGCGTATGGCTTCAGAGGCCGGGGTTTGCGGATTTTCAATATAAAACGGGCGCTGGGCAATTACAGCCTTGCGTACCGTGGGGTCGCGGGGAATGCTGCCAAGAAAATCGAGGAAAACCCCGTCCAGAAAGCGGTCGCAGGTTTGATACAATCTGTTGAAAACCTCTTTGCCGGTTTTTTGATCCGGCGTCATGTTCACAACAATTTTGAAGCGATCCACATCGTGATTGACCTTCAATACTTTGATCAAGGCGTAAGCGTCGGTGAGTGAGGTGGGTTCTGTGGTCAGCACCAATAGCCGTTCGGCCACCGCCAAGTTGAAATACAACACATTGCCGTTGATTCCCGCGCCCGTGTCCACCACTAAATAATCTATAGATTTTTCCAGAATGTCAACCGCCTCCAACAGCTCCAGTTTTTGTCCGGTGGACAGCAGGAGCATGTCGCTCACTCCGGATGAGGCGGGTAAAATGGAAAATCCGTAGGGGGTTTCGAAAAGAACGTCGGAGAGTTCGGCTCCCTCATTAAACAGGTGGAAAAGGTTTTTGTGGGGCATTAACCCGAGCATCACATCCACATTGGCGAGACCCAGGTCCGCGTCAACCAGAACCACCCGTTTGCCCGAGGCAGCCAGGCAGGTGGCCAGATTCACGGAAATGTTGGTTTTGCCCACTCCGCCTTTACCGGAGGTGACAGAAAAAACCATAGGTGGGGATGTGCTCATGCATCACGCTCCATTATAGCATTTTGCTTTTTAAATTATCCATTGCCCGAAGCTGGTTTCAGCCTGAGGCTGATTGTGCCGCGCCGTCTTTCACCGGCGAAAGGCTCTGATATTTTAAACTGTTTCAGCCGACATTTCGCCGGGCAGTTGCCGTTTGAATATAAGCCGCCATAAGGTCGTCTCTGTGGCCGGCGTCATGCTGTCTTTCAGCCCGGAGCCGTGCGAAAAGGCCGATATCGGCCTGTTGCTGGACACGGCCACATTTATCAACGAGCCGTAACTGGCGGCTTCGTCAAGCTTGGTCCACACCAAGCTGCCGGGCAGGCCTTCCGCTTTGTATCTGGCCATGAAAGCCAGAAATTGTGAAGTTTCATAGTGTGGCGGCATGGTAAGGTGTACAGCAAGATCTTCGGTCCCGATCTCCAGTTCCCTTATCATGTTTCCCAGCGTACCGGGCCCGGAAATGCCGGGCATGTCCAAAAAAATTTTTTCCGCACCCGAAGCGGCCGCAAGGGCTTTACTCATGGCCAAAGAGTTTGCCGCTTCAAAGTACGCAAAATCGGATAGTTCTGCCCAGTGCCTGAGAATCAGCCGCCCGTTGCCGCGTACGCAATCGACATTGATAAAGGCTATGGGTATACTGGGCTTTTGCATTCTCAGTAAAAGAGCCATGCGCAGGGCGCTGGTTGTCTTGCCTGAGCCGAACGGCCCTGTAATCATGTGTATGCGCTCGGGCCAATTTTCCTGCGACCAGCCTTTAACCGGGGCCATATCTCCAAGCGATTCAAGCACCGATGCCCCTGGTTTGGCCAGCAGGCGCTTGTAAAGCTCAAGAACCACAATGTCCGAAACACCCTCGCGCTGCAAATATTCCAGAGCCACGCGTTGCCTGGGGGTGAGACGATCAAGCTGAATGGCCGGCTTCATCAGGCTGAAAAGATGCTCTTTAATCTGCAGCCATTCTTTATGCCATTCGCCCCAGCCGGACAGCTGCGAGTCGCCGCCGCGCCTTCCTATTGAGCCGCCCAGCGGGTCCGGCCCGTTCATGTTTTGCTGATCTATGCCGGCGGTTATTTCATAATAGCGTACATTATCTTTACGAAAGGTACGGTTACCGAGAATTACCGCCTCGGGGCCCAGTTCTTCCTTGATCTGGGCCAGAACCTCCTGCGTGTTTCTGCCGGTGAAGCTTTTTACCTGCATTATTCCAATTCCGGATTATCGATCATGTTTTAATCAATACCCACGGTTCCAACAGACTGCAAGCGTATATCCGGCGGAATTTCGGCTTGGGATATAACCGCGACAGAAGGCAGGAAGCGTGTAACAAGTTGAGCCAGATGAGGGCGAATTACCGGGTTGGCCAGTATTACCGGCTGACCGTCGGTAACCACGGCATTTTCCACGGCCATGTTTACATGCTGAATCAGTCTTTGCGCCATAGCCGGGTTCATTGACAGGAAAGCCCCGCCCTCGGTATGGCGTATGGATTCGGTAACCACTTTCTCGGCATTGTGATCCAGAGTCATGACCGGAAGCGTCCCCTCGCTGTCCATGTACGGCTTCACGATGGATCTTGCAAGTCTTTCACGCACATATTCTGTAAGTACGTCAGGATTTTTTACCCCGCCGCCAAAATCGGCCAAAGTTTCCGCTATGGTGAGCATGTCTCTTACAGACACGCTTTCGCGCACCAGAAGCTGTAATACCCTCTGCACGGTGCCGAGGTTGAGCATGCCGGGAACCAATTCTTCCACAGCCTTGGGCGAATGCTTGGCAAGCGTATCCAAAAGGCCCTGGACGGATTGGCGGTCCAGGAAGTCGGCCAAATGCTTGCGGAATACCTCGGTAAGATGGGTGGCGATGACTGTAGAGGGATCGACCACCGTGTACCCGGCCAGCATGGCCTCTTCGCGCTGGGAATCGGGAATCCAGAGCGCGGGCAGGTTGAAGGCCGGTTCGCGCGTTTCTATGCCGTTGATACGCTTGGTGACGTTGCCGGGGTCCATGGCCAGGAAGTGGTCCACCAGAATTTCGGCTGAGGCCACCTGGTTGCCCTTGATTAAAAGAGCATACTGTCCGGGCTTGAGTTGCAGGTTGTCGCGCAGGTGCAGCGAAGGAATAACCACGCCCATGTCCAGGGCAAACTGCCTGCGAATGGAGCGTATGCGCGAAAGCAGGTTTCCGTTCTGATTTTCGTCCACCAGGGGAATGAGGCCGTAGCCCACTTCCAGTTCCAGCACGTCGAGGGGCAGAAGAGCTTGCACTTCTTCCGGGGTTTCCGCGCCTTCCTTTCTGGCCGGTTTGCCGCTTTTGCCCTTGGCTCCAGAGCCAGCTCCGGCTCCAGCGCCTGCGGCCGCGCCTTCCATCTCCGCGTCATCTTCATTCTTGGCCACGAACTTCGCAACCAGGAATATGGCTCCTGAAAGAGCAAGGAACGGTAGGGTGGGCAGCCCCGGCACCAGGGCAAAAACCAGCAGCACGGCGGAAACCAGCATCAGGGCGCGGCTGTTGTGGGTGAGCTGGGCCAGGAATTCCTCGCCCATCTTGGCTTCGGCGGCGGCGCGCGAAACCAGCAGGCCGGTACCGGTGGAAACAATAATGGAAGGAATTGTGGAAACCAGACCGTCGCCGATGGTCAGCAGAGAGTAGGTGGTGAGGGCCTGTTCCCAGGGCATTCCTTTCAAGCATATGCCGATGATCAATCCGCCGATGATATTGACCATGGTGATCAGCATGCCGGCGTTGACGTCGCCTGAAACAAACTTACAGGCGCCGTCCATGGCCCCGTAAAAGTCCGCTTCCTTGCGCATGGCGTGGCGGCGGGCCGTGGCTTCGGCTTCGTCGATGAGCCCGGCGTTGAGGTCGGCTTCAATGGCCATCTGTTTGCCGGGCATGGCGTCCAGGGTAAAACGGGCCGCAACTTCGGCTATGCGCGTGGTGCCCGCGGTGATGACGGTTTTGTTCAGAATGAACAGGATCATAAAAATAACCGCGCCAACCACGTAGCTGCCGCCTACAACGAATTCGCCGAACGCGCGGATTACGTGACCGGCGGCGTCGGGACCGGAATCGCCGTGGAGCAGAATGAGCCTGGTTGTGGCCACGTTGAGCGCCAGGCGCAAAAGAGTGGTGATCAACAACAAGGAGGGGAAGATGGAAAATTCCAGAGGCGAGGTCATAAACATGGTGGTGATCAGCACCAGCAGAGATATGGAAATGCTGAAGCAGAGCATTATGTCCAGCAAAAAGGTGGGCATAGGCACAAGCATCATGAACAGAATAGCCACAACGCCGAAAGCCAGCATGCCGTCGCCGTGCTTGGCAAATCGTTCGTAGTCGAGTTGAGGAAGAGCCTTGTTTGCCGCCATGATGTTGACACCTCGTCATTTTTTCGCCACCGCCGCGCCAGTGGGGCGGGAGGTAGCCGAGCTTTGCGTTTTTCTTTGTGTAGTCGTTATTTTCCGGGAGTTTTGCCTTTCAGTCGCCATATGCTCGCCAGAACCGCGGCGGTGGCCTTATAAAGCTCCTCGGGGATCATGTCACCGACTTTTACACTCTTATACAAAGCTCGTGCCAAGGATACGTTTTCTCTGATGGGCACCTTGTGCTCACGGGCGATCTCCTTGATTTTTTCCGCCAGATGATCCGCGCCCATAGCCAGCACTATCGGGGCGGGAGCTTCCTTGGCGTCATAGCGCAGAGCCACGGCGATGTGCGTGGGGTTGGTTACCACCACGTCGGCCTTGGGCACATCTTGAAGCATGCGTTTGGCCATCTGCTCCATCATTTTCCTGCGCTGCTGGCTTTTGATTACCGGGTCGCCTTCCTCATTCTTGCGTTCGTCTTTTACTTCATCCTTTGTCATCTTGATGCTTTCATCATAGGCATAGCGGGTTTGCCATATGTCAAAGGCGGCTATGGCCAAAACGGGAACCAGCGTATAGCGCACCATGCGATAGCCGGTTTCAAGCATATAAACGGCCACGCCCTCGGGAGTAGCATAGAACATGGGTAAAAAGTTGGCAAATTCGCGTTTGACGAAAAAATAGGGGATCAACCCGATGATAAATACCAGAACAAGACTTTTCAGCAGGCGCAAAAGGGTTTGCGGAGAAAAAAACATCTGCTTCATGGCCTTGAAAATATTGAGGCTCAGCTTTGGTTTGAACTTGATGGGGTTCCACAGCTTGCCCACCTGGATGCGTAAAACCAGCCAGATCATGAAGCCCACGAACAAAAGAATGGGCAACAACATTTTGGCTAAAAACACGCTGATCCAGATCGCCAAGGCGTAAATTGATTGCGGATCAGGGGTAAATTCGAAGGAATGGCTTAAAAAATGCTTGAAAATTTTTTGCATTTCTTCATACATGACTCCAATCCACACAGAAAGAGCAATCATTCCCGCCACAAGGCTTGTGGCCTTGGTGGATTCCTGCGATTTGGGAACATTGCCTTCCTCGCGAGTTTTTTTGATCCTCTTATTTGTTGCTTTTTCTGTTTTGCTTGGATCTTCTTGCTTGCCGAACATTTGCGGCTCCGAATCCGGTTATGGGAACTGGTTGTGAATCCAGGTTACGGTTGCGTGTGGAAAAGGGGGCTTCCGGCGCGCAGCAGGTGGGTGAACATGGCGTCCATGCCGGTTATGAAAATGTCTACCTGTGAGGACATGACTACCAGCAAAAGCCCTATGAAAAAAAATCCTACACATATTTTAAGCGGAAAACCAATTTCCATCACCGGCATGTTGGGCGCGGCGCGTGACATGAGCGCAAGCCCCAGCTCAACCAAAAAAAGCGCCACCATCACCGGGGCCGCTATCTTGAGGGCCATAATGAACAATTGCCCCGAAAGTTCCAGAACCTGGTTCATTAATATATCGCCAATCAGAATGCCGCCGGGGGGAATAAGCTGAAAACTGATCGCAAAAGCCTTGATCATATGAAGATGGCCGTCTAAACTAAGAAAGGTCAACAAAGAAACCATCCACAAAAAGTAGGCCGCAGCTCCATTTTGCGTTCCGGTCATAGGGTCGGCTATGTTTACCATAGTAAAGCCGATTTGAAAACCCAGCAATTCCCCTCCGGCCTGAATGCCGTAAAACAAAAAGTTGACGGCCATGCCCATGACCAGGCCCAGGATAATTTCGCCCAGGAGCATCAGCGCCAGATTCATGGGGTGCGAGGGCATGGTCGTGCCCGGCAGGGACAGGGCAGGCCACACGGCCAAAGTAAACACAAGTGAAAAAGCCGCTTTGACTTGCACGGGGATGGCGTCTGAAGAGAAGAACGGCATGGTGAAAATGACTACGCTCACGCGCATCAAAGTCAGTATCATGCTTAAAATAGCCTCTCCGGGCATTGAGAAAATATCCATAATTTTCTAATATTGCAAATAGCAGGCCAATATCGTATAATATTTACGCCCGTTGCCGATTTAAAAACGTAGAAGCTCATAAAAGGCATACCGCATGGCACAAAGACATTCAAGTAACGCCGCGATGCAGGACAATATCCGCCGTTTCCGCGACTATACGGCCGCCAAGGGACTCAAAAATACCCCGCAACGCCAGCTGATCATGGAAACATTTATGAGTGCGGACGGCCACCTCAGCGCCGAAGACCTTTACGCCAAGGTTAAAAAGCTCGACCCTTCTCTGGGACAGGCCACCGTGTACCGTACCATGAAGCTTTTACGTGATGCGGGGCTGGCCAGGGAAATGGAATTTGGCGACGGCTTCGCCAGGTATGAGCCGGTGGGAGAAGAACATCACGATCATTTAATCTGCGAATCCTGTGGTCTGACTATTGAGGTTATTGACGAGAACATAGAGTCTCTTCAGGAAAAGCTGGCTATCAGGCACGGCTTCAGGCCAACAAGACACAGGCTTTATTTGTATGGAATATGCCCGCAATGCCGTAAAAAGGAAAAGGAAAATGGCGAACCTCAACAGGGGTAAACGATGAATCCACAGGCGAGCAGATCCAGAACGGACAACTTAAGAGCCGATGTGCAGGAAAATATGGCTCTGCCCATCGGTGAGCACATTGCCATATACAACTCCCAGAACAAGCGCATTGAAGGCAAAATAGCCGGGTACGAGCAGGGCCACTATATAATGGTCCGGGTGCAGGGACATATCGGCAATGATGTGGATATTGCCATTGGGGAAAAAATAAATGCCCATTTCATAAGAAATGAGTTTACCGTGGCCTTTGTGTCGAACCTGAGCGCTAAATTTTCTTTTGAGCATTTTTTCTTTGTGGCCTTCAATTATCCTCGGCGCTTCATTTCCAGCACCAAACGCATCGGCTCGCGGGTGGATTGCCTTTTGCCGGCAACAATAAAGTCCGAAGGACGCCTGGCCTTGGGGGTGATTACCAATGTCAGCTTAAAGGGCTGCCAGGTTGCCTTTGACAATCAAACCGGGCGTGCTTTGCGGGGGATGATTGTGGGACAGAGCATATCAATTTTCCTTAACCCTTTCCAGACCAATGCCCCCGGCCGTGAGGTGGTTTGCTCTGTGAGATATATTTCCAGGGGATCTGAAGGCATAAAGTTGGGGGTAAGCTTTGCAAATGTGGGCATGAATGCCATGCACACAATAAGCGAATATATCAAGGGGCAGCAAACCAGAGAGGTTCTGGATGCGCTCAAGGACAATGAGAAAAAATCGGAACCCGGCACGGAAGATGACAAGCCGGGCGAGGACAATGCCGATCTGGAAACTCCGGAGAACAACGAGACTTCGTTCCAGAACAGCGCTTCTGACGCGGTTGGAGACGAGCCTCGGCGGAAGAAAGCCCGAACCAGCCCCACAGCGGAGGTTGCCGGAGCCGCTGAAGTGCTTGATGATGAAATTCCCATGGAAGATGAGGCGGATTTACCTTCTTTGGGGGCAGGCCCCACTGCTTAATGAATCACCGCGTTGCGCCGCGTGAGTTTTTTTATTTTATTCCAAAGGAGGCTTGTATGCGTGCTCTTCAGATTGTCGGTTACAAAAAATCGGGTAAAACGACTCTGGCCGAAGTTTTGGCCAAGGCCTTGGAACAGAGCGGGCTGAAAGTTTCTATTCTTAAATTTTCCCATCACGGTTTTGATCTCGCCGGATGCGATACTGCCAGGCTTAGCGCGCCGGGACGTATTGTAGCCGGAGTTTCCGAAGACAGAAGTATGGTTTTATGGAATGAAAAACGCTGGGTTCTCGATATGCTGCCCCTTTTGCGCGCGGATTTTTTGCTGGTGGAAGGCGGCAAAAGCCTGGGGCTGATGCCCCGTGTCATCTGCCTGGATAATCTGGAAAACCTTGAGGCGCTTAAGCCTGGCCTGGCCTTGGCCGCCTTTGGGGGGCAACCACACAACACCCTCGGCCATATTCCGCATTTTTATCCCAATGATCTGAAAAATCCTCAAAAAATTTCCGAATTGACTACTCTGGCCACAAACGGCGGCTTTATTCTACCAGGACTCAACTGCGAAGCCTGCGGACGGGCAAGTTGCGAGGAACTCGCCGGGCAAATCTTGCGGAAGCAGGCTTTTTCCCCAGATTGCCGGGCTGTTGGCGACGAAATAACCGTTTCCGTAAACGGGCATCCTGTTGGCCTCAACCCCTTCACTGCCAAAATAGTAGCCGGGTCCATCAGGGGTATGCTGCGCGAGCTTAAGGGGATTGCGCCTGGTTCAGTGGAAATAAAGATCAACGAATTGTAACATTGCCGCCACCCGGCGATGACAAAGGGTCTGTAAAATTTTAGGGGTTGTCTCCAATATTTGGATACAACCCCTGGGAGTCATAAGGAACGATAGCTTTTTCCACACATCAATTTGGAGGTTCATATGAAGAAACGCGCAGGCGCTTTCGTGCTCGGTCTATGTATGCTCACGGGCGGCAATGCCCTTGCCGCCGAAGCGCAAAAAACTGAAGACTATTCCGGTCAGCTTCCCAAATACACCTACACCCTCAAAGACTCCTTTCAGGTAAAAGGACGCCAGGGCATAGCTTCGGACGGCGAATTCTACTATGTGAGCGGCAGCAAAGCACTTTACAAGTATGACAAGAAGGGCAATCTGCTGCTCAGCAATGAAACCCCTTTTGACGGATACGCCATTCCTTCCAACCACATCGGTGATATCGACGTTTTTGAAGGCGAGCTTTTCATCAGCGCCGAAAACTTCATGGATGGAGTGGGCAAAGATATCCAAATAGCTATCCATGACGCCAACACCTTGAAATTCAAAAGAACGTTCAAGTTTGAACCATCCTCCGGCCAGGAAGAAGTGTCGGGTATATGCGTTGACCGCGACAAGCGCACCGTGTGGATGAGCTCGTGGGTGGGTGAAACCAGCGGCCGCTATCTCTACGAATACAGCCTCGACAGCGGCAAATATCTGCGCAAGGTGCATATCGCCCCGGTGCCTCAGTGGATTCAGGGCGTGTTCTACTACCAGGGCGCGCTGTATGTCACCGCCGACGACGGCGAAGCCGACTTTGACGCCCCCGATCATCTCTATCGCGTCAACATCAGCGACAAACCCTATGCCACAGTGGTAATGGAAAAAGCTTTCACTGAAGTGAAGCGCCAGGGAGAAATCGAAGGTCTGGCCGTAGACCCCAAGACTGGTGAATTCCTCATGCTCTACAATCGCGGTTCGCGCATTGTTCTTGGCATGGTAAAGGGGTTTTACCCCGGCTACGACAAGGAAATCTCCGAAGTTTATCGTTTTGACATGAAACCCCGCCAGTAATTGAAAGATTGGGGGAGGAAAGGGAAAATTTTGGAAACCAGTTCGTGCTGAGCGAAGCGAAGCCGAATTTGTCTATAAAGGAGCCTTTCCTTCCCTCTCCTATCTCTTCAAAACTTCTATGGTGCGTCAGCCCTGCACAACCAAGAGAGGTTGGTGGACAAATTTTTCATTGATGATTACTACAAGGTAGGGGCTGTCTCCAAATAGCGAATTTTGATTCAGGTGCAAGGAAAGCGGTTTTTTTTGCGAAGCGAGTGTACTCTTATGGTACTCGACCAGAGCAAAAAGGCCCGCTTGACGCAGCCATTGGACAAAAGACGAATTTGGAGACAGCCCCTAGTCGAGACAGAAAATATCTGAGGGAAGCTATGTGGAAAAGTTTTTCGCCGCCTAGAGAAGTAGTTACCACCATTCAATGCAAAACATGCAACGCCCCGCTCATTGCCAGGCGCAGTTGCCATCGGGCTTGGCTCCATTGCCCTTCATGTGCTAAAAATTATGACTTGCAGGGTTATATAGCCGTAATGGATACGCAATTGGAACAATTTCTTGAAGCGCTCAATTGTGACCGGGTATAGCTATACTATTATGGCTGACGGCCCGGGCAACACCGGGACGTCAGAGCATTTCGCAAGCGAAATGCTCTAACCGCAGGCCGCGCGTATATGCCCGGCCAGCTCGTCAAAAGCGGTGCGCAGCTTTTCGTAAGACTCTTTTCCGGCTCCATCTTTCAGCGCTTCATCTTCAGCTTCCTTGGCTAGGGCGGCCAGATCATAGGCTCCCAAATTTCCGGCCACTCCGCGCAAGGTGTGCAAAGTGCGTTGGATGTCTTCACTAAGAGCTTTGTTGGCCGGGGGCTGATAATCGTTGGCAAAGCGCATAAGCGCATTTTTATAAATTTTTTCGTTGCCTACAAAGCGTTTAAGCCCGTCATGCACGGCCACGCCTTTTATAGCCAGGCAGCTGGCTTCGACAGCTGCGCCGGCCGCGCGGGCAACAGCTTCTTGCCCGGCCCGTTCGGTAGCCGATGTTTCCGAGGCCAGAGGCAGGCATTCGGCCAGGCGGTCTTGAAGAGTTTCCAACTCTATGGGTTTGGGTATATGCCCGTCAGCGCCCAGCGCCAGCAGTTCATCCACCTGATCCAGCATAGCATTGGCGGTCATGGCCATTATGCATATTCCCTTCCAGGGCTTGTCACTTTCGCGTATGCGCTTTATGGCTTCTTTGCCGTCCATTACCGGCATCATTATGTCCATCAAAATCAGGTCATAATGCTTTTTTTCCAACATATCCAAGCATTCACGACCATTGCAGGACACATCAGGCTCAATGCCCAGAATTTTGAGCATGCCAACGGCCACTTCCTGATTGAGCTTATTGTCTTCACACAACAGCACGTCGGTTTTGGCAAAGTTTTTATGCTCAAGTGAAAGGCCTTCATGTTGTTCGTCCAAGGCTTCAAAAAGAGTGCGTATGAACACCGAGGGCACGAAGGGTTTTTGCAGTACATCCTTGAAACCGGCAGCTTTTACTTCTACCCTGGGTATACGCTTCACATAGGCTGAGACCATCAGAAATTTGCAGTTGGTGGTGTACTGGCCCATCTGATTGGCTACGGATATGCCATCTTCTTCGCCCAACAAATAATCGAGAATTACCAGTTGGAACGGCAAGCCCATGGCTGCATATTCCGCCGCCTTTTTCAAGGCTTCTTCGCCGGAGCTCACACATATCGGAAAAATTCCCACTACATTGAGCAAACGGCGCATAATTTCGCACGACTGAGGGTCGTCGTCGGCAATAAGCACGCGGCATTCCTCGCCCTTGCTCAGGTTTATGGCCTGTCCCATTGTAGCTGCTTCGCCTTCGGGCATGGCAAAACATATGGTTACGGTTATTTCTGTGCCTATCCCCGGCTGGCTGGCAACTTGTATTGTACCGCCCATAAGTTCCAGAAGCTGCTTGGCAATGGACATGCCAAGGCCCGTACCGGTAGTGCGCGACTTGAAGTCGGCGCTGAATTGTTGAAACGGCGAATAAAGGGCGTCCACCTGCTCGGGGGTCATTCCTATGCCGGTGTCACTGACCTTGAAGGCCAGATAAACTTTGTTTTCTTCACGGCGGCTGACGGCCACATTGAGAATAATGCGCCCCTGCTCCGTGTATTTTGCCGAATTGTCCAGCAGATTTTTCAGGATCTGCCACAGGCGCGTTTTATCTCCGACTAGATCGCAGGGCGTGTCCGGGGCCACGTCAAGCAGCACTTCAATGTGCTTATCGTCTATACGCCCAAGAGCCACCATAAGGGCATTGGACAAAACGTCTTCCAGCGCGAACTCGGCTTCGACCAGATCCATTTTTTGCGCTTCTATTTTGGAAAAATCCAGAATATCGTTGAGAATGGACAAAAGATTGCGCGCTGATGAATTTATTTTGCGGTAGCAGTCCACATTTGAGGAATCCTGCTCTCTGGTCAGAGCAATCTGTGTAAGGCCGATAATGGCGTTCATGGGAGTGCGGATTTCATGGCTCATGTTGGCCAGGAAAAGGCTCTTGAGCTGATTGGCCTCGCGTTCGCGTTCGGCGGCCATTTTCAGTAAGCTGGTGGCCTGCTTTTCTTCGCGTATATCCTGAATCATCTTGATCAGGCGTTTTTTGCCGCCATAATCCAGTTCGGTTATGGTGAGCATTGCCTCAAGAATACTTCCGCCCATAGTTTTATATGTGAATTCCATGGATTTTGCGACGCCGGAACCGCCGATTACGCTCAACATTTCACGCTGCTTGTCCGCCAGGGGAATCCCGTCGCTTTGCTCGCGGCTGTGCAGAAAATGAGCGTCAATATTTTTAAGAGGCGTGTCAGGCTGCATCTCCATGAGCTTGAAAAATGGCGCGTTGGCATAATCCACTTTCCAGTCGTCCGGGTCTTGAATGATAATAGCCAAGGGCAAGGAATTTATTATACGCTGCAAGTCTTTCTGATTGCGGTGTATTAATTCGTTCATACGGCGCATTTTGGCCGCACCGACAAAAACCGCGATCACCATGACTAACGCGGCTGTTACAGACGCGGCTAACCAAGTTCTGGCATTTCGTGTGGCCTGCACCGCTTCTCGTTCGCAACGTTCGTGCAGCGTTTCTTGAAATGTTTTCAGGGTATCCACGATGGGCTGCTTACCTTGATGGTATTGCGCGCTGAAAAGCATACGCCGAGCATTTTCCACATTGCCGCCGGCCACTTCGTCAAAGGCGGCCCTTTCTATTTTTTCCAGAGCGCGGGACAGATCCTTGGCGCGTCTTAACAGGTTGATTTCATACTCGGACGCGTTTAAGAGTTCAAGTTGCCGCACTGTTTTTTCCCTGGTGCGAGCAATCTGGGATTCGTTGAGGTACTCGTCGAGGTAGCGTTTTTCCCCATACTGAACATAAGAGCGCGCCCGGTCGGTCAGAAAATCCGAGGCACGCAGCAGAGCATTGCCCAAGCGGCGCATTTCAAGCTGCTTCAACAGAACGTCGCGCTCGTGCTCATTGGCGAAATAGAATATACCTGTGGCCAAGGTGGTAATAACAGCCATAGCAGCTGGTATGGTGCGCAGCAGAAGGGATATTTTCATGTAGCCTGGACCTCTGAATGAAGTGATGAATACGTTCTTCCTAAAATTAGCACAAATGATAATAATATTGTATTATATAAGGCTTGTCCAGAATGCAAAATCGGCAAAACAGAAAGCCGCCGCTACGCTCCGTCCAGCTGTTAATGCCAACATATTCGGATGGTTGCCGATGCAAATGCCTCAGGCCTCCGCGCAAGGGCGCGCCAGCCCGCGTCCCTTTTGATTATCCTTGTTTTGTGGACATCTTCATGTTATTTTCTAAGAATTATGGACATGGACATTGCTTTACATATTAAACGGTTTGCCATAGCGGCCATACCGGCCCTGCTTGGCATTATAATGCATGAAGTTGCGCATGGTTGGGCTGCGGAAAAATGCGGCGACCCAACGGCGCGCTTTATGGGCCGCATAACGCTTAACCCCATACCGCATATCGATCCCATGGGACTTCTGGTTTTTGTGCTTACAAGCGTTTCCGGATCAATGGTTTTTGGCTGGGCCAAGCCCGTGCCGGTCGATCCCCGCAATTTCCGCGATCCGCGCAAGGATTACATGCTTGTGTCCCTTGCCGGGCCGCTCACGAATATGTTGCTGGCCGTCGTTTTTGCTTTTGCCCTGCGTGTGCTCATCGGTTTTGTCACACAGGAAAACCTTGCCGAGGGCGGGGTGTGGCTTTTCATGATTATGGCCTGTAAAACCGGCGTGGTGATAAATTTCGGCCTGGCCTGGTTGAACCTGCTGCCCATCCCCCCTCTGGACGGCAGCAAAGTGTTGGCATATTTTCTTCCGCGCGATATGGCCTGGAAATTTGAAGACGCCGGGCGATACGGCTTTGTTATCCTTCTACTTTTGTTGTTTACAGGAATTTTAGGGCATATATTGGGACCTCTGGTCATAACTTCGGCCAATCTGACTTTGGCGTTGACAGGGCTATGATGCACACATAAGGAGAACATAATGAACAAACCGGCAACACATCGCATTGTTTCCGGCATGCGGCCCACCGGACCGATGCACCTTGGACACTATTTTGGCGTGATCAAAAACTGGGTCGCCCTTCAGGAAGACAACGACGCCCTTTTCTTCGTGGCTGACTGGCACGCGCTTACCAGTGATTTTGCCGAGCCTTCAAATATCAAGCATTTTACCATAGAAATGGTAAAAGATTGGCTGGCCGCCGGTTTGGATCCCAACAAGTGCGTAATTTTTCGCCAGTCCAGCGTAAAAGCCCATTCCGAACTGTCGCTGCTGCTTTCCATGATCACTCCTGTGTCGTGGCTGGAACGCAACCCCACTTACAAGGAACAGCAGCAGGAAATTACTTCCAAAGATTTGGGCAATGCCGGATTTTTCATGTATCCCGTGCTGATGGCCTCCGACGTGCTCATGTATCTGCCCACCGGCGTGCCTGTTGGCCAGGATCAGGTGCCCCACCTGGAACTTACCAGAGAAATAGCCCGACGCTTCAATCATTTCTATGGCGAAACCTTCCCTGAACCTCAGGCCCTGCTCAATCCGGCGGCCAAGTGTCCCGGCCTTGACGGGCGCAAAATGTCCAAAAGCTACGATAACGGCATTTTCCTGCGCGACAGCATGGAGACCGTGGAACAAAAAATAAAGGGTATGTTCACCGACAAAAACCGCCTGCGCCGTTCAGATCCTGGCAATCCGGACATCTGCAACCTCTTCCCCTATCATCAGCTTCTGGCCAGCCCGGAAATCCAGGCCGAAATTCGCGCCGGATGCACCGGCGCCCAGCTTGGCTGCGTGGAATGCAAGAAGATTTTTGTGGATCATCTGGACCCGATCTTCAAAACCTTCCATCATCGCCGGTCCTTCCTGAACCATAACCCGGAAATGGTTAATGACGTTATCAGCGCCGGAAACGCGCGTGCGCGCAAGGCCGGGGCCAAGACCATATCCATGGTGCGTAAAAAGATGGGGCTGTGAGCAACGATCGTTCCCTGAAATACGCCGCTCACGAGGCGATTTCGTCGGAACCTTCTTGTTCCAAAGACGATTTCGAGCCCGGTGCGCCGAAAGGAAACGCCACGAGGTCGAAAAGCGAACATGACTTTTCGGCCGGTGACGCTCTCAGGTGCGCCGGGCCGTTTATCGGTATAGACTACGGACTGGCCCGCACCGGGCTGGCCTTGTCCGACCCGCAGGGCTGTCTGGCCTTTCCTTTGGCCACAGTTAAAATGACAACGCGCAAGGAATATTTTGATTCGCTCACGCGCCTGATCGAACGTGAACAGCCTTGTGGTCTGGTTGTGGGGTTGCCCCTGCGCGAAGACGGTTCAGACAGCCTCACCACCAGGCAGGCGCGCAACTTTGCGGACAGCCTGCAACGGCGCGTTGCCCTGCCGATTTTTCTTGTGTCCGAATATCTCAGCTCCCATGAGGCCGAATGCCAGATGCGCGAAGCCGGAGCAAAAGCCGGAACCATTCGCGCCAAACTCGATCAGCAGGCCGCCGTGCGCATTCTGCAATCCTTTCTGGATGAGCGACATGCAGGGCGTCGGTTTTAATTCTTAAAACAACAAACCCCGATAATATAAAAAATCGATGAAGATATTTTCGCGTATCCTGCTCTTTATGCTCCTCGCGGCCGCTCTGGCCGGAGGTTATGTGGCCTACGAGGCCAAGCTTTTTCTTTCCACCCCGCCGACCGAATCCGGCGCGGACATGCTGTTTGACGTGGAGCAGGGAGCTTCTCTGCCCAAAGTTGCGGCAGCACTGCAACAAAAGGGACTCATCACCGACGCGCGCAAATTTTCCTGGCTGGCCCGCTGGAAAAAGCTGGATTCACGCCTGCAGGCCGGGCGCTTTGCTCTAAATACCGGATGGCTTCCGGAAAAAATTCTCGACCAGTTGGTCAACGGTCAACCCTTACTTTACCGCATCACCATCCGTGAAGGACTCACCTGGTGGGAAGTTGCCCATTTGCTGGAAGACGCCGGATTTGTGCGTTTTGACGACTTCAAATCCGTAATTTTCGACCCAGATTTCCTGCGGCATCACGGTATTCCCTTCAAAAATGCCGAAGGTTTCCTTATGCCCAACACTTATCTGCTTAAAAAAGCCGATGCTCCAGACCAAGCCGCCGCCCGCGTGGTGGCCAACCGGCTGGTGGACACTTTCCGGCAAAAAACCGCACCCCTCTGGCCGGGAGGTTCCGTGCCCAAGGCTGAGGATCTGCGCCGCCTCATCATCCTGGCCTCCATAGTGGAAAAAGAAACCGCCGTGCCATCCGAACGGGCCAGGGTGGCCGGAGTGTACGCCAATCGTCTGAAAATTTCCATGGCTCTGCAAGCCGACCCCACAGTCATCTACGGCCTGGGCGAAAAATTCGACGGCAACATCAAACGCGTCCATCTCAACGATCCACAAAATCCTTACAATACTTATCAGCGGCCCGGTTTGCCGCCCGGTCCCATATGCTCACCCGGCCTGGCCTCAATTCGAGCGGCCCTTAAGCCCGAAGAACATAACTTCCTCTATTTTGTGGCCAAAACCGATGGCGGCGAGCACAATTTTTCCGCAACACTGCAAGAACACAACAAGGCAGTGCGCCAATATCTAGACAACCGCAAAGCCGTTCGCCAAAACTCCAAAAATAAAGAGAATACGCCATGAAGTATTTGATTATGGAAGATTTTTCCGGCCAGCCGGTGCCCTTTATCTTTCCCCGGCGTGTAGACCACGCCGACATGCGTGATCAACTGCCCTACAGCAAGGTGCTTTCCGCCGGATATCTGGAAATAGACATTAACCAGCTGAAATGCCATGGCGGCAATACGGAGCTGGAAGTTCAGGCCAGGGATCAGGATATAGATATTATTAAGGAAGCGCTTAGGAAGCGCTGATGGAGAAAGGGGGAGGGAGATTTTTTTGGGGGAAGAAAGGGAAAAATTTTGAAAAATTTTTCCCTT
>JAVBLG010000120.1:0-26324 GCA_031553655.1 Desulfovibrionaceae bacterium | reverse complement strand
CCCCCCCCCCCCCCCCCCCCCCCCCCCCCCCCCCCCCCCCCCCCCCCCCCCCCCCCCCCCCCCCCCCCCCCCCCCCCCCCCCCCCCCCCCCCCCCCCCCCCCCCCCCCCCCCCCCCATCAATCCTCAACTCTGCTGACGCGGTTGCGCCCGGATTCTTTCGAGCGATACAGGGCCATGTCCGCTTTTTTGACGGCATTGTCCAGAATTTCGGCAAAGGCGTCTTCTCCGCTTTTGCGCGGGTTTATCACATAAAGGCCAGCGCTCATGGTATAGCTGATGGTTTTGCCGTCAAAGGGCACGCTGCTTTCAAAGGTGATTCTACGAATTTTTTCCATGGCGGTTAAAGCGCCTTCAGCGTCGGTGCCGGGCATCATCAGGATAAATTCTTCGCCGCCGAGGCGGGCGACAATGTCGGTGGCCCTGGCGTGTTCCTTGAGGATGGAAGAAAATGAGCGTAACACGGCGTCGCCGCCGTCGTGCCCGTAGGTGTCGTTGACTGATTTGAAGTGGTCAAGGTCGGCCATTGCGATAGCCACCGGCTGCCCGTTGCGCGAAGCCCGCCTCAACTCCAGGCCGGCCTGGGCGTAGAAATGCCTGCGGTTGCAGAGGCCGGTCAGGGCGTCGGTATTGGATAGTTTTTTCAGTTTTTCATTGCTTTCTTCCAGGCTGTCCAGCATGGCGTTCATGCCTTCGCCCAAAATTTTGATTTCCCTGCATCCGGATACCCGCCCCAGGCGGCTGGACAGATCCCCGGATTTTATGGCATTAACCCGTACAGCCAGTGTTTCGAGGCCCAGGCTGAAAAAGCGCCGTCCCGCTCGAGAGGCCAACCATATGGACAGCAGTATGGCCACAATGGTGCCCAGGCCCTGAGCCAGATACTGCGAGGTGAAAAATTCCATAAAATAGGGCCTGCGGCTTATGCTCAGTACAAACATGTAAGGCTCGTCGTCGGATTGGCGCAACTTTACCAGGGCGTACAGGCTTTCCCGGCCTCTGGGGTCTATTGTTATGAAATAGGATTTACCTTCTTTTGACGCCATCGCCGCAAGAAGCCGTTCGTCGACCGCGGGCGTGCCGTAGACAGCCCCTTCGCGCGGGGGGTAACGATACAGTAGTTTGTATTTACGGTCGAAAAACACCGTTTCAATGCCGTTTTTTTCAAAAATACTCTGAAAAGTGGCATTGCCGGAGCTCATATCCAGGATTGCTGTAAGAACGGCTGTAAGGTGTCTACCCTCGTCAAATACGGGCATACCCAGGGGAAGTACCGCATTTTGCCCTAATTGGGGATAATAGGAATGATCCAGATATTCACCAACTACGAAGCTCTTTTTTGTGATCAGATTTTTAAAAGAGTCGCGGTTGCGCACCATTTTCTGACGTTGTGTATTTTTGTCATGCTCATCGACGGATGCACGGCCTGTTTGCGCGCGGTGCAATTCGCGGCCGTCAGTGCCGACAACATTAAAGCGCAGATATCCGGGATAAATTCCGTCTATTGTTCTTAAATAGTTGTAAAAACCAGGAGAAGCCACATCCTGGGCGAAATGCGAGGCGCTGATGGCTCGCAGCAGAATTTCCGTTGATGTTATGCGCGATTGTTGCTGCGTGGCGCATTCCTCGGCGGCGGCGAGCACTCTGTTTATGTCTTCATGCTTTTGTTTTTCCCAGTCGTCATACACATTGTAAAACGCCACCAGAGACAGAAAAAACATAGCTGCCAGAACAACAGATATTATGGCGTTTTTGGCGGATAAAGTCGGTTCTGTTTCGTTCGCTTGAGTGTGCGGATCCGTGCGCATGAATGTGAGATCTCCGAAATGTGTGTTCTTCAGGCCACGGTAACCTGATTCCTTCCATTGCTTTTGGATTGATAGAGCGCGTTGTCGGCCCTTTTCAAAGCCTCTTCCAGTACCAGGCCGAAACTGCCGTTTTCGGATGGTATTTCACCTCCATGCACAATACTCACCCCCACGCTTATGGTGTAGGGTATGACTTTGTCTTCAAAGGGCACCGGGGTGCTTGATACCATCTGGCGCACTTTTTCCATGGCGGTTATGGCGCCTTCGCGATTGGTTTCGGGCATCAGCATTACAAATTCCTCTCCGCCGAAGCGGGCCACCACATCAGTTGCCCTGAGATTGCGGCGGAGTATTTCGGAAAATGAGCGCAGCACGGTGTCGCCGCCGTCATGTCCGTAGGTGTCGTTTACACTCTTGAAGAAGTCCAGGTCCACCATTGCCACGGTAATGCGGGTTCTGTTGCATTTGGCCCGCTTCATTTCCTGCTCGGCCAGATCGTAAAAATGCCTTCTATTGTAAAGCCCGGTAAGATCGTCGGTGTTGGAAAGTATTTGCAGTTGTGTATTGGTCTTTTCCAGACTGTCCAGCATGGAGTTCATGCCTTCGGCCAGGATTTGTATTTCCCGGCACCCGCTGACTGTGTCCACGCGTCCGGCTAGATCTCCGGATTTTACGGCGTCCACTCTGTCGGCCAGACGTTCCAGGCCGCTGCTGAAGAACAGCCGCCCGGCTATGGCCGCCAGGAGCATGGACAACGCAAAGGCCGCGGTTATGCTGGTCATATGGGGCAGATAAAGCGACGCTATGAATTCCGTAAAAGTTTGCGTCTGGCCCGAGGCCACAACATACATGCAAGGCTCGCTTCCGCTTTCCAGAAGGATGCCGGTTACGGCATAGGTTCGCTCACGCCCGAAGGGATCGGTTTCAAAAAACAGTTCCGTGTGATTTCCAGTGTTCATGGCCCGGATCAAATGAGGGCTGGCCAGTTTTCCCAGAGGGGTATCGGGGCGCAAGGGGTAGCGGTAGAGCATTTTTTGCCAGCGGTCGAAAAAAATGACTTCCACTCCATGCTCGTCATATATGCCGCGAAAAACGGAATCGTCGGAACTCATATCCAGCACGGCCATGGCCACGGCTGTGAAATGGCGCGCATCATCAAAAACCGGCATGGCCATGGGTAGAGCCGCGTCAGTGGACGATTGGGAGATGGAGGCATATTCGCCAACGGTGAAGCGCCTGGTTGAAAGCACATCCTGGAAATAAGGGCGGCTTTGCATAAATTCGGACTGCTTACGGTCGGCCTGCAACCGTTCCGGCGACTCATCCAGAGTTTCCCCAGGGAAAATCATCGGGCTCCCGTTCAGGTTAAGAAAGCTTATTTTTATATATTCCTGGCTTTGCCAGTCTATTTCTCTGATATATTTTGAAAATCTTGTATCACCAAAATTGCTGTAAGCTGTGGCCAAGGTGCGCAGTAAAATTTCCGTGCTGACAAGGCGCGTCTTTTGCTGCGCCGCGCAATCTTCCGCAGCTATGAGTACTTTTTTGAGGCCCTCTTTTTTCTGATTTTCCCAGTCGGCGTAGACCCCGTATACGGCGATGATCGTTAATAGGAACATTGCAGCGAACACCACGGACATTATTGCCGTTTTGGCCGAAATGGACTGCCTTGGCGATTTGATTTGCATATTTTCGTGTAGGGTTGGGGGCATGCGGTTATTTCCTATTTCTTCAAATACATCCGCTTGGTTATAATAGCAAGCTCGTGTTGGCGGCAAGGTCGTAAACCCGAGCTTTTAGAAATTTTTTTGTGGAACAAACAAGCTGAAGCAGCGCTGTATTGAAGACGTAAAAACTGGCGGGAAAAGTTGTTGCCGGATATTATGCACTTTGGAACGTATATGGTTTTCGTACAGGAGCGAGCCCCTTAAGCCATATCGTGGAAAACCGCACCGTGCACGGGCCGTCAGAGCATTTAGCTAATTTCATTCGCAAAACGCTCTAATACACAAAAACCTGGTTTCGGCCGTTATTTTTGGAATGATAAAGAGCACTGTCGGCTTTTTTCAAAGCTTCTTCCAGTACAATGCCAAGAGCGGTGCTGTCGGCCGGAAGGTTTCCGCCGGACACGATGTTTATCCCCACGCTTACCGTGTATTTGATGATTTTTTCGTCAAAGGGTACGGCGTCTTCCGCTACGAGTAGGCGTATTTTTTCCATGGCGGCCGTTGCGCCGGCAAGGTTGGTTTCGGGCATGAGAATGACGAATTCCTCACCGCCAAAGCGGGCAACCAAACCATCCGTCGTCCTGAGGTTACGGTCGAGCAGCGAAGAAAAGGAGCGTAGCACGGCATCGCCACCGTCGTGCCCATAGGTGTCGTTTACGGCCTTGAAATGATCAAGATCCATCAGGGCCACGGCCAGGGGGGTTTTATTGCGCCTGGCGCGCTTTATTTCCTGATCGGCAAGGCTATAAAAATGCCTTCGGTTGTAAAGGCCGGTGAGAGCGTCAGTGTTGGACAGCATTTGCAGTTGCGTATTGGTTTTTTCCAGGCTGTCGAGCATGGAATTCATGCCTTCGGCCAGAACCTGTATTTCCCGGCAGCCCGATACTGTATTGATGCGCCCGCTGAGATCGCCGGACTTTACGGCGTCCACCCTGAGTGCCAGACTTTCCAGACCTCTACTGAAGAACAGTCGCCCTGATATGGCCGCCAGAAGCATGGACAATACAAAGGCTATACTTATGCCTGTCATGTGCGGCAGATACAGGGACGATATAAATTCCGTAAACGTCAGCGGATTGCCGGAAGCCACCACATGCATGTAGGCGTCTTGCTCTTCTCCAAGGCGCATCTTGACCACGGCATAGGAGCGCTCGCGGCCGAAGGGATCAGTTTCAAAAAACAACTCAACGTCGTTTTCTTTATTTATGGCCCGAATCAGATGGGGGCTGGCCAGCTTGCCTAGCGGAGTGTCGGGGCGCAGAGGGTAGCGGTAGAGCATTTTTTGCCAGCGGTCAAAGAAGATTATTTCTATTCCCTGCTCATCATATATGCTCCTGAAAACGGAGTCGTCGGAGCTTATGTCCAGCACGGCCGTGGCTATGGCGGTGAGATGTTTTCCCTCGTCAAAAACTGGAATGGCCATGGGCAGAGCGGCGTCGGCAAAAAACGGGGAATCGGCCGAGTATTCGCCCACAGTAAAGCGTCTGGTGGACAGAACATCCTGAAAATAGGCGTGGTTTTGCATAATTTCGGCCTGCTTGCGGTTAATGGCCTGCTGCTCGGGCGAGTTGTCACGCTCTTCGCCAGGAAAAATCATCTGTCCGCCGTCAAGATCAAAAAAGTTTATTCGTATATATTCCCGGCTTTTCCAGTCTATTTCTCTGATATAACCCGAAAAATTTTCTTTGCCAAAAGTGACGTAGGCCGTGGCCACCGTACGCAGCAGAATTTCCGTGCCCATGACGCGCGTTTTTTGCTGAGCCGCGCAGTCTCTGGCGGCGGTAAGCACTTTTTTGAGACTTTCCTGTTTCTGATTTTGCCAATCCGCATACACTCCGTAAATGGAGGTAACGGTCAATAGAAACATGGCGGCGAACACCACGGACATTATGGCCGCCTTGGCCGAAACCGATAAACCGGGCGGGGGAGTATTTACGCTGGTGGGCATGTGGCTGCCTGTTTGTGATCAGAGAGCATGGTGCTTCTGTTTCTTCCGTTTTCTTTGGATATGTAAAGCGCGTCGTCAGCCCTTCTGATTATTTCGTCCAGGTATCCGCCGATATCTTCCGCCTCGTGCCCGGCATGGCCGGAAGCTTCAAAAATAAAAATGCCGAGACTCACAGTATAATGGATTGTTTTTCCACCAAATTCCACAATATTTTCAACGCATGCAAGGCGCAGCTTTTCCGCCACGTTCAAAGCTCCTTCATGCCCTGTTTCCGGCAACATAATTATAAATTCTTCGCCCCCGAAGCGAACCGCCAGGTCGGAAGTTCTGATGCCTTCACGCAAAATGTTGGCGAAAGAGCGAATCACGGCATCGCCGGCTCCATGCCCGTAAGTATCGTTGACATTTTTGAAACGATCCAGATCGGCCATGATTATGGCCAGATCGTGTTTGCCGCGCAAGGCCCGCCTTATTTCCACCTCAGCCAGTTCGTAAAAATGCCTCCGGTTGCACAATCTGGTCAGTTCATCAGTCTGGGATAGTTCTCTCAATTTTTTATTGCTCTGCTCAACGCTGTCGAGCATGGCGTTCATATTTTCGGCCAGTATTTGTATTTCGCGGCATCCCGGTACGGCGCCTATGCGGCCCGAAAAGTCCCCGTACTTTATGGCGCGGGTTTTTATGGCCATAATTTCAAGGCCTCTGCTGAAAAAGTGCCGTCCGGCCCCGGATGCCAGCCACAAGGATATAATAAAAGCCAGAACAGTGGCTCCGAGTTGTTCGCGGTATTCGGTGGTCAAAAATTGGATAATGCTGGGCCTTGGAGTATTTGTTACCACATATAGATACGGATCTTCGTCCAGCGGTTGGCGCAGCTTTACCAGGGCAAAGAGCCTGTCGTCATTAAAAATGTCTTTGCCCATAAAATTTTTTCTGTCGCCGGGATCGCGCATTGCTGTTTCAAGCTCTTTGCTGCGTACATGGTTGCCGATTATCGACCCGGGTCTTGGCGGATAGCGGTAGGCCAGTCTTTTATGGCGGTCAAAAAACAGCACTTCGCTGTCATAATTTTCAAATAGCGCTCGGAACGACTCTTCATTGCTGCCTAAATCGAAAACAGCCGCCAGAACGGCGATTAAGTGTCGTTCTTCGTCAAAAAGCGGCAACCCCATCGGCATAATGGATTCTTGGGAGAACCCGGGCAAATTCAGATGCTCGCCCACCACAAATTTTTTCTTTTTCAATATTTCTTTGAAAAAAAAACCGTCACTCACTTTTTCCGGCTGGGTGTCCCCCGTGTTTGCCAGATCACCCTGAGCGCTGACGGCCGTGCCGTCGGTGCGCAGCAGCAAGAATTTGATATATCCTGGGTGAATGGAATCTATGGAACGCAAGTAGTCGATGAACGGAGTTTTGTCCGGATTGGCGGCGGACTGCGAAGACGCTATGGAGCGCAGCAAAATTTCCGAGGCCATGGTGCGCGCCTGCTGCCGTTCGGCGCAATATTCGGCCAGGGACAGTACTTTTTTGAAATCGCTGCCTTTTGCCGTTGTCCAGTCGTCATACACATTGAAGGCCGCAACCATGGTTAACAGCGTCATGGCGGCTATTACCACCGAAATCATAGCGCTGCGGGCCGAAAATTTGGAACGGGCTATTTTTTTACCCCTGGCTGTATCCGTATTTGCGTACACCGCTTCCATATGCTGACTCCTTTGATCTGTCGCGCAGCACCGCATCGGATGTCGGCGGGCAAAGCCCGATCGACGCGGCTTGACGACTCAAAAACTCGCTACCGGCCGCGACCGCCGTCGGCCTTAAGGATCTACTTTAGAATATATTCTGATAATACAAAATGCCTATTTAAAGGAAATTCTGTTGCGTCCGTTATTTTTAGATTGATAAAGGGCTTCATCGGCCTTTTTCACCACGCTTTCCAAGCTGGGGCCGTCCTTTTTCGCCTCGTCAGGATTGCGCACGTGCGCGCCAAAGCTGGCCGTATAGCGAATGTGGCGGCCATGGAAAATCACTGTGTCGGCCTCGCAAACGCCGCGTATTTTTTCTATTACAGCCATGGCCCCGTTCTGATCCGTTTCCGGCAGCAGTATAATGAATTCCTCTCCGCCAAAACGGGCTGTAACGTCAGTTTTGCGCGTATTGGCGCGCAGGATTGCGGCAAATGACTTGAGAACGGCATCTCCGGCCGCGTGCCCGTAAGTATCATTTATTGTTTTGAAATGGTCAAGATCAACCAGCACAATGGTAAAGGCGTCGCGGCTTCTGGCGGAACGCTTCATTTCCTCTTCAGCCAGGCTATAAAACTTACGGCGATTACACAGGCCGGTCAGCTCGTCGGTGTTGGAAAGCTCGCGCAGTTTCTCGTTGCCGGCCTCCAGGCTGTCGAGCATGGAATTCATTCCGTCGGCCAAAATTTGTATTTCCCGGCAGCCCTCTATACTTTCTATGCGGCTGGACAGGTCGCCGTGCTTGATTTTGCGGGTGCGTACCGCCAAAATTTCCAGCCCGGAAGCGAAAAAGCGTCGGCCAGACCTGGCGGCCAGCCACAGTGAAAGCAAAAAAGACAGAATTGTGGCCGCGAGCTGGGGCATGTACTGGGAAGTGAGAAAATCGGCAAAGCCTTTTTTGGGGCTTACCGCCAGCACGTACAAATAGGCGGGCTGATCCTCGGATGCCCGCAGCTTTACCATGGCGCACAGTTTGTCCTGTCCGGCGGAATCGCGGCTGGGGAAGGATATTTTCGTTTCCGCGTCGCCGATGGCTGTTGCCAGATCCCTTCCGTTCAGGGGCAGCTCCGCTTTTTTGTCTTTCGACTCAGGGTAGCGGTAGGCCAATTTGCCGCGCCGGTCAAAAAGCAAAATTTCGGTTTGATAGTTGCGGTGCAGCACGTTCAAGGCCGGTTCTTCGCTGCCGAGATCGATTACCGCCACCAGAACGGCCTGAATGTGTCTGGAACCGTCTATAATGGGCATTGCCGTAGGTATGGCGGCATCTCCGGGGTAGGAATCGAGCAGTTCTCCCACCACAAAGTCCCTGTTTTTGATCGCTTCGCGGAAATAGAATCGGCGGCGTATTTCCTCCGGGGGCGCGCCGCCGGTTTTTCCCGGCTCGCCGGCCATGCGCAGACGGATACCTTCTGTACTCAGCACCTCAAAGCGCAGATAGCCGGAATAGGAGCTGTAAACCGCCCGCATATACTCATAAAACTCCGAGGTGTCGATCTGATCGGCAAAACGGAACAGAGACAGGGAGCGCAGCAGATTTTCCGTTGTTTCGTATCTGGAGCGCTGCTGCTCGGCGCAGGACTCGGCATTGGACATTATCCTTTTGCGTTCCTCATGCTGCATCCAGGTCCAGGCATCGTAGAGGTTGTAGGCGGCAATAAGCGAAAGAAAAGCCATGGCCAGAAACACCACCGACACGATGGCGTTTCCGGCCGATATGGACGATTCTGTCACATTGCTTTTTTTTAGGCTGAAGGTATTTCCTCCACCGGCTCGGTCAGCAGAAAATTGCCGGACATAATGCGCACTTTCAGCTCGTCGGCTATTTCCAGGGCCAGAGCCAGGCTGCTTACGGGCACGGTCTGCACCTTGCGGCCCATCAGTTCCACTTCGCCTGATTTCAAATCTTCAAAGTTCAAATGCGCCAGCACGCGGTTGACGCCGTGCGGGTAATCATGCCCGTAATCTTTCACCGGCATGAGAATGTCGCTGTCGTCCACCCCGGTGAAAAAGGCCATTTGCTCGTCAAGTATGGGAATAGGTATGCCCACGCCGACAGCCAGGCTGCAACCGTAGCCTAAAAAGGACAGGCCGCGCAAATATCTGGCGTTCATGCCTTTTAAATCGCCCTTAAGCATCAGCGTGCCCGAACCGAAAAGTGGCAGGCCCCGCTCGTTGCGTTTGGGCTCGGCCACATGCTGGGTGCCCGCGCCAATAACATAGCCCGTGCCCCCGCCAAGCAAAATGCGTGTGCCGAGGCCGATGGTGCGCAAATAAGGATCGTTGAACAGCGGCGAAAGTTTACCCGACGTGGCGTAATTCAAATTGCGCAGCTGGGGTTTGAGAGGCCCCATATAAGTGTAGATGAGGCGGCCGGTCATGTTTACGGCCGCATTGTAATTTTGGTAGCAGTTGCGCGGATTAATCAACTGGGCAAAGGGCAATTTATCCAGGGTGACGTCAAGCTCGATGGTCTTGCGCGGGTAGCAGTCGGTTCCATAAGATTCGGCTCTGAAGTTCACCTTTTTACCGGCGGCAAGGTCTTCAATGACATGGCCGCCGCCATATTTGAACTCTCCGGGATGATTGCTGTTGAGAGGATCATCCGCGGCGGGTTCGGTGGCCCCGAGATAGCCGTCCACCGCCGCCAGACCGGCATAGGCCGGAACATTGTTCAGCCAGGCTTTAGTTGTTCTGATCAGCGGCGGCTCGGGCTGCCCGGTGTTGAACAAAAGGCCTGACGAGCACATGGGGGAAAAGGTGCCGGTGGTGACCACGTCCACCTCGGCGGCGGCTTTGGCCGGGCCGGACTTTTTGACCAGGGCGGTCATTTCGGCGGCATTGAGCACCACGGCTTTGCCCGCCCTTATTTTTTCATTGATCTTGGCTATTGTTTTGTTCGAAGTTTTGGTAGCCACCGATTAACCTCTGGGTATGTTTGTGCCCTTGGGCTGATTGCCCTGCGCCGCCTTTCAACGGCGGCTCGGGATCGCATGATTATACGGCCGCTGAGCGGCCTACGTTACGAACACTTCGTGTTCGGGCGGCCCTACCAAAGCACGGGCCGCCATAGATGTATAGGCGCTTGCGCCTATACATCTATAACTCGGCCCTGGAGCCATATTATGGCATCAATCTCATCCCCGGCTTTGGGCTCATAGCCCTTGCACATGCGCTCGGCCGCATAAATCATGATCTGCAATGGCGGATTTTCGCCCCCCATGCCGAACTCCACACGGATGGCGTAAAAAGGCTGGCGCTCAAGCTGGGCCTTTTCCACCGAAGTCACGGGCACACGGATGTGGTATTCGCCGAAATACTCGCCCGGCATGATTATGCGCGAGCCGGTAAGGGGAATTTTGATCGGCGGCACATCCAGCCTGGACTTGCCGGGGTTCTCGGCCAGCCAGTGTTCGGCATAGGCTTCAAATTGCGGCCCGGAATTTATGGTCATTTCGTCCAACAGGGCCTGGCGTATGCCAAAGGACAGACCGGCCAACAAAAAGGTGTGGGTTACGCCGGGAGTCAGGTCTTCCTTGTCGCGATAATACAGCGGATCGTAAAACCACATAGGATTGCTGTTCTCGCTCAGGCTTACGCCCACATTGGCCTCAACCCCGCTGGGCCAGACGTGCACGTCTTCCACCATGAGGTTGTTGGGCAGACCTTCGAGCAACGGCGCGGCTGTGGACGGCTTGAGTTCACCCTCAAGCGGGCCGCGCATCAGCACCGAAGCCCGCAGAAGGCCTTCGGCGGGCCAGGCCATGAGCACGTATTCCTCTTTGTAGGTGGTTCTGCGCCAGCATTCTCTGGTGCCCCCGGCGTTGAGCACAGTGCCCACCACTTGTCCCATCAGGGCGGCGGGATCGCCGCCGAGCACTATGGCCCATTGATCGCCAAGGCTCTCTCTGTGGGTGCGGTTGTCTTCCGGCGCGGCGCCCTGCTCGCGACCGGCGGCCAACTCTTCGGGCCGGGGTTCGTTCGGGCCGGAACCGGCGGCGCTGGCCGCCGGTTCAAAGGAAGGGGTGTTTTCCCGTTCGCTCATTATCTTCTCCCGTGTCCGCCACGGTCGCCGCGATTGCCTCGATCGCCGCGGTCACCCCGATCTCCTCGGTCGCCTCGATCTCCGCGATCTCCTCGGTCAGATCTGGGCGGACGGGCGGTTTCTTCCGGATTCCAGGGATGGCCCTGTTCTTCAAGTAAAACGGCTTTACGGCTGGCTCTGATGCGGTCACCGTTTATTTCAATGATTTTCACCACCATATCTTCACCCAGGCGGGCCACATCGCCGGGCTGGTTAACCCGGTTGACGTCAAGTTGCGAAACGTGAACCAGAGCTTCCACATTGGGCAGAACTTCCACAATGGCCCCGATTTCCAGAATTTTGCGAACCTTGGCCGTATAGTTGCGGCCGAGATCCGGGCGCTGGTCGTAGTAACAGACCATTTCTTTGGCCTTTTCCATGGCTTCTCTGGTGGGAGCGAAAACGGAAATGCGGCCGCTGTCTTCAATGTCTATGGAAGCGCCGGTGGCGGAGGTTATGGCCTTGATGTTCTTGCCGCCGGGGCCGATGATCAGCCTGATAATGTCGGGGTTGACGAAAATTTCCTCATGTTGCGGCGCATATTCGGAAAGTTCCTTGCGCGGGGACTCAAGCACCTTGCTCATCTGCGAAAGGATATGCACTCGCGCTTCTTTGGCCTGCATCATGGCCCGCGACATTACCTCGGTGGTTATGCCGGTAATCTTGATGTCCATCTGTACGGCGGTTACGCCTTCAGCTGTACCGGCAATCTTGAAGTCCATATCGCCAAGGGCATCTTCATCACCGAGGATGTCGGTGAGCACCACAAAGGTGTCGCCGTTCGGGCCGCTGTCCTTGATCAGGCCCATGGCCACACCGGCCACCGGGGCTTTTACCGGAACTCCGGCATCCATCAGCGCCAAGGTGCCGCCGCACACGGCGGCCATGGAGGATGAGCCGTTGGACTCCAGGGTTTCGGCCACAATGCGCACGGTAAAGGGAAAAGCGTCTTCGGCGGGCATGATAGGCTTGAGAGCCTTTTCGGCCAGAGCGCCGTGACCGATTTCGCGGCGCGACACACGCACCGGCTTTACTTCGCCCACACAGAACGGCGGGAAGTTGTAATGCAGCATGAAACGTTTGGTAACGTCGCCAACCAGCGAATCCATGCGCTGTTCATCGGTGGAGGAACCAAGGGTGGCCACCACCATCGATTTGGTTTCACCTCTGGCAAAAAGGGCCGAACCATGGGCGCGCGGCAGAATGCCCGGAATGATCTGAATGGGGCGCACGGTTTTGGTGTCGCGCCCGTCAATGCGCATACCTTCTTTGATGATGCGCTCGCGCACCAGCTTTTTTTCTATATCGGCCAGCACGTCGGAAACGGCGGCCAGCGCGGCTTCGTCGTCGCCCAGAGCCAGGGCCACCTTTTCGCGCACGGCCTTGCGGGCTTCCCTGCGGGCCATTTTTTCCGGAACGCGCTGGGCCTCAGCCATGCCACAGCTCATGGCCAGTTCACTTATGCGGGCGGCCAGCTCCGGATTTTCCACCTTAGGGGCAAATTCCATCTTGGGTTTACCGGCCAGGCGAGCCAGTTCAATCTGGGCGTCGATGAGCGGCTGCACTTGTTCCTTGCCCCATTCCAGAGCTTCAATTATTTCGGCTTCGGTGAGGAAGTTCACTTCGCCTTCAACCATGGTGAGGGCGTCGCGGCTGGCGGCGAAGATGATGTTCAGGTCGCTTTTTTCGCATTCCTTGAACGAGGGGTTGAAAATGAGTTTTCCGTCCACGCGGCCGAGGCGGCCTCCGGCAACCGGGCCGTCAAAGGGCAGGGGAGAGAGCATAACGGCGGCCGAAGCTCCGGTAAGGGCCAGCACGTCGGATTCATTTTCCTGATCAGCCGAAATGATGTTGGCCAGAAGTTGCACGTCTTCTTTCAAGCCCTTGGGGAAAAGCGGGCGGATGGGCCGGTCGATGAGCCGCGAAACAAGGGTTTCGCGCTCCGAGGGGCGGCCTATTTCCCGGCGGAAAAAGCTGCCGGGAATGCGCCCGGCGGCATACATTTTTTCGGAATATTCCACGGTCAGCGGGAAAAATCCTTTGTCGAACTCGAGCGGCTGCGAGCATACCGTGACCAGGGCCACGGTGCCGCCGCACTGTATCCACACGGAACCGTGGGCCTGATTGGCCATGCGGCCGGTTTCGAAAATAAATTCCTTGCCGCCGGCCGTGGCCGTTACGCGAACAGGATTGAAAATGTCTTGCATGTGAGTTTTCCTTTGCCTTGTGACAAGGGGATTCCGCGCCAGACGCGGAACATGGCGAATTTAGCGGCGATTCCGCAGGGAATATCCGAGGCTCCGCAGCTCGCGCGAACCCCCCTTACAACAGCGGTTATATGTTATCGTATTCTGCTCTTGAAGTTATCCATTGCGTTAGCAAAATACTCTAAAAATGAGGGGGGATTGGCTCCCCCCTCCCGGCAGTACGCAATATTTTTACTTGCGCAGGCCCAGTTTTTCGATGAGCGCGCGATAACGCTGAATGTTTTCGCGCTTCAGATAGTTGAGCAGCTTGCGGCGCTGCCCGACGAGCTTCAGAAGGCCGGTGCGCGAGTGAAAGTCTTTTTTGTGAACTTTAAAGTGATCGGTAAGTCCTTCAATGCGGGCCGTAAGCAGAGCTACCTGCACTTCGGGGGAACCGGTGTCGCCTTCGTGTTTGGCGTGAGCCTCAATCACGGACCTTTTCTGATCTGCATCCATTACCACAGCTATTCTCCTTGAGTTTAGGGTTGCCATAGCCCCCGCGCTATGGTCCAGAAAAGCTCGCCGTTCTGAAGCTCGGCTCTGGCCAGCGCCAGAGGCTCGCCCGAAACTCCCTGCAAAAGCGCCATGCCGCCGGGTTCAGCGGCAATTCCGGCGGGTAGAGCCCGCCCGTTGCGCAATTTGGCCTCATCTTCGGCTCCGATTGTTTCCCGGGGCCAGGCCGGCAGGGCCTCGGACAGAGGCAGAACCCACTCGCCAAGCCGTTCGGGCTCGGCGCGGATCTCCTCCGGAGAGACGGCTCTTTCCAGTCCAAAGGGGTGGCTGTATTCCCGGGTCAGTTCCGTGAGCACTGCTCCGCAGCCAAAACGCGTCCCCAAGCTGTGGGCCAGGGATCGTATATAAGCGCCGGAACTGCATGTAACCCGGAATCGCACATGCGGCAGCGCTGTTTCAAGCGCTTCGGCATGTGAAATTGCCATAACCTTTCTTTTTTCCGGCACGGGTTTGCCGGATCTGGCCAGAGCATACAGGGGTTTGCCCTGATGCTTGGCCGCCGAATACGGCGGCACAGGCAGCTCGCGGCTGCCCTGCCAGGATTCTATTTCGCGGCGCGCGTCTTCTTCCGACACATGCCGCCAGTCGGCTTCGGCTGTAACCAAGCCCTCGGCATCCCAAGTATCGGTGGTTTGCCCGAGCAGCAGCCTGCCGCTGTAAATTTTTTTTCCGCCCTCAAGCAGGTAATTGGAAATTTTGGTAGCATGGCCCAGTAGAACCAGTAAAACCCCGGTGGCCATGGGATCGAGCGTGCCGCCGTGTCCTATTTTCTTTTGCCCGAGGCGTTTCAGAAAATTGAGGCAAAACGCGGAGCTGGGGCCGCCGGGCTTGTTCAGCACTAAAACCCCGTGCAACTGGGGATGGGTTGTTTTTTGCGCGCAAGATATCATTTTATAACAGGCGGGGTGCCTCCCCTTCCGATTTTACATATAAATAATCGATAATTTTATCTGGAATGACCCGATAAGTCCAGAAGATTGTCGTGCAGGTCTTTCAGCATCTTTTCCATAGCTTCGTCGGCGGGCATATCCATGAGTGCCCCGGCCGCGTTGCGGTGCCCGCCACCTCCAAAGCGGCGGGCCACGGAACATACGTCAATATTGCCAGTGGAACGCAATGAGGCCTTGCAGCGGTTTTTGTTTTCGCCATAAATGAGCAGTGAAACCGCTATTCCGCGCAAAAGGCGCAGATGTTCCACGAATCCTTCCAGGTTTTCTTTGATGGCCCCCACGCTTTCAAGATCGGCCTTGTCCAATGTGGCATAGGCCACAAGCCCGTCTTCGGATATTTCAAAGCGTTCCTGCAGCTTGCTCCATAAGCGCATTTTGGGCAGGGTCCAGTTTTTGTCTATTTTGTCGCGCACGGTGCTCACGTCCAGGCCGTTTTCCACCAGCTCGGCCGCCAGACGGAAAACATCGGCGCTGGTATTGCTGAAGCCGAAGGCCCCTGTGTCGCTCACCAAAGCGGTGTAAACGCATTCGGCCAGGCCGCCGTGCAGCTTTACCCCCAAAGCCTTGGCCACTTCCGCCACCATCTGGCCCACAGCGGCTTTGGAGGGGTCAACCCAGTTGTACAGGGTGCCGAAGTTGGGGTTGCCCAGGTGGTGGTCGATATTTATTGAATCAAGGCCGGGCAGCAGTTTGTGCATTTTGTCGCCAAGGCGCGTCCCATCGCCGCAATCGAGCGATATGGCCGTTTGTGGCGTAAAGGGCAGGGTGTGCGGATCTTTGTACAAAACATCGGGCAGCGGCAGCCAGTTAAGGCGCTCAGGTATGCCCGAGCCATTATAAAGGGCAAAGGTTTTGCCCTGCGCGGCCAGCACAAACCCCATAGCTCCGAGCGAGCCTAAAGCATCGCCGTCGGGGCTGGTGTGCGAAGCTATAATAAAATGATCGTGTCGTCTGATTATTTCGGCAATCTTTTCGGCATGTTCATTCATGTGTGTTTTTTTGCTCCATATAGATCATTTCGCCCGGAACGCCCACCGCCGGTTCATCCTCTCAGTTCCGCCTCAAAATTTACAGATGACGGTTTTCATTCCGCCGCCATGATCTCCAGATCGCTGTAAACCATTTCTTCGGGACAAACCGCCTCGATCATGGCCAGGCACTTATCCATGCGGCTGCGTAAATGCCGCTCATCATTGGATATGGACACAATAGCTAATCGCAGCCTAGTGAGCGAATCGGCAGTTCCGGCCTCAGCAATGGCCACATTGAACTGATTGCGCACCTTCTGCTTCAGGCTTAAGGCCACCCGGCGCTTACCCTTGAGGGAATCGTTCCCGTGCAGCATGAACTCCACGGTGAGTACGGCAATGGACATTCTCATAGTGTATGCAACATAAAATAAAATTTGAGCGGAATAAAGCAAATTATTGGGGGGCGATAAAATACGGCTCCGGGCTTCACTGCCGACTTCAGTTTGTATTTATTTATTGATTATTGCAATAGCATGTGCTATAAAACTTTCTATATCTACTTCTTATTTGTAATATTTCATTTAATAAATGTTATTACTGCAACAAGCCCCTTTGTCGTTCTGCAGCTTTGGCGCGGAGCGTGGATTGAAGGATTAATTGAGAGATTACTAATGGTGTATGTGCCCGGAACTTTCTGGTTCCGGGCCGATTAAAGGGGGGGGATTTAATGACGCAATTTATCGCTCACATACGCAAAACTGACAGCGAACTGCAAAGTCTGGCGGAACATCTGCAAAATGTGTCGGCCCTGGCCGGGCAATTCGCCGCCAAGGCGGGGCTGCCGCTGTCTGGTAACTTGGCAGGGTTGCTGCATGATCTTGGGAAATATTCCGAAAAATTTCAAAATTACATCAAGTCCGCCCAAGGCATGATCGACCAGGATCATGACGATTATATTGACGCCAAGATCGCCAAGGGAAAAATAGACCATTCCACAGCCGGAGCGCAAAAAATCTGGCAACATTTTGAGAAACGTTCCGTGAATTTGCCATATGCTCAAGTTTTGGCTCTGAGCGTGGCCTCGCATCATTCTGGACTAATCGACTGTCTTTCTCCCGAAGGCGACGAAATTTTTCTCGGGCGCATGGCAAAAGCGGACGCTAAAACTCATCTTTACGCCTGCTTGCAGGCTTGCGATGCCGCCATTGAAGAGGCCTGCCAAAGCCTGCTTACTCCACATGTCATGCGGGAATTGCACGAATGTCTTACAGGAATACACAAACGAGTATCCGCCCTGTTGCCGCCCGATGCATCAAAAGGCGATAGGGATGACAATATCGCCGGCCGAGAGGTTCAGCGCGGTCTGGCGGCGCGTTTCCTTTTAAGCTGCCTTCTAGACGCGGATCGCATTGACAGCGCGGAATTTGAAGATCCCAAATACAAATCACTTCGCGCAACCACATCCCGGCGTCCATGGCCGCTTTTGATTTCGAAGCTGGAAAGCCATCTTGGCAATTTCAAACAAGAACTTCCCATAGATGCCCTGCGCCGTGAAATATCCGACAATTGCCGTAAAAGAGCGTCTGACGGTAAGGGGCTTTTTACGCTCACCGTACCCACCGGCGGCGGCAAAACTTTGGCCAGTCTGCGTTTTGCCCTGCATCATGCTCAAAAGCAGAATCCGCCCATGGAGCGGGTGATCTACGTCATTCCCTACACTTCCATTATTGATCAGAACGCCAAGGTTGCCAGAGATATTCTGGAAAACGGCGAAGAGCCGGGCAGCATGGTTCTTGAGCATCATTCCAATATTTTGCCGGATGACGAGAATTGGCGGAACAAGCTACTGGCCGATAATTGGGAAGCGCCGGTGGTTTTCACCACCATGGTGCAATTTCTGGAAACCCTGTTCGGTTCCGGCACACGTCACGCCCGGCGCATGCACAACCTTGCCGACAGTGTAATCATTTTTGATGAAATTCAGACTTTGCCGCTGCGTTGCATGCATCTTTTTTGTAATGCTCTGAATTTTTTGCTGGAAGTTTGCGGATCATCCGCCGTGTTATGCACTGCCACTCAACCTTGCCTGGGAGATTTGCCCCGCCCGTTGCAAGGGCAACTTGCCTTGGCGCAAGAGCGGGAGATTATGCCCGCTGTTGATACGCTGTTCACTAATCTCAAGCGAGTGGACTTTTTCGACCATTGCGACAAGGATATGTCGGCCGACGATATCTCTGCCCTGGCTTTGGAAGAATTGCACGGCCATGGTTCATGCCTTGTGGTGTGCAATACCAAGGGTTGGGCGGAAAAAATTTATGCGACCTGTCGAGAGCAATGGCGGGGAACATCTTTTTATTTGAGCACTAATTTGTGCCCGGCTCATCGTCTGGAAAAACTGGACGCCATGCGCGCGGCGCTCAAAAATGAAGACAACGGCCCTGTGCTTTGTGTAAGCACTCAGCTCATAGAATGCGGCGTAGATGTGAGCTTTAAATCCGTAATTCGTTGCGCGGCCGGGCTGGATTCCATCTTGCAGGCGGCCGGTCGTTGCAACAGGCACGGAGAAGCGCAGCGGGGGCGGGTACATATTGTCAAGGCCCAAGATGAAAATCTGGCCATGCTGAAAGATATTCTGGATGGGCGCGATGTTTATCTTTTGGCTGTCAGAAACGGATGCAAAGAGAGGCTTGAGGCTTCGGGTTTCGATTTGAACCAGACGGAAATTATTGAGGCCTATTTCAAGGATTATTTTCACCGGCGAAAAGATATCATGGCCTACAAAACCAGGGACAGTTTTGTGCGGGACGATACCTTGCTCAACATGTTCGGCGGCAACACCTGTGTGTCAGCCAACATGCCTCAGCCCGGTATGTTGCGCCAGTCTTTTGCCTCCGCCGGTTACATGTTCAATGTGATTGACACGCCCACCAAGGCAGTGCTTGTGCCCTATAAAGAGGGAAAGGAAATTATAGCCGAGCTTGATTCAAGCGCCATTTTCAGCCGAAAACGCGAATTGCTGCGGGCCGCGCAAAGGTATTCGGTGAATGTATTCCCCAACATGTTGGCACAGCTTGATGCGTGCAAAGCCGTATCTGAATTGCAGCCAAGCGGCATTTTAGCACTTTTGTCGGTTTACTATCATTCCGAAATGGGGGTGATTGGGGAACCTCGCGGAGATTTGGAAACTTGTGTCTGGTAAATACGATTCGTATTCAATTTTGTACCCCCTTCCTTAAGGGAGGGGCAATCCGCACGGCTTCTATCCGCCGCAGACGGAGTCAGTCGGCGGATAGAAGCTGGCTGTAGGTTGAAACATATTGGAATAACAAGGAGAAGCGGGTGAAAAACGATATATCATTTACTCTATACGGGCGGCATGCCCTGTTCTCCGATCCGGTTACGCGCGTGGGCGGGGAAAAATGCTCCTATCACGTCCCCACTTATGAGGCGTTAAAGGGCGTGGCCAAATCGATCTATTGGAAGCCTTCTTTTATTTGGGTGATTGACAAAGTACGCATCATGCACGCTTTCCGCACTCGAACCAAAGGGGTCAAACCTCTGAAATTAAGCGGAGGAAATGATCTTTCCATTTATACATATTTGTCCAACGTCAAATATCAAGTTAAGGCGCATTTCGTCTGGAATGAGCACAGGCCCGAGTTGGCTCCGGATCGCGTTGACGGCAAACATTACGAAATCTGCAGGCGCATGTTGGCGCGCGGCGGCCGTCAGGATATTTTTCTCGGCACGCGGGAATGCCAGGGATATGTTGAACCATGCGCTTTTGGCGAAGGAGAGGGATATTATGACACACACGACGAACTGTCTTTCGGTTTGATGTTTCACGGTTTCGATTATCCAGACGAAATCGGAGAGAATTCTTTCAAGGCCCGTTTTTGGAAACCGGTGATGCGCAAGGGGGTCATAGAGTTTCCCGCTCCGGAGGAATGCTCCATCCGCAAATTCATTCGCCCCATGAAGCCTAAGGTTTTTACTCTCGGCAAGTCTTATAGCGGCAGCGACGAGGAAGAATTGACCCGCCTTGCGAATGAAGAGGATGCCGTGTCCTATCCCGATGCCCGTGCTCTGCTGGAAGGAGAACGTTTATGAGCTGGTTGCAAAAGTTGCATGCCACCTATGAAGTATGCGCGGAATTTCCCGACTTTGTGGATCCTCCCCAGGACGACGGCAAAAAGGAAGTGCCGGGGCTTATGCCTGTAAGCCACGTGAGCCAGCAGGCGCATATCCATATTATTCTGGATGGGGATGGTAATTTTCTGGATGCGGAGCTTTTTCCGCTCAAGAAGCAAGTGGTGATTCCGGCTACGGAAGATTCGGCGGGGCGCACAAGCGGCGATTCTGCGCATCCCCTGGCCGACAAAATCCATTATTGCGCCAAAGATTATAAAGGCACAAAGAAAAATTTGTATCACCTATATGAGCCGCAACTAAAAGCGTGGTGCGATTCGCCTCACAGTCATCCTAAGGCCTGTGCCGTGTATGCGTATGTGAGCCGGGGAAAGGTGGTGGAAGATTTGTTGCGTAAAGGAATTTTGCATGCGGATGCGGAGGGCGAATTGCGCACTCAGCCGGGAGATGACGATGGTGGGAACTCCATCTTCAAGCGCCTTGCGGCAAAGAAAGTTGACGGAGTATCCATACGTGATCAAGGCGAGGCCCTGGTGGCCTGGAGTGTGCAAATTTCTGGAGAAAGAGAACCGCGCACCTGGAAAGACGCGACTTTGCAAAGAGCCTGGGCTACCTATGATGCCGCGCAAATGCAGCAAAAGGGCCTATGTATGCTGGGTGGCGTGGACTCTTCCATAACCGTTAAACATCCACGCAATATTCGCAGGCCGGGCGACGGAGCCAAGCTGATTTCCGCCAACGACAGCGCCGGTTTTACCTTCCGAGGCCGTTTTATGGAGCCGGAAGAAGCCTGCACCATCGGGTACGAGGCCAGCCACAAGGCGCATAATGCCTTGCGTTGGCTCATTGCCAGGCAGGGCTATCGCAATGGGGAACAGGTGGTGCTGGCCTGGGCTGCGAAAGGCGTGGATGTTCCCAATCCCGCTGACTATCAGCCTCCAGAGGAGGTGGATTTTTTTGAAGAAGAACCAGCGGTTCCACCGGACAATACTGTGACCGACTTCCGTGCGGAAACGGAACAGGAAGAAACAGCCCACATGGATGTGGGGCAGGAGTTTTCCCGGCGTCTGGCAAAGTCCATACGCGGATATAAGTCCAGGCTTGACACTACGGACGGAATAGCCGTTCTGGCCCTGGACGCGGCCGGCCCAGGGCGTTTGTCCGTGACTTTTTATCGGGAGCAGATGGCCTATGAATATCTGGACAGGTTGCAAAAGTGGCAGGAAGATACGGCCTGGATATTGCCTGTCAGGAAGCGGAATGTGCAAGATCCCGAGGCTAAACCGACAGTGGTGTTCACTCCGTGCGCTCCTTTGCCGGAAATCGTCGCTGGCGCGGCTTACGGCAGGCGCGTTGATGACAACTTGCTCAAGGCGACTGTGGAGCGTTTGCTTCCCTGCATAGTGGATGGGACGCCAATTCCGCGTGATCTTGTGGAAAGCTGTGTGCGCCGCGCCTGCAACCGGGTTGGATTGGAGGAATGGGAATGGCCGGTTGTTTTGGGCGTGGCCTGCTCCATGTATAAAGGATTTTATGCCCGATACCCGCAACAGGAAAAAAGGAGAACATATTCCATGGCATTGGATCGTGAACGAATCACCCGAGATTACCTTTATGGTCGCTTGCTGGCCGTTGCCGAATATGCCGAACGCAGCGCGCTGGACAAGGCTGGGGAAAAACGCCCCACAAATGCGGAAAGGCTGATGCAACGCTTTGCGGATAATCCCTGCGGAACATGGCTTACCATTGAAAAGCAGCTTTCTCCATATATGCAGCGTATGCAATCGTATGAGCCTTCCCCCTACATAAGAATAAAGAAAGAACTTCAGGAAATTTTTGATAAGTGCATTTCTGTAGATGATTTTACATCTTCAAAAAGGCTTGATGGCGAATTTTTGCTTGGTTATCACTGTCAACTGGCGGATTTTTACAAGAAAAAAGATACAGCGTCCTCTGCGCAGAAAGGAGATGAATAATGAACAGTTTGCAGAATAAAATTGACTTTGCGGTAATTCTGACCGTAGGCCGCGCCAACCCTAACGGCGATCCCCTTAACGGCAACAGGCCGCGCACCGATTATGAAGGATACGGAGAAATCAGTGATGTCTGCCTCAAACGCAAAATGCGCGATCGGCTCTTAGAGAGTGGACAGGCGATTTTTGTGCAATCTGACGACCGCAAGGTGGATGGTATGGCCTCATTGAGAGACAGGGCCGAATCTGCCGAATATGGTCTGGGCAAAGATTCTTTCAATCCCAAAAAATGCGGCAAGGACGATGCCGCACGCAAGGCTTGCGCCAAATGGTTTGATGTGCGTGCCTTTGGGCAATTATTCGCCTTTGGCAAAGAAGGCGATGCTTCGGGCGTTTCCATTGCCATTCGCGGCCCGGTCAGCGTTCAGGCCGCCTTCAGTGTGGAGCCGGTAAGTGTGGCCAGTATTCAGATTACCAAGAGCGTCAGCGGAGAAGGCGACGGCAGTAAGAAAAGTTCCGACACCATGGGTATGAAACATCGTGTTGATAAAGGCGTTTATGTGTTTTACGGCAGCATGAATCCGCAGCTTGCCGAACGCACAGGGTTCAGCGATGAAGATGCGGAAGTGGTTAAAAGTATACTGCCCAGGCTTTTTGAAAATGATGCTTCTTCGGCCCGCCCCGAAGGAAGCATGGCGATAAAAGATGTTATATGGTGGAAGCATAACTGCAAGTCCGGGCAGTATTCTTCGGCCAAAGTGCATAAAAGCCTGTTTGTAGATTCTGACGGTTCGTGGAAAATAGACGACACCGAAACTTCGGGTTTGAAAGCGGAACAGATACGCGGATTCTGATATGTTCGCCCCGGCCGACCTCATCCCCATATCCGCTCTGCAGCATTATCTGTACTGCCCCCGGCAGTGTGCACTTATTCATCTTGAGCAGGTATGGGAAGAAAATCTCTATACCGCCGAAGGCCGCCTTCTGCACAATAAGGCCGACAGCGGCAAGGTTGAGGTGCGTGGAGATTTGAAAACAGTTACCGGCCTTTCCATGCGCTCTCTGTCACTGGGAGTTACCGGCAAGGCCGATGTGGTGGAGTTTCACCGCCGGGAAGGGGTTTGGCATCCCTTCCCGGTGGAATATAAGCGTGGCAGGCCAAAAGCCTATGATGCGGATAAAGTCCAGCTTTGCGCTCAAGCGCTTTGTCTGGAAGAAATGTTGAATTTGCCTGTGCCGGAAGGGGCGCTTTTTTACGGTAAAACAAGACGCAGGCTCGCCGTTTCTTTTGACGTTACCTTGCGCCGGTTAACAGCGGAAGTTACGGCGGCCGTGCATGAACTCATGCGCCGCGAAATCACTCCGCAGCCTGTGGCCGACGAGCGTTGTGCGGCCTGTTCCCTGCTCGAACAGTGTCTGCCACGCCCTTTGTCCCGCAAAGGAGCGGCGTACCGTTATCTGCAAAGTTTGCGGGAGGAGGCATGAAACATCATCTCAATACTTTATATATAACCACGCAGGACAGTTATCTTGCTAAAGACGGCGAGTGCGTGGCTGTGCATCACGACGGCGCGCTGAAAGGAAAAATTCCCATCCATACGCTTGGGGGACTGGTGTTGTTCGGGCATGTGTCGTGCAGCCCGTTTTTGCTTGGACATTGCGCGGAAAATAATGTGGCGGTCTCGTGGCTTACGGAAAACGGCCGCTTTCTCGCTTCCATGCATGGCCCGGTGCGAGGCAATGTGCTGTTGCGGCGCGAACAATACCGCAAGGCCGACAGCCCGGAAGAGAGCGCGGCCGTGGCCAGATCTGTGGTAATAGGCAAAATAGCCAACTGTCGTACCATTTTGCGGAGGGCCGCGCGGGAGCGGCCGGATGACAGAATTGACGCCGCTTGCGAAGCCCTTGGATTTTGTATGAGCCGACTTGGCGGGGAATTGCCTCTGGATGTGGCGCGCGGCATAGAAGGAGAGGCCGCCAGATTGTATTTTGGAGTCTTTGGTTTGCTCATTAACAATGCTGATCCGGCTTTTGTCTTTTCGGGGCGCAACAGACGGCCGCCATTAGATGCGGTGAACTGTCTGCTTTCATTTTTATACACCTTGTTGACGCATGACGTGCGTAGCGCGCTGGAGTCCGCAGGGCTTGACCCCGCTGTTGGTTTTTTGCATCGCGACAGGCCGGGCAGGCCAGGTCTTGCTCTTGATCTTATGGAAGAATTCCGTCCTTATCTTGCCGATCGCCTTGCCTGCACGCTGATCAATAGAGGGCAGGTGAAGGCAAAAAGTTTCAAAAAAGTGGAATCGGGCGCTGTGTTGATGAACGAAGACACCCGCAAGGAAGTGGTCGTTGCCTGGCAGGAACGTAAACGCGAGGAGGTGGAACATCCCTTTTTAAAGGAAAAAATGCCCGTGGGGCTTTTATGGCACGCTCAGGCCCGTCTGTTGGCGCGTTATATACGCGGAGATATGGAGGCCTATCCTCCTTTTGCGATACGGTGACGCCATGATGGTGCTTGTAAGTTACGACGTGAACACTCAGGATGCCGCCGGGCGCAAACGTTTGCGCAAAATTGCCAATGAATGCGAGAATTGGGGGCAGCGAGTGCAATTTTCAATATTTGAATGCCTCGTGGAGCCGGCACAATGGACGGCGCTGCGCGCCAGGCTTGTGGCCGTAATGGATGAAGAAAAGGACAGCCTGCGCTTTTATTTTCTTGGTGCCAATTGGCGTAACCGTATTGAACATGTGGGAACTAAAGCAGGTTATGACCCGCAAGGACCTCTGATTTTATAAGACGAAATACGGTGTGAAATCCTGTACGAGTTGAGTTGGAATACTATTCGAGAATCGTAAGCGCACATGTTTTTACCTGGAGGTCCTCGATGTAGTAGTATGCTGTTTTTATTTATAAATTCATTTGAATTGAATTTATGTATATGTTTTTTTGTCTATTTTTTGCCCGATCCTCGTAAATCGCTTGTAAATGCGTTGGCGTGGATATAATAAAAAGATGACAGTCGCTCCCTCGCGGGAGCGTGGATTGAAACTCAACTTGATGCATCGCGTATGGGTGAAGTGTCCGATGTCGCTCCCTCGCGGGAGCGTGGATTGAAACTAGCGGTAGATGCGGCTGAGGGGACTTTGGGTGAGGTCGCTCCCTCGCGGGAGCGTGGATTGAAACCCACCATCAAGCATTACTTGAGCTAATGCGTATGCGTCGCTCCCTCGCGGGAGCGTGGATTGAAACCCGTGCATCCATTTTCGCCCTCCGAAAGTCTAGACGTCGCTCCCTCGCGGGAGCGTGGATTGAAACGTGCCACCACAGCTACAACATTATTCCCTGACCCTGTCGCTCCCTCGCGGGAGCGTGGATTGAAACAAGTAACTCAGTTAAGTTCTCAAGTCCACCACTATGTCGCTCCCTCGCGGGAGCGTGGATTGAAACGCTTCACCCATAGCATCGTCATAAGCGGCCAGGAAAGTCGCTCCCTCGCGGGAGCGTGGATTGAAACGACATTAACGCACCAAGGTCGGGGGCCACTACTTGCGTCGCTCCCTCGCGGGAGCGTGGATTGAAACTGCGTCTGGTTATCAAGCCATGACAAGTGCTGAGTCGCTCTCTCGCGGGAGCGTGGATTGAAACAATAGATGCATGTGCGTATGTGCCAAACCCCATGGTCGCTCCCTCGCGGGAGCGTGGATTGAAACTGTTTAGCACAAAGGTTGATATTTTATTAAATGCCGTCGCTCCCTCGCGGGAGCGTGGATTGAAACTTTATTAACGGGCGATAGTGGATGTGTGAAAACCGTCGCTCCCTCGCGGGAGCGTGGATTGAAACACGTCATGGTTACGGATGCGACGATATTGCCGCGTCGCTCCCTCGCGGGAGCGTGGATTGAAACTAGGCCACCATCAGCGGGCGCGGCAATGTAGGGGAGTCGCTCCCTCGCGGGAGCGTGGATTGAAACAAGGCTAAACATTTTTGACGGCGGTGGCAAGTGTGTCGCTCCCTCGCGGGAGCGTGGATTGAAACATATTGTGCCTCAAGTATTTTAAACTCAAGTTCTTGTCGCTCCCTCGCGGGAGCGTGGATTGAAACCATTAAATCAATTTTGGCGGAACTTGCCGATATACCGTCGCTCCCTCGCGGGAGCGTGGATTGAAACCTATCGCCCTCACCCAAAGTCCCCTCAGCTGCGTGTCGCTCCCTC
>JAVBLG010000012.1:0-57653 GCA_031553655.1 Desulfovibrionaceae bacterium | reverse complement strand
TGATACTTCCTGGAAGCCGTACGACAATCTTACCGTTCTGTTGGAAACCGGCTATATCCACCTGTGGCTTGATAACGGGGTGTGGGGCAAGTACGGAAACATCCCTGGCAACAGCCTCAGTTACAAGGATGCCTGGAAGGCAAGTCTGAACTTTATTTATGCTTTTTAAGTTCCAAGTGCGTATTTTGGCCAATATTTGAAACAGCCCCTGTATAAGCAAGATAAATATAATCGGCAATCCACGCATAGCTTCGGGATTGCCGATTATATTTATGTATTTTGTTTATGATTGCAAGCTGTTCTTTCTTGCTGTTCTTTCTTGTTTTGGCGCAAAAAACCTGGGTGGCTCCGTTTTTACAGATCTATTTAACAAGAGACTTCAATTCACCATAGTCCAGTTCATCCATTTTTTCATACGGCACAAAACGTAGGGCAACGCTGTTGATGCAGTAGCGCAATCCGCCTTTATCCTTAGGTCCGTCATTGAACACATGCCCAAGATGGGAGTTTCCCACGCGGCTCCGCACCTCAATACGCCTCATTCCGCAGCTGTTGTCCTCATGCTCGGTAATCACAGCCGGATCTATCGGTTTGGTGAAGCTCGGCCAGCCGCAACGGGAATCAAACTTGTCGGCGGAGGAAAACAGCGGTTCCCCTGTGGCTACATCCGCATAAATTCCCGATTCATTGTGGCTGTGAAATTTTCCGGAAAAAGCCAATTCGGTTCCCGCCTTTTGGGTGACATTATATTCGGCTGGCGTGAGAGTTTTTTTTAATTCAGCATCGGAGGGTCTGGAATATTTGGCCGGGTCCACCCCAATTTTTTTTTCAGACACGATGTCCTTAGGTTGATTTTCCATTTTCGTCTTTCGTTGACCCGTAACTGGTTTCATCAAAATTTCCTTTATGGTCTAAAACCTTCCCCCTTCAGGGGGAAAAATTGATTGACAAAACGACGAAGTCGATGAAATCCTTACACAGCTAAGCCGGTCTGCGTGTGTGGGGGGCAAAAAAAGCCGCCCCGGCCCGGAATGAGCGGTAGCGGCGTTACCTCAGCCAGGCAATCTCCGCAAAATCCGGAGATTGCCTGGTGATTTAATATGAAGGGAACACGATTTGATTAGTCTTGATAATGCATTTCGGTCCGGCGCTACTTCACGCTCTTGGCGGCCGTTTCAGCGGCCTGATTTTCAGAGGTGTGGCAGGGACGGCATCCCTTGAATGAGGGGTAGTCGCTCGGGCTCTTTTCGGCCAACATGCTGTGGCAGCCATAGCAGGAGCGGTTTGTATCCTTGGCGTGGAAGGCCATGAACATGCTCATGGGGTCGCGCTCGCGCGCTCCGGTTATGGTGTGGCAAGTGTCACGGCAAGACGAATAAGGGAGATCCGACGAGCTTTCGTGATGGCATGTTTTACAGTAAAAACCTATATTTCTGTGAGTGTTATGTGAAAACACCACGCTCATACGCGGAGAAGTGCTGCCTTCGATGAGTATGGGCTTGTTTTTAGTAGCCCACATTTTTTTGTGGTCGTCGGCCTGGGCGTCGCCAACCCAGACAAAGGCCAGCATAACCAGGAGCGCTGTCAGATATTTCATGCGGGAACTCCTTTTGTAAACCGGTGCGCCCGCCCTGCGTCCCGACCCGGCATGCGGGCCGTTGCTCAGACGCGGGAATGCGCGGCTTAAAATATATTCCAGAAAGAAGCCTTGAGCGGGTGCAGTTTCTTGCGCGCCGCTACCATATCCAGGTGCATCATGCCTATGGCCGCCGCTTCCAGGTCCGGCGTGAACTCCCGTTCCCGCAGATCCACGGTCGGGCAATAGCCTTTGCACTTGGTGCACCAGTCCAGCCGTTCACCGTGCGAAGGGCCGCTTTCGCGCAGGATTTCAATAACCCCGTTGCCCTCTTCCGCGCAGGCGGGGCAGGCCCCGCGCCGAAAACGCCAGCTCGCGCCGCACAGGCCGCAATGCAGATGCTTTTTGCCTCCGCCCCCGGCCAGATAGGCATTTTTTTCATCAATCGTTGGTTTGTCCAGCCAGGCAATTGACGGCAAGCTCCCGCAAACAGGGCAGTAGCCATTCTGCCAAAGCTCTCCCTCATTCCAGGGGCCTTCACCCTCACCGGAAGATACCTGTACCATTGCCCGGAGAACCGGACTTAGAATAAAGCCGGACACAAATTCCAGCATGAGTGGTTCCAGGCCCGCATTTTCGGCAATGCGCGCTACTGTATCACGGTCGCCGGAAATCAGAGCCACGGCCAGCGCCTCACGTTCGTCTCCGGGGGCGTCCTCTGCCGCTTGTGCCGGAGCCAGAAAAAAAGCCTCCAGTGCGGGAGCATGCGGCGTCACAGCCTGCATGGATCCCAAAATTGGCAACAATTTTTCCGCTCCGACGCGCAAAAGCCGCGCAGTGCCGGCAAGTTCGGCCCCGGCCAGAAGCGGCAGCCCCTGGCCGGCGAGATCCGCGCGCCATTCCGGCAGAAAACTACCGGCATTGTGAATGCCGTCGGCCAGTTCTCCGGCCAGTTCCACCTGGGCGGCCAGCGCCGGTTCAAAAGCGCGCAGAACGGGCTCAAGCACCGGACGCCAGGAAGTGACGTCGGCCATGGTTTGTGCCACGCTTTGACGAGATACGCTCATTCATACTCCGGAAAAACCGAATCGCAGATCCAGGTAAAGGTGACGCGGAACGCATTCGTCCGCTCGTTTTCTCCATTCCCCGGCTCAAGTGGGCCGCCGGAAAATGGAGAAAACTGGCTGGGAACGTGATTAAGTGCCGTTCGGGCCATTCCCGATTAGGCTGGAATCCATAATATTACTTTAATCAATACTTCAAGTGTTACATGATGACTCTATGGGAATGTGGCGTAATCGTAATAGTATTTCTTGTCTTCCGCCAGCAGATAAATAACGCTCACATCCTTTACATCGGCCAGAAAAGCCTTGGGGAAACGCTCCTGAGCGTTCTTCAGGCGAGTCAGGGCCAAGGGAAGAATTTCTTCCCGTTCGCCGAAAACCATTGTTCCCGTGGGACAGGTTTTTACGCATATAGGCTGCATGCCCGCCGAGAGGCGGTCGATGCACATATCGCATTTGGTCAGACGTTTGGTTTTGGGGTCAAGCCTGGGGATGTTGTACGGGCAGGCGTCGATAACGGCCTGCGCATCCTTGGGATTGAGCTGGGCGCTTTTTTCCGTGGACAGTACCACGCCGGTTTTGGGGTCTTTGATTATGGCCCCGGGCACGGCCTGATCGGCTATGTCTTTGCATATCGGCGTAATGCAGTGGCGGCACTGATCGGGAAAAAAGTTCCAGACAACTTCGCCTTTTTCATTCAAATGTTCATTAAAACGAACAATTTTAAGGTTATTTGGGTTTAGGTCCGGTGGATTCTGGTGCGAGCCGCGCTGTTTGGTTTCATTGGCGGGCAGATCATGCCATTCCTTGCAGGCCAACTGGCAGCCCCGGCATGCCGTGCACCTTGTGGTGTCAATCAGAATCGTCTTCGGCATAGCTATGCTCCTTCATGGCGCGCCCCGCAACAGAGCGCGCCTTGCTCGTTAGCCTATTTCGGTCAGCTTGTCAGCCTTGCGCAGGTTTACGCAGCAGGCCTTGGATTCCGGAATGGTCGTGTTGGGATCATAAGCCCCCACAGTCAGCCTGTTGGTGGAGTCGCCGCACTTGGGCGTGGTCCAGCCATAGGCAAAGGGCATGCCGACCAGGTGAATGGTCTTGCCCATGATTGTGAAGGGACGAATGCGGATAGTGACCATGGCTATGGCCTCCACCCGGCCCCGCGGGCTTTCCAGAATGACGCCGTCGCCGTTCTTGATGCCCTTTTCCTTGGCCAATTCGTGGCTCATTTCAACATAGAGCTGCGGTTCGGTCTCAAGAAGGTTGGGCACATTGCGCGTTTCTCCGCCGCCGCACCAGTGCTCGGTAAGGCTGTAGGTGGTGAGTACGTAGGGATATTTAGGATCGGCCGGAGGGGCGATCTTGTCCATATCCGAAGTATGGAACTTGTATACCGGACTGGTGAGTTGCTTGGAGAACGGATGGCTGTCCAGCGGCGTTTCCGCAGGCTCGTAGTGCTCGGGGAAGGGGCCGTCGGCCGTGCCCGGACCAAAGTAACTGGCATAGCCGTCCTTCATCATAATAAAGGGCAGTTTGCCTTTTTCCTTGTCGGCCATGGGCGGCCAGGGGCCGTCGGGTATATCGCCCACCCATTTACCGTTTTCCCAGGCAATGACAGCTTTTTTGGCGTTAAAGGGCTTGCCGTTCAAATCCACAGAGGCGCGGTTGTACAGAATGCGTCGGTTCACCGGCCAGCACCATGACCAATTGGGGAAAAGGCCGATGGCGGCCTGCATGGGCGTCTGGCTGGGGTCACGGCGTTTGGACTTGTTGCCTTCTTCCTCGGTGTAGCTGCCCGCGTAAATCCAGTTGAGAGACGAAGTGGAACCGTCGTCTTTAAGGGCCGTAAAGGTGGGCACAAGCTGGCCGCGCTTGTAGGCTTTGTCGCCTACCTTCGCATCGGCCAGGAAGAAGCCGTTGATGCGCTTTGCCCATTCTTCGGCCACGAATTTGTCGGTCCAGTTCAATTTCAAGAGCGGATCGGGTAAAACACCCTTCTCTGTCTTGTAGAGATCACGGATTTTGTTAATCAGCGGCACATAGATGTCGGCGAAGTTGCGTGCTTCCCCGGCGGGCTTTACCGCTTGATCGAACCATTGCAGCCAGCGGCCGCTGTTGCTGATGGTTCCTTCTTTTTCGATGCGGTGGGCCGAAGGCAGCAGGAACACTTCGGTTTTCTTGGTTTTGGGGTCTACCCCGGGGCGCTTCCAGTTGTCTGTTGTTTCCGAACTGTGAAGTTCCGAACAGACCAGCCAATCCAGATTGTCCAGAGCCGCACGCACCTTGTTGGTGTTGGAGAAGCTGTTGGCGGGGTTAACCCCGAAGATGAAGCCGCCACGAATCTGCCCTTTGTACATTTTGTCGATGACATACATATAAGAGTAGTCCGTGCCGGGCTCCAGCTTGGGCAGGTAGTCGTAACAGAAGCCGTTTTCGGGCGTGGCCGCGTCGGCGAACCAGCCCTTGAGCAGACTGACCACATACTTGGGCCTGTTGCCCCACCAGTTGGCGCTATTTTTCAGCGCGGTCACCGGAGTGTTGGCTTTCTGATAGTCGGCCAGGGTCTGCCATTGGGCCTGCGGCATGGCATTATACCCCGGCATGATGTGGTAGAGCAGGGCATGGTCGGTGGACCCCTGCACATTGGGTTCGCCGCGCAGCGCGTTGATGCCGCCGCCCGCCACGCCGATGTTGCCCAGCAGAAGCTGAATAAGCGTGGAGGTGCGGATATTCTGCACGCCCACGGTATGCTGGGTCCAGCCCAGGGCGTAGAGAATGGTGCCCGCCTTGTCCGGCTTGCCGGTGGCGCAGAACGTCTTGTAAACCTTCAGGAGGTTTTCAACCGAAACGCCGGTTATATCAGAAACGTTTTTAAGCGTATAACGCGAATAATGCTTACGCATCAGGTTGATGACGCAACGCTCGTTCTGCAGGGTGGGGTCAATAAGCGGGCCCCCGTCAGGGCCTTTTTCCATAACCCAGGTGCTTTTGTCATATTTCCTGGTTTTGGGATCATAGCCGCTGAAAAGACCGTCGTTGAACTCAAAGTCTTTGCCCACCACAAAGGCGGCATTGGTGTAATTATTAACGTAATCCTTGAAGTAAAGCTCATTGTCAAGGATGTAATTGATCATACCGCCCAGGAAGGGGATGTCCGTGCCCGAGCGCAGGGGCACATGGAAATCGCACCGCGCGGATGTACGGGAAAACTTGGGGTCAACGTGCATAATCGATGCTCCGTTGTCTTTGGCCCGCATAATCCACTTGAAGGCGACAGGATGATGTTCAGCGGCATTGCTGCCGATAATAAGCACAGAATCACTGTTCTTGATGTCGATCCAGTGATTGGTCATAGCACCGCGTCCGAACGACTCTGCCAGAGCCGCAACAGTGGGGCTGTGTCAGACCCGTGCCTGGTGGTCCATATGGACTACACCCAGGCTGCGCATGGCTTGATGGATTACAGCGCATTCTTCATTGGAGGCATGCGAGGTACCCATTGAGAAAATGCTTTCCAGGCGATTAACCGTCTGGCCTTTCTCGTTTTTGAGAATCATGTCCTTGTCGCGGGCGTCTTTAACCCGCCGGGCAATCTGGTTCAGAGTCCATTCCCAGTCTTTTTCCACCCACTGTTCGCTGTTGGGAGCCCGGTACAGGGGCTTGGTCAGGCGATGATGGCTGGTATACATGGTAAACAGTGAGGCCCCTTTGGCGCAGAGAGCCCCTTCATTGACGGGGAAATCCGGGTCGCCTTCCGTGGAAACCAGTTTGCCATCGCGCACATAGCCGATGATCTGGCAGCAGACGGAACAGAAGGGGCATACGCTGACCACTTCTTTGGCGCCTTCTATTTTGAGTTTACCGGCATAGGCCTGGGCCTCGCCCAGGTCGAAGCCCAGTTGCCCCAGCGACAGGCAGAGGACGCCGGCTCCGACGCCCTTGAGAAAATTCCGCCGGGTTGTTTTCATGATACCTCCTTAAACTTATCCCGCTCACATTATACGAGGAACAAAGGAGATCTCCTCGCGATATTTTGAACCGCAACACCTGAAAGCGCGATTGCGTCGCGCACCATTAATATGCGCGTATTAGCATATAATAAAAATCGCTATGAGGCAATATGGTATAGCTACTAAATGCGGTATTATTCCAAATTTTACGCCACAGTTCCGTACCAACACCTATGTTTTGGACTTTTGCGAGGTTGTGTTCTATAGGGAATTTATCGATTTAAAAAAATATCGGTTCTAAAGGAGAATATATGCATGTTACCTTGAATTACGGACGTGAAGGGCTGCCGTTGGAACTGCCCGACAACTGGCAGGTGGCTGTGGTGAGCAAAAAGGCCATGCCTGTTCTTGCCGAACCGGAAAAAGAAACGGCCAAGGCCTATGCCAATCCTGTGGAGTGCGCACCCCTGTCAGATTTGGCCAAAGGCAAAAAATCGGCCTGCATTTTGATATGCGATATCACCAGGCCCGTACCCAATGCCCTTTTACTTGACCCCATGCTCAAAATTTTGCTGGAGTCCGGGGTTCCCCGCGAAGGAATCACCATTCTGGTGGCCACCGGGCTGCATCGGCCTAATGAGGGTGAAGAACTGATCCGGGTGGTGGGCAGTCGGGAAATTGTGGAAAATTTCCGTGTGGAAAACCATTTTGCCACCCGCAAAGAAGATCACACCTTTTTCGCCAACACCGCCTCAGGCACCCCGGTTGGGGTAGACAGTCGTTTTGTGAACGCTGAACTCAAGATGGTGGTCGGTCTGGTCGAACCGCACTTCATGGCCGGTTTTTCCGGCGGTCGCAAAGTTATCGCCCCCGGCGTATGCCATGAATCAACCATACGTACATTTCATAACGCTTTTATCATGGGCGACGAAAAATCCTGCAACCTGAATATGGAAGGCAACCCCCTGCACCGTGAGCAGCTGGATATTGTGGGCAAACTGGCTCCAGTGTATTGCGTCAACGTGGTGCTGGACGAAGAGCGGCGGATTTCGTTTGTCAATTTTGGCGAGCTTACGGCCTCGCACCGGCTGGCCGTGGATTATACACGCGATTTTTTCGTTGTTCCAGTCAAGGGCAAATATAAGACCATAATCACCAGTTGCGCCGGTTATCCTCTGGATCTCACTTACTATCAGACCGTAAAGGGCATGGTGGCCGCCAAGGATGCTTTGGCTCCGGGCGGGCGCATCTTCATTGCCTCAGAATGCGCCGAAGGCTTTGGCTCGGCGCACTTTCGTACCGCGCAAGAAATTCTGGTGAAAAAGGGCTGGCAGGGTTTTCTGGATGAAATTCGCACCCGCGATCGTGCCGAAATAGACGAATGGCAAACCCAGAAGCTTACCGAAGTGCTGGCCATGGGTAGCGTTATGTTGTATGCCCCGAGGCTTTCCGACCCCGATCACGCTCTTACCGGAGTGGAGCGCATTGACGATTTGCCCACCGCGCTGGCCGAATGGATAAAGGCCTGCGGAGATGAGCGGGTGTTGGTTATTCCCGAAGGGCCGTATGTAATTCCTCTGGCCGAATAAGAGAAGCGTTTTATTTTTTTTCTGAACAAGGCCCTTCGCCAGCCGGAGGGCCTTGTTTTTTTTATCTTGAGCGTTCAATGTAAAATTGTAAGGAAATTTCGATAAGATAAAATCGCGGAGGCACATTATGGAAAATATTATTTCACGCACGCAAAGACTTATGGAACTTCTGGGGCACGATGAAAATCCCTTTGGCGTTTATTATACCGATGAGAAGCCCGACGGTTTCGGCCCTAAACCCGGAGAAATTTTCAGCCGCAAACGCGAAGACGCGGGTGAAATTGACTGGCCAAAGGCGTTTGGAAATTTTTCCTGCATTATCGGTAATATATGGTTGGCCCGTAAAAAAAGAAAAGCGGCTTTTATCAGCCATGAAGAATGCGGCTGCATGGGCGGCGGCTTTTACTCCGGGCTGTATCGCCCCTATCTGGAAATGAACATTCTTTTTGTTTCCACCGGAGTGCCCGGAACCCCCATTGAAGGCGAACATTATCTGCCCTCTCCGGAATCCATGCGCGCCTTTATGGAAGACACCATTCCGCCCGAAGCAACGGGCAAATATTGTGTAATCAAGCCTCTGGAGCATTTTAAAGATGGCGAGGAACCGCTGGTGGTGACCTTTTTCGCCCGGCCGGAGGCCATGAACGGCTTGTTTTCTCTGACCTGCTATGCGGCGGGAGATCATCAGGCTGTGGCCTCGCCTTTCAGCGCGGGATGCGGCAGCATCATAGCCTGGCCGTTGGTTTATCAGCAAAGGGGAGAAGAGCGCGCCGTGCTGGGCGGCTTTGACCTTTCGGCGCGCAAGTTTCTGAAAACGGACGAACTTATCTTTTCCGCGCCCTTGCCTCTATATAAAAAGATGCTGGGGGCTATGGAAACCTCCGCTCTTGTGCGGCACACCTGGGGAGGAGTGCGCAAAAAGGTGGCCAAAAGCGCAAAAGCTTGGGATAATACCGATTCCAAATAAAATTTGCGCGCCCATGAAATGAAGCCCGGTTTGCACCGGGCTTCATTTCATGGGCGGAATTGCAAACTCCACCTCTTATTTGTACACCACAAACGCGTCTGGGCTACCAGTAGCCCAACACCTTCCACCACACCGCGCCGACGCTCATCCATATTGCCAGACTGATCAGCGAAAAAATGAACCCCATACGCCACCATGTCTTCATCGGCACGAAACCTGGGCCGAAAAACACCGGGCTGGATGTTCCGCTATAGTGGGTAAGGGCCATGCACAAGTTAGCCGTAAAGCCGAGAGTCAGCGCCGCCAGCATGGGCGGGGCTCCGGCGGCAACGGCCACTGCGGCAAAAGCCGCGTACATGGCTGAAATATGGGCGGTCATACTGGCAAAGCCGTAATGGACATACATATATATTATCGCCAGCAGCACCAGCACGGCCATGCCGTCAATTCCGGCCAGAGAGGAGCTGGCCAGATTGGCGAACCATCCGATAAAGCCCTTTTTGGAAAGCTCTCCGGCCAGAGCCATGAGGCTTCCCATCCAGATCAGCGTATCCCATGCGCTGTTTTCATTGAGTATTTCCTTCCAGCTCAAAATATTGCTCAACATGATGACCGCAACAGCCAGCATGGCCACTGTTGTGGCAGGAATATTGTTATAGGACGAAGTACACCACAGGGTCAGGGCAACGGCAAAGGTCACGGACAAAATGCGCTCGTGTATGCTCATTGGTCCGATTTCTTCAAGCTTTTGCGTGGCAAGAATCTTGGCTTCGGGCGAATCCTTTAGTTCCGGCGGATACATTTTATAAACAAGCCAGGGGTAAATCAGGAGACATACCACACCGGGCACACTGGCGGCCACAAACCAGGAAATCCAGGTTATTTCCACGCCAATGGTCTTTTTTGCCAGATCCACAATCAAAACGTTGCCGGCCATGGCTGTGATGAACATGGCACATAATATGGCCTCGCACTGGTAGACGCACTGTATGAGATACGCGCCCACCCGGCGTGACGTGGCTCCAGGCTCCGAACCCAGAGCCGCGCTTATGCCGCGAATGATCGGGTACATGATCGCCCCGCCTCTGGCCCCGCTGGAGGGGGAAAGAGGAGCCAGAACCAAATCGCTGAACACCAGCGCGTAAGCCACTTTTAAAGTGCTGTCGCCCATCATGCGCAAAAAGCAATAGGCGATTCTTTGCCCGAGGCCGGTTTTGATGAAGGCGCGGGAGAACAGAAAAGCGCACACAATCAGCCACATGGTGTCATTACCGAATCCGGCCACCACCTCGCGGGATTTTAGCGTGCCGGTGAGCGCGGTTATGGTTATGCCCACAAAGGCCACCGCGCCTATGGGTATTGGTTGAAGAATAAAACCGGCTATAATTGCGGCGGTCAGCGCGAAAAGATGCCAGGCTTGCGCAGTGACGCCGGACGGAACTGGTAAAAACCAGATTACCACCCCAATCATCACTGTTATTATTCCATTTATCTGGTTTCTGGATAAACCGCGCGGAGATTCGGTAGCATTTTCGGCTAGAGACATGTTTTCTCCTGTTTCGGTTTAAGGTTTCGGCCTAATAAGGGCCCTTCATTCCGCAAAAATGGTCTAATGCTCGTGTATGTCCACCTCCAGGCCAAAATTGCGCAGCAGCTCGGCGGATGCCCCAGCATCGACAATTTTTCCGGAAGGGCCGGGATATTCGCGCCCAAGCGCCTGATATTTGGCCATACCGAAATTGTGGTAGGGCATGATTTCCACCTTGTTCAGCCCGACATTGCGTAAAAAATTACCCATGCGGCCAATATTCAGCGCATCATCATTAAATCCGGGTATGAGCGGCAGCCGCACAATTACCGGAAAATTGCGCCGCCCCAGTTCCGCCGCATTTTTCAGAATCGCGGCGTTGTCGACTCCAGTGCTTTGCCGGTGGGCTGTGCTGTCCATGTGTTTGATATCGAGCAGAACAAGATCCAAAACCGGCAGAAGGCTTTCCAGAGTGTCCCACGGGGAGAAGCCGCTGGTGTCCAGGCAGGTATGAAAACCCAGATCGTCGTGCAGGGCGGTAAGCAGCGCCCGTAAAAATACGGGCTGGGCCATGGCCTCGCCGCCTCCGCAGGTGACTCCGCCTCCGCTCTGCATGTACATGCGCCAGTCTTCGCGTACGAAGGCGCATACTTCGTCTACGCTCATAATCCGGCCGGAAAGGGAGCGGGCATGGCGCGGGCAGGCTTTTACGCACAATCCGCAAGACCGACATTTGCCTTCAAGCATCGCGGACCGCCCTTCGCGCAATTCCACAACCTCGTGAGGGCAGGCCGCAATGCAAGCGCCGCAGCCTGAGCATAAGTGGCCGAAGAACATCAGTTCGGGCCTGCCGCCTTGCGACTCGGGGTTGGAGCACCACCTACAGGAAAGTGGGCAGCCCTTGAAAAATACTGTGGAACGCGCTCCTGGGCCGTCATGCACGCTGAAACGCTGAATATCAAAAATAGTTCCGGAAATTGGCCGCATGCCATACTCCGTCAATTTGTTTTGTTTTCTGAAGAAACCACAATGCCCTTTTCCGGTTCGAAATCTATTGCCACCGGACCCAGGGTTTCGCGCAGCGCTTTGTCCATAACCACAGTTATTCCGTCAATGGGATATATAAAATCATCATCTTCATTATACGACTCATCCAGAGTCGCGCCCAAAAGTAGCTTGCCAGCTCAGCCTCCGCCAAGGGCCAGTTGCGCTACGCGCACAACACCATCATCATAATCCTGTAAAAATCCCGTCAGTTTTTCACGGGCGATCGAAGAGACTCGCATAAATTTTACTCCTTATTTATGACGCTGAGGTATGGTTGCCGGGGGCGTGTCAGCCCCCGGCGGATGTCATGTAATTATTACAACGACAGTTCAGTGCGGGCGATCAATTCATCCTGAACTCCCTTGTGCAACCGCGTGTAGTAGGCGCTGAACCCGGCCACGCGCACGGTAAGCCCCTTGTAGTCTTCCGGCTCGGCCTGGGCTTTACGCAGGGTTTCCGAGCTTACAATATTGAATTGAATGTGCGAGCCGCCCATATCCATGTAGGATTTGATCAGGGCCAGCAGCTTACGCGCCCCGGCAATGCCGTTGAGCGCCGAAGGATGGAATTTCATATTGAAGTGGTTGGAGCCGTAGCGCACGGTATCGAGCGCCTTGGCCGCGGAGCTGATCAGGGCCAGAGGGCCGTTCACGTCGGTTCCGGGCATGGCCGAAACACTGGCATCGGTCAGGGGCAGGCCCTTACCGCGCCCATTGGGCAGAGCGCCGGTAAGCATGCCGAAATAGTTGTGTATGGACAGAGAATAAGCTTCAATATTGGCGATATGCTTGCCGTAATAATTCTCATTGCAGGCATGGAAGTGATTCATGGCATCGTCGTATACGCGGCGCACCAGCATATCCATGTTATTGTCGCCGTTGCCGTGTTTGGGAGCGGCCAGGCAGGCCCGCTTCACATCGTCAAATCCTTCAAAATTTGCTTTCAGGGCCTCAATAATCCTGGCCATGGTCAATTCGCCGGTGTCATAAACAAGATGCTTTATCGCGGCCAGAGAGTTGGCCGCATCCACCCCGGCCGTGCTGATTACATAATACAGATAGTAATCCGGGCCGCCGTCATATTCGTGCTTGCCGCGCTCCAGACATCCGCCGTACATGGCTGAGCGGAAGGGGCCGGGCACTGTATCCCCGAGGGACTTGTTGGAAATGGAACCATAGGGGCGGATCTGGTCGAACATATGCTTTACCTGAGCGCTGTAAGCTGCAAAAAGCTGCTCGAAATCGCTGAACCCCAGAGGATCGCCGCTCGCCGCGCCCACCTGCTTTCTGGTGATGGAGTCATAGCCGTTATTCAAGGCCAGTTCCATGCATTTAGCCAGGTTGAAAGTTGCGTTTTCGCGGATAAAGGCGGTTTTTCCGGCTATGCCTGTGCCTACGCAGCTCATATTGATGCAGTTGCGGGCGTCGGCCAGGGTAATGCCGCATTTGGCGTGCCTGGTCAGCAGGCGTTCCATGACCACTCGCGTGTTCATCCATTGGGGCTGGCCAAGTCCGGTGCGCTCCAGGTCAATGGCCTTCAAAAGGAAATCTTCTTTCAATCCATCATGATAAAGTATGGTGATGGTGGGCTGTATGTTGCGCAAATCGATTTGCGTGTCCAGAAGCAGGTAATCAAGCTCGGTAGTGGCGTCGAGCCCCTCGGCATTGAAACCGCCTACATTGATGGTGTGCCCGGTGTGCCCGGAAACCAGCTGGGAATAGGCTATGCCCTGATAATAGCCGAATTCCAGAATTTTTACGAACAGGCACTTGAGCCAGGCCATGGCGTCTTCGGCTTCCGTTCCATTTTTCTTATCGGCCTGGTAATAAGGATCAAGATATTGCCCGAGACGGCCAGGAGACGAGCCGCATCCGCTTTGTTCGATCTGCACGCCCAGATGCAGGAACCACCAAGCCTGTACCGCTTCGCGGAAGGTTCGCGGCGCATATTCCGGAACGTGACGGCAGGTAACCGCTATTTCGAGCAGTTCAGCCTTGCGCGCGGGGTCGTCGGTGGCAGCAGCCTTTTCTTCGGCCAATTCCGCATATCGATGCGCCAGATTTACCAGAGCGCGCAATGAAATAAGCACGGCCCGGTAAAAATCTATGCGCGGACTGTTTTCGGTGGTAACGGTCAGCGCATGCATGCGTTCTTCGGTTTCTTTGATAATGTCCGCAAGCCCCCGGCGGATGAATGTTTCATAGTCCACGTTGCCTGCGCCTACCGTGTAGGTGGTTCCTTCGGTAAACACTCCGGCCTTTATGCCCACCATCGGATCAAATCCGTGCATTTCCTTTGAAAGCGAACGCGCTTTGGCTGTGGCGCTGCGCGTTTTGAAAAAGCGGGCCGCCTCCAGCATCAGTTCTTTTTCTTCATCGCTTACATTAACTTTGCCAAGATGGCTCATCATGGCCTGGTTGATTTCTTTCAAAATCCATTCCGCGTCCCATTCCGGGTAAACGTACACCCCGGCCGGATGGGCGGTAACCGTGCCCACAATGGGGTTATCGTCAAGATAAAGACTTTTGGTGGCGAGAAGCCTTTCAAATAATCTGGCCCGCAGCACAATCACCGGCTCATAGTCATATTCGCGATAAACATCCAGGAGGCATCTAAGGCGTTCCACATCTATTTTTTGGGGGGCGTTCAACAAAAATTCCTTGGCGGCTTGCACCGCTTCAAGGCAACGTTGCCGTTGCGCATTTTTAGTGAGAAAACCGTTGGAATTGAACATTGCGCCATGTACTTCAAGATTGGTATGCATAAGCACCTCCGCTTCGTTTTGTGAAAAGTAGTGCAATGCGTATGCCACAAAGCCATTTTGCAATTAATACCTTATAATGTAATGATATTTTTTTGCTGTTGCGTCCTGTTTGCGACACTAGTATCATATTTTTAAAATATTATATTGCAAAAATGGAGGATACTTATGCCGGAGTTCGCGCCGTATCGCTTTGCCGTGCTCACCTACACGCCCATGCTGCGCCAGATGATGGTGCCCTATATGCACGACCCGGAATTTACTCTTGACTTTTTTGACATATCTTATGCCACGCCGGTGTTGGGGGTGCAAAAACTCTTCGATCTAGGTTTTGAAGTAATCTTATTTTATAGCACCTTCGGCGCTTCCATTTTACAACAGATCGGCCATTCCATAGTATTGATTCAAAAAACCGATCAGGATGTGATCAAGGCGCTCCTGCGGGCGCGGGAAGTGTCCGGACATGTGGCCTTGAGCGTGCATGACGATGAGACCATCGATATGGGTTTTATGGAAAATTTGCTCGATATGCGCATCCATAAAATTCCGCACAGCTCGGTGCAAAATCTGCGCGACGGAGTCAACGACGCCATCGCCAAAGGATTGAAAGTGTTGGTGGGAGGAGGGGTAATTGCGGCCATGGCCGCCGAGCATAATATGCCCAGTTTTATCATTCCGCCCAATATCGGCAGTATCAAACTGGCCATCAGACAGGCCAAAAGCGTTGCCAAGGTCAGAAGGGAAGAACGCGCCGGGGCCGGGCAACTTGTGGCGATCTTGAAGCTTTTTCAGGAAGGGGTGGTTTGCGTCAGCCAGTCCGGAGAAATATTTTTTAGCAACGACAAGGCTTCCGAACTTTTAAAAATAAATAACAAACAGGATGATAAGCGCATTTTTGAACCATTTTTCGATGTCTTGCGCATATCCGACGTGCTGCGCGACGGAAAACCCAGAATCGAAAATGTGGTCAGCATACATGGCGAAGATCTGGTGGTAACGACTATGCCCGTGACCATCCACACGTTGCGTCAGGGAGTGGTGGCGTTTATCAGCGGCGTGGCCGATATTCATAATATTACAGGGCGCATTCGCGGCATGCAGCACAAATCCGGGTTTGCGGCCCATTTCAAACTTGAAGATTTCAAAGGCGAGGCTCATTCTGTGCTGCGCCTGAAAAAAACCATTCCTCTTTATGCCTCGCATAACGCGGCTCTGTGCATTCAGGGTGAAACCGGCACCGGCAAGGAAGTGCTGGCCCAGGCTTTGCACAATTCCGGGCCGAGGAGCAAGCAACCGTTTGTGGCTGTCAACTGCGCGGCCCTGCCCGATTCATTGCTTGAAAGCGAATTGTTCGGCTATGAGGAGGGCGCATTTACCGGGGCGCGGCGCGGGGGCAAGCCCGGAGTGTTTGAAATGGCCCATCGTGGCACGCTCTTTCTGGATGAAATCGGCGATATCGGGCACAATGCCCAATTGCGGCTTTTGCGCGTTCTGGAAAGCAGGGAATTGGTGCGGGTTGGCGGGAACATGATCATTCCAGTTGACATCAGGGTAATCAGCGCTTCACATCGGCCACTGCCCGAGCTTGTGGCAGCCGGAACATTCCGCCGCGACCTTTTTTATCGTCTGGCCGTTCTGCGGCTGCATATTCCTCCGCTCAGACAGCGCCTTGAAGACATACCCACCATACTTGGCGCTTTGCTGGCTCAATATAGAAAGGATTTCCGCGATTTTACTCCCGCAATGCGCGCGGCAATAAATAATTATTCCTGGCCGGGCAATGTGCGCGAGCTGCTGGCCTTTATCGAGAGTTATCTTATACTGCTGGAAAATGGTAAACGCGACGAAAGTCTGTTCACGGAACTTCTGGCCGAGTGGGCCGAACAAACGTCTGTTTATTCCGAATCGCATGGTGAAATAAGACATGCGAACTTTTATTCAAGTGGGGAAGAAAGCCTTAAAACTCAGCTGGCCTGCGCCAGGCGTGAAATAGCCGCATCCGCGGTGAGGCGCTGCAATTTTAACAAGCAGGCGGCTGCAGTGCGTCTGGGTATCAGCTATAATACGTTGTGGCGCATTCTGTCCGGGGAGCCGGAGCAAGGCTGACGCGCGGCGAGAAGGCCTGAGGGAGCAGGATTAACCCGTACTTGTATTAGTTATACATATGGTGTAATAGTTTTTCTTATGAACGGCGGAGATTGCGCTGTTATCCATTTTAGACTGCATTGCCCGCGCGGCCGTTCCGCGCCGGGGCTTTTTTGTTGCTGTTATAATCTTTTTCCAATTAGCTTATGTCGATGTAATGGAATCTGATTTTGCAAAGTTCAAACCTCTGGCCGAATATCTGGGCGATTCTATGCTGGTTGCCTCAGCCGCCGGAAATGTGCTTTGGAGCAATTCCCGTTTTCGTGAATTTGCAAAATACAAAAAACTGGACGCGGTCGAACGGGTATATATCAAAGAAAATTCGTCTGATTCCGGAAATATCGCGTCCGACTCCGCTTCGGACTCGTTCGACTTGCCCTTTGGCGGTGAATTCGAGCACCAGATGCTGGCCGGCCTGACCGGGTGGCCAGAGGAGTTGCCCGCTTTTCCCTGCATGTGGGAAGGCAAACCGGCGTTCATCATCGTATTAAAAGCTGAAGACCCGGAACTTGACGCCAAAAAGCGCCGTGCTGCCATCAAAGAACTTAATTTCATACTTGAGGATTTTAGCGGCGACTTTCATTCCGCCTGCGAAATAATCAGCAAAATAGCCTCCAGAGCCACAGGCTTCAGCCAGGTGGGCATATGGCTGTTTGATGAATCCACGCATCAAATTGTTAATGAAACCTACTATTCCCTCGATGACAACAGCCATAACGCGGCCGAGGCGGTTGGGCTTGAACTTTACCCCGTGTACATAAGCAGGATCAACAGCGGCATTACTGTTGCCGTGCCGGATACAGTCACCGACGATACAGTGTCTAATATATCCGCTCTTCTGCTTTCCAGAAATGTGCGCTCCTTCATGCATTGCCCCATTATGGACGAATATATGCCCATAGGGGTTATCCGTTTTGACTGCCTGCACAACACACGCGAATGGACTCCGGAAGATTTTGAATTTGCCTCGGCAATGGCCGATTTGACGGAGAAATTCCTGAAAAGCAGAGAAGTCAATGAAATAGAGCGGCTCAAGGATCACCTATTGTCCGCGCTGCCTGACACCGCCTTCAGGTTTCGTTGTGATCCGCCGTATTATTGTATGGAATATTTGAGCGAAGGCTGTCTCAAGCTCACCGGCTACTCACCGGAAGACCTGATGTACAATTCCCGCTTATCCTTTATGGACCTGGTTCATCATGAGGACTTGTCGGAACTTGAAGAAAGCCTATTTGAAAAACTCCAGATATTGGACGATCAGATAGACGTAACGTTTCGCGTGCTCCATAGAGACGGCGGCATTCGTTGGATATGGAGCCGCTGCAAGGTGGTGGAAACAAGCCCGGATAAGTCCCAATTCAGTATAATAGAAGGTTTTTTCAGCGACATCAGTGAAAAACACCAGCGGCAGGAGGCCGAGCATGCCAATGAGGTAAAAAGCGCGTTTCTGGCGCAAATGTCGCACGAAATACGCACGCCTATCAACGCTGTTATGGGGATTTCGGAAATTCTACGGCACGACAAGCAACTTACACCATCTCAGCTAAAATATGTCAATGACATACATGTTTCCACCGAATCGCTGCTGGCTATAATCAACAGTATTCTGGACCTTTCCAAGCTGGAATCGGGAAAAATGACTCTTAATCCGGTGAATTTCAGCTTAAATTCTTTTCTCGACAATATTTGTTCAATGGGCAGGCACCTTGCCGCCAACAAGAATCTGGCTTTTGAATTTGAATGCACTGACGATATTTCGCCATGTCTTTACGGCGACGATGTGCGTCTAAGACAGATCATGCTCAATCTGCTCAGCAATGCCATCAAATTTACCGATGAGGGACGCGTAAAATTGAAGGTGGATGTTGACGCGGACAACGTGGTTTTCAGCGTGTCCGATTCCGGCATAGGCATAAAAAGTGAAGACCAGGAACATTTGTTCGAACCGTTCAAGCGTCTTGACTCGGAGAAAAACCGTAATGTTCAAGGAACCGGGCTGGGGCTTTCCATATGTAAAAACATGCTGGATCTCATTGGCGGAAGCATTTCGGTTAAAAGCGAATATGGCTCGGGCAGCACCTTTATTGTAATCGTACCCAAAGTTTTAGGCGACGAAAAGATGCTGATGGAGCAGATGGGCGATGTGGAAACACTTTATTCGCCGGACACCCGCATTCTTGTGGTGGATGATAATGAAGTTAACCTGACTGTGGCTTCGGGTCTGTTGAAAGTCCTGCACGGCATTATCTGCGAAACCGCCTCGTCCGGCATGGAAGCCGTTAAAAAAGTTTCGGAAAAAGATTATCACCTCGTTTTCATGGATCATATGATGCCCGAAATGGACGGTATAGAAACCACTGCCCGCATAAGGGCGCTGGGCGGCAAACATGCTCTTCAGCCCATTGTGGCGCTCACCGCCAATGCCATAAGCGGAGCGAGGGAAAAGATGCTGGCCGCCTCCATGAATGACTTCATGGCCAAGCCGTTCCGCAAAAGAGAGTTGGCTGAAGTTCTGTGTAAATGGCTGCCGAAGGATCTGAAACTGGACGCGCCGGCGCCAAGGGGGGAAAGCGGGTCTGAAGCGGCTTCGAATGAATATTCGCCGGTTTTGAAGCTGGTTATGGAAATTTCCGAAATAAATTTTGTGGCCGGTTTTGATAATGCCGCGCGACATCAGGACGTGTATGAGCAAACTTTGAAGCTGCTGAACAAAAAGATTCCCACTATTTGCCGATTGCTGGAAGACTTGCTTGAAGATAAAAATCTTGGGGATTTCTCCACGCATGTGCACGGTATGAAAAGCTCTCTGGCCAGCGTTGGAGCCATGGAATTGTCACGTCTGGCTCTTGAGCTGGAAAAAGCCTCGGCCCGGAGTGATGCGGATTATTGCCGAGAGCATCTGCCGTCTTTTACCAGCGCTCTCGCGGCCATGGGATGCAAGCTGGACGTGGCGCTGCAAAAGGAGCCGGCTTCAAGCGCTCCTGCTCCGGCGGACAAGGAGACCGTTTCAGCCTTGCTTGCGAGTTTGCCAGAATTGCTTATTTCTTTGGAGGCTTACGACTATGAGGCCATTGTTTCCGGCCTTGGGCGGCTCGAAGGCTTCGACTTTGGCCAGGAGGCCAATACGGTAATAAACAAGGTGAAAGATTGTGTGGAATCGTTTGATTACGGCAATGCGGCCGAATTGCTGCGGACCTCTTTTCCGCAAATCAGAGGCCAATAAGAGCGTTTTGCGAATGAAATGAGCGAAATGCTCTGACGGCCCGTGCGTTGGTAGGGCCGTCAGAACGCGTAGCGTTCGTAACGTAGGCGGCGAAGCCGCCGTAATAACATGCTATTCCGAGCCGCCGCTGAAAGGCGGCGCAGGGCAATCAGCCTTAATTCTTAAAAAACAGTTTCAGCTAATAGATAATTTCAAAGGCAAAATACTATAGGGTAAAAGTGAACCTGCGGGTTACGGAATAAACGCGGTTTTAATTTGGAATTGGAATTACAGGGAGGCGATATGCGTGTTGAGGTTGGTTACAGCGAGTGTACGGATACTGAAAAAGCCGGAAGGGAAGCCGCCTCACAGGCTATTGCTAAAGCAGGCCGACAAGACCCCTGCGAGCTGGTCATGCTGTTTTCCACAGCGGCGCATGAGCCCGAATTTTTGCGCTCCGTTGTGGCTTCCGTTTTTGGCGGGCAGGCGGCCATTGTCGGCGGTGGCGGCATAGGAGCCATAACCAACGAGACATTCGGATATTGCGGCGCTCAGGTGGGGCTTGCGGCCGTATGGATGGACGGGCAGGATTTTGAACTGTTTTCCGAAAGCGGATTGGTTGATTTTGAAGAGGAAGTTGGGGAGCGCATGGGGGAAAAGCTGGCTGCCGCCGGGGTAACCGCGAACAGCCCGCTTATGATGTTCTATGATGGAATCAACCGCTCGAATGATAACGTCCGCCTCAATCTGGCCACTCCCATGTTGCAGGGCCTGAGCCGTGGAATCGGATATCTACCCTCAAGATTGGTTGGGGCGGGGCTTCAGGCCGGTTTTGACTGTCCCTCCTATCCACAATGGAACGGTTCCGGCACCGAGGTTCATCAGGCCATGATGCTGAAATTTTCCGACAAAATCAAGATTGACAGTGTAATTATGCACGGTTGCCGACCGTCCGGCGGCTATTATACCGTGACCAAGTCTGATAAGCAGACCATTCTGGAGGTGAACGGACAACCCGCGTTACCGCTTATGGCCTCCATCGCCAAATTGAAGGAAGAGGAACTTCCTTTTTTTGTCATATTCGGCGTCAACCGCAGCGACCCGCGCAGCCGTTTCAATGAAAAAAACTACGCCAACCGCCTGTGCCTGGGCATAGACAGGGAACGCAACGGCATTGTCATGTTTGAATCGGACATGGTGCCGGGCACCCGTTTCCAGATTATGCAGCGCAGTCTGGATTTGGATTATATTCCACCCAAGATAAACGGCATTTTCAACGGCCTTGGCCGGCGCAAGCCTGTTTTCGCCTTCTATATCGACTGCGCCGGACGCGCCGCTCGCGACAGCGGAGAGCTGGAAGACGCCGTTATGGTGCAAAAGGCCGTGGCCGGACGCGCGCCGCTGCTGGGCATTTACAGCGGCGTGGAAATAGCGCCGATTATGGGGCAGCCCAGGACTTTGGACTGGACGGGAGTGTTCTGCCTTTTCAGTGAAGAAGCGTGATTTCCCAGGGGAAAAAATCAGCTTTAAGTCATGGATAATTTCAAAGGCAAACTGCTCTAAATATAACATGACTGTGCAAAATGCCCTATTCGGCAAGGTTCAACACCCGGAGCTCATTTTTATCAGGAATATAGGAGTCCGGGGTGGCCAGAACCAACTCTATAACCTCGGGGCCGACAGCGCGTATCAAAACAATCTTACCGGCGGCGCCGTCATTCCACGAAATTCTCTTTTCCCGGCATTGCCCGCGCCTTATTCCCCCTTCCGCAGCCAGGGGAGAATCGGTATAGCCCATAAGCATGACCAGATCGCTACGCACCCTGGTCAGGGGCCGCCACTTCCCGTAAACATCATAACGATGTAAAACCGGCATTAACGCATCTTGTTTGAACATTCCCACGGTATATCTGAAGGGGGTTTCATCGTTGCGGGCCAGAGAACGCTCCACCATGCCGGTACCCTCGCCGGGCACAATGCGCAAAAGCCCGAGGGCCACTCCGGTTTTCAACGTGGGGGCATAGGGATCTGTTTCTTTATAAAGCAACGGGGCATGAATATTGATAACATCGGACAAATGGGGATCGTCCGCAATTTTTTGGCGGGCGTTTTCAAAAGCTTCCGTTACCAATGGAGAACGGCAAGAATTGCCCGCCAGCAGAATGTGAAATTCTTTCGGTAAAATTTTAAAAATTTTGAATGCCTGGCGGAATGTGGTAAAAAATTCCTCCACTCCAAGGGCGATGCGTCGGCGCAAAAGCTCACGCAGTCTGTCATCGTTTACGTCCAGGGTGATGCCGGCATGTTCCGCTTCACCGCGATCGAACAGAGTAAGAGATATTTGATCGGTTCCCTGGGTGTCCAGACCTCCTTCTTCCCATAAAGGACGCAACGCCTCACAAAGTTTTGTGGTATTGGTGCGGGCCACAAGGCTGTTCTCCAGCAGAAGCTCGGACCCGGGGAATGGAACGGCATCGGGCGGCATAGCAAAAGGCAGGCCCGTGCCTGTGGACAACAATTTTTTCATATTGCTCCGCACTACCGCATAAGCCATATGATGTAACAAATGCTCGCCACCGAGAGTTTCATTGCCGGAGCTGTCAAGCATGTCCAGCACCTGTTCCCAGCCGTGTTCCTGTTCCTCTTTTGCTGTGGGCAGGCGATACAGCCCGATGGCGAAATCGGTTGTGCCTCCCCCGAAGTCAAAAACCCCAAACGGCACGCCGTCACTGGTAGGCTCCAGGCCCATTGCCGGCAAAACTCCGGCGGCATAGGCGGCCGGCTCGCTGGCTCCCTCAACAATGGAAAATGGCGTATTGCCGCGCCAATCATTGCGTAACCCCAAAGTTGCCGGCAAACTGCGCTCCAGCCCGCGCGAAAAACTGTCCATAATGCGCATACGCGTGGCTTTGTCAAATTTTACCGGAAAACTCATGTAGTATTCGTGATATATACGCCCGCCATAACTATGCTGATTGTTTATGTATAGCCCCAGAAAGTATGCGTAAAGCTCCAATGGATTGAACGGAGCCCTGGCAAAATTGTCTTGTGGATTGCGCGAAATGGACTCGGGCCATTGCAAGATAAATTCACAGGCATTTTGATCCCGACGGGGCAGGGGCGGCTGCGCTGTTCCGCCTTTGGCCCATGTTTTCAGGTTGGTGATGCCGCTCTGTATGGTTTTACATGAGGCGTCATGCGCAAGTTCGGATCTGGCCCAGTGCGAACATTTCACGTGCGCCCATTGAATGTACGGCTTGTAGGGATGAGCGCGCCAATCAGCCATAAATGCGTTATAATCCAGCATTTCCAGACAAGTTGGGTTTTCAAAGTCGCCGGGCCGGGGAGCCTCGCGCAAGTCTTTTCCTCCTATGCGCAAGAGGCGGCTTTGTCCCTGTCCGCCAATAGCCACGACCGTGCTGGATGTGCCGAAGTCTATCGCCACCGGCACGTGTTTTTGTATATCCCGCGCCGGATCGCGGGCCACCAATTTTTCTTCAAGCGGCAGATGCCCATAAAGATTGTTGGTTTTAGGCCAATTTTCAGGGTTGTGGAGATCCCAGTGCCCCATGTTTGGGTCGTGTAATATATTTTCCTTCAGCTCAGGCAGGTTGACCCGGCGCTGATCGCCTCGCAGGAGAAAGTCTTTAACGTCAAAAGTAGATTGTGATTGTTCGGGTTCCTCTCCTTTCAAGTCTTCTGTAAGATCACGCAGCAGACCATCCCAGAGTTCATCAAGTCTTTTGGTTGCGATCAATACAATACTGTCGTCAATTTTGTATTTATCAGTGACCATGAAATCCACTGGCGCAAGCTGAGGAAACGATAATGACAATTTTGAATTGAAATAAGAGCCGAACTTACCTACCGATGCGGCGCTACGTAGGGATAGCCCAACAAATAAGATAGAAAATTCAACGCTTGCAAGGACCACCGGCTCGTCAATAGTATTACTACGTGCCCGAGCCGCCGCCAAAGCACTCGGAGTGTTAGCGGTATCAGCTTTGCCGGAAACAAAGATGCGAAACCCATCAGGTCTGCCGCGTGTGGTAAATTCAGTCAAAAAACGCCACACGTCGTCGGCAAGCTTTTGCCTTTGTTCCACATTACGGTCAGCATTACGTTCGGCATCCGGCTTGGGAGGGGAGGCGAAAGGCGATATGGGAGTTGATCTTGTCCTGAGGTTCACAGTTTTCTCCTGGCGCGATAACTACGTATTTTAAAAGCGGATACGCGGTTTTATCCGGCCAAAATGACCAGAGCCTTGTGCAATACCTTGCCGGCTGGGTTTTTAAGGCCCGGCAAAATCACCTTACGCACTGTTACCCCGTCTTTGCCCAAGCGCTGTTGCGCGTCATAATCAAAAATGGAGCCGGGCGCCGGCACTACGGCCGAAGCCTCGCCCTGGGGAGTCGCCTCGTTATATAGCTCCAGCATGCGCCGCAGAAAATCGGGCATGTCATGTGGAGCCGCTCCAGTGTCTAGAACGCGACGTTTGCAGGCCTCCCAAAATTGGCCAATTCTGTTGAATTGGCCACACTGGACCAAAAAAATATGCACTTTGGCGGTATCATAATATTTTTCCACCAATTGCCTCAATTCCGGACTCAATTGCTCCAGATATTTTTCTATTTGAAATGGAACCAGGTCGCACGTGACGTTTGCGCGTATTTCATCCTTCTCGGCCAGCAAGGCTTGAAAACGCCGTTCCCAATTCTGCTGAAGGCTCAGCGATTTTTCACGCTCATCATCCAGTTGTTTTAAAACTTCAGCCAATCGTGACGAGAGCTCTTTCCGGCCCAGTTCCGCCAGGGCACGCCCGGGCTTTATCTCTTCACTGTACTTATGCGGCGTGTTAAGCGCAGGCCGCGAAACTTCGACACATATGGGCGTGCCCATACCTGTCCATTTGTCCGGATTACCTGTAAGTAAGTTTCCGGCCTTGCCAATGCTCCAGCGTTTCATGGCCCCAATGTGCTTTTCTTCGGGCTGACGCGCTACAAGCTCACGCAGAACAGCGTCCACATCATTACGCCATTCCCGCCAATCTTGATCCGACATAGTTTCTCCGTCAAAGTTGCAGCAAAAATTAGAGCATTTTACGATCGCCGCTCCGACCGTGTGCTGAGGGAACGTACTATACTTCCGGAGCGGCTGTCTATAATCATATAATCCTTAACCAAATTGGCAAAATAGGCGCGGGCGGCAGGCATGGCTGACGCGCCTCAGCGTGGAGGCCCGAGGCACTTGCATCAGCAAGTGCTCGAATGCGTAAGCATTAGTAACTAGGCGAAGCGTAGTTACGCCGTATTCAAATCGCGCAAGCGCTGCGATTAATCACCTTATTGCCGTTTGACAGGCAAAGGTCTTTTGGTTTGAGGAGGGCTTCACATGGCTTTAAATATAGATTAATATATATTTAAATACGGAGCCACTGTGAAAAGAATTACGTTTACATTAATTTTTCTGCTGTTCCTTTGTCTGCCTTGCCGCGCAGGGGACATAGAATTGGCTTTTTCGCCTGGCGGCGATGTGCTGGCCATGGTGTTGCGGGGCATAGCCGAGGCCAGATCGTCTGTTTACGTTGCCGCTTATTCTTTCACAAGCAAAGAGATTGCCGAAGGGCTACTGGCCGCGCATCGGCGCGGAGTCAGCGTTCGTGTGGTGGCGGATGCAAAATCAGGGCGCGGCGCGTATTCCGCCGTAACTTATCTCGCTAATCAGGGCGTGCCGGTACGGCTCAATGCCGTGTATGCCATACTTCACCATAAATTTATGGTTATAGACGAGGCTCATGTGGAAACGGGCAGCTTTAATTACAGCGCCGCCTCAGTAAAACGTAATGCGGAAAATGCACTGTTGTTGCGCGACCGGCCCGATATTGCCGGTAAGTACAGGACTGAATGGCAACGCCTGTGGGACGAGAGCGAACCGCTTGCGCCGAAGTATTAATAATAGACTCATCACTCTTCCCTTATACTCATCGTCTACACTCTCACCTGTAGTCTACAGTATGATATTTCCAAATAAAACAAAATAATATATATGCCTATCCTGTTAACTGCGGTATAAGATAAGCAAAAGATCGTTTTTTTCGTTTTTTTCGTCAACCGGCATCACCTTAACCACAAGGATGGCATTTATGCGTCGCTTATCTTTCTTTTCGGTTTTGCCAGTTTTAGGCTTTCTTGTTCATGCGGTTTTAGCCGCTGCCCCGGCTGAGGGCGCTGCCTTGAAAAGCGATCCGAAAATGCGGGGAACGCATGTAGGAACTCTGGAGCCCGGCACAAAAGTCACGGAAGCCTATATACGCATGGTGGCGCGCGAAGCGTATTTTTGGGGCTGGCCTATGGCCAACATATACAACCGCCGCCTGTTGTTTTCAAAAATGAAAGAGCCAGGCCTGATCAACGGAATTGCTCCGGCCGGTCCTCTCAATCGTCTGGCCATGCTTACGGACTACATCGATCCGCGCGAACGTCTGGTGACATGCCCGAATCAGGATGTCGTCTACGGCGCGGCCATCCTGGCCCTCGATCTGAGCCCGGTTGTGGTGCAGGTTCCCAATTTCGGCAAACGTTTCTGGATGATTCAGGCCGTGGATTTGCGCACGGACAGCTTTGTTGAACTGGGGTCCATGTACGGAACAGAACCAGGGTATTATCTGCTGGTGGGGCCGGATTGGCAGGGCGAGGTCCCCAAAGGCATAACTAAAGCTTTCCGTTCATCCAGCAAATCGGGGATGCTGGTCCCCAGAGTGTTTCAAAACGATACGCCAGAAGACAGAAAGGCCGTGCAGGAAGTGATTTCACTGATAGACGTCTACCCGTTGGCGGAATTCACCGGAAAAATGAAAAAGCGCGATTGGTCGAAATTGCCGAACATACAGTCCTCCATACAAACTCGCAGCCAGAGCGAGGAGACCAAATGGGTGCGCCCCGAAACTTTTTTTGATGTATTGCCCGCCATTCTGTCCGACGTTTGGCCTTTGCACGGCGAAGGTGCGCGTTATGCCCAAATGTCCGCTCTGGCCGCCATTGCCAAGGCCAACCCCGCTCTCAGAGTAACCATGATCGACGAGGCCAAAAAAACCGATAGTGAAGTTATCGCCCCTCTGCTGCATTTACGCAATGTTGGCCTTCCACTTACACATCATTGGGGAACTATTAACAACGGCGCGGAATTCGGCATAGACTATTTAACACGCACGGCTGTGGCCAAGTCCAATATCCTGGTAAATAAGGCTGTGGAAACAAAGTATTTTTATCAGGATCTGGACGAAAGCGGCGACCGTCTGAACGGCGGCAACAACTATACAGTCACCTTCGGCAAAGATCTGGTGCCGGTGCTGGGTTTTTGGTCACTGACGCTCTACAATAGAAGGCATTTTTTCGTTCCTAATAGCCTGAACCGCTACTCAGTGGGCACCAAGAGCAGGGGAATGGTCTGTAATCCGGACGGCTCCCTGACTATCTATGTGCAGGCCGAATCGCCTGGGCCGGGGAAAAAAGCCAACTGGTTGCCAGCCCCCATGGACGCATCATTTTCTCTGTATATCCGCGCTTACTGGCCCAAACCCGAAGTGTTGGATGGAACCTGGACGCCTCCTCCGGTAATTCTTGTAAAGTAGGAGATGTTTCAATCCACAGTCAGCTCCATTCCATCCTATTGAAGAGCACTCTTACCAAAAAACTGGATAACGGTGCTTCGGGGACATATTATTGATTATAATGCCAACCAGTGCCATTAGCATGCTTCCGGCCAGACAAGGCGTGAGAATATACCAGTAACCCATGGCGTGTATGCTTTCGCCTCCGGCAACGGTAATAAATGCTGTTGCGCCTCCTGGCGGGTGCAGCGTGCCGGTCATGTGCATAAGGCCTATGGCCAGGGGGACGGCAAGGCTGATGCAGAGCATTTCTCCGCCGCCGCTCGCCAGTTGGTACACGGTTACACCCGTGAGTGCCGACAACACATGACCGCCTATGACATTGCGAGGTTGGGCCAGCGGACTTTTGAAAGCGCCGAACACAAGTACGGCCGAAGCGCCAAAGGGCGCCATAAGCAGCGGTAGACCCGCCGTTTCCATAAAAATACCATGCAGCAGGCCCACCAGTGCCAGCGCCGTAGCGCTGCCCGCCACCGCCAAAGCAATTTCCAGCCCTTCGGCTTTGGGCGGTGGCGCGGAAGTTCCTTTGGCTTTGCCTATGTAATGCCTGACCATTTTTTACCCCCATTTCACATTGGCATAATTATGCGGCTATTGCCGCCCTCAAAGAAATAAACCGACATAAAATTTTATTCTGTTACCTGGATCACATATTTCTACAATTTATCGGGTTAACTTTTCGGCGTATTAAACATTGTCTAAGTCCAATTTGTAGCCCCTTCCATCAGGGAAGGGCAATCCGCACGGCTCCTATCCGCCGGAGATGGAGTGCATCGGCGGATAGGAGCTGACTGGGGATTGAAATATGCTGAAAATGGAAAATATATCCGCTTATATGGGGCATTCGTTCTCTTTGAGTCGGGCTTTGGGCTGGTGGGGCGTCACTTTGCTTCTGGCGTTGCTTGGGGCGCATTTTTTCCGGGCTTCGGTGCAGGGAGCAATGCTCTGCTGTCTGGGGGCGATGGCCCTTCATTGCGGCCATGCCTCGTGGAAGCGTTATGCGGTGAGTTTTTTTCTGGCTTGGGGAGCTTTTGAATGGGCGGGTACGGCCTTTTTTTTGGCCCAAATGCGTATGCAGGCGGGCTTGCCATGGCTGCGAGCTTCGCTGATTCTGTTTACCGTGGCCTTTGTGACCGTTTTGGGATCTATAGCCCTATACAGGCACGCCGAGCATAACGCGGCTCACGAACAAGAAAACGACGCTGCTCGGATGAAAGGGATTGTTTTTATTGTTATATTTTGTCTGCTGTTTTATGCGGCAAAGAGCGCGCCTTTTCCGCTGCTGTTGGCCGAGCGCATATGGCCGCGCTTTGGGCAGGCGCAGATATTTTTTATGGCCTTGTACGGGGCCTTCATCTTAGGCCTGCTGCTCGACCCTGCTCGAAGCCGGGAAGGACGAAAGTGGATCTGGCTGGCATTTTCTTTGGTCTTTTTTGGGCAGCTGGCCGCCGGACTGCTTGGGTCAAGCCTGCTGCTGATGACCGGAAAATTGCACATACCTGTTCCGGCCTTTATTTTGTTCGGTCCGGCTTATCGCGGATCATTCAGCATGATGCTGCCTCTGGTGCTTGTGTCGGTTTTGTTGCTGGGCGGGGCCTGGTGTAGTATGTTATGCTATTTTGGGGCGTTCGATTTGTGCGCTTCGAGCCGGAAGCCTGTGAAGCCGCTGCCGCCTTCGTTGTTGTGGCTGACGCAACACGGGCGTTCCTGTACTCTGGCGGGTGGAGTTATGGTTGCTGTACTGCTTGGGATTTCCGGAATATCAGTTGAAATCGCCTTGGCGGCTTCCGCGCTGTTCGTAGTCGCCGGTCTACTGATTATGCTGGTTTTATCGAGTAAGTATAATAGCATGATGCATTGTACGGCCTTTTGCCCCATGGGACTGGTGGTGAATCTGCTGGCCAAAATTTCGCCCTGGCGCATGGCTGTGGACAAAATTTTGTGCGACAATTGTGGCGCATGCGAAAAAGTGTGCAAATACAGGGCAATTACCACACAAAGCCGCGCTGAAGGCAAAACCCTGTTCAATTGTACGCTTTGCCGTGACTGTGTTTCGGTTTGTAAAAAGGAAGCAATAGACGTGCGCGCGCCTTTTATAAGTAAAGCGGCGGCAGGACGCGTTTTCGCATTGCTGCTTGTTGTCCTGCACACCGCTTTTCTGGCTCTTGCACGGGTGTAATTATTTTAACGTATTTCGGAGGATGGCTTTCTCCAAATAGCGCATGTTGCGCCAAGGTTATGGCAGTCCTTAAGGCCGACGGCAGTCGCGAGCGGTAGCGAGCCTTTGAGCCGTCAAGCCGCGCCGGTCGGGCTTCGCCCGCCGGCATCCGATGCGGCGCTGTGCGGCGGATTGAGGACTAATGGTGGCCGCAGCCGCCCTTGCAAAGCCCATTATCACCAAAGGGCTGCAACTTGCCGTCGGCATAATCGCGCACGGCCTTGTCCACGGTTTTGGCCAGGCCGGAGAAGAAAACGTCAACCCCGCTTTGCAAAAATGCCTGCAAGGGACGCATACCCATGCCTCCAGCCAGCATAATTTTTACGCCGTGGTCGGCCAGATAACGCACCGGGGCAGTGCAGCCGCCGTGTTCGTGGGGCATGTTGGGCAGAGTGGAAACATTTTTAACCTGCCCTTCGTCCATTTCAACTATGGTGAAAACGTCGCAATGGCCGAAATGAGGCATAAGTGCGGATTCGAGACCCCCGGGGTTGACCGAGGGCACGGCAATGAGCGTGGACATAATAGATTCTCCGTAAATTCGGACGGGCGGCCCGGTAGCGCAACCTGCTGATTTTGTTCGTATGCAAGCAAGAGATACGTCAGCTTCGCGCCGGTTGCCCGCCTGTTATTGAAAATATGCTTTTTTAAGTGGGCATTAAAAGGCCCGCTGTCAATTGTGAAATTACGAAAAAATATTTCGCCGTTACCTGCTCATGATGTTGAAAAAACGCGTCCGCGGCTGATTTATCCGATATTTTTCAGCCCGTATAAAGCTATTTTGTGTCGTAGCCCGCGTTCGCTTATGCCAAGCAGATTGGCGGCCGTGCCCTTGCGGCCTCCGGCACGTTTGCAGGCCAGCATTATAGTTCTTATTTCTGCTTCGCGCACGGCTTTTTCCAGACTCAAATCTTCTTCTCCTCCTATGTTTTCCAAACCTGCGGGATACGCTTCCTCACCTTCAGCTCTTACGCTTGCCGCGTGACCGCGCGTGGCCTCCGGGCGCATTTCAACGGGCAGATCTTCCACTCCGATTACCTGTGAAGAAGCCAGTAGAACAAGTCTTTCCATAAGGTTGCGTAATTCACGTACATTACCGGGCCAGGAGTATTTCTTAAAAACCGCCATGGCGTCACGGTGCAGCGAAAGACTGTGGCGATGGTAGCGGTGTTTGAAAAAAGCCAGCATATGTTCCGATAAAATGGGAATGTCTTCGCCTCGTTCGCGCAGTGGGGGAACAAGCACAGGCACAACATTGATGCGATAAAAAAGATCAGCGCGAAACTGGCCCTCGCGCACCATACGAGTGAGAGGGCGGTTGGTGGCGGCCACAATGCGCGCCTGGAAGGGCATATTTTTTTCGCCGCCCATACGTTTGAAGCTGCGCTCTTCAAGCACGCGCAAAAAATCAACTTGATTGGCCGGGGGGATTTCTCCCACCTCATCCAGAAACAGAGTTCCGCTTCCAGCCAGCTCAAAAGCACCTTTGCGCAGGCGGGCGGCCCCGGTAAAAGCGCCGGGGTCGTGCCCGAAGAATTTGTCGGCGAACAGCTCACCCTGCAATACGCCGCAATTCACCGGCACAAACGGGCGGGAAGCACGGTCGGACAGAGTGTGGATGAGCCTGGCGAAAAGTTCTTTTCCGCATCCAGATTCGCCTGAAATCAGCACCGAGGCGTCAGAACCGGCCACCTGAGCGGCAATGTCGTATACAGCGCGCATGGCCGGGGAGCGGAAAATGAAATGTCGTTGCCCCAGTTCCGGGGTGTCGGAACTGTGAATGGAGATGTCCATTTTTTGCGGCAAAATTTTGCCGTTTTTTGCATTTTTTATGCTCATGGCCTTTTTCCCATCGTACTGTGGGCAGACTAGCACATCAGGCATGGCAATTAAAGCCCCAAAGAGCTTTTTCCGGCATTATTTTGCCGAAAGCGGCAAAGCTTTGCCGCAAACTTAGATATATTATTTTGTAATATATTGATTTATATTTAAATTAAATATGGCACAAATAATGCTCATGAACATGTATATGCCCGCAAACCAAAACTTTAAAGCCGACGGCAGTCGCGAGCGGTAGCGAGCCTTCAAGCCGCCAAGCCGCGTCAGTCGGGATTCGCCTGTCGGTATCCGATGCGGCGCAGTTTGGCGGATAACGGACAAAGCCCAACTACAAAGGGAGCTGACTGGTTCATGAACACAACACGAGTAAACATTGCTTTTATTTTGTTCGCGGCAATTATTCTTATGCCGCTGTGCTGCCAACAGGCTTTTGCCTCCGGCGACATCGCCGTTGCCGGGCAAATGGCTGCCGCAACCGGATCGGATTTGCCCTGGTGGGCCTGGCCGATCATTTTGCTGTTTTTCTGCTTCATTCTAGGTATTATCGCGGTAATGGCCGGGGTGGGCGGGGGTGTGCTTTTTGTGCCTCTGGTCAGCGGATTTTTCCCCTTTCACATCGACTTTGTGCGCGGAGCCGGGCTGCTGGTGGCCCTGGCCGGAGCCTTGGCCGCCGGGCCGGGCCTTCTGAAGCGCAATCTGGCCTCGCTGCGCCTGGCTATGCCTGTAGCGCTGATTGCCTCAAGCTGCGCCATAGTGGGGGCCATGCTGGGGCTGGCCCTGCCTGCCGACGTGGTGCAGCTTTGCCTTGGCGGCACAATTATATTCATTGCCGCCCTGCTGCTTTTTTCCAAAAACGTGGATCGCCCTGACGTTAGCAAGCAGGACGCCCTGAGTATGGCCTTGGGCATGGGCGGAGCCTACATTGAGCCCTCAACCGGAGAAATAGTGCGCTGGAAAACACATCGCACCGCTGCCGGGCTGCTGCTGTTCATCGTCATAGGCGTAATGGCCGGAATGTTCGGCCTTGGCGCGGGCTGGGCCAACGTGCCCGTGCTTAACCTGCTCATGGGTGCTCCGCTGAAGGTGTCCGTGGGCACCAGCAAATTCCTGCTATCCATCACCGATACCTCGGCGGCCTGGGTGTATATGAACCAGGGCTGCGTGCTGCCGCTGATCGCCATCCCCTCCATTGTAGGGCTGATGGCCGGTTCTTTCGTGGGTGTGCGTTTGCTGGCCAAAGCCAAACCAAAATTCATCCGTTACATGGTCATTGCCGTGCTGATTTTTGCCGGGGGCAAGGCGCTCTTAAAGGGTTTGGGAATATAACGAACCAAACCGCGCGGGCAACACAATAAGTTTTAACAAAAAGAGAACAATCATGGACGAGCACAACAATAACGATATTTATCCGTCAAAGGAACAACTCGGCTACGCCAACACCCTTTTCTATGGCTGCTGGCTGGGGCTGGCCATAATGATTGTAACTTACGGGCTGTATGTGAGCGGCATTCTTTCACCTCATGTGCCGCTTAAAGACATGCCCCTGTACTGGAGCCAGCCGGTGGGGCATTACCTCAAAGCCGCCAACGTGCCTACGGGTTGGGGCTGGGTGAACCTGCTCGGCAAGGGTGACTTTTTGAACTTTATCGGCGTGGTGTTGCTGGCGGGCCTCAGTATAATCTGCTATCTACAGCTTATCCCGTCTTTTGTGCGCGGGAAAAAAACAATCATGTGCGGCATCGCCTGCCTTGAAGTTCTGGCGCTTCTTCTTGCGGCTTCAGGTATAGTTGGTGGCGGCGCCCACTAGCCGGCATTGCCATGAGGCTCTTTTTATCCTCATGCAATTTTTCCCCCTGAAGGGGGAGGTTTCAGAACATAAAGGAAATTTTGATGAATGCGGCAAACCCGTTTGCCCTCGCCGACATGAGGAAAATAGCCGATGATCTGCCCGTGGGCATAATGCTGCTCAGCCTTTCGGGCCGGGTTATGCATATCAACAAAATGCTGGAACAGCTCATCGGCTTTCCGGCTGGTGAAGCTCTGGGCCTGCCCTGCCGCCACATACTGCGCTCCGGGTTGTGCGTGTCGGGCTGCGCCCAGGGCTGTTGCCCAGGAAAAGACGCGGGCGTGTCCATGATGCGCGTAGAAACGGACTTGCTCACCTTCAAAAAACGTAAAACTCCCGTGCTGCTCAGCCATTTTCCGGTAAGGGACGATAACGGCGACGTAAAGTTTTTTATGGACGCGGTTGAAGACCTCACCGAGCAGCAGCTTTTGCGGCGGCGGCTTATGCGCGACAGCCTGCACGGCCGGTTTATAGGCAAGGGCGCGGCCATGGAACGCATTGCCGCGCTCATTCCCAGGTTGGCCCCTACCTCCGCACCGGTACTGATCAGCGGCGAAACAGGCACGGGCAAGGATATTCTGGCCGAAGCCCTGCATCAGGCCTCAAGCCGTTCGCGCGAGCCTTTTGTGCGCCTGAGCGCCGGGCCGCTGCCCGAAGCCATGCTGTTGGCCGAAATTTTCGGTCAGGCTGAGCCGGGCCGCCCGTTACGGCCGGGGCGTTTTCAGCAGGCTTCGGGCGGAACCCTGTATCTGGCCGAACTTGCGGATATTCCCTCCACGGCCCAGGCCAGAATAGCGGCCTTTATGGATGAGGGCGTAATTTTGCCGGCAGGCGCGCAACAGCCGGTGAAGGTGGATGTGCGCCTGATAGCTGCCACCAACCGTAACCCCGAAGAACTGCTGCGCGAAGGGCGGCTCGATCCGGGGCTGTTCCATCGGTTGGCCGTGGCCCGCATAGCCTTGCCGCCCTTACGTGAGCGGCGTGAGGACATAGAATTTTTGCTGCAATATTTTCTGGAATCCTTCGCCGGGCGTTTCAAGAAGGATTTCAGCGGTTTTTCGCCCGAAGCGCGCGCCATGCTGGCGGCCTATGACTATCCCGGCAATGTGCGTGAATTGAAAAATATTGTGGAATACGCGGCCATGATCTGCCCCGGCGGCGTCATCGGCCAGGATTTTCTGCCCGCGCATCTGGCTGTGGGTAGCCCACCCCGCGCCAGGAAAAAAAGGAGCTGACCATGCCGCTTTTTGAACAAGGGCAAACCCTTATAGTGCTGTGCCGCGACGAAGTGGCCCCACGTTTTGACTTGGCCGCCGAGGCGCTCATAACCGCGCCGGGCGCACGCGCCGAAGCGCGGCGGCATATGCTGCTGGCCCACGCTTCAAGCGAAGACCTGTGCGATTTGATTACCTCTTCCAATATTTCCACAGTGGTATGCGGCGGTATTGAGGAAGACTATTATCATTACCTGCGCTGGAAGCATGTGGAAGTAATTTGCGATGTGATGGGCGGCCTTGAAGATGTTCTGGCAAGCCTGGCCGCCGGAAATTTGAAGCCGGGTGATCGTTTTTTTCAGCCCGGCGCGTAAAAACAGTTCAGACCCAAGCGCGAAACGTAAAATCGGATAACCACGGCACCGCGATATGAACGCCCAATATGATGCCCTGCGCCGCAAAATAGTGCTGATCATGGCCGCCGCGGCCCTGATACCGCTGCTTATACTGGCTGCGCTTAATTATGCTGAATTTCAGGCCGCCTTTACCCGCGAAGCGCAAACCCCGTTTCGCTCCATGGTGGGCAAAGGGAAAAATTCATTTGAAATGTTCCTTGCGGAACGTTCTTCAACAGTGAGCTTCATCGCCTCGGTTTATTCCTATGCCGAGCTGGCCGACGCCGACACCATGAAACGAATTTTCGCGGTCATGCAAAAGGAATTTTCCGGATTTGTGGACCTTGGGCTGATTAATGACAGCGGCCTGCTGGTCAATTATGTGGGGCCGCACAAGGAATTGCAGGGCGTGGATTATTCCGGGCAGGACTGGTTTCACAAGGTCAAATCGCGAAACCTGTTCATAAGCGAAGTTTTTGAAGGTTTTCGCCGTTCTCCGCACATGGTGGTGGCCGTGCGCCACAGTTCTGAAAATGGGCAAGCCTGGATTGTGCGCGCCACCATCGACACCGTAAGCTTCAACCGAATGATCGCCGCCATGAACCTGGAACCGGGCAGCGACGCCTTTCTGGTGAACCGGCAAGGCATTCTGCAAAGTGACTCCATGTACTACGGCAAGGCCCTGGACAAAATATCACTGCCCATGCCCGCGCCCTCTTATGAAAGCAATGTGCTCAAAACCGGCGACAGCGCGGGGAATTCCATTCTGCTGGCCTACAGCTATTTTTCCGACGCCAATTTCGTGCTCATGGCTGTTAAGCCGTTGCCCGGAATTTTGCATAGCTGGTTCATGTTACGCACCGATTTGCTGATCATTTTTTGCGCCGGGGCTTTGGGAATCTATTTCGCGGCGGCGCGCGGGGTGGGGCAGCTCATTGCCCGCCTGCGCGAAAGTGACGAAAAGCGGGAACAGGCCATTTTGCAGATGGAGCACAGTCAGAAGCTTTCGTCCATTGGACGTCTGGCCGCCGGGGTAGCCCACGAAATCAATAATCCTCTGGCCATTATCAATGAAAAGTCCGGGCTGCTCAGCGATTACCTGGAAATGGAACCGGATTTTCCCCGCCGTGAAAGCTTTTCCACTCAAATTTCAGCCATAAGCGCGGCCGTGGCTCGCTGCCGCGACATTACTCAGCGCATGCTCGGATTTGCCCGGCGCATGGATGTTAAAATTGAAGCGCTGGACATCAATGCCATGCTCAAGGAAACCCTGCTTTTTCTGGAAAAGGAGGCTTCGTATCGCAAAGTGAGCATTGTGCAGGAACTTGACCCGAATCTGCCGAAACCGTCAGGCGATCGTGGCCAGATGCAGCAAGTGTTTCTGAATGTGCTCAGTAATGCTCTGGCCGCTGTGGATGAAGGCGGGCAAACCATCATCCGTACCTATGCGAAAGATGAAAAACATATTGCCGTAGAATTCGCCGACAACGGCTGCGGCATGGATGAAGCTACTATGAAGCATATTTTTGAGCCTTTCTACACCACCAAAAAAGAGGGCGGAACCGGGCTGGGCATGTTTATAACCTATGGCATAGTGAAGCGTTGCGGCGGAGAGATTGAGGTTGACAGCGAAGTTGGGCGCGGCACTGTAATGACCGTTATTCTGCCTTTGAGGCAAAATGGAGAATGTTAAATGACCGGGCTTGAGGGGCTGAGAATATTGCTTGTTGATGACGAGGCCGAATTTACCGCCACCCTTGCGGAACGCCTTAAACTGCGTGGAATATACTCGCGCGTGGCCGATTGCGGCGAGTCCGGGCTGGCCGCGCTGAAAGAGGAAAGTTTTGACGCGGTGCTTCTGGATGTGATGATGCCCGGCATAGGGGGCATTGAAACTCTGAGGCGCATAAAAGAGCACAATCCCGGTCTGACCGTGATTCTGCTCACCGGTTATGCCGGGACCAAGGACGGTATAGCCGGCATGAAAGAAGGGGCCAGAGCATATCTTAACAAACCGCTCAACCTGCAGGAACTCCTTGATATTTTGAAAGAAATTAAATTAAACGGTTAAAAGTTAAAGTATAACCTGAAGTGGTAAGTAGTTTTTAAAGTAGAAAGCCATATGTGAGGCTGAAATGCGCGATATTATTTTTATGGGCCGGGTAATGGCCTCGGTAACCCACGAAATGCAAAATGTGATGGCCATAATCAAAGAAAGCGGCGCGCTGGCCGAAGACATCATGGCTCTGAACCGGGGCGTGAGCCTCAAGCATGGTGATAAACTGCCCTCAGCGCTCGGTAATATCCGTGAACAAGTGGAACGCGGACGCGGCCTGATGCAAAGGCTCAACGGTTTTGCCCACGCCGCCGAGGATTTTCCCGAAAATTGTGACCTCACGCGTTTTGCCGAACACATTGCTGTGCTGGCCGGGCGCATGGCCGCTTTGCGCGAGTGCTCCTTGCGCCTTGATCTGGGCAAAAAACCGGTGCCTGTACGCGGTAATGCCGCGCTGATCATGCAGAGCCTGTATATAGCCCTGAGCGACGCTCTGGCCATCTGCCCCAAAGGTTCAGAAATCAGCGTGAGCGCGCGGGGCGCAAATTTGTCAGGCGCAGGGGGGCAAGGCGCGGCCTTGCATGTTTCCTGCCCGGGCGCATCCGCGCCCCTTGAGCCGGGCGCGGAACTTACGGCTCTTATGAGCGAGCTTGGCGGCTCAGCGTCCTCCGCTCCGGACGGGATGGTTCTGGCGTATCAGTCCGTGTAGCCGGGCAGGCGGGTCTGTTCGCCGATTTATGCATAATTGTATATGGCTTTGTTTAAAAATATAACTTGTATTTGTAATCGTGGAGCGAGCCGGGATGAGTTCCATCAACCTTGACGGGCTTAAAGTGCTGATTGTTGATGATGAGCGCGATTTTGCGCTCACCTTGGCCGATCGTCTGGCCTTGCGCGGCATTGAGGCGCGTACCGCTTTCAGTGGGGCGGAAGGGCTTGATTGCCTGCGTGAGTCTTTGGCGGATCTGGTTTTGCTCGATATGCGCATGCCCGGCCTGAGCGGGGTGGAGGTTTTGCGCGAAGTGCGTGTCATGTGGCCCGATTTGCCGGTTATTGTAATCACCGGGCATTGCTCGGAGCAGGATTTTCAGGCCGCGCACGATCTGGGGGTGAACGGATATCATGCCAAGCCCCTGAACTTTCTCGACCTGTTGGCCGATATCGCGGCCTTGCGGAGATAAAATCATGTTTGCCGCCGACACTCCCAAGTCATTATTGCTGGTGGACGACGAGGAAGCCTTTGTGCAAATTCTGGCCACGCGCCTGGAAATGTCCGGCAGGCCCTGCTTTACGGCCTTTAACGGCGAGGAGGCCTTGAAATTGATTGCCCGCCCGGAACTGGAAGCGGTCTTGCTCGATCTGAATATGCCGGGGCTTTCGGGTTTGGATGTTCTGCCGCGCTTAAAGGCCGCCCGTCCTGATGTGGAAGTCATAGTGCTTACCGGCGCGGCTGATCTAGCAGTCGCCGCCAAGGCCATGCGCCGGGGAGCTAATGATTATCTACTTAAACCCGTGGATTTTCCGGCGCTGCTTATCGCTCTGGAAAAAGCGGCTGTAAGAGCCGGGGAGCACCGCGAGCGCCTGCGGGCGCTACAGGCCGGAAAACTCATGGCCCTCGGAGCCTTGGCTGAAGGAGTGGGGCACGAGCTTAACAACCCCTTGCAAATTATTATGCAGCGCGCGGAATTGCTTGGCGAACTGGTTGATGACGCTTTGGGTGGCCAAACTGACAGGGGCGCCATTAGCAGCCAGGCCGATTTGAGGGAAATCGGGGCCTGCGCCGAAAGCATACGCAAGCAGGCCAAGCGTTGCGGGGCCATAACCGCGCAACTTCTGCAACTGGCGGGTAAGGCCAGGGATGGTTTGGCGAAAACCGACTTGCCTGCCCTTGTGGAACGCCTGCGCTTACGCATGGAAGAGCGCATGGCCAATCTGGGTATGGAGCTTGTGCTGGATTTTGAAAGTGACATGCCGCTTCTGCCGGTTTCACCCGCCGATCTTGAGCCGGTGCTGGCCCACCTGTGGCGCAATGCCGTTGATGCCGTGGAAGCCACGCAACAGCCCGGTTTTGTACGCATAACCGCATCTGCCGGCGGCGGTGTGCTGCGGATTGCCGTGGCCGATTCTGGTGAAGGGGTACGCCCGGAGCATATGCCGCGCATTTTTGAGCCATTTTTCTCCACACGCGCCGTGGGCCGAGGCGTGGGGCTGGGGCTGACCATATGCCACAGCATGGCAACCGATTTACGCGGCACTTTGCGCTGCCTGCCCAATTCGCCGCGCGGCGCGATTTTTGTGATGGAAGTTCCCCTGAATTTTCAAAGTTAACATTCCAAAATGGCATGCGATTCCGAGCCGTCGGTGAAAGTCGGCGCATGGGCAAGCCGCCTCAAGTTCAGAAAATGGCTTCAAGTAATGAAACATTTCAAAATGCTCTAGAAGGATAATGATATGAGAAGCATCAAAAATATGAAGCTGCTTATTGTGGATGACGAGCCCGCCCTGTGTCGGGTGCTGTCCGACAGACTGACCGTGCTTTACGGCATAACCCCGGATATCTGCCATAGCGGCGACGAGGCCATAATCAGAGTCAAGGATTCGGGTTATGACGTTATTGTGCTTGATATTGAGATGCCCGGCATGGACGGCATGGAAACTTTGAAAAAGATTAAAGAAATAAGTCCCAAAACCCAGGTGGTGATGTTCACCGGGCACGGCTCGGAAGATCGCCGCATTCTTTCGGAAACCCTTGGCGCGTTCAATTATGTGGATAAAATCGACGGTCTGTCCAAACTGGCTCCGATGATTGAAGGGGCCTACAAATTACGCCAGGCTCTGGAAGACACCTATGCCGATGTGGCCATGAACGAGTACAGCCGTTCCACCAAGTAAACACAACGGATTCTTCTTTGATAATGCTGACTCTGTCAGCATTATCAAAGCCAATGGCCTTTGGCGACAGGTCTCACCTTACCACCCACCCGGATATTGAATTTACCGTCGGTCTGTTCCGCTGAAATGAGCAGCCGCGACGGGCGGCCCATTTCAACACCCTGGCTGACGGCAACTTCGATTTTGTTTTTGCCGAACAGGCCGTATTGCAAAAGATAGCCGGCCAGGTTGCCGTTGGCGCTGCCTGTGGCCGGATCTTCCCTGTAACCGCAGTCGTTCATGAACACCCGCGCCCGCAGGCGTGGCCCGCCTTCTTTTTCCTTAGCGAAAACCAGCACATTGCAGTTGTGGAATTTTTCCAGAAAAAATTTGAAGTGGGCGTGATCCACGGCGCAACGTTGTACCGCGTCAATACTGTTCAGTGGAATAATAAAGCTCGGCAGCCCGCTAGAAACCATTTGCACTGGATAATCCGCGCAAATGTCTTCGGGCTTCAGACTCAGTGCTCCCGCCGCAAAATCGGTTTGTTCCACCTTCAGGCCAAAAACCGGCTCGTTCTGAGCCATGGTAAGCGTTTCTCCCGTAAAATCCACCGGGATAGGCCCCACAGGCAGGTTAAGGATCACTTTGTTTGAATTGCCGCCTTCAATGGCGTAGTCAATTACATAGGCCGTGCCCAGGGTAGGGTGGCCCGCGAAGGGAATTTCGCCGTCCGGGGTGAAAATGCGCGTATTGTAACCGCCGTTTTCAAGCTTGTCGGACATTATAAAGCTGGTTTCGGAGAAATTGGTCTCTCTGGCGATCTGCCGCATTTCCTCGTCGAAAATGGGACGATCAGGCACGATAACAGCCAGTTGATTGCCCTGGTATTTTTCTTCCGCGAAAACATCAACAATATAGAAGTCCATAACTTTTGCACCTGTTATTCGCAAAATGCACGAAGGGGTGTTTTCAAAAAGCAAGGAAAGCAGGGCTTTTTGCTCTTATGTTACTCGACTTGAGCAAAAAGCCCGCTTGACGCAGCTGTTGGCCAAAAGATGTATCGGGGGGATAGTCCTCAGACTTTAAAAAGCGCCTTCCCCACGGAAAAAGCATCGGCTACAGGCGAACCCAGATTATAATAGCGGCCTGTGCCTGCATCAAAAATCAGAGGCGAGAACAGGGCCGGATCGGGGCTGCCGCTGACGGAGTCAAGACAATCTTTGTCCGCTTTCACGTCCACTATTTCCCCAATCATCATGGTGTGCGCGCCGAGTTCCAGAGTGTGGCTGAGCTTGCATTCCAGAACAACCGGACACTCGGCCACATAAGGCGCGTCCACTTTTTCGGCCTTTACCGGGGTCAACCCGGTTACGGCGAATTTGTCATAGCGCCGCCCCGAGGCCATGCCCACATAGTCGGCCTCGCGCACCATGGCAACGGTGGGTATGCTTACGGTAAACGCTTTACGTTCCAGAATGGCCCCGTGGGTCCAGCGCGGAGGGCGCACCGACACGCACAGGCTCACCGGGTCGGAACTGCAAATACCGCCCCAAGCCGCGGTCATCACATTGGGTTTGCCTTCGGCATCGTAGGAGCCGACCAACAGGACAGGTTCGGGATACAAGAAAGGTTTGGGGCCGAGAGAGAGCTTTTCTTTGAGCGAAGACATAGGGGAACCTCCAAGAAAAAATGACTGATGGCATATTATTTTTAAATAAGTCGTCATGCGCCCAAGGCAAGAGGGGGAGTGGCGGCAGTTTGAGGTAGTTCGTCAATTTCTATCCTCTCTTTACGTGTTGGCGGATCGTTCATCACCATTCAAAATGAATGACATGCAAATAAATCATTCATTTTGAATGATGACTTTTCATGTTTCCTCTCGTTTTTCAAAATAATAAATATAAAAATACCAAATATTACAAGCTAGTACGCTTAGCAGTTCAAGTGTGTGGGGCTTGGCAATCTTTTTGCTCTTGCTGTGTACGGGCATAGCGCAACCGTGCGTGGGTTTCGCTTCGTATTGATCCGAAGTTCGGCCGTTTTGCCTGCTATTTCCATCAATTTTATCCGTACTGCCAGAGAGGAGGAAGTGAATGAAAACAGCCGTCATTATGCATGAGAGTGATAACGTGGCCAACGTGTTGGAGGATGTCGAGGAGCACGACGCAGTGCGTTACGACGCGTGCGGAGAGGATTTTGAAATCACCGCTACGGGAAGCACGCCTTTCGGGTTCAAACTTGCGTTGAAATCCATCGCGAAGGGCGCTGACATTATCAAATACAATGAAATTATCGGCATAGCCTCCACGGATATCAAGGCCGGGGAGTGCGTCCATATCCACAATGTTGAAGGTAAGCGCGGTCGCGGCGACCTGAAGGAAGGTGTTTGATGAAATTCTGGGGCTATATCCGATCCGACGGCAAGGTCGGCATTCGTAACTATACTTTGATTGTTCCTAACGGGCGCATGGCGTGCAACCTGACGGCGCTGATGCCCGGCCTGGTCAGCGACGTCAAGACATTCATTCCTCTTACTGAAAATGGCCGCAATTCTGAAGATCGGCGCGCCATTGCCCGCTCCATAGTCGGCCTGGCCAAAAATCCCAATGTGGGAGCCGTGCTTGTTCTGGGGCAAAAACGCGATTCAGGTTATCCAGAATTCAAATATGACAATCTGGTTAGCGAAATCGCCAGGGCAGGCAAGCCGGTGGATGAAGTGTTTGTGGAGTCGTCCGGCGGTTTCCATAATGCCGTGGGCGAGGCCATGCGCAAAGCCCGCATGCTGTCGATCAAGGCCAGCGAATGCGTGCGTGAGCAGGTCAGCCTGGGCGAGTTGAGCATGGCTGTCAAATGCGGTTTTTCCGACGCCACTTCCGGCATGGCGGGCAACCCCACTGTGGCTCACCTTTTCGATAATATTGTCGAAGCCGGAGGTACGGCTATGTTTTCGGAAACTACCGAGATCATCGGGGCCGAGCACCTCGTGGCGAAACGCTTTGAAGATCCGGAGGAGCGTAAAAAATTTCTCGCGGCTGTGGCGCGCGTGGAAGAAGAGGCCAAGGCCACAGGCGAAGATATCCGCACCATAAATCCCATTCCGGCCAACATTTCCGCGGGACTAACCACATTGGAGGAAAAATCGCTTGGAGCGGTCAAAAAAGCCGGTAGCGGACCTATTAAAGGATGCTTGGAGTATGCGGAAATTCCCAAAGGCAGGGGATTGTATTTTATGGATTCCTGGATGTGTACGCCGGTTCTTATGCTCGGTTTTGCCGCAGCCGGCTCAGTGCTTAATATCTTCCAACTAGGCGGCGGGTGGTTTCCCAAGGGCGGCGCGATGCCCACCGCCAATGCCGGTATTGTCACTCCCACCCTCTACATCACCGGCAACCCCCGCACCTGGGAAAATCTGGAAACAGAGTTGGACTTTAATGCCGGATCGGTGATCTCCGAGCGCGAAAGCATTGAATCGGCCGGTACGCGCCTGACAGACTGCGTGTGCAAAATTGCCTCGGGCAAACTGACCAAGGGCGAGACGCTCAACATCCGGGATTGCAGCATGGATGTGTATCTGCGAGGGCCGGGAATTTAGACAACACTGTCCGAAATTGCCATACTTGAAAAATTCGGACTCTTGCCGAAATATACCAAAGGAGCCGCCGTATCATGTCTAATTCCTCAGTCTCAACCGCAGCGGATACGTTCGTTGCCGACAAACCGACGAAGCAGCGTCTCTATCTGCTTCTGGTCTTGTTCCTGACCATATTTATTTCATATCTCGATCGAGTCAGTGTTTCCGTCTTGGCGGCGAACGCCGAATTTCTGGCGGAAATGGGCATCAAGGGGCAACCGGTGCAGATCGGGCTCATGATGTCGATATTTCTCATATCTTATGGGCTGGCCAACTTCTCCCTGGGTGCGCTGGGCGACTATTTCGGCCCACGCAAGGTAATGATCGGAGCCATTTTGCTGTGGTGCGTCGCGCTTGCCGTTGGAGGGCTGGCGGGCACATTCGCCGTTTTTCTCGCCGGGCGCGTGCTGCTCGGAATAGGAGAGGGCGTGCATCATCCCATGCAGAACAGTTTCGTAAAAAACTGGTTCCCCCGTCAGGAACGTGCCAGAGCCAACACCTGCTGGGTGCTTGGCCAGGCTTTGGCTCCGGCCGTGGCGATGCCGTTTTTCGCTTATACCATCATCCACCTCGGTTGGCGCGCCAGTTTCCTCATTTGCCTGCTTTTGGGGCTTATTCCCCTGGTAATGCTCTGGCACTCCGTGACGGACAAACCCAAAGACAATAAAAGAGTTAACGCTCTGGAGTTGGAACACATTCAGGCCGGGCTGGAACCTGAAGCGCCCCCCGCGCCGGACGGTCCGAAGGAATCCTTCTTCACGCGCATGCGGCCTGTGGTCACCAATTTCCATTACTGGCTGCTGGTAATCTGGTACATATGCATTCAATGGATCTATTGGGGCCTTCTGACCTGGCTGCCGTCCTATCTCAAGGAAGCTCGCGGCTTTTCGTGGGAGGCCATGGGCTGGCTGGCTTCCTTGCCGTTTATTCTGAATGTGATCATCAAAATACCCGTGGGCTGGCTGGCCGACAAAATCGGCCGTCTGGGACCGTTCCTCATGGCGGCCGTGCTGGGTGGCGGCGTGTTAATCTACCTTACCGCGACAGTGCAGAGCAATTATCTGTCCGCCATATTGCTCGCCTTTGGCGTGGGAGTTGGCATGATGGCTGTTCCCATTGCCTGGACCCTGCTGCAAAGCCTGGTTCCGGCAAGACTGGTGGCCACATCCGCCGGTATGATGAACGGCATAGCCACCGGCAGCGCGTCCCTTTCCCCGCTCATAATCGGCGCGTTCATCAAGCTGAACGGCAGTTATGACAGCGGGTTGTTTTTGCTGGTGGGTTTCTGCGCGCTGGCCTTTGTCGCGGCGGCGGCCCTGACGGCGCTCAAGCATTAAAATTCCCTTTACGTGCCGTCCGGAGCGGATTGTTCGTTTCGGGCGGCATATTCATCTTTCATTCCGCCATCCATATTATTCCACTCTTAAGGAGAATCCTATGCCCGCTATGCCCGCCGTGCAAAATTTGATCGGCAATGTAGTTGTTCCCCCTTTTGCGAAAATTCAGTGCAGCTTTGAAGATGACGCGATCCGGGATATCCCCGGTGCCGTGGCAAAGGCGATGGACGCATCCGGCTTGCTCCGGCGTCTGCCCAGAGGAGGGAGCGTGGCGATCGGAGTTGGCTCGCGCGGACTGGCAAGTCTTCCGCAACTTGTAAAAGCAACGGTCGAGTGGTTCAGGAACAACGGAGCCGAGCCCTTTGTCGTTCCCTGCATGGGCAGCCACGGCGGAGCCACAGCCGAAGGCCAGGAATATATGCTCAAATCCCTCGGCGTCACCGAAGAAAGCGCGGGGTGCCCCATCCGTTCATCCATGGAAGTCGTACAGCTCGGCGCGTTGAAGCGCGGATTGCCGGTCTATATGGACGCTCTGGCTGCCGCGGCGGACGGCGTTTTTGTCATCAATCGCGTCAAGCTGCACACCGCCTTTACCGGTGTGCATGAAAGCGGCATCGTCAAAATGATTACTATCGGCCTCGGCAAGCAAAAGGGAGCGGATTCGGCGCACAGTCTGGGATTTGGCGCGTTTGCCTCGATTCTTCCGGAAATGACTCAGATGATCCTTAAAACAAAGACCAATATCCTCGGCGCTCTCGCCACAGTCGAAAACGCCGCCGATCGTGTCTGCCTTGTGGAGGCTGTACCAGCCGAAAAACTGGCCGAACGGGACGCGGCGCTTTTGAAATACTCGGCCTCCCGCATGCCGTCCTTACCTGTGAGCGAGCTTGATGTGCTTATTCTCGACCGTATGGGGAAAAATATTGCCGGTTCAGGCATGGACCCCAACATTCTCGGGCGCTACGCCACGCCCTTCAAAAGTGGAGGTCCCAAGATTACTCGAGTAGGAGTGCTTGATTTGACCGACGAAAGCAAGGGCAACTCCACCGGCATGGGACTTGCGGACCTTGTCACCCGCCGTCTGGTTGAAAAGATCGATTTCAACGCCACCTATGCCAATCTGATCACGGCTACAGTCATGCGATCCGCCGCTTTGCCCATGACCATGGATAATGATCTTGACCTGTTCCGTTGCGCCCTCAAAACCTGTATGGCCGAAGATATAAGCAAGGCACGCCTGATCCGGGCGCGTGACACGCTCTCGCTCGACCGTTTTCTGGTTTCTCCCGAAATTGCGAAAGAATTGCTTAACAAGCCCGGTTGCGCGGTGCTTGATGATCCTCGGGAGCTCGTTTTTGACAACGACGGCAATTTGGCGGAACGTGATCCGTGGAAAACATTTTACGAACGAAGTGAGTAAAATGTTTTCCACGCGAAGGCCCGTGCTTTGATTCGAACGGGCGATTATTGACGCAGCGATGCCTGGCGGTATAGGTTGATCACGGCGGCATTCTCGCGCTACTGTGCCCGCCCTCACATGATTGCCGCCCAAGGACTAGCTGTGAACAAGGATATTGCCGTTATAGCCCCGGATACGCTGGTCGTCGAATTGTTTGAAAATCTTCGCTCGCGGACCACGGTCGAGTTTTCGCTGGGGTTGGGGCTGCTTGGCGAGGGTGTGCCGGTTGCTCAAGAATTCGTGCGGCATGGCGCGAAAGTCCTGATCAGCCGAGGTGAGACGACTAAATTGATCCGCCGGGCTTTGCCTTCTGTTTCCGTTGTGGACATTCCCGTTTCCGTGCATGACGTAATCCCGCTTATCAACCAGGCTCGCGCTTACAGTAACCGCATTGCAGTTGTTGGTTTCGGGGAAGGGGCGCGGGCGGCACAGGCTCTGGTGCCCATACTTTCCTCGCTTGAGCTCGGCATTTTTACCCTGACCTCCGTCGAGCAAATGCCGGAAGCCCTCTGTAAAGTAAAAGAAATGGGCTTTGAGGTGATGGTGGGGCCACCTATTGCCGTGGGTATGGGGCATGAGTTGGGCCTTCGCGGTTTTCCCTTGGTCTCGGCCGAACCTGTGGTGCTGGCTGTGCTCGATGAAGCCGGTAAGCTGGCGGAGCTTGTGCGGCGCGAAAACGATTTAGTGCGCCGACAGGTTACTGTCCACTCCGGTCAGGCCGGAGTTCTTTTTATTGACGCCCAGGGCCGCGTCATCCGCAGCGATCTCCCTCCGCCACTGGAAGAAGCCGTAAGCAGAGCATTGTTCAAAGAAGAGCAAGGAGGCAGGATTCTCAAGCACGAGAGGATTCTGCGCTCCGTGCGCGGCGGTGAAAGCGCGAACGGACGCATCGGCGGCGTGAACGGCGTACTTTACGGCTATAAGATCCAGGCAGTCATCGGCGATGAAAAAAATATGGGCTCGGTGATCATAATCGAACCCTATAAAGCACAGACGGTATCCACTCCGCAAGGTGGCAGCGGCTTTTTTGCCGAACATCGCTTCAGCGATTGCGTCGCAAAGAGCCTGTGCATACGAAAAATGCTGGCCGACGCCGAAAAATTTTCCAAGGTCGATCTGCCGGTGCTTATACTTGGAGAAAGCGGCACAGGCAAAGAACTTGTTGCGCAAAGTATCCATAACGCAAGCAAGCGACGTGAGGGGCCATTTGTAGCCGTCAACTGCGCGGCCCTTCCGGAGCCTTTGCTTGAAAGCGAACTTTTCGGCTATCAGGAGGGCGCATTTACAGGCGCCAAAAAGGGCGGCAAGCTCGGCCTGTTTGAACTGGCCGACGGCGGAACCGTCTTTCTGGATGAAATCGGCGAAATGCCCTTGCCCTTGCAGGCGAAACTACTTCGAGTTCTGGACGAGCGCCGAATCATACGCCTAGGCGGCGAGCGCACGCTCAATATAGATATGCGTCTTCTGTGCGCAACAAACCGAAATTTGGAAGAATACACGGCAAGCGGGCGCTTTCGTCATGATCTTTTCCACCGCATCAATGTACTGCGCGTTTGTCTGCCCCCGCTAAGGCAGCGCGGGCAGTGCCTTGAAGTTCTTATTGAACGTTTTCTTTCTGATATCTGCGTCCGCCTGGATCTCCCTCGGCCGGAGCTTTCGCCTGAGGTTCTGAACGTGCTGCTCGCATATGATTATCCCGGTAATATCAGAGAGCTGCGGAGCATTTTGGAACGGTTGACGGTTATTCACGGTGGCAAAAAGCCCACGCCTGAAGACATGAGCGAACTTCTGGGACGGCCCGCTCTCGGGAAAGAGTTTCAGCCAGGTACGGATTTGCCGAATGAACAGCGCACGGAAGGGCTGCTGTTTGAGGAAGAAAAACGCCTCATTCATCAGGTGTTGGCCGAATGCCGAGGCAACCGCGCGGAAACGGCCAGGCGGCTCGGCATCAGCACTGCAACGTTGTGGCGCAGGCTTAATAGGTCATGAAGCCGTATCGACGGTAACGGTTTATAGCTTTGCGCACCAAAGGAGATTTGCCATGCGACTTACCGTTCTGGTAGACAATAACACATTTATAGATCAGTACTATCTTGGGGAACCGGCTGTCTGTTTTTACATTGAGGACGGCGACGCCAGAATTCTGCTGGATGCAGGATATTCTGATATTTTAATCAAAAACGCCAAGGCTATGAATATAGATTTGCGCAACCTGACCCACATTGCCCTGTCGCACGGGCACAATGATCATACCAGGGGCCTGGGTTTTTTGTCTGACGCCGTAAATATGAAGAATATTGAAGTGGTGGCGCATCCGGGCGTTTTTGCTTCCAGATACGATCAGGATATGGAAATAGGCTGCCCGGTGGAAAAATCTTTTCTGGAAAAAAATTGCAGGCTGACGCTGACCAGAGAATCGCGCAAATTGAGCGAGCACATTACTTTCCTTGGGGAAATACCGGCATATAATGATTTCGAGCGCGACAAGCCCATGGGTATGATCAAGGAAAACGGCGTGTTGAAAGGTGATTTTATTACGGACGACTCCGCCTTGGTTTATAAGGGTAAGGACGGGTTTTTCGTAATTACCGGTTGTTCCCACAGCGGAATATGCAATATTGTGGAGCATGCCAAAAAGGTGTGCGGCAGCAATAAAATAAGCGGTATCATCGGGGGTTTCCATCTGTTTGAGGTTTCCGCGCGGCTTGAAAAAACCATTGCCTGTTTCAAGCCTGACTTCCCGAAAAATGTAACGATGCCATCGTGTTTATCGTGAAATTAGTTTGATTTTAAAGGACTATTCTTCTTGCGTTTCAGGTTTTTCATAGTTATAATTAGTCAATTGTAACTATGAGGAGAAAACAGAATGGGCAGTCTGGCTTACCATCATAACAAAAAGACCGGCGTTACCTATGTTTATTCGGTGGAGAGTTACTGGGACAAAGAGAAGAAGGCTCCGAGGAATCGACAGGTCTGTCTGGGGAAGCTTGATCCGCAAACCGGTGATATAATCCCCTCATCACGTCGACGTCAGGCGGCATCTAAAAGCACTGCCGATGAAGGCGTTACGGCTACAGCCAGGGTGGCCGGCCCCTGTTTGCTGCTTGACAAACTGGCTGAAGGCACGGGCCTGGCGGCCTGCCTTAAGCAAGTTTTTCCTGCTTCGCACAAAGAGATCATGAGCCTTGTTCACTTTATAGCCCATAAAGGCCAGGCATTGTCCCGAGCCGAATCCTGGAGCCTGGGGCACCTTCATCCCGCCGCGAAAACTCTGGCCAGCCAACGTATCAGCGAATTGTTGCCGAAAATCACCGAAGACGACCGGCAGCGTTTTTTCTCCTTGTGGCTGGATAAAATGACCGCTGGCGATTGCCTGTGTTACGACATCACCTCCATATCCTCTTACTCCACCGCCAACGAATATCTGCGCTATGGATATAACCGGGACGGCGAAGCGTTGCCTCAGGTCAATCTGGCTCTGCTTTTCGGCCAAGACAGTGGCCTGCCACTCTATTATCGGCGAATGCCGGGCAACATCTCCGATGTCGCTACTCTGAAGACCACGATGAAGGCTATGGATTTTCTCGGAGTGAAGGCGCTGCGCTTCGTTCTGGATCGGGGATTTTACAGCCAGGACAATATCGAGGCTCTCTTGTCCAGGCGCCATCACTTCACCCTGGCCGTCCCGACAGGACGAAAATGGGTTCGCAGTATATTGGATCGCCACCACGACGCTATAGCCTCTCCGGCCAATTATCACAAAGTAAGTGACAGCGAAGCTCTGTACTTGGCCACCGAACTGCTCAGTTGGGGTGAAAACAAAAGGCGGGTGTACCTGCATCTCTATTATAACGCAGCCAGGGCTGCGGAAGAATTTGACCGCTTCACCAAAAAACTTCTGCAACTGAAACTGGCTCTGGAGACAGGCGCGTTGGACGACAAAGCTGAGGCGGACGAATACATTCGCTACTTCATCATTTCCGAAACACCAAAGCGCGGCGTGAAAGTGGCTTTCAACGAGTCTGAAATTCAAAAGTTCCGAAAACGCTATGCCGGATTTTTCTGCATCCTGTCGACCCACCTGAAAGACCCGAGAGAAACCCTTGACGCTTACAGACGCAAAGACGCAGTTGAAAATTCTTTCGATGACCTTAAAAACCAACTCGACATGAAGCGCCTGCGAGTGCATACCTCGGCAGCTATGGATAGCCGGATATTCCTACAGTTTCTGGCCCTCGTTCTCATCAGCGCCATCCGAAAAACGGCGCGCAACCATGAATCATTAAAGAATATGACTGTCAGAGAGATTATGGAGTCGATGGAGACTTTGATCCAAATCAAATATCAAAATCGGTACGGACAACTGTACACCGAAACTTCACCACTCCAACGCAACATCATGGACGCTTTCAAGCTCGCTACTCAAACATAGTTACATTTTGCGGGAAATCAAGTTGGGGAAGAACCAAGAACCCCATTTAATCGAAGAAATAAAAAAAAGAGGCTCACCGCTTCCGATAAACCCTTTGATATTCTTGGTGGGCAGTACAGGATTTGAACCTGTGACCCTCGGCTTGTAAGGCCGTAGTAATATATTTTTATGTGTTTTGACTTGTTTGTATTAGTTTTGTAATTTCAATATATTAATTCTTTAAGCCTTGCTTGCCATTTGATGCCTTTTGGTCTATTTTGGGCTTGTGTGTTGGGAATGGTGTTGGGAAATATATAGGCTATAAAGGCAAGGCCCAGTACGATGAAACGAGAAAAGACAAAGCATGCGGGAGTGTATTTTCGCCTCCAGAAGAAGCTAGGTTCAGATGCTCTGGAGAAGGTTTACTACATTATGTACCGGACAGGCGGGCGTGGTTCCAAACTCATTGAAGAGCCGGTGGGACGTGAGAGCGAGGCTATGACCGCAGCCAAGGCCAGGGATATACGTGCGGACAGGGCCAGAGGGCGAGAGCTTTCCAACAGGGAATTTCGGGCTGAGCAAGAGGCCGTCAAAAAAGCGGAAGAAGAGCGTCCTACCATAGCCAGACTTTGGAGTCTATACGACGAGACTGCCGCGGCCAGAGCTTCACGTGATACGGATTTGGCCCGCTACGCCATGCATATTGCCCCATACTTCGCCCAAAAGACACCGGCAGAGCTGGCCACCTTCGATCTTGACCGTTTGCGCGTGAAAAAGCTGAAAACTCTTTCGCCGCAAACAGTGAAGCATATTATGGCCCTGTTGCGACGTATCATTAATTTCGGCGTGGAGAAAGGCTTTTGCCCGCAGCCCGAGCCTTCTCGGCTGCGTTTCAATTTTCCCAGGGTGGATAATCAGAAAACGGAAAACCTGACCCAGGAGCAACTAGCGGCGCTGATTGCCGCTCTGGATGCCGAACCAGACCAAAATGCCGCCGCTTTTATTCGCCTGGCCCTGGTTACGGGCATGCGCAAGGGCGCGCTGTTGGCCCTGCAATGGGATGATATTGACTTTGAACGCGGCTTCATCACCTTGCGCGGCGATTCCGCCAAAAAGGGCAAAACCGAGCGCATCCCGCTTTCCGAGCCTGCCAGAATGGCTCTGGAGAGAGTGGCGCGCACCGACAGCCCCTTTATCTTCCCAGGCCGATATGGCGGGCAGCGCCAAGACTTCAAACGTGTTGCCAACCGGGTTAAGGAGAAAGCTGGCCTGCCGGAAAACTTCCGCCCCCTGCATGGTCTGCGGCATACCTATGCTTCATGGCTGGCCAGCAGCGGCAAGGTTGATTTATACACCCTGCAAAAGCTGCTCACCCATAGTTCCCCACAAATGACCCAACGCTACGCCCACCTCGCGGATGAGGCTTTGCAACGTGCCGCTGCCGTGGCCGGTGAACTGTTCGGGGAAGAATCCAAAACGCAAGCCAAAGTGACCACTTTCAGAAAGTAGCAGGCGGATCATCTATTATTTGCCATGCGGTGTGATTGACCAGCCATCTACAATCTTGACTGCGTTACCAAAAAGGTTACACTATGATCAAGAGCTTCGCTCACAAGGGACTTGAGGAATTTTTCCTGACAGGTTCCACCAAGGGCATACAGGCCAAACATGCCGCAAAACTGGATACCTTTCTTGACCATCTGGATAAAGCGCGTTCCGCCAATGATATGGATTTTCCCGGTTCAGGCCTGCATCAACTCAAGGGCAAGCTCAAAGACCATTGGAGCGTAAAAGTATCCGGCAACTGGCGCGTTACATTCCGCTTTGAAGACGGAAACGCCCATGTTGTCAACTATCAGGATTACCACTAAGGAGGCCGACATGTTCGACCGCTCGAAGAGAACCCGCCCGCCGGTTCACCCCGGCAGAATTATAAAGGCCCACTACCTGGAGCCCTTGGGGCTTTCCGTATCCGCTCTGGCCGATCACCTTGGCGTGTCACGCAAGACCATGTCCAAGGTGGTCAACGGCAGCGCCAGGGTGACTCCGGATATGGCGCAACGGCTGTCCCGCGCCTTAAATACCAGCGTGGAACTGTGGATCGACCTGCAAAGCGCTTGTGACGTGTGGGAACTGAACCAGCGGCCCGGCGATTGGCAGAGTATTACGCCCCTGCCTGGTGTTTACACGGCGGCGGGGGAGCAGGGGCAAAAGGCGATGGCATAGATGTAAATCAAATACCAGACGCCAGAAGGAGTGCTGTCTTTAGATTATTTGAAGATTTTTTACGGAGTATACGCTCCGCTATGTTTTATGAGTTTGTTGACTTCTGTAGGCTTGTTCATGTCCTCTGGAATTAAGATGTGCAAAAAATTTTAGCTTATTAACCGCTATGAGAATAAAATTACACTGCCTATCACTTACGCGACACTATGGCATACAAGTGCGCGATCAATACGCCAAGGTGCAGTACTCCCGCCATCATGGAAAAGCAAGCAACCCCAATATGCCACCAGGATATTTTTTTGCCGTCAGCGGCAGCGAAATGCTGGTACGTAACGTCAGGGCCATTAGTTGGCGAAAGTGCATGGGTAACGGGAGCTCCTCCTGAAAAGAATGTAGATATGGCGTCCGCCAGGCCTGCAATTAAATTGCTGTAACCGTAATCATTCACATACACAAAACAACAACTCAGTAGAAATATCCAGAGAGTCGTCCACAAAGCTAATTTAAGGCCAGAACTCAGCAGGCTTTCCACATAGCGCAAAAATACATATCTCAATAATGACAAAACATCGCGTGACAATATAAAAAAATTGCACAACAAAGTTGGAATATAACGTCGTAGAGCCCAAAAACAGTACTGCAGAAACAAACGGAGCCAATCTACGGTATTGTGTTGAAACAATAGCAGGCCAGGACGCAAATACTCGGTATGCTGTCGCAACCACAACTTATTGTGGAGGTTGCGCGTTTTGTTCATGCAAGTATTTTCTTCGTCAAACTGAGAATTTTGATGGAAAATTCTCGCAATGCCTAGCAATATTTCCATTTCTCCGTTGAGCCTGGCTTCGATTTGTCTATTTGGGGCAGACACCGCCGAAATCGCCTCCGCATCTTTTTCAATTTCACGAATGCGGTCCTTTACATTCAAATGGTGCTCAATTCCAGAAAAACGGCACTCAGCCATAACTTCAAATTTATGCCTCAGGGCCAAGGCTTCAAAAGCGGTTGCTGGGGCTTTGCAGCCGGTGCACTGCAAGGCATCGCAGGCTATGACTGCACCACGTACAGCATCATTTACAGACTCTATATGGCCAAGCAAATGCTCAGCGCGACGTACCATGGATTCCGCGATGAGGTTCAACTTGCCTGGAGCGCCATGCCTTAGATTTTTTTTATTATCATTCCTACTTGGTCCAGCCTCATGATCATTTCTATTTTGTGTAGGAGGCCAGACAAAGCCAGGACAGTTTCCTGGATGCTCGTTAATGCATAATTCTAAAATTCCGCTATCTTTCCACAATCCAAATATACCGCCAAGAGGTTTTAGTATTGCCTTACTTTTCTCCCCTTTGTATTCTGTTAAATATTTTTCATTTTCTATTAGCTCTGTTCCAGAGCTGGATTGTCCGGTAGTTATAAGAAATCTATATTCTGAGTCTTCCACGTCGGGCTGATTACACAATTTTTTACACCAGACAGCCCTATTTGTAAGTGTTAGCAATTTTACCTGTGCTTCACGGTCAGGAAAGCACAGACTCATATCTTCCAGCAGAAGCCAATATCCATGTGATTTTGGATTGTCAGGTACATAATTATATCCTTGTTCTTCACCAAACCTGTGCCTCATCAGCTCCCAAGTAGTTATTATGTCGGCGCGGCAGCCGAAACGATAGGCAGTATATCCGTAAAAATAGGCGTAGGATGGTTCTTCATCAATGGCAGCCGCCAATTTGTCTCTTGTGGGCAACTCCCACCCTTCTTTAGAGTCCTCAAGCGACTTGTTCGTTCTTGAGCGCACCCATTCCCGCAGCCCAGAAGGATCCATCAACGGATCGCTGGCTATGTTGTGGAACAGAGCAGGAAGTGAGTGTTTGTAATTGATGTCATACCATTTTTCACATAAATATTCACTTTGCTTATTTGAATCTCTAGTTTGTTTCGAGACATTTTGCTCCTCCGGATCTGCATCTCCCTTTGCCTTTGCCTTCTCCTTTTGCTTTTCTTCAAAGCAGGCGTAGCCGAAGTGCCAGCGCACCTCGGGATAAGACAGCACGAGCATGGCAATAAGCGAATCCCAACAGGGTCTTGATATGGCGCTGAGATATAGGGGGCGGACATAATCAACCAGAATGGCCACTTCGCAGCCGGTTCCGCGGCATTGGTTGCGCATGAAAGATTCTATGTACCTGGAAGCGTAGTTGTAAGCGTATACTCCGGCATCGCGTTGCACATGATCTTCGGACATAATCAACGGCTTTGGCATCTTAAGCTTGATATATTTTTTACTTAATTCATCCCGCCAGGGAATTAGAGTCCGCGCGGTAAAATCAGTCTGAGCCAGTATCAAATAAATCATATCGCCTCTTTTCGGGTGGAGTGCCAGATCAGTAGGTACAAATCAACGCAGACGTATTTCAGAACGGATCGCTCTCAAGTAAATCAAAATTTCAAAATCAAGGCCTCAATTGCCACGCCCATGCCTGGGGCGCAGGCGCATGGCTATTTCCAGGGCTTCTTTTAAATCTCCTTCAAGCTCTTCCTCAAGCGGGCCAAGCAGTCTTTTCAACATGTCCGCCGCCTTGCTGGCCGTCAGTCGCGCATCTCCGGCAAGGAGCTTCATGGCCGGGTGAATTTGCAAAACCCCGTCGGGGCGTTCCGGAGTACGGCGTTTAGTGGCTTCAAGCGCCGCCAGAACCATACGCGCGATCAAAAGTTGCTGGCCTTTCTGCACCAGATGCAGCTTACCCGCCCAATCTTGCACATTATCCCGGCTGAATCTGACTGAACCCGAGTATTGCAACAAAGAGTCGATAACATCCTTATCTTCGCGCGCAGTGGCAAACTCTCGGCTATGGGGCAAATGAGCGTCACTGGTATTAGCACGGACGTGTAAGGAGTCAGCATGCGGCTCTGACGTAACCATGCCGGTATGAGGAGGGGGCAGGGAAGAGGTCGCCCCCCCGCGTGAAGAACGCCCGATCCGCAAATGTTCGGGCACAAGGTATTCAACATCGGGGTAACGGTTGACCGCGTCGGCCACCACACTGCGTAATTCGCGTATATTGCCCGGCCAGTCATAGGCCATGAGCTTGTCCAGGGCGCTGTTGGAAATCTCCCGCTCAAGGGCAGTGGCATTGCGCTTTTCCGTTTCGCGCGCGAATTGTCCGGCCAGAAGGGGGACGTCTTCAATGCGTTCTCGCAGGGGGGGCAGCCAGATTGTGCCCCCAGCGGCCAGACGATCCAGCAGATCAGGGCGCAAGCCAAGTTTGGGGTCGTCTATTTGCGCATTGGTGGCGGCAATTACGCGTATGTCAATTTTTTTGGTCTGCCTGCCGCCCACAGGCATGATTTGCCTTTCCTGCAAAACGCGCAGCAGCGAGGCTTGCACATCAGGAGCCATATCCGCTACTTCATCAAGAAAAACATCGCCGCCGTCCGATGTTTCCAACAGGCCTTTGCGCCCACTCACCCCGGTGGCCGAACCGGATTCGATTCCGTAGAGTTCAGAAGCGTACAGGCCGGAGGAAAGAACCGGGGAGTTGACGGCCACAAAAGGCCGGGGCTGCCGTCCTGCGGAGTCGGGCGACATGCGGCGTATATATTGCGCCAGCAGCTCCTTGCCTGTGCCGCGCTCGCCACGAATAAGTACATCCTGCCCGTTTTCCGCCGCCACCCTGGCATCGCGCAGCGCCAGAAGCAAAGGCAGGGAGCGCCCCACAATGGCCCCGGCGGCGTCGGGCATCAGACCGTGACGGGCCAGCGCCTTGTAAAGCGTTGCCGGGCCGTTTGGATCGGAGCGGTCAATAAAGCCAAAGGCCCCGCTATGGCTGAATTCGGACGCTATTGGCCTTCTTTGCATACTTGACAGTATGAAAACAGGCAAATCAGGAAATTCTCGATTAATCTCCTTGAGCAGTTTCAACCCGAAATAGGAATCCTCGCTGGCGTCATCAGCGTGGCCTTGTGGCATGCCTGGAGCGGCGGCATGGCTTTCCGCCGTGACAGGGCCGGTGAGAAAACACAGATCAAGCAGCAGCATGCTGAGGCAGCCCGCAGTCTCATGGCCCAGCCCCTCTTCGCGTATCCCCGGTTTGAACCAGTGCTCGCGAATAACGGCAATAGCGCCGGTCAGATCATTTTCCACCACATCGCCTATTACCGCGCAAAGCGGCGATTGGGCGCGATGAAAAACAGCCTCGGCCGTGGGGCGCAATACCTCTTGCGCGCTTGCCAGCGCGGCGGCATCGCCGGTGATATCCCGCCAGAGAAACTGGGCGCAGAGATTTTCGCGATCTACATTTCTGCCGTTGGCTATATCGCGCCCGAAGAGATCGTCAAGAACAAGAATTCTGGGAAACATCAGCGCACTACCGAAGCGTCAGACGATTCTGGTAGCGTCAGACGAATCTGGTACAGATTTATTTCCATTTCGCACATCGGCACAACATCCGTATCTTCGACAAACAATTCCTGTTCGTAAATGAGCCCTTCATTGCGCGCGTGCTCTTTAAGGGTAAGCGCTCACGGGATCTAGAAAAAGTTTAGACTTAATGGTAAGCAGACCTCATGGAATCCAAGATGCAGCCTGAAATTCCTCTTAGTGCTGAAATTATCAGCCGCACCCCACCGGAAGTTATTGACCTTTTGGTGCA
>JAVBLG010000064.1:0-46036 GCA_031553655.1 Desulfovibrionaceae bacterium | reverse complement strand
CTTCTTTTCGAGTTGGAAGTGGAATATGAGCGCCAAGTTCTGCGTCAGGCCGAACAGGAATTGCTTGTGGCCACAGCTCAATTAAATGATATGCAAACCGGCAAACGGCCCGAGGAAGTGGCCATGGCCAAGGCCCAGCTTGAGCAGGCCAGAGCCGAGGCGGTCAATGCCGCCGCGCAATTGCAGCGTCATGAAATTTTGATCAAAAGCAGAGGAACGACCCAGAAGGATCTGGACATATCCAGAGCGGCGGCCAAGTCCACGAAAGCTCGCGTTGCCGAACTCACCAGCCAGGTGGAAGTATATCTCCTTCCCGAGCGGGAAAAAAAAATCGAAGCCCAGCAGGCCGCCGTAAACGCGGCCGCCGCCCGCGCCGCCCAGGCCCGTTGGGAGTTGGAGCAGAAGCAGGTGCGCGCCCCGGCCTCCGGCATGATTTACGACACCCTCTTCCGCCCCGGCGAGTGGGTACCAGCCGGAAACCCGGTAGTGCAACTGCTCCCTCCAGGAAATGTTAAAATACGTTTTTTTGTTCCGGAAACGCTCACCGGCAAGCTGCGCCTGGGACAGCGGGCGCTTGTGCGCGCGGACGGGCGCGCCGAACCATTCCCCGCCGTAATATCCTATGTGGCCGCTAATGCCGAATACACGCCCCCAATTATCTACAGCAACGAAACACGCTCTAAGTTGGTTTTCATGGTTGAGGCCAAACCTGAATCGGACGTTGCCGCCTCTCTGCATCCCGGCCACCCCGTAAATGTGAGTCTGCCATGTTTCAATCCACAGTCAGCTCCATCCGCCAACTGATTCCGTCTCCGGAGGATAGGAGCCGTGCGGATTGCCCTTCCCTGAAGGAAGGGAGTTACAAAAAAAATCATCGAATTAGTCGTTTTGTCAATCAAATTTTCCCCTTGAGGGAGGAGATTTCAGACCATAAAGGAAATTTTGATGAAAGCCGGACACATTAGCCTGGACACGGCCGCGAAGCAACCAGAGCTTGCCATTGACGTGAAAAAACTCACCAAAAGCTTCGGGACAAAAAAAGTTGTTGATGATGTTTCACTCAAGGTTGAACGCGGAGAAATATATGGCTTTCTCGGCCCCAACGGCAGCGGCAAAACCACCTGCATCCGCCTGATGTGCGGTCTGCTCACCCCTGATTCCGGCAGCGGCTCATGCCTTGGTTTTGACATTCTGCGCGAAAGCAACAGCATCAAACGCCGGGTCGGCTACATGACCCAGCGCTTCTCTTTTTGGGAAGACCTGACCATCAGAGAAAATCTGGAATTTGTCGCCCGTCTTTTTGAAATGCGCAACCGCAAGGAAGCCGTGGAACAGGCTCTGGAAAATCTGGGGTTACAAGGACGAGCCGGGCAGATCACCGGCGCGCTGTCCGGCGGATGGAAGCAGCGCTTGGCTCTGGCTGCCTGTATGTTGCACAAGCCTGATCTGCTCCTGCTGGACGAGCCCACAGCCGGGGTTGACCCCACAGCCCGCCGCGACTTTTGGGACGAACTGCACAGCCTGGCGGCGCAAGGTATTTCCGTGCTGGTAAGCACCCACTATATGGATGAAGCCGAACGCTGCCACAAGCTGGCCTATATCGCCTACGGAAAACTTCTGGCTACGGGCACGGCTACGGAAATCACCGCTTCTCAAAGGCTTTTCACCGTATCCGTGCATGGTGAACATCTCCATGCCTTGGCCAGAGAGCTCGAACGAGCGCCAGATGTGGAGCAAACTGTCATGTTCGGAACCGCCCTGCATGTCTGCGGGCGAAACCAAGATGAACTTTTGCGGGCCGTGAGCGGCGCGGCCGGGTCTGGCAGGCGAATAGAATTTGCGGAAACAAGCCTCGAAGATGTTTTCATATATATGATGAACCGCTCCCAGGATAATTTCGGAGCGCGGCCATGAACCGGGAACGCTATTTTTCCTTCACGCGCTGGTGGGGCATTGTGCTTAAGGAATTTTTGCAACTCCGGCGCGATCGCCTGACTTTCGGCATGATTGTGGGGCTGCCCGTAGTACAGCTATTACTGTTTGGCTATGCGATAAACAGTGACCCCAAGCACATGCCGACCGCCTTGGTTCTTGGCGAACAAAACCGGTTTACCCGCAGCCTTGAGGCCGCGCTGCGTAATTCCGAATATTTTGACATTATTGGAACAATGGACGAAGAGGCGGCACGACACGCTCTGGCCAGAGGCAAGGCCTATTTTGTGGTTTCGGTGCCTGCCGGATTCTCCCGTGCGATATTGCGCGGTGAACGACCGGCCATGCTGGTGGAAGCCGACGCCACCGACCCCACCGCTACCAGCGGCGCCCTTGGCGCTTTGCAAGGGATTATCCAGTCTGTGGCTGAAAAAGATCTTAACGGCGCGCTGGCCCATCTACGAGGAAAACCAGAAGCATTTTCCGTGCGAATCCACAAAAAATATAACCCAGAAGGGCTTACGCGCTACAATATTGTGCCCGGCCTTATGGGAATTATTCTGACCATGACCACGGTGATGATGACCGGGCTGGCCATAACCAGAGAACGGGAACGCGGCAATATGGAAAATTTGCTGTCTTCGCCGGTTACGCCTCTGGAAATAATGACCGGAAAAATTGTGCCCTATATTTTGATCGGACATGTGCAGGTAGCCATTATCATCACCATGGCCATGCTGCTTTTCAATGTGCCGTTCGCCGGCAACCCTTTCGCTCTCTACGTGGCCGCAGTGCTGTTCATTGCCGCCAATCTCACGGTGGGGGTAACCCTTTCATCATTTGCCAAAAATCAGCTTCAGGCCATGCAGATGACCATGTTTTATCTGTTGCCCAACATGATGCTGTCGGGATTTATGTTTCCCTTTGCGGGCATGCCCAAATGGGCGCAGGCCATCGGCGGCATACTACCACTTACCCATTTCAACCGCGCGGTGCGCGGCGTTTTCCTCAAGGGCAATGACTGGGCCGATCTGTGGCCGTCGCTATGGCCGGTGGCTATGTTCGGAGTGGTTGTTATGGTATTGTCCGCTCTATTCTTTCGTCGTACCCTCGATTAGAGCCAAATCAGGGCTGACGCATCTCATTTTGCTACTAACAAAATCATCACGCCGCGCCCGGCATCAAAAACGGCGCTCTCTCCTGCGGAATTGGCTCACGCAAGAGAGAACGCCGTCATATTAGGCAATTTTTGATTTATGGAGACTTTATTCCACAGCCATCATCACGGAGCTGGCCTTTATAATAGCAGTGGCGCTCACTCCAGGCTTCAAGCCCAGATTTTTTATGGAGTCCATCGTAATGGTGGACACTACTTGTTGGCCGCACGGCAATTCAAGAGTGACAACGCCATTAACGGCTCCATCTTTTACGTCTATTACTTTGCCTTTTAGTTGATTTCTTGCGCTTAATTTCATGATATACTCCTTTATACGATAAAAGCATGGAGCACAGACTAGGAGTGCTGATATGATATGTCAAGCGCGGGCGATTATTTTTTCAAGAAGCGTTTAGAATCCTGCCGCTGTCCAGCCTGAGAATATCGCCGGTCAAAGCGCGAATTTCTTCCAATGAATGGCTTACATACAGAATCGGAATATGAAAATTCGTGTTTAGTTCTTTGATAAAAGGCAGCATTTCTTCTTTTCTGGCCTCATCCAGAGAGGCCAGCGGCTCGTCCATGAGCAGAATGTCGGGATTTGAAAGCACAGCCCGACCAAAAGCCACGCGCTGTTTTTCCCCGCCGGACAAGGTTTTGGGTTTTCGCGGCAAAAGTTCCCTGATGCCCAGCAAATCAATTACCTGATCAAAATCAACATCTTTTTCGCCGGGTTGCCCGCGCTTTCGTCCATAAAGCAGATTGGCCTTTACGGACAAATGAGGAAACAACAGTCCATCTTGAAACACATAACCGATATTCCTCTTTTCGGGAGGCAAATTTATGCCCAACGCGGAATCAAAGAGACAGCGGCCGCCCATACGTACGCTCCCTTCATCCGGCTTGCGCAGGCCCGCCACCATATTGATTATGGAACTTTTTCCGGCCCCGGAAGGGCCGAACAGGGCGGTAATGCCGCCGGTTTCATTCCTAAAAGCCACATCAATAAGGCAATTGCCCTGCTTACACCGTAAAATGACCCGCATGATTAACCTCATCAGTTTACACAAGAACGCTTCAGGCCTCCGCGCTGAGGCGCGTCACCCCTGAATTCTAAAAAAAACCTTTTACTCAAAGCGCCGTGTAAAGCGTTTTTCCAGCCAATTGGCCCCGATCAGGGCAATCAGCGCAATGACAATGGATATGATGCACAGGCGCATGGCCGCGTCTTCGCCATGTGGAACCTGCGTCATGGTATAAAGCGCCAGGGGCAGAGTCTGCGTCTGTCCCGGAATGTTGGATACAAAGGTTATAGTAGCGCCGAACTCGCCCAGACTGCGGGCAAAAGCCAGAACCATTCCAGCCACGATGCCGGGTGTAGACAGCGGCACCGTGACTGTGAAAAAAACACGCCAAGGCCCGGCCCCCAGAGTACGCGCAGCCATTTCCAGCCTTTTGTCAACGGCATCAAGCGAAAGCCGTACCGTACGCACCAGAAGGGGAAAGGCCATGACCGCAGAAGCCGCCACAGCCCCCTTCCAGGTAAAGGCAATGGTTATGCCGAGATGCTCGTAAAGTATTTTTCCAATAACCCCGTTGCGCCCCAAGCCTACCAGCAAAAGATAGCCGATGACCACCGGCGGCAATACCAGCGGCAGGTGCAACAGGCCGTCCAACAGGCTCTTGCCGGGAAAATCAAGGCGGGAAAGAATCCAGGCCAGCAGCACTCCAAACGGAAGGCTGCAAAATACCGCCCAAAAAGCCACTTTAAGGCTGAGCAGCAGCGCGTCTATTTCTTCCGGGGTTAAGGTGAAAAGCATTATTTTACCTCAAATCCGTACTTGGCCCATATTTTCTTGGCCGCGGGCGCGCTCATGAACTTGATGAAATTCAGCGCGGCGGCGCTTTTGGCAGTTTTTACAGCCGCCACCGGATAGTCGATGTTCGGATGGCTGTCGAGAGGGAAGGTTCCTACAATACGTACTTTGTCGGAAATGGCGGCGTCGCTGGCATACACAATACCCAGGGGCGATTCAGCGCGTTCCACCAGCGCCAACCCGGCGCGCACGTCTTTGGCCGGGGCTATTCTGTTTTCCACCTGCCCCCACAGATTCAATTTTTGCAGGGCCGCCTTGGCATAGGTTCCCACCGGAACATGGGCGGGGTCACCCACCGCCAGCCGCCCGTCTTTGCCGAGCAATGCGGCCAGATCAAGCTTGGGCGACACGGTAAGCGATTTCACAGAGCTGGCCTTGGGAACAATAAAAACGATGCGATTGCCCAAAAGATCGGCGCGGCTGTCCGGTTGAAGCAGATTCTTTTTTTCAAGGTAATTCATCCACTCCGAATTGGCGGAAAGGAAAATATCGGCCGGAGCGCCATTCTCAATCTGCTTGGCCAAAGTCGACGATGAAGCGAATGAAAGCGCCACCTTGCCTTTGCCCTCGCCTTCATAAATTTTGGAGATTTCCGTGAGCGCGTTTGTGGTGGAAGCGGCGGCGAATACAGTTATGCCGCCATCCGCCGCTTTTGCCGGCAACGCTTTGAAGCACATGAGAAAAGCGGCCACGAGGCCCAGTACTCTAAGTTTATGAATCATGAGAACCTCCAGAACGTAAAAATTGTGCGCGCAAAAAAGCGGAAACGCCAATGGACCCAAAAAGCGAAAAACCGCGCGCGGCTTTTCACTGATTAATTTTTTGACGTGTATACACGTCATTGTCTGTTCTTAGGCCTTATGTTAAATATTGTCAACTTGGAGAGAAGGGCTGACGCGCCTCAGCTATGACTTGGAGAATTTTATGAATGACGCCGCCATACGCTGCGCAATAAAAGAATATCGCCTTAAAAAAAAGCTTTCGCAGGATGAGCTGGCGCGCCTCGTCGGGGTGCGACGGCAGGCGGTTTACGACATGGAATCGGGGCGTTACCTGCCTAATACAGCCGTGGCTCTGCGTTTGGCCCGCGTTTTGGGCTGCACAGTGGAAATGCTTTTTGTCGAAACCAGCCCCCTGACGCAGCCTGAAGGCCTTCATTTGCTGGGCGGCGCGGAAACGGCAACGGCAAGGCTGTCCCTGGCCAGAGTGCGTGGAAAACTTGTGGGAATTCCGCTGCGGGGTACGCCAATGCCTTTCATGTTGGAGGCTTCCGACGGTTTTTTGGTGGCCGACAACAGCATTGACTGCCCACTACCCCACGCCCAATTGGAGAATACCATTCTGATTCTGGGTTGTGACCCGGCCCTTGGCGTGCTTGGCGGCCTTGTGTCACGCGCCGCGCCTGGTCTGCGCGCCCACACCGCTTTCGCCTCAAGCCGCCGGGCCCTGCTTGCCCTTGGCGCGGGCAATGCGCATGTGGCGGGAACGCACTATCACAGTTCCGGCACGTCAGACGGCAATGTCGAGGCCGTACAAACTCTGTCGCCAGGACTGAACTGCCTGATTATAGCATTTTCCATGCAGGAAGAAGGGCTTATGGTGGCAGCCGGAAATCGTCTTGGGCTCCGCTCGGCGCAAGATCTGACTACCGCTGGAACACGCTTTGTCAATCGCGAGGAGGGGGCGGCGTTGCGCAGGCTTCTTGATGAGCAACTGGCGCGTCACGGGGTGCCTGATTCCGCGGTGCAGGGGTACGCAACGGAAGTGCATTCACATTGTGAGGGAGCTATGCGCGTAGCGGCGGGCGCGGCGGACGCGGCGCTTGGGCTGCGCGTGGTTGCGGAATCTTTCGGCCTGGATTTTGTTCCGCTGGCCGCTACCCGCTGCGATCTGGTCATACCGGCGGACCTGCGCGATCATCCCGGGCTTACGGCGCTTCTGGATGTATTACAGTCGTCAAGGCTGAAAAAAGAGCTTTGCTCGCTGCCGGGATATGACGCTTCAAACACCGGAAAAATAATTTCCGGCCGGTAAGCTCCCGGCAGCTATTCCCTATATTTTCAATAGGCTACTGTCAGATCTGGCGGTTTTAAGCCTACCACTTCTCCTGATGTACCCTGGAAGCGTCAAATCGATTCACAGGCTGTGGTCGCGATTGGGGATGACCGATAACTACCAGTGCCACCGGAATGACGGTTTCAGGGATGCCCAGCAGACGGCGGAAGCCCTCTATCCGATCCTTTTGCGGGTAAATGCCGGTCCATACCGCGCCAAGTCCCAAGGCATGAGCGGCAAGCAGCATATTTTGCGTGCATGCGGCCACATCCACTATTCCATACCCGGCGTATTTCTCACGGCTCTCATTGGCGCAGGTCAGAATAGCTACAGGCGCGTTTTTGGCCATGGCGGCATATCTGTTTATTTCTCCAACTCGGGCCAGAGTTTCGGGATCGCGTATAACCACGAATTCCCAGGGCTGCTCATTGCCCGCGCTGGGGGCGGCCATGGCGGCCGCGAGCAATTCTTGTATATCCCGTTCGGAAACAGGCTCTTTGGTATATGCTCTTACGCTTCTCCTGGTTTTGATGGCTGTTATGGCATCCATGCGCTCCGCGCCTTCAGCCGCTTGCGCGGCATCCACCCCAAGCAGTATGCCTCCGGCTACAACCATGCCGCCCATGGTGATAATATCCCGTCTTGTTTTGTTTTCCATTTTTAAACTCCTCATTTTAGTTATTGATTAAGACAGACGGACGATAAAGAAAAGTATTGTCCGGATTTTAAATTTTTTAATCAAAAAACCCGCCAATGCTTTCGCGCATAAGCGGGTTTTTTGACTTTATGCAATAATTTTTAGTTGTTGATCAGCGCAATCCCACCAACGGGAAGTAGAATACCGCCGCCAGCGCCCACAACGCCCAAGCGGTAAGCCCCACCACAATGCCCGTGCGGAACAGGTCGGTAATGGAGTGATAGCCCGGTCCCATCATGATGATGTTACCCTGGGTATTGAAGGGGAAGAAGAACGCGTAGCCCATCAAGAAGGCCTGGGGAAGAACGAAGTTAACTATGGGGAACCCGAATGTCTGGGCGATGCCTATGTAAATGGGGATCATCACGCCACACATGGCCGTTGTTGTAGACCAGAACATATGGCTGAAAATAGTAAAGCCCATGAGCAGAATCATGAACGGCAGCATACCTACATCCTGAATACCCAACGAAGCGATCGTGGCGCTCATGACGAATTCGATGGACTTGGTCTTGACCAGAGCGGCGCTGAGAGTAAGCACTCCGCCGAAATAGACGTACAGTTCCCAAGGGATGCCGCGCTCGGCCTTTTTCCATTCCAAAACGCCGATTTTGGGAGCCAGGATCAGAATAACAGCAAGAAAGGCCACGTATGTAGAGTTGAAGTGGTGCCACATGTCCGTGGACCACAGAGCCAGGGCGATAAGAAAGTACAGCACAGCCCGCTTTTCACTGAAAGTCATGGGGCCCATGCGGGTGAGTTCATCGTCTATATACTCCGCTCCGCCCGGCAACGCGCCCATTTCCGGTTTGAACAGCCAGGTAACGATGAACACGGTCAGAACCAGCAGAATCATGTTGATCGGCGCGGAAACAATAGCCCAATAACCCCAGGAGGTCATGGCCGAAGCGCCCGCAACGCCTATGATCATGGTCACGGCCATGGGGTTGGGCACTGTCCCGGTCATGAAGGCCGAGGCGGTGATATTGGAAGACATGGTGTTGGCAATGAACAGCGCCTTGCCGAAATTGCCGCCGCGTTCCGCCTTGTAGGCTTCGGCCACGCCTTCAACAACGGGCAGAAGTGCGGTTGTGCGCGCCGTGTTCGACGGAGTGAGCGGGGCCACGAGCATGTTGGCCAACATGGGGGTGAGAATGGCCCCGAAAGGTTTTTTGCCCAGGGCGCGCAGCATGTGAAGAGCCACGCGCTTGGCCACGCCGGTTTCAATCATGGCTATGGAAATTATGAACCCGGCCTGTTGCAGCCACAGGCCGGAGTTTGAAAAGCCCGCAATGGCAAAGTCGGCGCTATGCACCAGATTTCCGGCCTTGTCCAACCTGCCGTCGGGGTTGCCCACCCAGAAATACAGCAACGAGCAAACTATAAAGGCGCTGGTGCCGAAGCCTATGCCCTGGGTAACCCACAAGGCCACGGCCCCGGCAAAGATGGTCAGCAGCTTGTGCTGTACCGGGTTCATGCCTTGCGGCATTGGAAGGAACCAGACCAAAAGCGCTATTACAACGCTGAGGAGAAGACCGTACTTTTTTCCCCATATCTCAAATTTACTGGCCATAATAATATCCTATGCAAAATATGGTACTAGAGCTTTTTGCGAATGAAATGAGCGAAATGCTCTGACGGCCCGTGCGTTGCCAGGGCCATCCCATCACAAAGTGTCCGTAACTTATGGAGACAGCTCCTACGGCATGCGCGTTACGCAAAATTGCTCATCATGCCCCAGGACCTCGGCCTTGCAGAGCTTGCCGGAGGCCACGGCGATTATTTCTTCGTAAATTTCCTCACCAACCTGTTGCAGCGTTTTTTCGCCCGTCAGCACAGCTCCGGCGTTGATGTCCAGGTTCTCCTTCATTTTTTCATAGGTTCTGGGGTTGCCCGTAATCTTGATGACCGGCACTCCGGGAAAACCCGAAGGCGTACCCCGCCCGGTGGGAAAACACACAATCTGCGCTCCGGCGGCAGCCTGTCCGGTGGTAACCTCTCCGTCGTGCCCGGGGCCGTCCATGAGCAACAGGCCTTTTTTGGAGGGGGCGTCTCCGGATTTGAATACTTCCACAAACTTTGCTTCGGTTCCCGACTTTTTCATGCCGCCAAGCGATTTTTCCACCACGCTGGAAAGCCCGCCCTCATAGTTGCCGGTGGATATGAGATGCTTACGCTTACTGTTGCTTGAATGACGGGTTTGGTTGGTCAGACGTTCTTCCATGGAGCGGATGGCGTTTTTGATATCTTCAGCAACTTCGGGGCTTACGGCGCGGCGCGCAAGAATATGCTCTGTACCAATCAGTTCCGTGAGTTCAGTAAGAATGGACGAGCCGCCCCTGGCCACCAGCATGTCCGAGGCTATGCCCAGAGCCGGATTGGCCACCAGGCCGGAGGTCATGTCGGAACCGCCGCAGTTGAGGCCAATCATTAGGCCGGAAACAGGCAATTCCTTGCGCCGTTCCAGCGAGGCGGCCTGCTGCATTTTGCGGGCGTGCCGCGTGGCCAGATCCAGGGCTTTGAGCGAGTCGCCCTCGTCCTGAATAACCACCGTCTCCAACATCTTGCCTGTAGGGGCTATGCCTTCGGCCAGTTCGTGCGGCGAAAACCTCTCGCAGCCCAACCCTACAACAACCACTCCGGCGAAATTGGGGTTTTTGCCGATACCGATCAGCGTTCTGGCGGTGACTTCCAGATCTTCGCCCACCTGGCTGCACCCAACGGGATGTTTGAAATGCACTGTGCCCGGCACATTCTGGGCCACACGCTCGGCTACTTTGGCGGAACAAAAAACGGAAGGAATAATGGCAATGAGATTACGCACGCCAAAGCCGCCGTTTTCGCGTTCAAATCCCAAGAAAGTATCTTTCATGGCTACATCCCCCGTTCGCAGTAAAGATTGTGACTGTGTATCCACCCGCCCTTGGCCAAGGGTTCTTTCATTTTGCCTATTTCCTCGCCATACTTTAAAACGGGACTATCCTTCCCCAGGTCGATCAGAGCGATCTTGTGCCCGAAAGCCACGTCTTCCACGGCTTCAAGCGCATACTCCTCGCCGTTTTCCTGCCTGATGACGCATTTATCCCCGGCCTGCACGTCCGCAAGGGTTATAGCGACATTGTCGTCCTTGTGGATTACGATGGCTGTCTTTTGACCACCCATGTTCAAGAAGTCATTGCTGCCCATTAGATGCCTCCTATATTCGAATATTTAAATATTGTGAGACGCTGTTGAAATGCTCTATTTGATGCATTTAAGTGGAAAATTACTTGCCCTTGTTCAGCAATAATCATTCCAATAATAACTACATGTATTTACAGTAATTAATAAATAGAAAAACCCTTAACAGCGCACATTGGCGCACCGTTAAGGGCGTTTTGCATTTTTTAGAGCATTTTACGAATGCAATGGGCGAAATGCTATAATGTTCTACACAGCTGTTTTCTGAATGCCCAGGCGCTTCATTTTTCGATACAAGGTACTTTTGTCCATGCCCAGCAGGGCAGCGGCCCTGATCTGGCTGCCGCCGCTGTCGTGCAGAGCCTGCACAATACGCTGCCTTTCGCCCAGAGCTTTGGTCGAGGCCGCGGATATGGAATGCGCATCTTCCACAACGGCGGGACGAACGGTTTGAGGGGGCACCGCGAGGCCGGAGGCAGACGGGGATCTGTCGCGCGAAAGGCCTTCCAGAGCCTCGGCCACGTCCTCCGCGCCCAGGCTTGCCCCCTGGCGCAACAGACGCAGCCTGCGCACCACATTGCGCAGCTCGCGCACATTGCCGGGCCAGGCATAGGACTCAAAAACGCGTAAAGCCTCCGGTCTCAGCTCCACGGGGCCATTTTCATCAGGAATGGAGGCGAAATGTCTGGCCAGCAGCGAGATATCTCCATGACGCCCGCGCAACGGGGGGATGGTGAGCGGCAATTCGTCAAGGCGGAAAAAAAGATCTTCTCTAAATTCCCCGCTCAACACAAGATCCCACAGGTTCACATTGGTGGCGGCTATAACTCTGAAGTCCACAGGCAGATACTTGTCGCCGCCAAGGCGCAACACGGAGCGCTCCTGTAGCACTCTCAGCAGACGCGTCTGGCCGTAATGGTCCATGCCAGACACTTCATCCAGAAAAATGGTGCCCTGGTGGGCCAGTTCAAAAAGTCCGGCCTTGCCTTTGCGCACCGCTCCGGTAAAAGCTCCTTCCTCATACCCGAACAATTCGGATTCCAGCAGTGAGGGCGGCAGGGCCGCGCAGTTCACAGCCACAAAAGGCCCTCGGCGACGAGGGCTTTCATTATGAATGGCCTGAGCGAACAGCTCCTTGCCGGTGCCGGTTTCGCCTGTAAGCAGCACGGTTCCACCTGTTCCGGCGTAGCGCGCCGCTTTTTCCCCGGCCGCCTTCATCTGCGGGGAAGATCCGCAAATGCTGGCAAAAGAATATTGCGTAACATGGCCCTTATTGAAAAGATCGCGGCGTATTTTGCTTTCCAGAGCCACAATATCGCCGGCTTTCTGAAAATTGAGCACGGCTCCGGTTACCTTGTCGCGCACAAGTATGGGCATGATGCTCAGCAACAGCGGCTGCTCCCTGATATGCACCAGCTCGTCTCGAAGGCAGGCTTGTTTTTCCATGCAGACTTTCAGTTCCCGCAGTGGGCAAAGTTGCTGAAAGGACATCCCCAGAACGTCCGGCGGCAGGCCCAGCATTCTAGGAGCGGAAGGACTCAGTACGCGTACGCATCCCTGGTTGTCGAGCACCACCACAGCATCGCGCGACATTTCCACCACCGCCTTGAAGCGCTGGCTCTGTTCCTGCTCGAGCCGTCGTGCGCTCGAAATTTGTTTAGCCTCCAGCAGGGCCTGGCGCAGGGAAGACTCGCCGGAAACATAGTGCATGAAGGGTATGTCCAGGCCTCGCACGGCACTTTGCGTATTTACGCCCCCGACTATAACATGGGAGCCGTCGCGCACGGCGCGCAGAGCGCACTCTTTAATGGCGGCATTGCTGTAATGGCTGTAATAGGGATGAATGTCGCTGTCCAGCAGTTGGGCAAAGGCCTGCATATCGGGATTAAGGTAGCCGTATGTTATGACGGCTATGCGCGGTTGCTCCAACCCAGTGAGCTTTTTGGCTTCAAGCAGCATGATACTGATGTCGTGAATGCTGAAACGAATGCCCACCAGCGGCGTACGCACTCCGGAATTCTGGATCAGTTCCGCTGTTGAGCCGCGCGAAATCAGAACGTCGGCCCCTTCGCGTTCAAGCTTGCGGGCTACAGGCAAAGCATCGTGCAACGCGGACTGAAACAGGCGAATTTCCTTTTCAATGCCCAACTCCGCCGCCAGATGCGGAATTTGCTCGTAAATATGTATGTCCGGGGCAATGACTCCTATTTTTGCCATATGTTGTATCCTTGAAATAAAGGGGAAAAGTCCGCCAGGCTTCGAAAAGCTCAGGCGGACTTGTATAATCTGAAATTGCAATTGACAGGACGCGGCTGGGAGCGAAAAAGCGCTCGTGCCGGCACTGTCTAAACCAGCATGCCGCCTTTCTTGGAGTACCTGATAATGCCGTCAATGCAGCGATAACCAAGTGCCCCGACAGTTCCCGTGGGATTGCAGCCGCCATTATGCGTGAAGTTGCAAGCGCCCACAACAAACAAATTTTCCGCGTCCCAGTGTTGCAGATAGGAATTGACCACACTGTCGGCCGGACTTTTTCCGGTAATGGCTCCGCCGGTATTGTGAGTGGTTTGATAGGGCACTATATTGTAATCCTTGGCATTGGGTTTTACGGAAACCGCCTCGGGATTCATGGCTTTTACTATTTCCTGAATCTTGCCGGAAATAAAATCGAAAAGAGCCCTGTCCTGCTCGGTGAAATTGTAGGTCATGCGCAGAAGCGGCAAACCGTAAGCATCTTTGTAGGTGTCGTCCAGCGACAGATAGTTTTGCCTGTGCGGCATGGATGCGCCCTGCGACCCCACATTGATGGTGCGGTTGAAGTTGTAAATACTGTTCTTTTTGAATTCCGCTCCCCAGGAGGGCACGCCGGGAGATGTGGGATTGCCTTGTATGGGCCGTGTGCCCGTTTGCGAAATGGCAATATTGCCGCCGTGTATGAATTTCAGCCCGGAATGGTCGAAATTGTCGTGGTTGAAATCGTCAATAACCATGCCCAGAGCCCCGGCCCCGGCAAAAAGATTCATGGGTTCCTTTAAGTATGCTGTTACGCCGGGAGTAATCTGATAGCAATAGCCCTTGCCGACAGTGCCGCGCCCGGTTTTGGGATTGTACGGGCGTCCGATTTTGGATACCAGCAGCAGCTTTACATTGCTCATCACATAACTGGAAAGCAGCACAACATCGGCGGGCTGAATGAATTCTTCCCTGGTCAGGGTGTTGACATAGCGCACTCCGGTAACTTTTCTACCTTTTTTCAGCACCTCAACCACATTGCAGTTGCAGCGTATTTCGCACTTGCCGGTTTTTTCGGCAACCGGAATAAAGGTGTTGGTGGGCTGGGCCTTGGCATCGTATTCACAGGCGAAGCGCTCGCAAAAGCCGCAGTACTGACAGGGGTTGAGCTGCATGCCGTCCGGGGTGGTATAAGGCTCGGAAGCAATGGCCGCCGGGATCATATAAGGATGATAGCCGAGAGATTTGGTGGCCTGTTCGAACAGCTTCATGCTTGGCGTTTTCACCAGCGGCTTCATGGGGTAGGGCTGCGAGCGTTTGGCATCAAAATGCCCCGGCTCGCCCGACACGCCTATGGCCTGCTCAAATTTGCTGAAATAAGGTTCCAGCTCATCATAAGTGAACGGATAGTCCTGAAGTTGATAATCAGGCCCCAGCTTGTTTTTGCCGTAGCGTTGCTCGGTCATGGTTTTGATCTGGAAGTCATATGGTTTAAAGCGATAGTTCATGCCGTTCCAATGCACACCAGCCCCGCCCAGCCCGTCGCCAAGACAGAAAGAGCCGAGTTGGCGCATGGGCAGCGCCTTCATATTTTCTGCATTGCGGAAAGTGAGCGTGTCTTTGGACAAATCCTGCATCAGGCCATAGTTTACGGCATAGCGCCATTCGTCATGTATTTCCTGAAAGTCGGCCAGGCCGCGTTTGTCACCACGTTCCAGCCCTACAACGGTCATTCCGGCCTTGGCGCATTCCGCCAGAGCCATGCCGCCGGTAAAGCCCACGCCCACAGTCACCAGATTCACTTTTTTCAGTTCTGTAGCCATTTTTTTCTCCTTCTACATGTCGGCCAGAGACATAGGGTCCACCTTTTGGAACGCGTCGTTTTCAATCAAATAACTATAAGTCATTTGCGCGCCGGGGTAACCCTTCATTCTCCAACCGTCCATGTTGCTGTTGCCCGCGTAGATGGGGTCGGCGTAAACGCCGGCCAGCACGGCGGCTCTGAACTGGGCGAAAAAGAAGCCGGAAGTGAAGCCGTCAGTTTTAATTTTTCCGCCTTCGCAGCTTTTTAAAATTTCATCCTGTTGTTCCGGAGTTATTTCATGAAAGCTTTTTGTGTGCCGGGCCTGAGCCTCGGAATTGAGGGCCAACAGGCCTTGGCGGAAAAGATCGCGGCGCAAGAGCGGGGTCTGCCAACCCTGTGTGGGAGCTCCTGGAAAATGCGGTCCAGCCGTGTATTCTCTGGCATTATAACCCCAAGACCCGGCAAGTTGGTTGTCCACAAAATAGGGCACACCCAAATCTTTGGCCCCCGGCCCGTTCTCATCTTTGGGAAAAATCCGTTCCGCAGCCGCAGTCAGGATGAAGAACTCAAGATCGTTGGTAAAGAACATTCTGCCGCGAGGCGCACCGGCCTTTTGCTCCGTCTTAGCCTGTTCTGTTGAATGATGGCCGGCCTGCGCATCCGCAACAGCAGGTTCCACAGTCTTTTGCGCTTCTTCCTGCGCCACGGCCTGAGCCAGCACGGGAACCGCTCCCAGAGCAGCGGAACCGGCTGCCGCCATGCCGGTTACTCTCAGAAAGTTACGGCGCGAAACTATTATTTTATCCGACATGTAATGCCTCCTATAGCATTTTTCTTTTGAAATTATCATTACCTGAAATTGTTTTTTACTGAGGCTGATTGTCCTGCGCCGCCTTGCACCGGCGGCTCGAAATCGCATGCTATTTTGATGTATGCTTAAAATAGCATATTTTATATAAAATGCTATATTGCTTTTTGTGGCTGTATGTTATATTATAGTTGTTTATATTTATAATTAAAAAAGAGGTTAACCGCTGCCGGGCAACCTCTTTTTTTAGTTCCATTATTAATTCGTTCCGGCACTCCGTAAAAATTAATAATTTACAATTCGCCAGCATACGGCATTCTACAATAAAAAACCGTCAAAGACTAGCACTATTGGCAATATAATTGCATATCCATTAAGTAATGGAAGATACTTCCGCTACAATAAGTGCTATTTAAATATTAAGGAGAACGTATGAAAACATCATCCAGCAGCTCTATATTCTCTTTACATAATTTGCCATGCTCATCAGCTAAAATTTATCCGGGCAATACAGGTGATATAGAAACTATAACTAAAGATGGAACACGTATAAAAATAGAAAACCGCCAATTGCATGGACATTATGAAATAATTGCAAAAAAAGACTTTGCGCGCTTGCTTATCATAGAAAGAAACGATGAATTTCAATTGCGAATGAAGATATACCAAAATACGCGGATAAATAAAGATAAAAATGGAAATATATTAATATATTCGCTTGAAACTAGAATTGAGTTGAAAAAAAATTACAGAGACGGCAACAATTATATAGAAGGCGACAGCCTGCATGCGGCTTCAATTTCAGGAACAGGAACAATAACTATTAATGTGCGCACAATTCACGATTCCACAATTTCATGTTCCGGATCAATGGCCATAAATAGCCGTTATATTTTAGGCTCAACTTTTATCGGAGGATCCGGCAGTACCAGTATTTGTGCCGAACACGATATAAATCAGTCTGATATCACGGGAGGCAAAGGAGAACTCAACGTCCTTGCCTGGCGCGGCATAAAAGAATCGAACATTAAAATAGGTCCCGGAGACGGCAACATACATGCCGGGCAGGGTATTTACAGAACCAAGATTACGGGAGATGAAGGAGACGTCAGCATTTACGCAGGCTTTAATATCAGCGAATCAGTTATTCAGACAGGATCGGGTAATGACAGCATTTATGCCGGAAATATCATTGAAAATTGCAAAATAAATACCGGTGAAGGCAACGACGTAATCTATGCAAACTATCTTGAGGACTCCCTGCTCGACAGCGGCAACGGAGACGACTTTATTGTTGTGCGGGCGGCCGGTTCAGCCGTTATTCAAGGCGGAGTCGGAAATGACATCTTATGGGTTGGCGCTTCGGACAATACGGTGATACATGGCGGCGACGGAGATGATATAATCTACAGCAACAGAGAAAGCGACGCTGACGAAGCCGAGGTATGGGTGGACACCGTTGACCCCAAAATCAGGGCTGAAATAGAACGCCGCAACGCCATTGTCAGAGCGGGAGCTTCCGCACCGGAAGGCAGCAGAGCCCGGGCCGCTTTTAATCAGCTTGGCAGTCAGCAATCGCAAGATGAATACGATCATATGTGTGAAAAGCTTCAGGGCGCTCACTCAGGCTATCACAAAATGTTGCAATCACTCCTTCTGGAACGGATCTCTCAGCACTCTTTCTCTGATTTGGCAATAGAAATCGCCCTCGACCCCTCCAGGCTATATTAGGGGCTGTCTCAAATGCGTTTTTTGTGCAATGGCAGTGTCAAGCGGGCATTTTTGCTGGTTGCTTTTGGGTGAATTTCGGAAAATTTTGATGAAAAAAACGACGCTATGAAAGATATAAACGACCTGCCGACCACTCAATCGAAAGAAAAAATCGAATTGATGGTCGGCAGGCATCTTATTTATAACATTTCGCTCATTTCATTCGCAAAATGCTCCAGTTCTCCGCAAAATATCAGGTAGTGGAACTGACCAGCGCCCCCATCCCGTTTTCCAGGTAGGCATTGCTGAGAAACGACTTCTGAAAATTATAATCGTAGCTCATGGCATTGCCGGTGTTTTTTGCTCCTGTGACGCCATATTGATTCGCATTGCTCCCGGTGGTTGTGTTCGCGCCGATTGTGCCATAATTATTGTCATTGCCGGTTGCCCCCGGAGTGGGGCCGTATTGGTTCGTGTTTTTGGTCGCGCCCGGGGCGGGGCCATAGTGATTAAGACTGTCCAGAGTCTGCGAGATAATCTCGCCGCCTATCATCTTCCCATACAGGTTGACGTTGAATGTCTTGTTGATCGGATCCATATGCCCTCCTCTCCCGCAAGGGACAATAAAATCGCGTGAATTTATTTTTACGAATACAGTATATTACTTTATAGGAAAAAGGAAAAGAGGGCACATCAGAAAAAATTTTAAGCAATGCAATTCGGGCCTCCGCGCTGAGGCGCGTCAGCCCTGTATATGCCCTACTCCGCATCATTCTGTTCCGGTTTCAAATAGCGTTCGGCATATTTCTGTGGAATTTTAGCGGACATGAACAGCTCATACGCTTCATGATCAATATGATTGCCGTCTTTCATCAGCGTCATAATTCTCATGGCTTCACTAATGGTCTTACTGGATTTGTAAGGCCTGTCGGTGGCGGTAAGCGCCTCAAAAATGTCGGCGATGGCCACCATACGCGCTTTCAGGCTCAGATTGTCACGGGTCAATTTACGTGGATAACCTGTGCCGTCCATGGTTTCATGATGTCCGCCGGCGATTTCCGGCACATTTTTCAGGTACTTGGGCAGAGGCAAATTATTCAGCATAGTTATGGTTTGAATTGTATGCTCATTTATCTTATAGCGTTCTTCATTGTTCAACGTGCCCCGGCTGATGCTCAGATTATATAATTCGCCCCTGTTATTTAACGCCTCGGGAGTGGCAACGGCAAAGCCCGTTGAATCATTGTCAGAGTTGGAGATAATGGTGGGGCGCGGTATAATATGCTCCGGCTTGTCAGCCAGGAGTGGCTCAGAAACCGGCAGTGTTTCCGACTGTTCCCCCATACGATTCTTCTCGTCTCGGGAAACTCCCAGACGTTTATCCAGGGTACGCGTCCAGGTACGTTCGGCTATGACTTTCAGACGCTCAAGAGATGCCTGATCCATGAATTCGCCGCCCGCGTTACTTTTGGCCACAAAGGCGAAATCGTCATCAAGAGCTTGCAGCTCTTCGGCAAGTTTTTGCCTGCGCCCCAAGGCGTCGGCGCCATTGATGATGTCATTGAGGCAGGCAATTTCAGCATCACGTTTCAGAATTTCAAAGCGGGTTCGTACTTCGTGGATGCGGTCATAAATCGTTTCAAGTTTTGTGGCTTTATCAACAATATACTCCGGAGTGGTTACTTTGCCGCAGTCGTGCAGCCATCCCGCCAGCTTGGCTTCTTCCCATTCCTCATCGGTCATGGAAAAATCTCTGAATGGTCCATCTTTGGCTTCGCAGGCCGCTTCAAGCAACATGGTGAATATTATGGGCACGCGTTGGCAATGCCCGCCTGTGTATGGCGATTTGGCGTCGATGGCCCCGGCAACAATATGGATGAGCGCATTTAGCAGATCTTGCTGCGCTTTCAGCAGGCGTTGATGCTCCAGGGCCACAGCCGCTGTGCCGGCGAGAGTTTCGATGAAGGCGGTGTAATTGGCCTGAAAATCGGCTTTACCGGCAAAAATGCATTTGAACAGGCCGAGCAGGCCGAGAGTTTCGTCGCCGCTGTTGCGCAAAGTTACAAAAATGACATCAAGATGGAGAACTTCAGGGTCACGGAAAAAAGGCTCGATAATTTCATTCTTACAGCGAGGATCATCACGGTCGATTTTTACGCGTATGGCCTTTTTTGATTTCAAATCTTCAATTGAAGGTAAAATCTCTTCAAAATTGTATTCGGCGGAATAGTGGCAGTTCTTTTTTTCTTTTGAGCGAGTACGGCACAGGCTGCCTCCGGGAATATATTCTCCACCATCATCTACCAGCACCAGGAGTCCGCCCTCGGCGTTGGCAACACCCACCATTTCGCTTAAAATACACTCCATCAATCTGGTGAAATTATGCTCACTGCTGATGGCCATGCTGATATTAAGAAAGCGTTGCACACTTCCGCGCAATTGAGCAATTGTATGGCCGAGGACACTTATTTCTTCTATATATGAGTTAACTGGTTTTTCTTCATCAAAATTAAATTCTTGTATACGCTTGGCCTGTTGCGAAAGCAGGCGCAGGGGCTGGGCGATACGCCTGGCTGTGAGCCATATGCAGGGCACGGCAATGGCTAAAATGAGCACGGCCGTGATCACGGTCTGCCGCAGCAGGGCGGAGGCGTCACGCATTACTTCTTCCGCCGGAAGGGCAAGCAGCAAAATATGCTGCACTGTGGTGCCCTTGGTTATTTCTTTAATAAAAACAAACCATTCTTGATCGTCTGATTCTATGTTGCGCAGCAAATCGCGTTGGCCGCTCTTATATAACTCAAAAGACTTGTACAAAACCGGAGTTCCTTCGCTGGTCAGCTCGGGAATAAAGTTTTTTTCAACACACCCGCCGTCGCTTGAGCCTCTTACATATGAAATAAGTGCGCCGCTTGGCTTCATCCAGGCTATGCGCGAACTTGGAGTGGGTAATTGCATTTCCAGTACATCAGCTATGGCCGTAAGATTAATATCAGCGGCTATCACGCTTTTGCCGTGAAGTGTTTTGCGGGCCAGGCTTATGCCAAGTTCTTGCGTGGTGGAAAAAACATAAGGCTCTGTGGTGATGACCTCGCTACTTTTCTGGGCCGCTCTGTACCAGGGCCTTGCGCGCGGATCAAAGTTATAAGTGGCGGGTGTTGATTTAAGTATATTCAGAAAGTTATCGTAGAAAATAAATGTTACCAGCGAACCTTGCGGCGTAACCTCAACACTTTGCATCAAATATTTGGCGTCGGGCGGCGCATTGAGCATGGGTCCCGTTATGTGGTTCAAAGAGCGGACCAGAAAAAAATCTCCGGTATCGTACCCCATGTATATGGCAGTAAGTTCCGGTACCGTGTTCAGCGCTGTACAGAAAAACGATATGTAATTCAGGCGTTCTTCAAGGTTGGTAGCATTAACAAGCTGCGATTGCGACATGGAGGTAATTATAGCATATGCCGGTTGCTCAAGGTGTGTTGTCGCTTGCTCCGTTGTTTTGCTCACCCGTTCGGCCAGCTGATTAGCTGCTTCCATGGTGGACTTGTGCACCATGTGCAGCCCAAGAGAACTCAAGGCAACGCCTGTAAGAATGATTAGAAGGGTAAAAATTACGCCAAGGCATATACGCAAAACAACACGCTTATATTGATATGGATCTTTATCCGTCACGCTCCCTCCCAAGTTAATCAGTATCACTGCTCCAATTTTTTCAGCGAGCCTGCATTAATTCGCTGAAACGTTTGACAGTCCTGTCTTTGCAATTGATGAGATCTGTGTAAGAGCCGACCTTGATGGAGCGTCTCATGGCTTCTTCGGCGGAAGGCAATTTGAATTCCGCCGGTATCGGAACATCCTTGCGCACAGGCAATGTCCCTTCCGCAGCGATTATGGTTTGGCCTTCTTTGGAAAGGATAAAATCCACAAATTTTTTGGCGGCGTCCATGTTCGGGCTGCCTCTAAAAATGCAGACCGGGCTGGGGATAACCAGCATTTCATGCGGATAGACAAGAGCTATAGGAGCGCCGCTCTTAATTTTGTCGTTCACAATGTAATCAACTCCCAGACAGGCGGCGAGTTTGCCTGTGGCGACCTCTTCAACCACCTGTGAGGAACCGCGACCTACCTTTGCCCCGTTGGCCTTTAGTATGTTGAAGTACTCCCAGCCGAATTGCCGCACCAACAGCGCAACACTCAGATACGCTGTTCCGGAAAGAGCGGGGTTGGCGATGCCGTAAGCATCCTTGCAGGAGGGGTCTTCAAGATCGTGCCAGGCGGAGGGTGCTTCCTTCAACAAGTTGGTATTGTAAGCTATGCCCAATGTGCCAAGACGCACCGGGGTGAAGGATCCGTCAAAGTCGGCCAAGGGGTTGAGTATATTTTTGACTTCAGGCGAAATATATTTTTCCAAAAGTCCCTGTGCCTTCATTCTATAAAAATCGGGGACTTCACTCGTCCACAGCACGTCCGCCATGATTTTTCCGCTTGAACGTTCGGAGTTGATTTTGCCCATAAGGCTGCCTGCTCCGCCAGACTGATAGCTTATTTCAATATTCGGATTTATAGCGGTGAAGGCCGTAGCAAGTTTGCCTATAAGCGAGTCTTTCATTGAGGTGTAGACGACGAGCTTTTCGCTGGTTTGCGCCCCGGCAGGGCCTGCGCACAGGAAGATGCAAATCAGGAGTATGGCCGCGAGGTGAACGGGCGTTTTGAGGCATAAACGCGTAACTGGGAATAAATCGGGGCGCGTAAGGCTCTGGCCTGTGGCACATATATTCGCGGAGGCGTGGCGCGGAGACGAATACGCGTTATCACGGTGAGTCACGGCTTGCATGGCGGGTGTCCTTTGTTAAAAATATATTATGTTGAATAACCTATTTATTAACTATGACGCAAGCTTTCGAAGTAAAAAAAACGTCAAAGGCGCTTGCGCCGGTAACTGCCAGCTCAATTCAGAATGTTTGGTAATTGCCTGCGTGATCTGGAAATCGTTTAAACTATATGGTAGGATATAAGTATGAATCCCAAAATTCAGCCAAAACTTCAGCTCGCACTGGAGTTATCAGCCGAAGAAAAAAATTCTGACGGCAAAACTTTTTGGCGTTATACCTACAAAGAAACTTGTCTTGAAGCCGGAATATCCAATGTGGGAGGAGGACCGGGGAAAGAAAAATATCTTGTAATTTTATATTCATTGTGTACACCGCCTGAAAAGCGTAACAGCGGGCAGGCGCGAAAGCTTTTACAGTATTTTATAGAGCAACTTGCTTCAACCGGACGGCCTGTTGAATTTTTGTTGCGGCCCGCCCCTCTTGATGAAGAAACATCGCAGGAACGGCTGATCGATTTTTATTCCGGTTTTGGATTTACAATAATACCATATCTTGATCAGAGAATCGGCAAAAGAATTACTGATCTCGCAATGCGGTTGGCTATCAACCAAAAGGAGTATTTTATGAATATATTGGCCGTTAACGGTAGCCCGCGAAAACATTGGAATACCGAGATAATCCTAGAGCATGCTCTTGAGGGAACCGCGCGCGCTTTCAATTCACACTTGGAAAGCGTGCGTTTGTACCCAATGGAATATTCTGGTTGTACTGGTTGTTATGCCTGTAAGCAGAAGGGGAAGCCCTCCAGCATTTGTCGATTTAAAGATACTCTCACTCCAATTTTGGAAAAAGCCCAGGAAGCGGATGTTATTCTACTTGGCACTCCGGTCTATTTTTTCACGGAAAGCTCTGGAACACGGGCTTTTATTGAACGTCTTCTGTACCCCTGGAGCGCATTTAACACCGACGGCTACGGCACAAGAAGGCCAAAGCCCATGGTAGCCGGACTATTTTACACCTTGGCCGGAACGGAGGAGTCTGTGGCCGCCCATGGGCACAAGCACTTCATGGACAGTACAAACCAATTTTTTTCTTTGCATTTTATCCATCACGAAATATTGCTGGCCTATGAAACACTGCATACCAACTCTTACGACAAGCTCGAATTGAACACCTTTGATCCGGAGGCCAGACGCAAATCCAGAGAAGGTCGTTTTGTGGCCGACTGTGAGCGGGCACGCGCCATTGGTTCCCTGCTTGTCCAGAAAGCAAAAGCGGCACACGCATAATTTCTTTCGGTAGTAACAAAAACCTGGTAAGCTTGGGCTTACCAGGTTTTTGTTACTTAATCAGACATGTTTCAATCCACAGTCAGCTCCATCCGCCGACTGACTCCATATCCGGCGGATAGGAGCCGTGCGGTTTCAGGCTATAAAAAAATTTTGATGAAAAAACTGCTCATAGAGCCTTTTTCGCGGTCACAACAGCGGCCATGCTCGGCACGTCGACGGCATGAACTACGTCGACAAATCCCACCGCCTCCAGATCTTCCTTGATTTCCTCGTAGGTATAAACCATGCCGGTTGCGGTATTCACAAGCATGTTGACGCCAAATAGAGCGCCCTCGACGGGACAAGTTCTGTCTTCATTCATGATAAAATCACGCACGGCTACTACGCCGCCGGAGTTTAGCGCATCAAACGCCTTGGCGTAGAGTATGCGGCTCTCGTTCCTGCTCATCTGGTGAATGATCGCGCTTATCCAGGCGAAATCAAAACCGGAAGGAAGGGGAACTTTTGTAAAATCTCCCTCCACCAGAGTAATCCTGTTTTCCAGGATCGTACCCAAAAAACGTTTTCCGGCTTGCTCAATCCCCACCGGTAGATCGAATATGGTGGCCGAGCAGTCCGGCATTTTCTTGAGAAACGCTTCCGTGTAAGTTCCGGATGCGCCGCCGATGTCAAGAATCCGGGCTTTTTGCTTGGCAATGGGCAGTACGCCCGCCGCAAACAACGAGTTCACGATGCCTTCTATCAGATGCACCGCGACTGAGTTCATCCCCAGGATAAAAGAAACTTCGTCCTCTTCCGAGCCGAGAATACTGGGAATATCTTCCTGCGGTTTACCATCCTTCACCGTCCAGGTAAGCCGCGCCCAGGTGCGCTGACAGCAAGCCAGATGCCTCATCAGTGGTATATTGGTGGCGGGATGGCGACTGTCCAGATATGTTGTATACTCTTCCGCCACAGAGTAGCAGGCATTCATGTTTTTTCCCGACTTGACCAGATAACCCATGGCGGAGAGCGCATCAAGCAACATTTCGGTGGCCCTGGGATCGCACGAGCATTGCTCCGCGATTGCGGCAGCGTTGAGACTGTTGCCGCTTTTCAGGATGATGGTGCCAATGTCCAGTTCGGCCAGGGCCGCAAGTACACTTGTACGCATATACCCAAACATTTCGTGCTGGAGCCGTTCAAAAGGCGTCATTATCATGGTAATTTTCCTCCCGAGATACTGTTGTTGACGTCATATTCGCCAAGGACTGAGCCGATTTCATACGGTTATACGTGGGTGCATTATGGTACTTGACTGCATCAAAAAATAATCTTTTTTTCACTTTCCAGGGCAAGCCGTTTGTTGGTCTTTCTGGTGGGAATGGCTTTTAACGGATCTTCCGGCCAGGGATGTTTGGGGTAGCGCCCGCGAAGTTCGGCGCGCACCGCCGCATAGCCTACGCGCCAAAATCCGGCCAGATCCCTGGTAATCTGCACCGGGCGTCCTGCCGGGGACAGCAGGTGTATTATCACCGGCACTCTTCCTCCGGCTACTGTGGGGGTGCGCTCCAATCCGAAAAGCTCCTGAAGTTTCACAGCCAGCACCGGGCCGTCAATATTCGCGCCATCCCGCGCCCCGGCCGCGCTGTAATCAAGAGTAATCAGTGAGCCTGAAGGCACGGCCAGCCGCTCCGGGGCCAGTTCATCCAGCAAGCGGGGCAGCGGCCAGGGCAAAAGCATCTGCAAGGCCCGGCCCAATAGTTCGGAGCTGATGCGTCCAAGCCGATCCGCCCCTGCCAGATGCGGCCCCAACCAGTCGTCAAGACCGGCCAGAAGCGCCGCGTCGGACATATCCGGCCAGATTTCGGCATTCCCCCCTACCGCTGCCGCCCCGGCATCCAGAGCCTTGCGCACAAAATTGACCCTCTGTCGCCAGCCTTCCAGCTCATTCGTCCAAGGCAGACGTTGCAGACCGTTTTTATACAGAGCATCCAGCAGGGCGCGCAAAATCAGATCCGCCGGAGGCTCGGCCAAGGGAGCTTCGGCCAAAATTAAAGCTCCCAGCTTGCGGCGCGAGCGGGCCAGCACTGCCTGCCTTCCTTCATCCCAGCTTACAGAAGTTTCTTCGGTAATGCGATCCGCAAACAGCAGCTCAATATCAATCGGATCCAGTGGGGCGGCCAGATGGATGCGGGCATCAGCGCTTCCGGCGTCGAGCGCGGCAATAGCCAGAAATGGAGACGCGCCAAGAGGATCGTCATGGTACAGGGCCGCGCCCCGCCCGGCGGCCATAATATAGCTGCCGGGGGCGCGGCGCATGGCCACACGCTCGGGCCAGGCCAGAGCTACCAGCGAGCCGATGTTGGCGGATTCGCCCCTCTCATCCGTAGCTTTGACTCCCAGGCGGGCCGCAAAACGCCGAGCCTGTTCACGCAGGCGGACGGTAAGCCCTCCCTTTGAGGAACGTCCCGGCTCGTCAAAGCCTGAAAAAGCGCCCTCACCACCGCTGTTGCGACGGCTCCTTCCGTTCGTGGTTACGCGAACATCGTCGCGCGCCAGCATGGCCAGCCTTGCTCCAATATCCGCTCCGACTCCGGCCCGCGCATTACCAAGCGGGTCGCGTTCGCTGAAAACAGAAGCCAGCAGACAGGCTGTAAAACCCTGACCGCGCTCGCGCCCGGAAATGGCCATGTGCGCCAGGCGCGGATGCATGGGAAGATCGGCCATCTTACGGCCATAGGCGGTAATGCGCCCGGCCTTATCCAAAGCGCCGAGCGAATCCAGAACCTCCCGCCCTTCCCTCCAAGCTTCGGCGGGAGGCAAATCCAACCAGTGCAATTGATCCGGGGGGGCATCGGTGACCGGCAGGCCCCAGGCCGCCAGCTCCAGGGCCAGGGGGGTCAGATCGCTGTCCATTATTTCCGGGCGAATTTGTTCGCGCAGGGCCGCGTTTTCATGTTCGGGCCACAGACGCAGGCACAACCCAGGTTCCAGCCGCCCGGCCCGTCCCGTGCGTTGCCGGGCTGAGGCCATGGAAATGCGCTCCGTAACCAGAGCGCTCATACCCAGGCCAGGGTCAAAGCGCTGCCGCCGGGCCAGGCCGGAATCGACCACAATACGCACGCCCTCAATGGTCAGGCTTGATTCCGCAATATTGGTTGCAAGAACGATTTTGCGCTCGCCGGAACGGGACGGGGCCACCACCCTGTCCTGCTCCGCCGGGGGCAAATCACCGTACAGGGGCAGCACTGCCGTGCCAACTGGCAAGGCATAAGCGGACAGCCGAGAAGCAAGTCGCCTTATCTCTGCACCGCCGGGCAAAAAGGCCAGAATATCGCCCCGCTCCTCTTCCACAAGGTGCAAAATAGCCGCACACATATGTTCTTCAAGCGACATACCGAATCGGGACAACGGCAGATAGCGCGTTTTCACCGGAAACATGCGCCCTGGAGCTTCCAGACGCGGGCAGCCTTCCATCATGGCGGACAGGGCTGCACCGTCCAGTGTGGCCGACATTATTATCAGGCGCAGGTCGGGTCGGAGGCTCTCCTGACAATCCAAAGCCAGGGCCAGACCCAGGTCGGCCTGCAAGGAACGTTCGTGAAATTCATCAAAAATGAGGCAGCCCACGCCGGAAAGCTCGGGATCGGCCTGGAGCATGCGGGTGAGAATGCCCTCGGTCACCACCAGAACGCGGGTCTCGCGGCTCCGGCAGCCGTCAAGGGCGGTTTGCCAGCCAATGGCGCGGCCCGGCTCTTCGCCCACAAGCCGGGCCATGTGTCTGGCCGCCGATCTGGCCGCCAGGCGGCGTGGTTCGAGCATGATTATTGTTTGCCCGGCAAGCGCGGGCAGACCAAGCAGGGCCAGGGGGACGCGGGTGGTCTTGCCGGCTCCGGGCGCGGCCTCGATAATCAAACGAGGCTCGTCCGCCAGCAGGCGCGCGGCCTCGGGCAAAATGGCGTCTATGGGTAGTTCGGAAGCTAACGCTTTATTTATCTTATTCATATGTTCGACTCATTACAGCATTTTACGAAAATTTCCGTTCCCTCGGTATAACCAATAATTTCCAGCGAAGCGAGAACCTTCCCTCGCCCAACGCATAGGGCAATTTTGCGCGGAAACTCCGTGTATAACCTTCTTGCATTTGAATCACTGCGGCGTTATATTTACAGATTACACAACATTTGGAATATAATATTTAGAAGCTTTTCCACCAACCAACAGCAAGAGAAAAATTTATGCCCCATAAAGGCCCACACATATCCATATCGCCCGAATTCGTGGTCAATCGCATTTTGCGCGTAAATTTGGCCGACTTTGCCGAATGGCCCGAGTCGGTGCGACGCTTGGCCATTGAAATCGCCGAAGAACTTTTTCTGCTGTCTTATAATCCATTTATCAATCCAGATACCGTACGCGCCAGCGTAACGGCCCGATTCGACGGCGAAAAAGTGGCCCTGGCCCATCACTATGCCAATTCCATAGGCGAAGGCATAACCATGTTTTGGTCAACCCACGAAGCCGAAACGGAATTCCGCGACCGGCTTATAACCGCCATGCGCGACATTTTGCCTGAAGAATGCATCATGCCCGGCCCGGCAGCCCTGGTAGAAAATTCCACCGACGCCACCGACCTGCGCATGGAACTGCCCCTGCTGGTGGTGGAACCGGACAATACGGAACAGGTGTCGGCCCTGGTGCGTCTGGCTAATGAGCTTAAATTCGCGCTCATCCCCAGAGGCGGCGGCTCCGGAGCCACCGGCGGCTCGGTTCCAGCCCGGCGGCGCACTGTAATAGTAAGCGTTACCCGCCTTTCACGGATAAAATCCGTGGACAGCCACAACATGACCATGACCTGCGAAGCGGGCGTGCTGACCAATGACGCCATAAAAGCCGCGGCAGCCGAAGGAACGCTGTTCACTGTTGATCCGGCCTCCAAGCAGGCTTCGACCATAGGCGGCAATGTGGCCGAAAACGCGGGTGGCCCCTTTGCCTTTGAATACGGCACCACTCTCGACAATCTGCTGTGGTGGAACATGGTTACCCCAACCGGGGAAGTGATTGCCATTGAACGCGAAAATCACCCAAGGCACAAAATACTGCCCGAGGAAACCGCCACCTTCATGGTGAAAGACATCAGCGGCGGGGTGCGCAATGTGGTGCATCTGCGCGGCGATGAAATACGCCGTTCCGGCCTTGGAAAAGATGTTACCAACAAGGCGCTGGGCGGTCTGCCCGGAATGCAAAAAGAAGGTGTTGACGGGGTTATAACTGAAGCCTGTTTCATTTTGCACCCTATGCCCAAACTTTCGCGCGTGCTGGCCCTGGAATTTTTCGGCCGCTCCATGCACCCGGCCGCCCTGGTAATTTCCGAGCTGGTGGAACTGCGCGACCACATCCGCAAGGATGGCGATTATGCGCGCCTCTCGGCGCTGGAAGAATTCAATGCAAAATACATCAAAGCCATAGAATATAAGCGTAAATCTGAAAAATTCGATGAGGACCCCATATCGGTAATCATCGTCCAGATTGACGGCGACGAAGACCACATGCTCGACCGCTGTGTGTCTGAAATTGTGGCCATTGCCCAAAAACAGGATCAGGTGGACATACATGTGGCCCGCGACGCCAAAGAGGCCGAGCTCTTCTGGGAAGACCGCCACAAGCTGTCGGCCATAGCCAAACGCACCTCAGGCTTCAAGCTCAATGAGGACGTGGTCATTCCCATGAACCGCATTCCGGATTTCGCTCTATTTCTGGAGCAGCTCAATCTGGAATGCGCGGCCGCGGCCATGCGCCATGCTCTTCAGGAAATAGGGCGTCTACCGGGCTTCCCCATGGAAGACAAGGAATTCAACCGCGAATTTTCCCATGCCACCAAGGCGGCCATCGGCGATGTTTCAGCCAAAGACCTTTCCGATGAAGAAATGGAACTGCGTGCAGTGCTGTTCCTGAACGAACTGGCAACCAAGTATACGCATCTGCAGAAACAAATTGCCCGCATCCACGAATACATGTTGGGCAGCCGGGTGATTGTGGCCAGCCACATGCATGCCGGAGACGGTAACTGCCACGTGAACATTCCGGTTAACTCCAATGACCCGCGCATGTTGGAGCTGGCCGAAGAAACAGCGGCCAGAGTAATGGCCACGGCTCAGGAGATGGGAGGCGAAGTTTCTGGCGAACACGGCATAGGCATTACCAAAATCGCCTTTTTCAACAAGGAAAAGATGGACGCCCTGCGCGAATTCAAGGCCAGGGTGGACCCCCGTGACGTATTCAACCCGGCCAAACTGGTGCAGCGCGACTTGCCTGTACGGCCCTTCACCTTCTCTTTCAACCGGCTGATAAACGACATCCGCGAGAGCGGTCTGGCCGACAAGGAACTTTTAATCCGCCTGCTCACCACCGTGCAGGTTTGTACCCGCTGCGGCAAATGCAAGCAGGTATGTTCCATGACCTGCCCGGAACGCTCCATGCAACGCCATCCGCGCAACAAAAATATAGTGCTCGGCATGTTGCTCGAAGCCATGTACTACGCCCAGGTGAACACCGGGCGCATGGATCAGCGTCTGTTGCAGGAACTGCGCAATATGTTCGAACACTGCACCGGCTGCGGGCGCTGCTCGGCGGTGTGCCCGGTAAAAATCCCCTCAGCCGAGGTGGCTCTGTCTTTGCGCGCCGTGCTCGAGCACGAAAACGCGGGCGGGCACCCGGTGAAAAGCCGCGTTCTGCAATGGCTGTCCAAGGCCCCGGAGGAACGCGTGCCTCGCATGGCCAAGCTGGCCTCGCTGGGTCAGAAAGCCCAGAACAATTTCATCGGTTTTGTGCCTGAAGGTTGGCGCAAACGCATGAAAAGCCCGCTCTTTACCGGCAAGGGCCCAAAAATAGGCTATACCAACCTCTACGAATCACTGAAGCTGAAAAAGGGTAACGGCAAAAGCATAATTTTCACTCCGGCCGAACCAAACAAAGATATGCCCGCCGTGCTCTATTTCCCCGGATGCGGCTGCTCTCTGTTTTATGACCGGGCGGGCATGGCTTCAATCATGTTGTTGCTTAAAGCCGGAGCGGCAGTGGCCGTGCCTTCGCGGCACATATGCTGCGGCTATCCGGTGCTGTCTTCTGGCGCGGACGCCATTTTCAAGGCCAATATGGCCGAAGGGCGCCGCAACTTGCTGGATGTGTTGAGTGAAATGCGCGACGCCGGACTTAACCCGGGCCATATCATAACTTCCTGCGGCTCTTGCGCCAATGCCATTGCCCGGCATAATCTGAACGAGAATGAGCCGGATTTGAAGCACAGCGACATAACCCAGTTTGTGCTGCCGCGCCTGCCCGAACTGAAGGAACCCGCCGGAGGCTGCGTCATATACCACAGCGCTTGCCATCTGGAATGGACCGACACCCACAAGATCAAAGGGCCGCCGCAGGTGGCCAAATCTCTGGCCGAGCATTCCGGGGCCAGAGTAGAACTCTCCAGCGGATGCTGCGGCGAATCGGGCTTGGGAGCCATATGCTCGCCAAGCATATACAACATTCTGCGTGAAAAAAAGACCAACAACCTCAAAGACATGCTGGAAAACTGCCCAGGGCCGATGCTTATGGGCTGCCCCTCGTGCAAAATAGGCATAGGACGTATCTTGTTGGGCTTGCACGATAAACGCCCGGTTCTGCACGTGGCCGAATGGCTGGCCCTGCTTCACAACGGCGAGAACTGGCGGCAAGATTTTAAAAAGAAGGCTTCTGAGAGCAAAAACGGTCTACGTATTGTGGCCGGAGCTTGACGTAAGAAGAATATTTGTAAAAAGGCACGGCTTGTTCTCCGGCGCGAAAAAAGCGGCTGTTATAGAAAGATGAATTTTGTTTACTGATGAGGAAACCGGCATTCGTGAATCGGGAATAGAACTCTTCTGGTTCATTCCCGATTCACGAATGCCGGTTGACAAAATCAGGGAGCAAAATCCACTTTTTATAACAGTCGCTATCTATTACTTCAAGAAGGCCTGAATGCCGGTAAACACCACTTGTGCGGCAATGGCGGCCAAAAGCAGCCCGGTGAGTTTAGCCAGCACGGCCAAACCGGTGCGGCCAAGCATTTTGCCCACCCGATCCGCCGTGAGCAGCATAAGGTAAATCAAAAACGAAGCCACAGCCAGGGAAAGTATGCCGGAAAGCGTTTCCGCGTGACTTTCGGCAGTGGCTCCCCATACCATTATGGTGCCTATGGTGGCTGGTCCCATACACATGGGTATGGCCAAGGGCACCACACTCACATCTTCATCAGCTGAAGGTGCGTGATCCTGTGACGGTTGATCATTCATCAACGATACCGCTGTAAGAAATAGAAGAATGCCGGTTCCAATGCGGAAAGCGTCGAGGGTTATGCCGAATATGTCAAAAAGCTCCTGGCCCAGCACATATAAAAACAACCCGATAATAAAGGCCGCCAAAGATGTGCGTAGGGCGGTACGTCGCTTGCGCGCCGCGTCATACCTCTTGGTAGAGCTTAAAAAGGCGCTGAGCACGGCTGGAGGGGTCATAAGCGCGAACAGTTTTATGGTAGTGCTGAAAAAATGACCTATATGCTGCAAATTTATGTATTCCATGGCGGCCCGAGCCTCCTGCGAGTTTGTGCAAATTATATAAGACAGACATTATAATTGTCACCCCCCTCCCGATTGACGCGACTCATTCCAATTTCGTCGGCTTTCATGATCAAAAACGGCCCCGGAACCCCGGAGCCGTCAGATTCTTTTTATGTTGTTAAGTGTTCTACTTGCCGGACAGATTATTCAGATCTCGCGACACGTCAAAGGTGGAAAGTTCCACTTTCGCAGCCTTGCCGAAGGGCGAATCCGGGCTTTTGTTGGACACTATCTCCAGTAAGGCTTTTGCCTTGTTGGTATCGCCAAGCTTGCGGTAAAGCCGTGCTTCGCGGAAAATAATCCCGGGAGTTTCCGGCGAATCTTCAGAAATCAGCCCTTTATACTTTTCGAGCCAGTCCAGAGATTCGGGAATACGATTGGCAACTTCTGTAATATCCAGCAATGAGGCCACAGTTTCTTTTACACGGTCGGGGTTGGCGTATTCGGAGCGCTCATCTTTGAGCGTGTTAAAAAATTGCAGCGCCTGGGTATTATACCTGTATGAATCCTTTATGTCCCGACGGCGTTCGGCGTCTTTGGACAAAAAATAGGCTGCGTAGGCCCGTTCGTAAGTGGGAATGTTTTCTTGCGGCAGAAGTTTCCGCCAAATGGGCAGAGCAAAATCAGGCAACCCCAGGTTTTCACCGGACAAAGCCATGGCATAGTCAAATTGGTGGCGCATTTCCGGCCCAAAAGACCAGTTTTTGGTTATTTCACCGAGATTGAGAATGCCGTTCCAATCCCTTTTTGCCAGCAAATCGTTAAAAACCAGAGTAAAGGCAAAGTCGCTGTATTTGGCGTTTTTAACCGGCTTTATAAATTCCCACAGGTATTCAAAAGCCTTATTTTTTTCGCCGCGCTCAAGATACCCCTTGGCCAGCACCATACGCATGGTATCGTCCATGGCTCCGTAACGTTCGCGTATAAGCGGAAAGCCGTTCCACAAAATCAGGATGCGTCCGTAGTTTTCTTCAATCAGAGAATTTTTCAGATCAGCTGAAAAAGCCCGCCATATAATCTCTCTGGCTTCGGGGGCATTAGGGCTTTCGGGAAAATTATCTATAAACTCCGCGGCATGGGCCAAGGCATCAATATTTTCCTGTTTCCATAGCTCCCACATGCACATTTTCAGGGCCGCCTCGCGCCCGTAGGCTCCATCGGGATCGGCTTTAATCATTTTACGGTAAACCACAGGGGGGGGAGGCGTGCCATTGCGCTTGAACACGGCAAACATTTCCTCTATGGAGAACTTGCCCTCGTGTATGCCTCTTTCCGACAGGCGCAAGGCCGCTGTCAGCGCGGTGGAGGTATCAGGGAAACGCTTAATGATTTCCCCGAACATTTCATCGGCGGCCTGCTGCTTTTTCTGTTGCAGATACAGATCGCCCATCTTGAGCATAATCTTGTCATTACCCTGACGATCGGGCTTCAGGTTGTAATAGAGCCAGAAGGTTTGCAGGGCGTCTTCCAGAGAATTTTTGCGCAACTTAAGATCGGCCTCAACCAACAACAGGTTGGGGTCGTCAATATAATAACGCGGCCAGCGCTTGCCGATAAATTCTATTATTACTTCGGTCTGTTTGTAATCACCGGAATTGTGCAGGGCCAGGGCCAGAGCTATGGAGGCCTCACGCAGCACTTTCGATTCCGGATAATTTTGCAAAATATAACGCAAAAACTCGGCAGCGCGCGCTCCGTCGCCCTTTTCCAGCAGAGCTTTGCCCAGCATGTAAAAGGCAGTGGCAACTTCAGGGTTGTTGGGGAAGCGCCGCATCAACACCTTATAATAAGCTTCGGCCTCAATGAGATTACCCACCTTGAGGTTAGCTGTGCCGATGCGGAAAAGAGCCTCGGGTACCCGCGAAGACATCAAGTTGGCGCTCATGGCCTCGCTGGCGGCGGAAACCATGGGCTCGTAGCCCTCCAGCGGCTTGGTGGCATAAATAGCCTGCATAGCGTCGCTGATCAGGTAAAGAACGTGCTCGCGCACTTCCTTTTCCAGATTAAGCTCCTTGACCTGCTTTAGAATTTCCATGGCTTCCTGGTTCTGGCCGCCGTCCATCAACTTTTCGGCCTCGGCAATCATCTTGGCCGGTTCCAGAGGCTTGGGTACCTGCTGTCCCTGCTCGTTCACATAAATGACCGGGCGTGTGGCATTGGAGGAAATAGACGGCTTTTGCGGAACCGTTTGCCTGAAAGAAGTAGGGTCGGTCGGCAACGGCGCGGACACCTGGGTTTTGGTTTCCACCGGGGAGGAAACAGGCGCGGCAAAGGAGGGGGGAGAAACCGGCTTCCGCGCGGCTGGAGCGGCCGGAGCGGCCGGAGCAGGCTTTTGCACGGCCGGAGTTGGAGCGGGCGCGGAAGGAGTCACAGCCTGTCTGGCGGGCGAGGCCGGGGCGGCGGGTTTCCGCTCCAGAGCGGGGGCTGGACCTGTGGAATCCACCGGCACAGCCCTTGGCACGCCAAATTCCGGTGTCGGCGGCGTAAATGGCGCGGCGGGAGCCACCGGGGCGGGCGGAGCAAGGGAGGGCACAGGCGCGGAAGCCGGTGCCCCAGCGGGGATTTCAGTACTCAGCCCTTTGCTTTCCGGCCATGTTTCCGGCCCTCCCTGGTTTACAGGCGAGCGTAAATTTTGAGGTGAGGCAACAACGTCATCGGCACGCACAGGCATAGGCCGGTCGTAGTCCGAAGCGGCCATGGCGTCGCTGCTGAGCATGTCGGCCAGCCTGCGCAGGCCGGGCATTAAATCACCCGACTTGTTGGAGCCTCCCAATTCAATAACCACCGACTTCTTGTCGGCAAAAAGCTCTCCCCTCTCTCCGGCGGAAACGGCGGGATCGGGAAAAACAGCCTGACTAAAAAATGCGGCCCCAAGGCACACATGTATCAAATGCTTGTTCACGGGCATACCTGACAGGAAATAATATTTTGCATTGCCAAAAATATATGCAAAAAATGTTCCTTATTCTCCATCATTTCAATTCCGCATTACCCTTTTTTTTCAATTTTTCAATGAGAGTCGTACGTTTGATACCAAGAATTTCGGCGGCCTGATTTTTCACCCCGTCAGATTTGGCCAATGCTTCTTCAAGCAGGCGGTCTTCCACTGAATCCAAAAATTCCTTAAGCCCCATATTCAGCTTGGACATAGTGTCGAGCGTGGGCCAGAGAAATTCCCCACCGGCGGGGGCTACAGCCCGCACGGTAATTGGAGCGGCCGTCCCTCGGGCTTCGGCATGTGTTTCGGTTGAAATTAAAGCTGAAACTGTAGCCGTAGCCGTAGCATGAACTTCCGGAAGAGCGGCGACATCGCCCACGGAGTCAACAACTTTGGGCGGCAGATCCGTCGGAGTGACAATATCGCCGTCCACCAGGATGCTGAGCCGCTCCATGAAGTTTTCCAGCTCGCGCACATTGCCTGGCCAGGCATAAGCAGCCATAATTTTTTTAGTTTCCGGGCTGAGAGACAAAGTGATACGGTTTTTTTTGAGGCAGAAAATATTCAAAAAATGTTCGGCCAGCAGCAAAACATCGCCGCCTCTGTCGCGCAGGGGCGGCAAGTGAATGGGAATGACATTCAGCCGGTAGTAAAGGTCTTCCCTGAAACGCCCCTTGGCTACTTCCGCCTCAAGATCGCGATTGGTGGCCGCCACAATTCTGACATCGATCTTTTTGGGCGCGGCTCCGCCCACCTTTTCTATTTCTCTTTCCTGTATGGCCCGCAGAATCTTCACCTGCAGACTCAACTCCATCTCACCTATTTCATCAAGAAAAATAGTGCCGCCGTCGGCAAGTTCAAAACGCCCCGGACGACTGCGTATAGCATGAGTGAAAGCCCCTTTTTCGTGGCCGAACAGCTCAGATTCCAGAAGCTCCTTGGGTATTGCGCCGCAGTTTACCGGGACAAAAGGCTTAGAGGCGCGCGGGCTTTTAGAATGCAGCGCCCGCACCATCAATTCCTTGCCGGTGCCTGATTCCCCGGTTATCAGCACAGTGCTGTCGGTTGGGGCCACTTTGTCCAAAAGACGAAAGACCTCCGCCAAAGTAGTACTCTGGCCGATTATTCCCCTGCTAGTCTCCATTCTCCCTCCATCACTATAAAAACACAAAATAACTCTTAAGGCGTCAATACACTGACATTACAATAAATACCAGTAAAAAATATCAATATTGTTAGAATTATTACTGATTATTTTCGATTATTACAATTTATTATCAAAAAATAACGCTCATCACTTTTCCTGGAGTTTTCAAGCAAAAATCTAGAGTTTGCCCATCCGCTCCCCCTACACCACTATTAAAACACATAATACCCCTTCAAGTGTCAATACACTGACATTACGATAAATGCCAGTAAAAAATATCAATCTTACTAGAATTATTATTAATCATTTTCCATTATTACAATTTATTATCAAAAAACCGCACGTACCGCTTTGCGCATCGCTTTTACCAGAATTTTTCAAACAAAAATCTAGAATTCGATAATCAGCACACTACCAACAGGGTTGGCCACCTTGTTTTGCATACTAACAAAACCATCCGTTTGCTGAGGCGCGTCAGCCCTGACATCGCCAATCAGCACGATTGCTTAAAAAGGAAAAAATGCATATTGTATGATGCACGAAAGCCGGTGAGCAAAATGCCCCGGCCACATAAGCGGAGCAAAATACATGAACATAGAAATCAAGTGTTTCGCCTCACTGGCCGCGTTTGCCCCGCAATCGGGATATATTGAAATGCCCGAAGGCGCCGTGGTAGCCGATGTGATAGCCCGGTTAGGCATCAAGAATGAAGATGTGAAAATTATTTTCATAAACGGGGTTCATGCCGAGGAAAGCTCACCGCTGAAACGCGACGACCGTTTGGGGCTTATACCAGCTGTGGGCGGTGGTTAGCGCTGTGGGAGACACTCTGGAAATAGAGCTTGACGGTAAAACCTGGCTTGTGGAAAAACCTGACAATCTCGAAGATATGTGGCAGGCCATGGGCGAGGACGACCTCGACGAAGACGAACGCCTGCCTTATTGGGTTGAGATTTGGCCTTCCAGCCTGGTGCTTGGCCGCTTCATCTGGAGCCGCCGTGAGGATCTACGAGGCAAAGTATGCCTGGATCTGGGTTGCGGCCTAGGGCTTACCGCGCTTATAGGGCAAAAGGCGGGGGCGGCCGTTTTGGCAATGGATTATGAATTCATGGCCCTAAAATATGTGCGCCGCAACGCGGAAATAAACGCCTCCCCCCTGCCTTGGCGCGTACTTATGGATTGGCGCAACCCGGCCGTGGCCGCCGGAAGCCTGGATGTAATATGGGGCGGCGACATTATGTATGAAAAACGCTTTGCCCCTCCGCTGCTAAAATTCATGGGGCATGCTCTGGCCCCCGGCGGGTGCGTCTATATCGCCGAGCCGGGGCGCGCCATATATTCCTCATTTCTCGATTGCCTGTACTCCAGGCGCTGGACTGCCCGCAAAATCCACAGCGAATATGCCGATCGCGGAAAAAAAATTACCGTGAACATATGGGAATTGAAAAGGAACAGTTAATGGAAATATCTCTGGCCCGCAACGTGTTGGAAACAAACGACCGTAATGCCGCCGTATTGCGCGGCATTTTTGCCGAAAAGGGCATTTTGTGCCTGAATATCATCAGTTCGCCTGGAGCGGGCAAAACTTCGCTACTTGAACGCACGTTGACCGATTTGAAAGGCCGGGTGAAAATGGCGGTTATCGAAGGAGATTTGCAGACAGACAACGATGCCCGCCGGGTGGCCGCCACCGGGGCGGCTGCCGTACAGATCAATACCGACGGCGGTTGTCATCTTGACGCCAAAATGGTCTTGAACACCCTTGAAAAGTTTGATCTTGAGCAAACAGACATTCTATTCATAGAAAATGTGGGCAATCTCGTCTGTCCGGTGGAGTTTGATTGCGGCGAAGATCACAAAATAGCCGTGCTCAGTGTGGCTGAAGGTGACGACAAGCCGGAAAAATACCCGCTCCTCTTCAAGTTGTCCTCAGCCATGATTCTGAACAAGGTGGACTTGTTACCCTATGTCGACTTCAGCATGGACCGGGCCGAGCAATTCGCCCGTCGTCTGAATGGCGGCCTGGAAATATTTGAAGTATCCTGCCGCAACGGCTCCGGGTTGGGAAAATGGTATGACTGGCTTCTGGGCAAATTGGCCGCGAAAGTCGGCAAGGCCGGAAAATGAGTATTCCGCGCCTCACTGCAACAGTTACTGTGGCTCTGCTGGCCGCGCTGTGCCTTTTTTACCAACTCGGCAATATTGAAATAGCAGCCTGGGATGAAAGCAAGCACATAGTTTCCGCCCTGGAGATGCAAAGCTCCGGCAATTATGTTATAAATACATATGACAATGAGCCGGATTACTGGACCCTCAAACCTTTGCTGGGCTTCTGGGGCGTACTGGCTGGCCTGGAGCTGTGCGGGCATACGATTTTCGCTTCGCGTTTTTTTTCGGCACTGGCTTCTCTGGGAACCATGCTGCTTATTTTTGCCTTTGCCCGCCGCGCCGCCGGAACGTGGGCCGGGCTGTGCGCCGTACTCTTATGCCTTGGCGTTGATGATATAATGATTAAGCACGGCCTGCGCAGCGCCGATGCCGACGCCTTTTTTATTTTCTTCACTACCTTGGCTCTTTTCTCCTTGTCATTCATGTCTTTACGTGGGGTTTGCCTGGCCTGGCTGAGCCTGGGGCTGGCATTTTTGTGCAAAAGCTTTCATGCCGCCCCTTTTTGTCTGGCAGCCTTCATTTTTACCATATATTTGACAAGGCAGAAGAAAATAAGCCTGTTGTCGGCAATAGTCGCGCCCTTTGCCTTCTTCATCCCAGTTCTGCCCTGGGCCATAGTCAGATATATGTTCGACGGAGAAAAATTTCTGGCGGCCATGTTCTTTAATGACGTGCTTAAGCGCGGCACGCAAACCATAGAGGGGCACCAGGAAGCCGCGTATTACTTTGTAAGAAAACTCTATAGCTATTTCAGCGTGGCATATTACGCGCTGGCCGGAATATTCATATACAATCATTTCAAAAAAGTACCCGTCTCCGGTTCAGAACCACAAGCTCCGCTGCTCCTACTGTGGTTGCTTGTACCTCTAATTTTTTACTCGGCCGCGCAATCAAGGCTTACCTGGTATATTTACCCGGCTGTTCCGGCTCTAGCTATACTGCTGTGCTGTCTGCCGATAAAAATGTTCAATGTTGTCCAGGCCAGGGCGGTTCTACTGGCGATAGCGATATTTTCACTGACTAATCAAGCTGTGATTTTAAAAAAACTGCACGACAGAAGCGCCATGCGCACTCCGGAAATAGCGGCCGTGGAGGAAATTTCGCGAAATTATTCAGGAAAAGGCGAAATATATCTGGAAGACGGCGTACCTTGGGCGCCGGAGATTTTTGCCGCAGCCAAGCTTCTCACCGACCTTACCCCGAGAGGCGGTGGATTCGGAGCTTTCTGCCAATCAAAAGCAGAAAAAAAATTTTTTGTCTATAAAGATAAAGAAACCAGCGAAGGGTTGGTCCTGCACAACTGCTTTAATACAGAAAGCATGAAGTAATGCAGGGTAGCGCCGACAGTTTGGCGTTTTCCCCTCTACCCCCGGCGCTTGACGTGCAGTTTGCTGTTCCTGGCTGCAATCAGTTCAGCGGCTATGGATATGCCTATTTCCTCCGGAGTCTGCCCTCCTATATCCAGGCCTATGGGGCAGCACACGCAGGCCAGTTCGGCCTTGGGCACGCCGCGCTCGTTCAGGGTGCTGTAAATGGCGTCGCGCTTCGATTTGCTTCCGATCATGCCTATATATCGCGCGCTGGTGTGCAGGGCCTGCTCCAACACCGTAAAATCGTGCTGATGCCCATGGGTGACAATTACAATATAATGATTGCTCCCTATATGGCATATTTCATTTAAACCGGCAAATTCCGGCAGATGATGAACGGCTCTGGCCGAGGGAAAACGCTCTTTAGCGGCCATTTCTTCACGGTTTTCCACCACTTCCAGTTCAAAATCCAGTTTGGACAACAGATCGGCCAAGGCCTTGGCGATGTGCCCTCCGCCGCAAAGCAACACGGTGTGTTCCGAAGCCGCATGCTCCAGGTAAAAAACCCTACCCCCACGCAAGGCGGTATCCTGACCCGCAGCCATGCCCCGAGTAAACTCCAACCTGTCTATGCCGGGAACAGGTTGCCCATTTTCGGCAATTTCATAACGCACCACCCCGGGAATCAGCGCCGCCGACAAATCCATGTCCGGCACAAGCGATTCTTTGTCCAGGCAGAACACACGCTGCGGATCAGTCGGATTGCTGATGTCCAGCCGCCAGAATCCGCTTTTGGCCTCGGCCGCCCGCTCGAATTGCTCAAGACTTTCCTTCGGCAAAGGCTCAATAAAAATATCCTGCGCGCCACCGCAAATTGATTCAGTCTGACCTTCCCCGGCTTTTAATTCAAAATGCCCGAACGCGGGAATCCGCGATTGCAAAATTTCACGGGCGGCCTCAAGAACCTGAGCTTCCACGGCTCCACCGCCGATGGTGCCCCGCACAAGCCCTTCGGGCGAAACCAGCATTCTGGCTCCAGCCTTACGCGGCGCGGAACCGCTGCTGGCAACAACCGTGGCCAGCACCAGCGGAACATCTTTTTTAAGCAATTCAATAATGGTATTGTTCATCAAAACTTCCTTTATGGTCTGAAACCTCCCCCTTCAGGGGGAAAAATTGATTGACAAAACGACGAAGTCGATGAAATCCTTTTTGTAACCCCTTCCTTCAGGGAGGGGCAATCCGCACGGCTCCTATCTGCCGGCGACGGAGTCAGTCGGCGGATGGAGCCGACTGTGGATTGAAACATAAGTCTAATATTCTCCATTGGCGATGGAGGAAAGTAGCATATATGCCACGAAAGGAAAAGGTAATCGAATGAATGCCTCCGGCGGCCGGGGGAAGGGGGAAAAACCCTTTTAAAAAGGGTTCTTTCCCCCTTCCCCCGAACCCCCATCCCCCTTTTCCTAAATTTTTTATTATGCCATTTTTCCTTCGATTAACCTGGGGCTGTTTAAGGATGACTTTATTAACACGCGCGCAAAATGCGAATCCCGCGCGGGACAAAGCTCGCGCGGGATTATATTTCCACGGTTATTATTAAGGCAATCTGTTGATTATTATGTCAACTCACTAGTGTCGCGTCACGCCTGTATCGTCGCAACGGGAATGAGCCGCATTATGGGCCAGAACACTTTTCCTGTCACTGTCGCAACATTTGACGAATGACGCGACACTAGGGGCTGTTTCCAAATAGCGGATTTTGGACCAAGGACGAGGAAAGCGGGCTTATTTGCGAAGGAAGTGTACTCTTACGGTACTCGACCTGAGCAAAAAGCCCGCTTGACGATGTCAATTGGACAAAAGACGCATTTGGAGACAGCCCCTAGAAATTGTAAACACTGTCCAAATCCTCGTCGCTCACGTCCCAGGTCACATTGTGCGGCGGAAGCTTTTCGCGCTTGAAGTATCTTGGCAAACGGTCATGTTCTTTGGTGAACCCGGCCCTGGCGTTAAACTCGCGCTCCTGCTTCAAAATGCTCTGTCCAAGGGCCACAACATCATTGCCGGTGAGCTTGAGGTCATACATTCCGTTGATGGAATCAACCATGGCCTGGAAGGTGTCGTTCTGGTCCAGAATGGCAAAAGCAATGAACAGGCAATAGCCGGTGGCGTCGAGCGCCGCCGTGGCAATTTGCAGATTGCGCGAAACTTCGGCCTGGCCGGAAGCGGTCAGCGGGTCAACCTTGCCGCCAACGCCGAGGATGTTGGGCGCCACGGCATAACCGGCGGTGTGGTCCGCGCCCTGGGTGGTGGTGGCATAGGTGACGCCTATGCCCTTAACCGCGCGCGGATCATAGGCGGGCATGGCCTGACCCTTGACCACCGGAGCGCGCTCAATGCCGTAGCAACGGGCCGTAGTGGCCGTGCCCGCGCCAAGGATACGTCCGAGAGGAGTGCCCTTGCCCACTTCGTGCACCAGGTTGATCGCGCCCTGCACGTCGCCGAATTTAATAATTCCGGCTTCCATGGCCACGCCAATAGTAGCGCCCATTTCAATGGTATCGAGGCCGTAATCGTCTTCCAGACGGTCAAACAGGGCAATGGCGTCAGGGTCGTCTATGCCGCAGTTGGCCCCGTGCGACCACACAGTTTCATATTCGGGCTGTTTCGAAACGAAGTTACCATCCTTGTCGGTGTAAATACCCGAGCACTGAATCACGCAGCCGCGATGGCAACCATGGGTGGGGTTGCCGTTCGGGCGCGTCTTTTCCAATTCGGCAATGGTTTCACCGCTGATTTTGGCCGCGCCGTCAAAGCGGCCTTGTTTAAAGTTGTAAGTAGGCAGGCCTCCGGCTTCATTGAGAATGTTAACAAGAACGTTAGTGCCGTAGGTGGGTAGGCCCTGGCCGGTAACCGGGTGACGGCGGAGACCTTCAACAAAAGCTTTATTTGCTTCCTTGAAGGCTTCGGGATTCTTGGGCTGGCGCACTTTGGTTCCGGCGGGGTCGAGCACAATGGCCTTGATGCCTTTGGCTCCCATAACCGCGCCCACGCCGCCGCGCCCGGCATGGCGAGTGGCCCGGCCTTCAGGGTCGGTGAAGCATATGGTGGAGTTGCACATGAGCATTTCACCGGCGGTGCCTATGGTGACATAACCGGGACCTTCGCCGTGTTGGCTCTTCAGTTTTTCCACAGCGGGATAGTTGGAGAGCATTTTCAGTTCGTTGGCTTTTTCGATGGTCACGCCGGAAGTATTGATGATAACCTTGTAAAGGTCATCGCCCTGGCGCTCGCCTTCCAGAATAATAGCCGCATAACCCAGTCGAGCCATATATTGGCCGCCGGTGCCGCCGGAGTTGGCTTCTTTTATTGTGCCGGTAAGCGGACTTTTACAACCTACGGAAATACGGCCCGAAGTAGCGGCTGCCGAACCAGCCATAAGACCCGGGGCGATTACAAGTTTGTTTTCCGGGCCGAGCGGATGGCAGTCCGCCGGAACTTCTTTGTACACCACGGCTGTGGTCATGCCGCGCCCGCCAAGACCGGCGTAAGAGCCAAGAGATTCAACAACGGCCTTGGGGCCGCCTTCCGCGCCAACGTTGATGCGAAGAATTTTATCCATATTTCCTCCGGTTATATTCCAAAAACTTTTATAGATTTGCCAAAAATTTTGGCTGTGCCGTCAGAATATTCTTTGTTCGTATTTTCCGCTTTTTTATGGGGTGAGGTCAATAGAAAAATGCACCTTTTTTAAAAAAAATTTCAAATATTTCTGATATATGTATTAAAAAGCATAATGTTTCGTATTAATATGGAACCTTAAAAAAACAGATTCTTCCGCTCTGTTTCAAAGTGAAAAAAACAAATAAGTCGGTGATTTTTCCTTGAGATTTACCGTCAAAAGAATAACATTCTAACCCGGCTAGACTGACGCGCCAGCCACCGTTTTGCGCGCTGTCAGGACCTTCAGCAATCAAAAAGGAAAATTTAATGAAGCGCATATCCGTGAACGAGGCCGTGGGCTTGGCCCTGTGCCACGATATAACCGAAATAGTACCGGGGCAGGTCAAGGGCGCGGCTTTCAGGCGCGGCCATGTCGTGCGTCCCGAAGACGTTCCGCATCTTCTGCGCCTGGGCAAAGAGCATCTTTATGTATGGGAAGAAAGCGACAGCGGGCTGGTGCACGAGGACGACGCCGCCGGTCGCATGGCCCGCGCCGTGTCCGGGCCGGGCGTGGAGTTTGGCCCGCCCAAAGAGGGACGCATCAATTTTGCAGCCGCCCATCAGGGGCTTTTACGCATCGATTTGGATTTGCTGGCCCGTGTAAATGACATTCCCGATGTGGCCTTGGCTACCGCTCATTCCATGCGCGAGGTTGCGCCCGGTTCGCAGATAGCCGGTGTGCGCGTTATTCCTCTTGCCGTGCCCGAAGGCACGGTAAAAGCCGTTGAAGACTGCGCCGCCAATTCAGCCTCGCCCCTGCTTTCCGTTCTGCCCTTCAAACCTCATCGTGTAGGCATTGTGACCACCGGCAGTGAAGTTTACCACGGCAGAATAAAAGACGGATTCGGACATGTGCTCCACGGCAAATTTTCATCCTGGGGATCGAAGGTGCATTCGCAGGAAATAGTGTCTGATGACACGGCCATGACCTGCCGCGCCATAATGAGCGCCGTGGAAGGCGGCGCTACTATTGTAACCCTTACCGGAGGTATGAGCGTTGACCCCGACGATAATACCCCGGCAGCCATACGCGCCGTGGGCTGTGATGTAGTGGCTTATGGTGCGCCGGTGTTTCCGGGAGCCATGTTCATGCTGGCTTATCTGGGCGACATACCGGTGCTGGGGCTGCCTGGCTGCGTAATGTACCACCGGGCCAGCATTTTTGACCTGATCATGCCACGCATTCTGGCAGGCTTGCGCGTGACCCGCCGGGACATTACCGCGCTGGCGCACGGCGGATTATGCGAAGGCTGTGAGCAATGCAGATATCCTTCCTGCGCCTTCGGAAATTAGAGCCTTTTGCGAATAAAATGAGCAAAAGGCTCTGACGCCCCGTGTGTGGACAGGGTCGTCAGAAGTAGGGGGGAGGTTTCAGGCCATAAAGGAAATTTTGATGAACTTGACGCTCTGTCCCTTTCCTCGTATCTGTTATCGGTAACTAAAATTTGCAATAAAGGGTGATGTGGCAACATGGAGGAAACCGGCAAGGCTTCGGGATATTTTTTTGCGGTACTGGCCGCGCTGCTGTGGGCGTTAATCGGGCCAATTTCACGCCTATGCTATGCCGAGGGATTGCAACCCATGGAACTGGCTTTCTGGCGCACGGTTTTCGGCGGGGCATGTTTCATAACTCATGCCGCCCTGAAAAAAGAGCTGATAATTCCCAAGCGTCCGGCAATGATTTTCTGCGGTTTCGGCTTTTGGGCCATAGCCATGCTTTTCACCATATACCAGACTTCAATACAGCTTAACGGGATTTCCGTGGCTCTGGTGCTGCTCTATACCGCCCCGGCCTGGGTGGCGCTTTTTGCCCGCGCGCTTTTTAAAGAGGTTATTTCCGGGCGTAAGTTGGCGGCTATTGCTGTGGCCATGGCCGGGGCCGCCATGGTTTCGCTTTCGGGAACGGGTGCAGGAGGGGCGCTGACCTTGACAGGCATTTTGTGCGGGCTTTTGTCGGGCCTTATGTACGCCACGCACTACCCCTTTTACTTGTGGTGGAAAAACAGCTACTCAAGCGTAACCATTTATGCCTACATGCTGTTGGGCGGCACGCTTCTGCTGCTGCCCGTGGTAACTCACACTCCGCATAAATCGCTCACGGCGTGGGCCGCCCTTTTCTCTCTGGGGGCAATTACCAACTATGCGGCCTACTATTTTTATGCCGAAGGCATGAAGCGCATCAGCCCGGTGCGTGTGGCCGTCTTGAGCAACTTTGAGCCGCTGGCCGGGATTTTTATGGCCTGGCTGTTCTGGAATGAAATGTTCTCCACCGGCGGCTGGATTGGCAGCGCCATGATCATGACGGCAGTGTTCATCCTCAGCACCGACAAATCTTAAAGCGAACCTTCCTTGCCTGACGGCCCCTCAGACCACTTTAGTTTTGTCTGTGGATCACATGCGTACCTTTTTTACCACTACCCCGGATAAAAAGTTTAGGAAAAGGGGAAAGGGGGCCTGGGGGAAAGGGGAAATAAACCTATACAAATGGATTGTACCCATTAACCCAGCGGTTTTTACTTAAATAAAACGCGTTGGGGCCAT